>CAXFAS010000001.1:0-195934 GCA_964001175.1 uncultured euryarchaeote
AACCGCCACCAGCTAGAATCATGTTTCTTCTAAATTGGTCATGGTATTCAGGGTTTGAACCAGCGATTAACAACTTTACATTTTCTACAATGGGGTCAACGATTGTCTCGCATGCTTTTTGGATACAATCAGTGATATCTAGAGTCATTGCCTTTCCTTCGATTGAGAAATCAACCATGACAGGCTGATCAGGAGATGAGGTTCCAACAAAAGAATGGTTTTCCTTCCATCTTCTAGCCATGTCTTTGGTGATTTGAGCACCACTGTATTTTGATTGAATTTCTTCAATAATTTTCCTATCGATGAAATCACCTGCATATTCTGTGTGCATTTGATCTTCTGGACTTGGAATTGTTCCGTAAACTCTGCACAAGTCAGTCGTACCAGCGCCGATGTCAATAACAAGAGTATGTTCAATCATATCAAGTGCGTAAGCAACAGCGAAAGGCTCAGAAATAATCATAGCAGCATTGACAGTTCCGGCAGCAGCATCGAAAATTGCAGTTTTATCTACATAACTAGCTTCAGCAGGTGCTCCAATTACAGCGACTACTCTGTCATATTCTTCTGGGTCTGATAAACTGATCAGATGTGTAATGAAGTGTGCAATGAAATCTCTATCTTCAGGAGTATCCTTGATGACACCATGCTCAAGAGGTCTGAATAGATTGAGAGCCAAACGATTTTTCAACGCTTCTTCTCCGAACAGAACATCTCTCTTAAGGAAATTTCTTGCGATAGGGTCTTTTGGAGTACCAATTACTGTTAACTCTTCATCTTCATGACTATCTGATGAAACCATAACAGAACGAAATGTTCCTAAATCAATTCCAATGTATAATACTTCTTCGCCCATTACTCTCGCCAATTTATCCCATTCCGACTTACCTTATGAAGAATACCTCTATTTCGATTCAATAATTTATCAAGAATATTTATTTACAGAAAATAAATAAATCTATAGAAAAACATACTAAGAGTATATTTGAATAAATTTAATTCCTAGCACCACTGTTCACAGTCGTGACAGTACCAAGTTCCATATTCTACGTATAATTGTGCCATACTTCCACATTCTGTACATTCCTTAAGAGTATCTTCACCACACATCTCAAGAACCATTTGGATATGATATGAATCATCAATTCCTATTTGTTGCCTAACCGACCATAGTAATTGGTCTTCACTTGGGGAAATAATTCCATCTTCTAGAACTAACTCCACAATTCTCTTGTAATCTTCAAAATCAACAGGGTCTCTTGCATCAAGAACTACTCCATTTTTTTCTGCAATAATATCAGTACCACCTGGGTCGTCAACAAATAATACTAAAGATTCAGGTTTTAATTCTTCATTTCTGAGTTCAAAAGAAACACGGTTTGCTTCGACATTTGCATAGACAAGTTGTGATTTGGAATTTATAATATTTGCAATTGATCTTGCAGTTTCTTCTGCATTATTGCCTCTGCGCCAGCCAAATCCATCATTGACGTCATAGCAGTAAAATTCAGTACCGATGCCAGGATATTCTAATCGAATTTCTTCTCCACCATCAAATCCATTCGATACAACGGTAATCGAGCCTACTTCAGTTGAAACAATGTTATCATCATCATCGAAATTAATCATCAAAGGTTTTCTCTCTTCAGTAGCGGTATTGAAATGTCCTTTCATGCCAGTCATCCACTTGTCTTCCAACCTAGTCAAAGACGCTTCTTGCTCTTCAGAAAGATTTTTCTTAACACCTAGAACATTAGCAAGACTTCCATTTTCAACATCTCTTTTGAACTGTTCAATAAGTTCAGCATCTCTGTGATATGAGGGGACTTCAATTTCTTTTTTATCTTCTACATAATCGGGGTCTGCCCATTCATGTGAACATTTTGTACACTTTAGGTAACCAACCATAGTGGATAATTCAGATTCTCCACCACATCTTGGGCAATCGCCTTCTTCTTTAAAGCCCAAGTTATCGACCGCTTCGCGACGACCTTTACGTATGCCCCCAAACCCGGCCATAAACATCCATGAGTTAATCTTTGTATCAATGCTTTGGAACTTATACTAGGTTCAATCAATAATTCTTAGTTTAGTTCCATATCTGATTTGACCTTCTTGGCCATAAATCCTTCTAACGACTATTTCTCCTTTAGAGCCAATTTCAGGAGAAGTATCTTCGTCATCCACTAGAAGAAATACTCCCTTTGTTCCTTCTTCAAATGACACATATGCGGTAGAAATACCGCCAAGAATAGGTGCTCTAATTGAAAATTCCGAAGGTGCACCTGCAGCAGATAATTTTGTCCATGATTCTATATTACATATGTTTGACAGCCTAATACTTTGTGAACCATAGTATTCTCCTTGTTCATTTAAGATTCTTGGTGGCCATATACTTTGATTTCCACTTTGGGCCATTAAATTAATTCTCGAACTTAGACTTTCACTGTACTGTTGTGTAGAAACATACGCACCTTGTGATACATTTTCTAGAGCTGCTTCTTTTTCCCATGCCTGTTTAATCAAATTATATTTAGATTCATCAACTTGAATCAGATTCTCAGGCTTGGAGAACTTTTTATCTAGAGAATTGGAAATACATACAATTGCATCATCAGAACAAAATATTTGCCACTCACTTGTTGAAATACTTTCATCAAATCCTAATGCAAGATTCAAGAAATCCATTTCTAATTGGGAATTTTCACATTGTAAAGACTCAATTTCAATTCCATGAGAATACATGTATTGGACTAGTGATACTGCCAAAGTATTGTAGTCACTATCTGGTCCAAAAACCACTCTGTCACTTAGGCTCCAAGGCGAAGAAATAATGAAACAGTTTTCAGTGCTGCTTACTAAATATCCTTGCCAATTTGAGAATTCAGACATTTCTATTCCTCCCAAAAACATGCACAGCACATGTTGCACCTGATCCGCCCACATTGTGTGTAATACCAATTTCAGCGTCGCGAACAATTCTCGATGATTCAACAGTTCCTTTGAGTTGTTTGAAAACCTCAACTGCTTGTCCTGTCCCAGTTGCACCCAATGGGTGACCTTTTGATTTTAGACCTCCACTCGGATTAATACAAACATCACCTTCATTCCGACGACCCATTCCGAGTCTGGCAAATTCTCCGCCCTTCCCTCGTTGAGCAAACCCTAAATCTTCAGTAGCAAGTAATTCTGCTATTGTAAAACAGTCATGGACTTCAGCAAAATCAACGTCTGATGATTTAATACCTGCCATTTGATATGCTTTCTTTGAAGCACTTTGGGATGCCTTCAATTGAGTTATTGACGGTCTGTCATGAAGCGCTAAATTATCTGATGCAGCACCAGATGATAGCATCCATACTGGATCATCTGTGAACTCTTTTACAACATGATCCGCCGCTAGAATGACACATGAAGCCCCATCAGATGTTGGGCAACAGTCGTATAGTGTCAATGGATCTGCTACCATGAATCCATTTTTGGCTTTTTCAAATGACACATCTTTTCTGATATGGGCGACTTCGTTATCAAGTCCATGCATATGATTCTTAACACTAATGTGAACTAAATCATCGTGTGTTGAATCAAATTCATGAAAGTATCTTCTAGCCATCAATGCATATGTTCCAGGAAATGTAAGCCCAGCTAATCTCTCCCACTCGGTATCCCCCGAAACTCCAAGCCAGAATCTTTTTCTTTCAGGTGTCAGATCATTCATTTTTTCAATTCCTCCTGCAACAACAACATCTGCTTGACCACTTTTTATTGCCATCCAAGCATCACGAAGGGCAAACCCTGATGATGCACAGGCATTTTCAACACGTCTAACAGGCACGCCTTTCATAGCCGAATGTTCTGTAAGAAGGGCTGCAGTATTGCCAAGTTGAGAGCCTCCAAAAGCTACACTCCCAATAAATGCCTCATCGATCTTATTTGGGTGAAAATTTTGGTCAACACTCTCAAAGGCATTTTTTGCTGCTTCAGCCCACATACCTTTGAGCCCATTTGGATTATTTCCATATTTAGTCTGTCCAGCACCAATAACGGCAACATCGACCATGACCTGCCCAATCGTTGGTAGCATTTGATTGAAGCGGTTAATTGAAGAAAATCTCGATGATTACAATATATTGGTTTTTGTATGCGTAGGAACTAAGAACAGGTCACTTACCCCCTCACAATATGCTACGACAATGCAGAGAGCGTTCTTGCTCAATTAACAATGGCCACTTTACAGGTTCGAACTGCCCAGTATGTAATGAAGAAGGTAAATTCATCATGAGCGATAGAGAATCTAACTCTCTTGGAAGAATTCTAGCGCTTGTTTTAAGACATGCTCCTGAAAAGTTTAATGTTGAAATGGATATTAACGGATGGGTAAACACCAGAGAGTTATCAGATTCCATTTCAAAGCAAAGAAAGCGATACCATTGGCTTAGAGGATGGCACTTCTCAGCAATTGCTAATGCTGATGAAAAGGGAAGATATCAAGTTGAAGGTGAGATGATTCGTGCAACTTATGGTCATTCAATTGAACTCGAACTAGATTTACCAGTTGATGATATTCCCGAAGGATTATTTTGGCCTTGTGAAGAAGATCAAGTTGAGACAATAATGGAATTAGGGATTACTGCTGGCGACAGAAAGCATGTCCATCTTTCAAAGACTATAGTTAACGCAATGGAGGCAGGACGAGTAAGAATCAACCGTCCAGCAATTTTGGAGATTGATACAACTAGGGCAATTGCAGATGGTCATATCATTTATCGCGCAGGAAAAACAGTATTCTTGATAGATGAAGTTCCTGGAGAATACCTCTACAGAGTCGAGGCTGATGATCCAATCATTAGTGAAATAGTAGCTCAATGGGAAGTTGAAGAAGCTGAAGAAGAATAATCATACTTCGTTACGATCTCCACATGCTGGACAAAAGTCTAGGTCTCTATCAAGATTAGCACCGCATGATTTGCAAATAGAATTTCCTAGTGATAATGCTTGAACTTTGCTTGCTGGAGGTGGTGCCTCTACATCAGGGTCGTTTGAAACTAATATCAGAGGGTCTATTCCGTGAGAAACTAGTTCTTTGTAGCGATTTATGAAAATTAATGATTCTTGAATAGCTATCTCTAACTGCAATGTACGTTCTTCTCTTTCGAACTTATCTTCGATACTCTGGGCCTCGTCGAGAGATGCTTGTAAATGTCGCATGAATTCGTCCAGCGTTGGTGAATCAGACATGTTGACCGGTCATCGCCTTTGTTATTCAATGCTTTCAAAGTAGGGGCATACTCATGAGTATTGTCTGCCTCGGAGTGTCATGCGAGACTGCATCATTATCAAATGGGGTGGCAGTCTAATTACCGACAAAGAAATAATGTGTACTGCGGATTTAGATATAATAAATTCATTAGCAAATGTTACGAAACAATGTTTGGATGAAAATTTGGATATAGTTATTGTCCACGGTGCTGGCTCATTTGGGCACCTGAGAGCAAAGCATTGGCGACTTAATGAAGGTTTAATTGATTCAAATAATTTTTACCCACAGGATGATTGTAAAAATCAAAAACAAGCGGTTAATATAGTACGTAATGAAATGCTTACTTTGAATGGAGTAGTTTCCAAAGCGCTGCAAGATATAGGCCTAAATGTTTCAATCCAACCTCCTCACAAATGGGCCAAAAATACTGGCAGTGATTTTGATGGAGACATTCAAAATACCTTTTCTAATTATCAAGATTCCATTTGTATAACATTTGGCGATGTAGTTAATTGCGATGGAGAAAAAGAGTTTGGAATTCTTTCAGGTGATGATTTAGTAGTTAGGTTATGTAAGGAAATTCCTAATGTAAAGCGATTAATTTTTGCTGTCGGAGGCGTTGATGGAATTTTGAAAAGACCGCCAAGTGATGATCATCCATCTGATTTGATTGAAGAATGGTCTCCTGGGATGAATTTTGAAGGATCACACAATTCAGAAATCGATGTGACTGGCGGAATAGGTTTGAAGGCTGCCAGAGGTTCTGAAGTTGCAGATTTAGGAATAGAAGTTTTAATCGTAAATGGTTCATATCCCGATAGAGTATTTTCAGCTTGTATTGGTGAAAATGTGATTGGAACAAAAATAATTGCTTAATTATATGATGAATCATCGATAATAGGGGAACTCTTCATTTATCGAGTCTCTCTGCAAGGAATGGTGATGTTGTGAGTGGATACCAAATAGATGATGTTCCATCAATAGAAATATCTGATGAATTAAAAAGTATTCTTTCAGATTCCAATGCTGATTCCGCTCAAGTAGAACTGATGTCTGAAGCCATTATTGGAGTTGATGAGAATGATAATGAAACAGGTCAATTATCAAAAGTCGAAGCTCATTATGGTGCTGGATATCTTCATCGCGCTTTCAGTGTACTTTTATTTGATAGTAAAAATCGATTACTAATTCAGAAACGTGCATCTGATAAAGTAACCTTTCCAGGAGTTTGGGCGAATTCATGTTGTTCTCACCCACTTTACTCTGAATCTGAAAGAGATACAAAAGATGCAATGGGTGTAAAAAGGGCTGCAATTCGTAAGTTAAATCAAGAACTAGGAATACCAGAAAGTCAAGTTTCAATTAATGATTTCCATTTCATCACAAAGATGATTTACAGTAGTAGGATGAATGCTGAATGGATTGAAAGAGAAATTGATCATATTTTAATGATTAAAGCAGACGTTGACGTTGAAATTAACCAAAACGAGGTATCGGAGATTAGATGGGTCACTCATGATGAACTTGAAGAAATGCTTGTTGCTGATGTTCAGGGTGATGGTGAAATCGCCCCATGGTTTAGATGTATAGCATCTAGATTGATGAATAGTGATTGGTGGGAAGCCGTTGGTGATGAAAGTCGAATGGCTAAATTAGTTGATAATGAAATTCATGATATGGGTGACGTATCTCATATGTTGACATATTCAGAGGGTGCAGGTCTCTCAATTTCAATTCAGGAAGTCAAGCCTCTTGTTGAGAGTCGAATTTCTGATAGCCTATGCGCTGCTCGTCATTCTAGATTGTCGGATGCAATGATGCATTTGATTCAGGGCGGAGGTAAGCGTCTACGTGCTACATTACCATGGTTGGTTGGAAAGGCAGTTGGAGACTCTCATTCTGGCCTATTAGATATTGGAGCAGCTATTGAAATTGTACATAATTTTACTCTTGTTCATGATGATATAATGGATGATGACGATACTAGAAGAGGTCTAAATGCAGTCCACATAGAGTATGGTCTTCCTACTGCAATAAATGCTGGAGATGCAATGCTAGCAATAGCATTCGAGAGATTAGTTTCTGCAAAGGGTTTGGACAATAAAGATGTAGCAGCGATGGTCAATAGACTTGCATGGATGGTTCGTAGGGTTAGTGAAGGTCAGCAACTAGATATTGAATTTGAGGATAGAATCGCAGTTTCTGAGGAAGACTACTTTGAGATGATTGAAGGAAAAACTGCAGTAATGTTCTTGACTTGTGCAGAGATTGGTTCTAGAATGTCTGGAGCGGACGATGAAACGATTCAATGTATGGCTGATTGGGGATTAGCAGTTGGATTATGCTTTCAATTAATGGATGATTTAATCGATGTTCTTTCTGATTCAGATACCCTTGGAAAACCTGCTGGTTCAGATCTTGCTCAAGGTAAGAGAACTCTCATGGTTATTCACGCATTATCGCAAGAAGATTCCCAATCTCAAAGAGATCTATTAGCAGTGTTAGGTAAAGGAGAATCAGCTACTCAACAGGAAATTGATATTGGACTAAAGGCTCTAGATGATTTAGGATCGATACAATATGCAAGAGAGAGAGCAGAGATGTATCACTCAAATGCCCATGCTCAATTAGATAGATTACCACAGACCCCTGCCCTGATTGCGTTAAGAGAATTAACAGATTATCAATTAAAGAGAATTAGTTGATTACCTCAAACTTTTCTTCAACCGTTAAACTACCTTCACGGATAACTTTACCGTACCATCTTGTATAGTTGGGGAATTTTTTGTGGGACATTAAGTTAAACTTACCATCAGTAAATGATTTTGAAATAGTCTTACAGGGGGGTGCGTCCTGAGTAATTTCTATTTCTAATTCACTAAATTTTATAATTGAGCCAGAATAAATTTCTCCGACTTCAGATCCATCCAGAAGTATATTTTCTCCCGTACTTCCGGGAACTATTGGATGACCTTTACTTTGTAAATCTTCAATAATACAATTTTGTAAAATACATACCGCTTTATTGGTGCCGCCATGATGCTTTAGATCATTCTGTTTATCTCCCAAGCATCCAGTTTTTTTAACAATTAGACTGTCAACTGGAAGTTTAGGAACTCCACCTTGAGAGGTAAATAGGCCAATAACTCTGGCCGACATTTCAATCAATCAGAATAGTATGATTCTGGATTAGGCTCGGGCTTCAATCCTTTTCGAGTTCTAATTGAACTAACAACCTTATCGAATAGCATCTTTGGAAGAGGTTCGAAACCTAAGTTTTCAGTATTCCAAACTGCTCGACCTTGGGATGCTGCTCTAATATCATTTGAGAAACCAAAGGTTTCAGCAATTGGAAGTACACCTACAACAGTTGTAACTTCTCCTTCAGATGGCATATCTTCAATAATTCCTCTTCTGTTGGTTACTTCTCTAGTAACTTGTCCTAGCCAGTCATTAGGAACTGAAACGAATGCCTTTTGCATTGGTTCTAGAATTACAGTACCTGCTCTGACCATAGCGCCCTTCAAACCGTTTCTGACAGCAGGAATTGTCTGTGCAGGTCCACGGTGAATAGCATCTTCGTGAAGTTTAGCATCGACTAATCTAACAAACATACCTTGAACTGGTTCGTCTGCAATAGGTCCTTTGTTACAAACTTCGTTAAATGCCTCGATAATCAATTCACGTGTTTCGTGTAGTCCTTGAATACCTTTGGTATCATTAACCAATACATTGGTTCCATTAATTGCGTAAATCTTTCTCATTAGATCCTTATCCATTCCGATTGCTCCGAATTTGTTTCCAACTTCTTTAGCATCGCTAGTTCTAATTGTGCCACTACCAAGATCACCTGAACGAAGTGCTTCAACAACTTCATTGCTAAGTGATTCAACTTCGAAGTAAAATCTATTGTGTCTGTTAGGAGATTTCCCTTCAAAGGAACGGCCATGGTTGTTTCCTTCAATTCCTTCACGGTAAACAACAATAGGTGGACTAACTTTTACCTTGATATTTTGCTCTTCTTCAATACGGTAAACTGTAATTTCAAGGTGAAGTTCTCCCATACCGGCAAGTAGAGCCTCTCCAGTTTCTTGATTAGTTGTAACTTGTAGAGATGCGTCTGCTTTGGCAAGTGAACGTAGAGCATCAATGAATTTTGGAAGGTCCTTCATACTCTTTGGTTCAACAGCGACTGTAACTACAGGATCTGAATAGTGTCTAATTGCTTCGAATGGTGTGAAATCTTTGTCTCTAGATAGTGTTACACCAGCAGCAGCTGAGCGAATACCTGTTAGAGCTGCAATGTTTCCAGCAACAACCTTTGGAACAGTAATTCTGTCACCTCCAACCATCATGCTGACTTGTTGAACACGCTCTGGTTTGGCAGCGCCAATTGCATATACGGATTCACCTTGGCTGATTGCTCCAGAGTAAACTCTACCAACAGCGACTTCACCAGCATGTGGGTCCATCCAAATTTTAGTAATCATCATTGCTAATTCTGCTTCAGGGTCACAGCCCATCATAGACTTTCCAATTTCTGATTCTAAATCCCCTGTCCAAATGTTAGGGATACGATATGGTTGAGCCTCAACAGGGCCTGGTAACTTTGATACAGCCATGTCTAGAAGAACTTCATGTACAGGTGCTTTTTGTGCCAATTCCTTTTGGTTTTCATCATTACAATACTTGAAAATATCAGTGAAAGAAATACCAGATTTGGCCATGTAAGGGACAGTTATTCCCCAGTTATGGTAAGCTGATCCAAAAGCAACAGTACCATCAGCAACTGAAACTTGCCAAGACTTTTTGAATTCTTCAGGAGCGAATTGCCTAATCAAACGATTAACCTTAGTAATAGTCCCCTTAAATCTCTCCATCATGTCTTCAGGAGTGACTTGTAATTCATTGATAAGTCGGTCTACTTTATTGATGAAAAGTACCGGCTTTACTTTTTCTTTCAAAGCCTGTCTAACCACAGTTTCTGTTTGCGGCATCGGTCCTTCGACAGCACATGCTAGAATGAAACATCCATCAACAGCACGCATTGCACGGGTAACGTCTCCACCAAAGTCAACGTGTCCAGGAGTATCGATAAGATTGATTAGATAATCAGTTCCCTCAACCCCGTGAACCATAGAAGCAGAAGCAGCGTTAATTGTAATTCCACGAGCGGATTCTTGTTCGTCGAAGTCCAATACACGAGCTGCTCCAGCAAGATCGCTAGACATCATACCCGCACCAGCGATCAGATTGTCGGAAAGAGTAGTCTTACCGTGGTCGATGTGTGCAGCAATACACAAATTTCGGATTTGTGGCAGTATATGCATTACTTCTGTTGCTTTCTTGATATTGTCTTCTTTACGGCCCATGGTATCACCTAACTCTCGTCGAATGTGGCCACTGAAAAGGGGTTCTTAAGTGACTCGCATGTAATGTGATTTGGAATCGGCATAACCGAGTCAATAAAAACAGTTGAACAGACTATCAAGAGCAAGCAGAATCATCTAGCAGAAGATGCGATTCTTTCGAGTTCCTCTTTCTTAGAAACAGCGAATGAGGTTACATCTCCAGCCGCAGCCTTGTTTAGCTCATTAATGATACAACTTGTGAGTGTACGCTTTGATTTATGAGTTCCCTGCTGTGCTCCCTTAGCTAGGTTTCTAAGTGCGACATCAAGTCTTCTTGAAGGAGATGAATCTACTGCCTTAGGTTGAGAAACTGCACCGAACTTAATTCTTGTAATTTCTTCCATTGGAGCTCCATTGCAAATAGCATCGACAAAAGTCTGTAAAGGATTTCCGCCAGATTTCTCGGCAATATTGTCTAGTGCGGCCTCAAAGGCTTTCATTGCACCTAGTTTCTTTCCAGTATAAGGACCAGTTCTCATCAATTTGTTTACATATCTTTCAACAACAGATAACTTGGCCTTCCCGAACCAAGCATTAGCGTGACGGCCACCTGTGTGAGGTACTCCGACGGTTGTTAAATTGATGTAAGGGGAAAGTCCAGGATCTTTACAAGTAATTTCTGAAGCATCCCACTTGCCGAAAACTAGTGTCCCAATTCCAGCAATAGGTCTGTAATCTTCGACCTTTTCTTCAACTTCTTCTACTACTTCAGTTTCAGACATAAAAACACCTCAGCGAACTGGCTTCTCCTTTCTTCCACGGACCATTTCATCTAGAGATACTCCGTTTACTTGGATAACTTTGTATCTGACTCCAGGGATATCTCCGTATGAACGACCCATACGTCCACCGATACCTTCGACCATGACTTCATCGTGTTCATCTATGAAGTTGATAGCACCGTCACCCGGTGCGAATGCTGTTAGTTTATTTCCGTTTTTAATTAAAGAAATTTTAACAGCCTTACGAATTCCAGAGTTAGGTTGCTTTGCTTCAATTCCGACCTTTTCTACAACGATTCCCTTGGCTTGAGTAGAGCCAGCAAGAGGGTCGTGCTTGGCGCGAGATTTGAGCATACGTTTCTTGTATCTACGGTCCGACCAACGGAATTTTTGTCGGTCTTTTGCCATCTTGGCACCTGCGAAGAGTCCTCTGCCCATCATAATCACCTCATTGAAGCATTCCGCCGACTTGAAGCCCCTATTTAACAACGACCCTTGAAAGAGATTTTTGAATATTGTTGAATGATGGCATTATTGCATTATTTACCTCAAAATTGAAAGTATTTAGTGAAAGGTTCAAGCGACTATTCCGTTTAGCCGGTTTATGGCGTTTCGTGACCACCTAGAATTTGCTGAAACGGAGACCGGACAAGTTAGTCTAATTCACGGCATGTGGGAGTATTCAAATAAAAACAAACATGCACTAACTGTTTTTGAGAATATTCAAGAAACCCCAGGCCATAAAGCTGCAGTGAATTTACTCACTAGAGAGAGATTATGTCAAGCCATTGGAATCACTCCAGAGGAATATATTGACACCCTTGCATGGGCTATGAAGAATCCATCAAAGCCTGAAGTTGTAGACCCCTCTGAGGCAGAATGTTACGAAAATATGCAACAAGAAGTTGACCTTACCTCAATTCCAATTCCGCATCATTGGCCACAGGATAGAGGCCGCTATTCATCTGCAAGTGTAATTATTGCCGAATATGATGGTGTAAGAAATATGTCTTTTCACCGACAATTCCTTAGGGATTCAAATCACACAGTAGTAAGATTGGTTCCCAGGCATTTACGAACTATGATGTTGAAGGCCAGAGATGAAGGGAATGAAGTAGAAATTGCAGTTGTTAATGCACCAGATCCTGTAGTTCTTCTGGCTGCTGCAATGTCTTTCAATGACAATATTGATGAGCTAACAATTGCTGCTGCATTACATGAAAAGTTATATTCAAAATCTCTTAAACTTACTAAGATGCCAAATGGAATTATGGTTCCAGCAGATTCAGAATATGTACTCTGGGGTCGCATTACATTAGATAATGATGATGAAGGTCCGTATGTCGATATAACAGGCACTGTTGATGATATCCGCCAAGAGCCTGTGATAGAAATAGAAGGTGTTTTTCACAGAGACAATCCAATATTTCACGCTTTGATTCCTGGTGAAGCCGAACATAAGACTTTGATGGGTCTGCCTCGAGCCCCGACAATCAAAGATGCAGTCAGCAAAGTCTGTGAATGTTTAGATGTGCACATGACTGAAGGTGGATGTGGTTGGCTGTCAGCAGTTGTAAAAATAAACAAAGTTAACCATGATGATGCACAAAAAGCGATAATGGCAGCTCTAGAGGGGCATAAGAGTATGAAGATGGTTACTATTGTCGACCAAGATATAGATATTTCAGATCCTGTGAGAGTTGAATGGGCAATGGCAACTAGATGGCAACCTGATAAAGATACGATTATTCTATCTAATCAAAAAGGTAGTTCTTTAGACCCGTCCAGAAATGAAGACGGTACAACATCTAAAGTTGGATTTGATGCAACTATCCCATTCGGAGTCGATAAAAGCGGATTTATGTCAGTTCAATGATGAGGTGTTTATTTGTCTCAGGATAGTGCAGATTTACTACAACATCCAAGACGTAATCTCGGTAATCGATATCGCTCACAAGCTCAAAAATTTGTCAGACTGGCCAATATGGATGAGGATAGATTTGACGACAATATTGCGTGGGCAGAACAAAATGCTAGGCAAGCGATTTTACATGATTTTACCGATGAAAAGAATTGGCGATGCCTAGCAGACATAAAAGTAATAGTCGGTGATGGCGAAGGATTATGTGCACTTTTAGAGGACATTTTTTCGGTTTTGGGTAGGGATCCAGATAATGTAGACCAATTACAAGGAATCGACTTTTTGAAGTTGGGTTTGGAATTATTGGAGGCTGCATTTACCAGGGATCCCTTGGACCCAGATATTTGGTGGGAAAATATTAATTCAGGAAATTTAGTTGATTCAAATATACAATCTTTTACTGAGCGTTGTAAAAAATTAGATTTCACAGATCAACGTGCTAATATTATTTTCGGCAGACGAATCGAGCGACTTAGGGATTCTGGTTATACTGAAGTTTTTATTCAATTATCTAAACATCTTTTAGCCCACCGGCCAAATAACCATGAACTTTGGATGGAATTAGGGCGTTTACATGAAAGGAGATCTGAGGTTGATGAAGCTTGGATGTGCTACGACCATGTTCAAAATCTTAGAGCACATATTTTTCCAAGAGATGAATTTTTACAACGCCTGACCAATAAAATGGATGGGCAAGAAGAAAAACCATGGTCAAAGCCGTCAGTAGAAAAAAGAGATCAGTTTTTGAAGCAAATGATGGAATTATCTCAGAGAGTTTCAAAATCAGTCATTGATGAGCAAACTAAGGACTTTGAAGATAGCACAGAATCTAAGCATCCAGATTTGATACGCTTGGAAATTTTGACTGAGAATGGTGATTTTTCAGAGGCGTTTTTCCTCGCTAGAAGGCTATTGTCCCAAGGTGAAGATTGGGCAGAAGAATGGTTGAATGTTGCTCGACTTGGCTTGGGTGATTGAGATGGAAAAGCCTCCGAAATTCACTTTGGCTTGGGTAACTTGTGTTGGTGAAGAAAAATCAAAGATTGGTGAGGGTAGTAAAGTTCTATTTGTTAGACATCCAATAAGAGGTTGGGAGATACCTGGAGGTCATCTAATGGAAGGAGAGACTCCAGAGCATGCTATCATTCGCGAATTAAAAGAGGAAACTGGATGCGATGGAAAACTAATCGCTTGGAATAAAGAATATTATCCTGAAGGTTGGGTTGGTCATGTTGTGGTTGAAGACCTCAGTGGAGAGATATTTTGGAATGTAAATGATGCTAATGTCAGTGAGGTTAGATGGTGGAAAGAAATTCCTCCATTGATTGAGTGGACTAGACAGGAATTTTTAGATTTAAGCGAATGGTGTTTAAGTCTATAGATTTTCTAAAGTTAAAACAGTGAGTCTTTGATTCCACTTAGATTTTAATTCATCGTCTTCAATACATGCTTGAACGATTGCAACTAACATTGAATCTTCTATATCATCAGGGTTTTCTAGTAGTTTAGCAAATAATTCCAATTTATTTATTTTTGCAGCAATACTAACCATGGCCCTTAGATCAGGTCTTTGTTCACCTGAATGTGATTCAGGTAGCATTGAATGACACCATGAAAATATGTCATCAATATCTTTACTATTGACTTTTAGAATTGGTTCGCTTTCATCAGCACTCCTTGGTTTGGCATTCTTAACTTGTTCTTTCATCAACTCGGCATCTGGAGAGATGCTTTCTAAGGATAATTCAATGAATAATGTACCTGCCTCAATTGCCATATTGATTTGATGTGCTCTGATAGCGTAAGCATGTGCATTCCATGCATGTCTCGCTGCATCAAACATATGACCAAGAGATGCTCGAATACGGCTGGCACCAAGTCGCGAAATGGCGATTGTTTCATTTGCATGACCAGAGTTCCTAGATATATCTGAATAAACAGCTAAAGCCATCAATGGAGCTCCTGTAGCCATGTGAAATGCAGCCTTATTTAGAAGTGATAAATCATGATCTCTACTTGCTTTAGCCACGGACTTCAATCGGACTTCAGACCAAGTAAGGTCTTCATCAGCTCCTTCGATATCACCCGCTTCGAATCGACTAAGTCCTCGTTCCATCCTTAATCTGCCTTCTAATTTGAGATCTCGAGTTTCAGGATCTTTTGCGATCTGAATTGCATCATCAATCGCCTTTTCAAGATGGTTATCTCCTAACATTCTTCTTCTAACAAGGCCTAATGTCGCTTTTTCTGCAGGTGAAAGTTTGCTTTGAATCAATTCCAATAATTCTGCAGCATCTAGGAACATTGCTGCTTCAGCAATCATTAACCATGATTCAATTTCCATTTCTTCTTTCCATTGTTCAAGAATTTCAGTTTCAACAGGCCCTTTTTCTCTCCATTTTGAGATAAAAAATCCAGGAGTATTGGGTACATCAATCTGCGTCATGATATCATTCCTTCCTCTTTATGGTGGCGACATGTGCAATGAATGCAGACTCTGCAGCAATTCTATCTGCTTTTCCACTCCATCCAGCAGCACCATCATGTCCACCACCATCGCCTCCAATTTGTTTAGAAACTTCTTCCATTATTAAGCCTAGATGAATACCACTGACGGTGGCCCTTCTTGATGCTCTGGCGGTCATTCGAGTCTCACCATTTCTGTTTCTGCTGACTAGAGAAATTTCAGCACCAGTACCAATTAATAGCGTTGCCAAACGACCTTCTAGAGTGCCACTATTGGTATGAACTATATTCCACATTCCTGATTCTATCGATTTGCATCTTGATAAACCTCTAAGCAGACTTCCTCTTTCACTTGGACTAGTCTCTTCAGTCTCGATAAATTCTACCAATGAGGCATAATCAATATCTTGATCTTCGAGCAACTTAGAAGTCTTTGAAAATGAAGATTTATTCGCATGTCTATATCTCCCAGTATCAGTAATCAAACCTGCGAGTAACAGTTTTCTTACTGGAGTAGTTAGCGTTTCAGGTGAATATCTAAGTAGATAATCAGCAATTATTTCAGTTGTTGCCGAAACATCCATCTTAATCATAAGGTCATCTTCTGATAATTCCCAGTCATCGGTATCATGGTGATCGATTATGCATTTTGGAACTCCTTCAGGCAATTCAACACCGACTTGAGAAAGAGATGCAGAATCAACTATCACGATTGCAGATATTGACTGAGGCCATTTAGTATGGTTTGAACCAATTTTCCTAAAAGGAGCCGATAATTCTTCACAGACTTTTTTTGCAACTCGCCCCAAATGTAATCCACAAGCCATCATATTACCATGAGATGATGCTAATGCTATTGCCGAACCGACAGTATCCATATCACCATTCATTCCTGTAACAACGGGTATTGCTCCATTAGATGAGAATTTTTTAAGCCACACATCCAATTCACCCAAAAGGGCTGATTCTGAACTTTTGGTTTCAGAATTCACTGAGATCCCTCAAGAACTTTCTTTAATTCTTCATACGAAGATACAAGTTCCTTTTCTCTTTGTTCAAAACGCACCATGTGCTCTTTAAGAGATTCAATGTCTTTGAGTAAAACTTCGTGCAATGACTTTCTGTCTGAAACTTCAATCAATACTCCTCCGAGTTGTTGATGAAGTGCTAGATCTTTTGGTTGGTTATCCACAGCGTCAGCAGTTGCTTCTAATTCTAAGATTTGGGCTTTTAGAGTTGCTATTTGTTGTCTTGCAGACTGAATTTCCCCAACAACAATTTGAAATTGTTCCATATTTTCCATACTCTCACCGTTTCGTCTCAAAGGGTAGGGGTTGATGAACTATTAGTATTGGTCGATAACACTGATTAGCGAATCTACTGCAATCAATCCTCTAATTCGAGTATTCCACATTGCCCTAAGATCTTTCGCTTTATCTTCATTTATTTCGATTGAGAATGAATCAGCATCCCATTCGATTTCACAATCAGTCGCCAATGCATCACAAAGAGATTTAGTTGAATCTAAATCTTTAGAGCGAATATCCAACTTAATCTTCCAGTTAGACATATGGAAACCTCTTTTGGTTTCACTCTTCTTCTGAATCGCTTTCCTGCAGACTTCTTTCATAATCAAGAGCTGCTTGCTGAGCGATATAAGCCATATCAGCAGTTGTTGCTCCCTCGACAGATCTTCTTAGAATTCTACTATTAGCATCAGATGCACGTGTATAAGGTTCCCATGCTCCACCTGCAAATGTATAATCACACTTGTTACAATGCCAAATACCTACAGATCTTCTAGTGACTTTACGGTATTGACAAACCGGACATGTATATTTGGCACTCTTTTTTGCCAAAGCTGATGCTGAGTTTCTTCTAACAGATACACCATATCGTGCACCAAATCTTGCTGTTGCGCCTGCTTTTTGTGTTCGCTTTGCCAATCAGTTCCCCTCCTGGTTTGCCACGAGATTTCTAAGTTCGCCACAGCGTTCCTGCGCGACTTCGAATATCTCTGCGAATTCGGCGGGCGTGAACACCCCTCTTAACCCCTTTTGTAGTGAATGAAGGTGGCCTTCATCTCCAAGAGTGATATGAATTCGCTCATCTCCGCCCAATTCTTCTTCTTCAGAAGGGTCGTAAACATATCTTCCGCCGACACGAGTAAATGATGCCATAATAGGTGTGCCATTGACTTTCAAAGTATAATCTTCACCAACATCAAATCTTTCAGCAGGAACTATTGCAGTTCTTAGAGCAGCAATAGCAGCAAGTCCACAAGCATCGAAAATATTTCCACCGTCTGAAAGAACGTGAATATCAATCATGACTCCCCAAACTTTCTCTCCAGGGACAATACAAAGACTAGACATATCAATACAGCCAGATTCTCTGATTCCTCTGTCGACAACTCGGCCGAGTTCAATTGATTCAGGAGATGGAGGTCCAGGCTCGTATTTTCTATGCGCAACTGGTCTTAATTCTGCACCACACATCAATGAACCTTCTGCAGGTCGATCAGGCCAAGGAGTTCTAATTTCAAATTTAACACCAGCATATACTATAGTCTTGCCTAGAGTTACTTTAGCAGAACCTTCAGCGTTGTATAGGCAATTGGTTTCAAGTTCAAATCCACGGCCTTCAAATCTAGCACGGCCATCAATACGAGAATCAGTCTCTGCTAGTCTTGCCAATTCCTGACGAAGTAAAGTGGGAACTAGTTGTGCCATCAGTTCTCACCTCCGTCATATCTACGCTTAAGAGCATCAACCATAATCTCATGAATTTCAGAAGCAGCCTTGAAATTATATTCCATTGCTAAATCATATTCTTCTGGAGATAAATCTCCATCCATTTGTAAGAACGCTATTTCTCCAGTGTTAGGTAGAATTCCAACAGGTAAATCTGCTTGTCCATAATTGTCTTCAGCTTTGTCTAAGTCCAATACTACAGTATCTTCTACCTTTCCAGATGCAACTCCAACAATCATATCTCGCATTGGTATTCCTGCGTCAGCAAGTGCTACTGAAGCAGCAGTGATACCTGCACATCTTGTGCCAGCCTCAGCTGCTAGAATCTCAATCTCAACACGTATTTTGGAACGAGGAAAACGCTCTACTAAAACTACTGATTCTAGAGATTCAGCAGTAACTTTTGAAATCTCTCTAGATCTTCTATTAAACCCTGGTCTAATTCTGTCGCTAGTAGAAAATGGTGCCATATTATACCTAACATCGATAACAGCTCTATCTTGTCTCTGAATCTTTCTTGGATGTGCTTCCATTGGACCATAAACAGCAGCAACTGCTACATTCAATCCATGAGTAACTATTGCTGAACCATCAGCAGCAGGTAAAATTCCCGCTTCAATAGTAACAGGTCTCATTTCATCTAATTTTCTTCCATCTAGTCTAAGACCATCTTCTCTTAATAATTGTACGTCGCCATATCCACCCATCAAGCATCACCTTTCTTTGGAGCATTTTTTTCGTGTGCAGAAATCTCTGCTTCGAATGTATTTTTGTGGCCGTAATTCTGAGCAATATCAATCGCCTTACGAGCCCATGCAATGCCTTCAGCATCACCGTCTACCCATACTTTGCCGTTCTGACCGACTATTATTCGGCAATCGCTAGCATTTTTGAGTCTTTCAAGAGTAGAATTATCTTTACCCTTGATTCTATCAATATGATTTACTGGAATAGTTAGTAGAGAGCCTTGTTTTATTCTTCTTAGTCCAATTCCCTTCATGGTTAATACCACATTGTGACATTCATCGACTTCTTGGACACGAGCTAATGCAACATCCCCAATTCCCATATGTTGTCTTGCAGCCCCAAATTCAACTTTCCAAGGTGCTAATGA
Source organism: uncultured euryarchaeote (assembly GCA_964001175.1). GTDB lineage: Archaea > Thermoplasmatota > Poseidoniia > Poseidoniales > Poseidoniaceae > MGIIa-L1. The sequence continues at coordinate 19,648 of CAXFAS010000001.1, forward strand.
CATTGGTAAAAGGCCTTGGAATGCACCGTTGATATTCATGAACCAGAGGTTATTTCTAACCTCAGCAACGGTTGCAACAACTAAATCTCCAGATCTTGGTATGTAGGAACTATTGATAGGATCTACAGATACAGTACCATTTATTTCTCTAGCCCAACCTAACTTGGTTGCAATAATTTCCTCTTTTTGTGCGATTGCACCGCTTCCTATTCGCTTCCCGGCAGATGGCCCGATAGCCATACCCGGGGTCACGAGACGCAGCTCGGCGCCATTTTGACCTTGGGACATTTCTTCTCTCCAAATCGGGCGAAACGCCAACCCATGATAAAGCCGACCCACAGAATGTATTGAAATTAAATCTCTTTTACTTCAGTTTGCGAAGAGACTTTCATTATCATTCCGATAATTTCACCCTTCATTCCTGCAGGACAATCGATTACACAGGCCCATGACCCATCTTCTAGCCACCCTTCTTTTACCTGGTATTGCCTCAAAAGCCTTTGAGAAGTTCCATATCCTGCACCGGGTATTTTGAAGGCCAGTCTTATAGTTTCAAACGAAAGCGGAATCAGAAGTTTCAGTTTATCGACAGCATCCTTGATTTGTAAATCCAATTTTTTGAATGGATCAACCGAATATCTAGATTCATCTAGAGCTAGTTCAATTCGAGTGATTGGATGTGGGCTCTTGGTTTTTGGGTCAACTGCTTGGCTTTGGATGTGATGAATAATTTTTTGACGCATTCTTTCGACCATTGATTTTCTTTGATTTGTTGTTAATTGAATACTTCCCTTGTCTAATATTACTTTGGTAATTTCTAATATGTCTTGAGTATTGAAAGTATTTTCAATTGCTTCCGCAGTCGGCCTTTCTCCACCTCTTGCATCATGAAAAACTTCATCCATTACTAGAAAATCATCTAGATTTACAGACTCAGGGTCGTTTTTGAAATCATCAACCATTTCTGGATCGACTAATAATTCGTATCGTTTTCCACCTTTTTCCATTCTTGCCAAAACAGAATCATCCATGCTTACCATAGGCTTCCCTCATGTGCTGATAGAATAGGCAGCCAATGAGTCTAACGGTTAAATTAGTCTTCAAGAGGCTTCAAACGGTCAATTTGTTTGTTAACTTCACTTCTGTCCAGAACTTTAAATCCATCTGAATCAATTACTGCAACTTCAACAGCATCTCTGTTTAGTTCTTTGTCGTTGGAGAATCGCAGTCCTTCAAGCCCCATCTTCATAGCAGCATTTAGGGTTAGGTTTTCCTTCCAATTCTTTTCAAAATATTCGATTACTGTATTTCTACCACTACCAATTGCGCCAGCATGGTATGATTGGTATGCGCCACTAGGGTCGGTTTCATAGAGGTGAATTCCATTGTCATCAACACCGCCAATTAGTAATGCTGTTCCAAATGGTCTTGAACCACCATATTGAGTGAATGATTGTTTAAAGTCACATATCTTTTTGATTAAGACATCCATTGGTACAGTAGCCCCATACGTGATTCGGTTGATTTGTGCTTCAACTCTAGCTCTAGCCACAAGTTGCCTAGCATCAGCAACAAGTCCTGAGGTGGCAACTCCTACGTGATTATCAATTTTGAACATTTTTTCTATTGATTCTGGAATAATTAGTCTACTAATAATTCTCTTATCACAAACTAGCACAACTCCGTCTTTGAACTTCAGACCAGCAGTTGTAGTACCTCTCTTTACTGATTCTCTTGCATATTCAACTTGGAATAGTCTTCCATCTGGGCTGAATGTTGTAATTCCATGGTCGTATCCTCTTCCACTTGGTTGCATAATCTCACTTGTCCTTGCCTTAACTCGACACTTTATGAGCATGAGGGTTGAATATTACTTCCAACACTCCCTCGCTAAGTTGTTGAGGTTCGCCAACCCATATAACTTCTACGAGTTTTACCCTCAAACTCTTGAAGAAAGAGTATTTGCCCTTTTCATGCGAGTTGCTATTCTTTCATCGGGGGGAAAAGATTCCTCTGCTGCATGGTGGTGGGCAAAGTGCAAGGGTTGGGACATAGATAGTCTGGTCACTGTTTCTATAACTGGAACGGATTCTTGGATGTTTCAAATTCCTGGAACTGCTATGGTTGAATACCAGGCGAAATTAGCCGGTTTGAATTGGATATGCGTAGAGAGTGAAGGATTACAGGAGCAAGAAATATTGGATTTGGAAGAATCTCTTGCAAAATTAGAGATCGATGGTATAGTATGTGGTGCCTTAAGGTCTGACTATCAGAAATCAAGAATCGAAAGGATGTGTGAAAGACTTTCGATAAAAAGTTGGACACCATTATGGCATCAAGATAGTCTTCAACACATGAATGGTTTAGTAGAAAATAACTTCAAAGTTATGATTACTGGTATCGCTTGTGAAGGACTCAACGAAAAATGGATAGGCCATATTTTGACTAAAGAATCACTTTCTGAAATGGAGAAATTATCTAGAAAATATCGATTTAATATTGATGGTGAAGGTGGAGAATATGAAACCTTAGTTGTAGCAGGGCCTCATTTTGATGGTGAATTAAAGGTTTCAGGAAAAACTCTGTGGGATGGAGTTAGAGGTGAATTAGAAATTGATTCAGTTGAATTTATTAAGCCTTAATTGCATCTCTAGCAAGTTTAACGCACTCATCAACAATCTCTCCAGAATCTCCAATGTGATTTGCAGGATCAAACATTTCTTCCAATTGCTCAATACTAAACGCTGCAGCGATTTCTGGTGTTCGAGCACAAACATCAATCAACTCAATTTTCTTATCCACCGCTTCAAAAGATGCTGAACGTAGAATTTCGTGTGCTTCATCACGAGCAATTCCATGTTCTACAAGTTCAATCATCACTTTTTCAGCCATCACTAAGCCACGTTGCGAAAGTATATTTTCCATACATCTTTCAGAGTCAACCCACATGTTAGTTAGAACATCTCTAGTCTTCGCTATAACATCTTCACAAAGTGCAGAACCGTGAGATAAAGTGAATCTTTCACTACTTGAATTAGCCAAATCTCTCTCATGCCATAATAGTGCATTCTCGTAAGTAGGGATGATCATTGAACGAACAATTCTAGCGAGTCCAGAGGCATTTTCAGATTTAATTGGATTCTTTTTGTGAGCCATAGTCGATGAACCAACTTGCTTTTTGATATCAAATCCTTCTCCTGCTTCTTGGATTTCAGAACGTTGCAGATTTCTTACTTCTTGAAGAATTTTTTCACATGTAGCAGCGATATTAGCTAACCATGAAACATACTCAATATATCTGTCTCTACCTACTACTTGGGTTGTGGCCAACGGCACTCCAAGTCCTAAATGAGTTAGAATTAGCCTTTGTAATTCCCTTGCATTTTCACCTTGTGCAGCACCTGTTCCTACAGCACCAAGGAATTTTCCTACGGCGATTCTAGGAGTGGCTTCATCTAATCTAATCAGTTGTCTTCGCAACTCATCCAACCAAACAGCGGCTTTAAGGCCAAATGTGATAGGAACTGCTGCTTGTCCATGAGTTCTCCCAAGCATCACAGTATCTCTTTCTCTTTCCGCAACATCTGCGCAAACTCCAATCAAAAGACATAATTGCTCTCTAAGCATAACTATACTGTCTCTAAGTTGCAGAGCAACCGCAGTGTCTACAATATCATTTGATGTTGCTCCTAAATGAATACACCATCCAGCATCACCAGCAGCTTCTGCCATTGCTTTAGTCAATGCCATTATGTCATGTTTAGTTTCAGCTTCAATTTCTGAAACACGATCTTTGGATACCGATTCAGGATTTGCAATCGCAGCAACAGCCTCATAATCCTCTTTGGATACTTTGCCAAGTTGCATATGGGCCCATATTAGAGCTCTTTCAACTTCTAGTTGTCTTTCATGCCTGCCAAGTTCAGACCAAATATGCTTGAAATCTTTGCAACCGTATCGATAGTCTAGTGGACAAAAGGCCATGATTACTGGTCTAGTAATAGACTCTTGAACCTTCCTACATCCTAGAATGAAATTTTGGTTTAGAATTTTGGAAAACTAAATTCTATTGTCAAATAGATAATTTAATTATTTTTAGTGGGGGAATATAATAATCCTTCAAGAATTGTACAAAGTCATGGCAGATAGTTCGGTCAATGTCGAAAGCCGTACATCCTCTCAAGACAAGAGATGGACAATTATGGCGGCATTATTGGGTACCAATACAGCAGTGATGCTTTTCCAAGGCATTGAACAAGAGCGCAACCCCACTGAAATTAGGGAATTAGCTCTATCAATTATTGCCGCTACTCTACCGTTTCAAGGTATTTATTTCTTAATCTATACATTTGTTCTTGAAAATGAAGCAACTTTAGAAAATCATATGCGTGACAGGCTGCAGAAGGCTTCAGCAATCTGTCAATTAGTGGCTTATATTTCCTTAGTTGGAGTTGGAATGATGTGGTACAATATCTCAACTAGTGTTGGAATATTTTTCGTAGTATCGACAATACTAGCAATTATATTTATTCGAGTTGCAATGAAACCTTTCAATGCAATAGAAAACAAAGATCAGGATATTAAGAGCTGATAATTAAATCGATCATTTTGATAAAAAATCCAGTAATTGTTGCAACAATTAGCAGCATAAACATCATTGCTACAGGTCCATATTGATTCTTATCATCCATCGCAGTTCCGATAATTCCATCTCGGCTGATAGCATTTGAAAAACTACTTGCTTCCTCAAATTGAGGGGGACTTCGTCTCGGTATCCTTTCGCCTTTACGAATTGTAGATTCCTCGTTTTTTGAATCATCTTCTTTTCCTCCAGCACTCGCCATGGACCTGCGTGTAATTGGGGGGTCATGAGTATTTCCATTTCCGTAACTGTCATTCACTTGATTAATGTCGGAGAGTCATGAGCAGGTGGAGATTTGTTCCGAATGAAAATAAAATCCATTTAGCAGTAGAAGGTAGTGTCGGTGGAACTTCCTTAGGATTACACGTTGCTGCAGATATGATTAATGATGGTGGGCGAGTTTTATGGGTCTGTGAAGAGATGCCAGATAACAAAAGATTTTCACAATTATTTCAAAACCTATCATTGACTGACGCATCTAAATTCCATGCAATGTCATTTTCGAGTTCATTCGATAAAGCTGTAGACTCGATTATTAGTGCTCTAGAAACGTTACCATCAGTCAAATTAATTGTCATGGATGATTGGTGCCAAAATTCGGGGAGAATTCCAAATTCTATAATCGATGAAGTGATTAGACTCAAAGAAAAAATTCCGGAACAGACAGTTCTCTTACTAATTAGCAAGGCGAGTATTGACGCTAGCGGGAAAAAAGAATATCAAAAGTATGCTCGGGCAGAAAATAAAATGAGAGAAAATGATTTCTCAATTTTTATTCTTTCAAGACCTAAGGATGGGCCATTAAGGGAATTATATTTCGGAGATCAAAAAATAGAATTAGAACTAACTGAGGAAGGGTTCACTGAATTGAATTAGTCTTCATCCATTTCCAATAGATCAGCCATTTCCTCAAGTGCTTGTTCATCCGGCTCATCAAATTGTTCTGGATTGATAGCATTGCCTGGCCTATCGTCACTTCCAGCAATATTTGGCGAACTACTTTCAATCGAATCTTCTCGATTTTGTCTTGCTTGCTTGATGATAAACCACATCATTACCAAAAATGAAATCCCAAGAATTATGTATGCTACATTCTTAGTAGTTTGCTCATCTGCCATGAATACAACTCATAGGCATAAGATATGATTATTTCCTAAATATATGATGAAAAAATCATCAATTATTGGAAATCACACCACTCCACAGGCCTAGTAAGATGTCTTCTAGAATCTAGTGGCGCTTGTACCCAAGTTGTGAATGGAGGGATTCTAGGTTCATCAATCCAGAGAATTTCCGATTTATACCTACACTTTGGACATCTAACAGGCTGATTTTGGCCCATTGATTTCATTCGAACATTACATTTATCGCAGATTGGCCTTACTTTATTTGGTTCTGATTTAATTATTTTTAACCTTTCAAGATGTATCGAACCATCATTACTGGACAATCCATTGAATTGTATCTCATCACCTTTTTTTAACCATTGGGCAAGCAATTTTATGTCTCCTGATTCAGAAAATGCAACAAGATTGTGATTGAGACATTTTATTATAACCGTTCCACGTGATAAAATTTGAGTTTCTACAATTATTTCATTCAAATTGTCCCCTAAGTGGTCATCACTTGCTTGATTTGTAACAAATACCCTCATGCCAGAAACTGGTTCAGTTTTATCCGAATCAATCAAATATTGAGCCGATTTTTCAGCAGATTCGAATACTGTTGCTCTGACTCCAAAAAGTACTGGACATGGTCCTCTTGGAGCGATTAAACTATTGCCAGTACGTGAATCTCTAGACATGAAAGTATCTTTTTTCGTATCGATTTGCTTTAATCTATCCAAATCGATTTCCCTAATATTGTCATTAGATATATTATTTTGACATCTCCATGCAATAGCCTCGTATGTAATATTAGATTTATTCCAAGCCACAGCAGCAGTTGCACCAATTCGGCCATGTCCTCCCCATGATTTATCTGCATCAGGGATTAGTGATAACTGAACTTCCTTACTTACGGCATCAAAATAGAATTTCTCTGCAGGCCTACTTTTTGAGAACCAAACCATTCCAGGGTCTGTCGCATATTGTTCTCTGTCATAATTTTCCGAATTTGTAATACTGCCACTCAATGGTTCTATTTTTTCATTCCACCAATAATCGAGATGCTCAATTAAAAGTTTTTCATTCTCAGAATTTAATTCTACTGCAACTGCAGCATTACCTCTTGTTCTTTGTTTTGCAAAAGGCCATAATCTAACTAACCTTATTTCTCCAACTGAAACATTTTTTGGAAGTCCGATAATCAAATCATCAAGACTCTTTGTTGTGCATCCACCACCTAGGTGATCTGTATCATCAAGACCTAACCACCCCATGAAATCACCTAATGGGATTAAAAAAATCACCTTTATCATTGTTATCAATAATTCGATTGTTAACATGCTTTATTCCAATAACTTGTGGGACTCGAAATAATCTAGCGCCTATCGCCCAACCTGCACCCATGTCACTATTTCTGTCACCAATCATTAAATCTAATTCATTCTCTGGAGAAACTTTTTGTTTCCACCAATTAACTGCCTCAAATGTTGAATCTAGACTGATAATTTTTTGTTTAGTATCAAATTCTTGTAGTGGTTTACTACGAAGTAATTTACTTCCAAGTTGTAACATTCCTGGTTTTGGTTTTCTGCATGTGCAATTATCTCTATTCCTATGTGGGCAAGTTATAATCATATCAAAATGGGCATCAGCGTCACTTTCTAAGAATAATTGTCTCAACTTTTGATGTATTAGAAATAATTGATTTTCATCCCATAATCCACGCATAATTGGAGATTGGTTTGTTACTATACAAGTTCTGTAACCCAATCTTCTAAGATCACCTACTGCTTGAGGTGCACCGGATAGAATTTCCAGTTCGTCAGGAGAGTTAACATAAGTTGATTTCCCAAGATTTAGTACTCCGTCTCTATCTAGAAAAGCAATTGCACCATTTTGGTTTACTCCGCTAGGAAAATCTGCGGGTGTGAATTCAACAATTGGTCCCCGCATAATTGGGCCTAGAGTAATTTATTGAAGTGATTTGCCATTACCATACAAGTTTTGAAGTGAAGTTCATCATAGCATAAAATATGGAGGCCCAATCTGTTGTTGCAATAATAGGTGCTATTGGGCTAATTTTTCTTGCTATTTCTTGGCATTTTAGAAAGATAAATAATCCAATAATCGCACAAATTGGATGGATTTTAGTTTCCATTTACTTTTTTTCAGCATCATGGAAATATTATTCACATCAAGATTATATTTTGACAATAATGAGTATGCTCGCACTACCACTTGGTTTTGGCATTGCAGTTTGGGAAGGTAAAGAAGAATCTGGTAGAACCAAGGAGGCTTTGATATGGTCAAGAGGTGCAATGGCATATGCAGGTGGACCTTATCTACTCATTGCACATGTACCTTGGCTAAGTGTACTCGCGATATGGTTTGTTGCTTCTCAAGTAGCGTTATTTTATCGGGTTTCAGGAACAGGAGACATACATCTTGGTGAAACATGGGTTCAAACTGAAACAGGAAGAGTAAACTGGGATTCATGGGATGGAAATCGGTGGTTTAGTACTGAAACATTTGGTGAATTCCCATACCAAACAGAACTAATTACGGGTGATGGTTCCTTAATTGGAATAAATTTCGTCCTTGCATGTACTGCTTTACAATCTATGGTTATCTTTATCGGAGCTATATCAGTTCTCGATATTGATAGGAAAAGAAGAATTCGTGCATTAATATTTACAGTTCCTGTGATTCATATTTTGAATATTTTTAGAAATGTTGGATTAATTTGGATGGATCAAACTTATACAACTTGGAACTATATTGGAATGTCAGTGTTTGAATTTGGACATAATTATGCATCTAGGTTCGTATCTTTGTTTGCAATGTTTTTCATGGCACTAATTATGTTTGAAATCTTACCAGAGTTACATAGGCATATAGTTAGATTACTCAAACCACTAGGTATTCTACAACCAAAAACGAAGAATTCTGGTTAGTATTTGGACCATTCTTCTCCAGGATTATTTCTTGACCACTTGATGCCACTGTTTATTGGATATTCAATGGTCTCTTTTCCATCTGTTCCTATCATACCCATTAGTTGACTTGATGGGGAGTTAAATTGATCATCAGATCCCAATAAATCTTCAAAGGATGGCATATTTTCATTTGCAACATTCGAAATTATATTTTGGAAATCATTATTATTTTCCAAGTTATTGTTAGAAAATTCAGTTTGATAAATTTCTGTTGTCGGGTTTTGAGATGAAATGATTTCTTGAACAGGTGGCTCTAATTTTGGCTCCTGCATTCCAAGCATTGTTTCGGCTATATCGAATTTCTTTTCATCACCCCAATCTTGATTTTCCGCATTATTTCTATTCCCTCTAGTTATTAGAACCAATAGTGCAAGAAGTCCGATAAATACAATTGCTCCGACTGAATAAACCAAATCATTAGCGATACTCGGTGCAATGTCAGCATTATCACCGACTCCATCACCATCTGTATCTTTAGATTCATCAGGATCATTAGGGAATTCATCCTCCTCATCTGGAACTCCATCACCATCACCATCAAATGCATCAAATGTAGTAACGCAAATACTCGTCATCAATTCGATTTCAGTTTCTGAAATTTCTAAGTCGGAATTTGTATCCATTCCGATGAAATTATATTTATTCTCATAAATTTGGGAACTTAGTAATTCTATTGAAACCGAATCGCCATCATCCGATAACTGATCAAAAATAATCCAAATTTCATTGTCACATCTACATGATTCTTGAAGAATCTCTGCAAATTCTATCTCTCCATCATTATTCAAATCTACACTTTTGAAATCATCTTCTTGAACTTCCATTTCACCCATTATTGATTTGAATTCACTTTCATCAATAACTCCATTAGAATCTTTATCAACAGTATTCATTATTTCATTGGCATTATCTCTACAAGAAACCTCTACAACAGGTTCGATTATAGGTTCATTATCGTCAATTGGTTCTAAGAAGTCACTGTAAACCCAATTAGCAATTATTGAAACATCAGATACATCAGTTTCGGCAATTAAAGTGATATCGAATCTTCCATTAGCCGGTAAATCAACAAATATTGTCTGTGCAGTTCCATCGCCATAAGAATCTACTTCCACTTCCTCTGAATTGGTTTCCATGCTTGGTCGTTGTCGTCCCATGTCTTCATCATCAAATTCAAAGAAGAAATCTTCGAATCCAAAAATTATCACATCACCTTCTAGAGTAAGTGTAAGGTCACCAGTGCCACCATATGTAGAGATTTGTAGATAATCTCCTGGTTTTTCCAGATTTAAGAAAAAGAATAATTCCTCACCTTCGGGTGCTTCAATACCAAAAATTTCCTCATTATTGAATAATTCAATAGGAGTTCCATCATAAGACCAAACATACCTGTCTTCAAATGAAGCAGTTATCATTACATTACCAAATACTTCTTCAGTGTCAAGTAAGATATACCACATACCAGGTGTAGGGTCATTAAATCCAATCATATCTCCAGCACCTGGAGTTGAGGAAAGATAATCGAATTCAGAAGTCGTTGGGGCTTGTTCAAATTTCATGAAAAGTGCAGCTTCTCCGAAGCCTTCTGACAAATCAACTTCTAATCTTTCAGTACCGCTTGGAACATTGATTTTGAAAAATTGATCTAGTGAGTTGTAACCACTTAAAGGACCATACTTTTGTCCGGGGAATAATTCGATTGCATCTTCAGGTTCAATATTATCCGGCTCATAGGTAAACTGAGCTGAAATCGTAAAATCTGTAGCCCTTTGATAGGTATATGCTGTGATGTAGTATAGACCTGGTTCGAGATCATACAATGTTACAACATTATCATTCCCAGGTCCACCATCCCAAGCAACTTTTTGATAAGTATCAGTACCTGGTTCTGAAAATTCATCTTCAAAAACCCCTGGGAAAAATCCGAAATCAAACGGGTCTGGAACTGTACCCCACGAAATACCTAAATCGATATTGCCGGTACCTCCGTAGGTTTTTATGCTAAGTGATGATAAATTCTCAGTTAAGTCAACGTAGTAATAGAGTAATTTATCTTCAAGCGGTACATTTCTGCCGCCTGATATTGATTGATCTGTGACAGGTATTCCATTGAATAATTCAGTCATATCTTCTAGAGGTGGTGGTGGGTCAGCAATATCCCAATCTAGGTATATTGATAGTGATTCAATCTCACTGACTGGGACAATAACGAACCACCATGTTCCTGCTTCAGGCCACTGCCATTCTTCATAGGCAAATCCCCATTCTGTTTCGATAACCAAATCATATTCCCATGAATTAGGAATATATTCATGGGCAACATAAATTTCAAAACTTGAATCTTCTTCCTCAAACCAGTCTTCGAATTCTTCAAAAACACTGAAGTATGCACCTTTAGTCATTTCATCAATTTCAGCAAAGAACAGAAGTTGATCACCTGGCAATCCGGTAATGTCAGAAATTTCATCGCCATTGAAGATTTGAATCGCCTGAGTTACAATACTTCCATCCGGCATTACCCATGATGCTCCATTGATTTCTCCAGTAACCCCAATTAAATCGCTAGTATACATGCCTTCACCTTCAGGGAATTCCCAAAACGAGTCATTGTCAGCATTGCTAATTCTAACATCATCTATCATACCCCTGAAGTAATTACAATCGCACCCAGCACCCATTTTTCCGATAATCAGTTCATCGCATTCTAAACCACTTTGGAAGCAATTATTAGATCCAAAATCTCCTAAGGGTATTTTAGAATCATTACCATCAATTATCCCTGCAGGAGTGCCGTCGATGTAAAACTCTCCATATGTGTCTTCTTCAATAATTACTTTGACATGTGTCCAATTATTTTCTGAAATTGACATATTGGAAACTGGATTCTTTGACATTGAATATTCGCTAGAATAGGCGAGTTGTCCATTGTTAATGTAAAGCCCCCATCCATAATCACCCATCATTGTAATGAATTGAATTCCTGATGTATCAGGCATATTGATCATTGCTTCGATTTCAATATGATTTTCCCAATCTGGCATCTCATCTTCGACAATAATGAAATCATTGTCTCCATCAAATCTAAGTGCATAATCTGCACCAGGTCCAATCTCTACTACACCATAAACTGGAACAAGTTCAGGGTCGTTACTTAGGTCATTCCAAGTTCCTGGCATAATATTTCCTATATTCGTTCCAGCAATGTGAACAAAGTCTTCTTCATCATTTGATGATGGCTGATTATCTCCCCAATTACGGTAATAAAAAGGAGTCCCATCATGCCACTTGTAATATCCTTCTTCATCATAATCTGATAATCCGGTCCATAAGTGCCTAGATTGATTATTGAAATTAGCAAATGTTTCAAACACCCAGGTATTTTCTTCCAGGCTATCTATTGTAGTAAGAAAACCATCTAATCCACGTGCTACAGTAGCAGAATCTTCCCATGATGCAGCACTTAACAAGTGGTATGTGTTATTATTTTCAGGATTAACGGCGGTGTGTAATATTGTAATTTCATCCACACTTTCAGAAGAGGAATTAGATATAATCGGTGTCATTAAAGAGGCTAAAAATAATGTTACCAAGACAAAAGCTTTGCCATTACTAAAGTTGTTCATCAGTACATCGAAGTATTAATCCAATTTCAACGTATTGGAAATTTGATTTTTCTTATTTGGTCATTTTCTTACCACCGATTCGTAATTCGGTTTCTAGAGGCATTTGATGTTCCCAGGCAAATTCTTTTACAATCCTCCAACCATTTTCAGAACCTTCGTAATCTTTTACCTCAATTATTTTATTTCTAGTATTTGCTTTGAAAGCGGCTACAGGTTCTGCGTTTTTGAATACAAGATATGCTGAGCCAAAGCCAAATTTCTCTTTCATGATATCAGCAAAATATGGTGCAATTGGGTCACTTGGTGGAAGTACAAAATCTCTAATTGTTGTAATATCTTTTGCTTCTTCTAAGAGTTCTTTTCGACCCCAGCAAACCTCATGTAAATCTTCGATTAAAAATCCTTTTATCAGTGTTCCATCTTCTTCAAATCCATTCAAAACAGACTTCAATTCTTCTGGCTTAAATGGTGTGCCTGACAACCTCATTAGCTGCTTAAGTGTGATAACAGGGAAATTTTCAACCATTTTTCTTAGATATTCTTTACGTAGCTCTACAGGGTCAACGTCGCCTCTTGGTGCTACTGTCCTAAACCCTCCACGGTAATCTTGAACTATATGCCCTGTTCTAATAAGAGGTTGAATTAATTTCCTGAATTCGGATTGCGATAATGCATGTCGCTCTTTGAAAATATTAGGATCAGAATTTTTACTAAAGAATTCCACTATGTCCCAAAGATCTTCATCGGCTTCTTGGCCTCTGATTACCAGTAAGTCTTGGAAGTGTTCATAGGTACCCCAAACTTGATGGCCTCTTAGGTTAATACCTTGATGTAGTCTATTTGCACTAGCCATACTCTTCAAATCAGCACGATAAACCTCACATCGACCTCTAAGTGCAAAATCATCCCTAACTTCAGGAGTCTTTCTCATAGCCAAAATTTCATTTTCTAGTCTAGTATTTTGATGTAAGTTGTGCTTATGGAACAATGCTCTTTCAGCAATCTCTCTTGGTTGAGGGTCTACTATTCCACCTCGAATCATTCTCTCGCCAGTTAGCTTGAATCCAATCGATTCCAAACATTTCCTTGTTACTTCGTCTATATTAGAAACAGGTTCACTGTTGAAATTACTCAAAATTGCAACATCTACTAATTGATCAGAGTGATTATCTAAGAGAATAGAGAATGCTTCGCAGAATTCTTCGATGTATGCATTGGGGATATGTAGATCTTTTATTTCTAAATAATCATTTACTTTGAACATCAAAATTTTACCGATAGGGTCAACACCTTTGAAAACAGGTAGATACCATCCTCTATCGAGAATACTTCTAACTTCCCAAATAAATCGTGAAACATATGGGTCAGACTGAGTCATAATTCTCAAATTACGATCTTCTCTTCTTGGTCGTTGTAATAATTCAACTTCTTCTGGCATACAATAGAAGGCTTCAGGATCAGGAACCAAAGAAATAACTTTTGAGATTTTACCAGACTTTTCTAGATTCATCAATGCGACAGTAAGGTCTTCATATGAACGGGTAACATAAAATCTTAGAGTGTTAGCCTTGATAGGTCCTAATCTTTTGATAACGTCTACTAATGATGACTCAAAATCAAGTGTTTCATAGACGCCGTGAACTCGATGGAATAGTGATAGTCTGCGTCTTCTACCAGTAACATCTTCAAATTGCTTGACAACTAACATTTGGCGTTCTAGGTTATCCAATGCTCTCTTGAGGTCTCTTTGCAATGATTTGTACTCTTCACCTTTTGGGAAGTCTTGCATGATTTCTTGTCTAGTGACATTTATTCCTGGAGGTATCTTTTCTAGAACTTGTTCTTCCATAGGACCTATCCAAGGCTCCGGCTTTAATCCAAGAAGCATTGGAATATTTTTCTTGGTAGTGTATCCAATTCTATTGTGTAATAGTCTACCCATAATAACATCGGAATCCAATTGTAGATCTTTCCAATCCTTGAATCTAAATTCTTCTACTCTATACAGTAATTCTTGTTGCTTTTGGAAAATTACGTGAGAATCGAAGGCAGAGAACCCATCGTCATACTGCGCAAATGACTTTTGGAAAACCATATTTTGTACCCAACGGTATTCAACAACTTCTTCATCACCACCGGTCAATCTATGTTCGTCAACTTTCAAAATATACTCGGCTTCTTCAGTCTGACGATAGAAACCTACAGATACGACATTTCTAGATTCAAGTTCATGAAGAATTCTTTCGACTAGTTCTTTAGAAAAAGGAAGTCTTTGTTCCATTTCTTCAGATGTTTTTGGACCTTCACTACCAAGCATTTCTATAATTTTAACTCGCATTGCTTCATGAGGGTCTCCAAGCAAAACTTTCTCCCATTTTGTCGGTAATCGACCATCATATTCACAGGATACATTGAAACTTAATCCTTGAATATTTAACTCTCTAAGGTCTTTGACATCCTTTCCTCCATTGACCGAAAGACTTCCAAGAGTTCCATGTATTTCTGCCATGTATGGTGTAAACCATTTTCCATCTAACTCCTTAGAACCACATTTATCTAATTTTACAATTTTTCCATTTTGACATAATTGTTCAACCCAATCACGTAAAATATCTATATCTATATCTTGTAATTTCTCTTTGTAAAGTGGGTTATTGAAAGATTTCTCTAAACCTCCTCCATGAGACATTAATTT
Source organism: uncultured euryarchaeote (assembly GCA_964001175.1). GTDB lineage: Archaea > Thermoplasmatota > Poseidoniia > Poseidoniales > Poseidoniaceae > MGIIa-L1. Next base: position 34,710 of record CAXFAS010000001.1, read on the forward strand.
TAACAGTCCTTCCGAATCTTTCGGTATTGGTGCTTTATTGAGATAGTATTGATTTAATTCTTCACTGGAAAGTTCTGTTGCCAAACTTCGAGTACCAAGTAATCTTTGTAATACAGTTGGGTCAATATCCTTGACTAAGAAAGCACGAGTTTTCATCGACATTAAATCTTCAAAAGCAGACATAAACAATGACATTCCAAGGCGTGAAGGAATAGTCATTTTTTGATGAACAATTCTTGCATCTCCTTCGACACATGAATTCAGGAACTCATTTAGACTTTTAATATCGATATCTGCAAACATAATCTCATTTTTAGCCTCTCGCATTAGAAGGCTATCATCTATGGTTCTATGCTTGTTCAATAAAGAATCAGCCTTCTGTTGGAATTGTTGTGGACTGACCTCTTCGGCTCCGATTCTCTTAGGGATAATAAGAGAACGACCGGCAACTTCTTTGAATCTCTTAGCGAAAATTTGAGTACTTATGATATGTCTTTCTATAATTTCTATGTGATCATTAGTCTTGAATGAATCATACATTTCTCTTGGATCTATTTCTTTAGATGTTCTTAATAGTAATCCATTTTCATCGAATGACATCTCTATTACGCTAATATTTTTACTTTCAGCAAGTCCAGCCAAGAAGTAACCTAAAGCAGTGTTAAATCCTCTTCCTCGGCAAGTTGTAATCATATAGGTAGGATGTCCTCCACTGATAATTTGCTCAACCAACATTCTGGTTGGGTCAGGAACTTGAAAAGATTCTATAGAATGCTCTTCTAAATGCCTAGCAATGGCATTGGAAACATCATTAGATAATCCATAAGCATCTCTTAGAATTATTCTTGGATCAATCTCTTTGCGAAGAGAGATAATACAATGTCCAATTAAATCTAATAATGCATTAGATAGTTCTCTAGACCTAGAGCGTGCTTCACCAGACCATGAAGGAACAGTCGGCCTATATCCAGTAACAGAGGTTACATTTACACGGGTTCCTTGAATATTGGTCACACGGTAGGTCGAACCACCTAGAAGGATTACGTCACCACTTCGTAAATTAGATACGAAGGAACCGGATAATTGACCAAGAATGGAACCTTCGGCATTGAAAACTAAGTATGAATTATCTGGTGCAATAGTTCCAATATTGGTGTAGTAAATCATTCTGGAATATCCACGTTTTCCATATATGTTTTCTTCCCAATCAACCCAAACTCGACGTTCTTCCTCGAGCATGTCCAAAACCTCAATGAAATCATCATATGAAAAGTTTCTATATGACCAAGCATTTACAATTATTTCATATGCCTCATCAATGTCTAATTCATTGATAATTACCAATCCAATCATGAATTGAGCAACAACATCGAGACAATTTTCTGGAAAGTCTAACCTATCCATATCACCTTTTTGAATTGCAGACTGTAAAGCAGCCAATTCGATTAAGTCATCAACACTGGTTGGCAAGAATCTTGCTCGGGGTATTCCCCCTACATGGTGTCCAGCACGACCTATTCGTTGAAGTGCAGTTGCGATATCTCCAGGACTACCAACTTGAAGGACTAGATCAACTGAACCGATATCAATACCCATTTCTAACGACGAAGAGGTTACAACAGCTCTTAAGTGTCCATGTTTCAATCTTTTTTCAACATCAAGTCTAATTTTTTTATCCATTGAACCGTGATGTCCTGCAACAAGTTCTCCTAAGTATGGTCGAAGCCTCTGTACAATAGTCTCAGTCATCTTTCTAGTATTGGCAAAGACAAGAGTTGTTGTGTGAGCGGAAATCAAATCAGCAATTGCTTCAATATTGGAGTCAAGAATCTTCATTACTGCTAGGTCACTGAATCTTTTATGGGTAATCATAATGTCTAAGTCTAATTCTCGGGAACCAGATACCTTTGCAATACTAACTTTACTATTATTGGCTCTTGTTTCTTGGTCATCACTAGCAACTAAGTATTCAGCAACTTTTTCCAGAGGTTCCATTGTTGCTGAGATTCCTATTCTTTGAACTGGAGTTTTGAGTAGGGTATCCAAATATGATAATGTCAAAGCTAGATGAACGCCTCTTTTGGTTGGAACCAGAGAGTGTAATTCATCAACAATCATGTATTCCAATTCACTAACTATTGGTTGAAATCGAGGTGATGTAATCGCAATAGCAAGACTCTCTGGTGTGGTAATTAGAATATGCGGCGGATTTCTCAACATTTTTTGTCTATCGGATTGACTGGTATCTCCAGTTCTTAGTCCAACTTTTATTTCTTGGGCTCTATCAGGAAGATATGTTTCAGAAATTTCACTAAGAGGACCTATTAGATTTCTCTCAATATCATTAGCAAGGGCTTTTATTGGCGATATGTAAACACAATGAACCTTTTTCTCTAATTTATTATCAAGAGCAAGCCTCACTAATTTATCAATAATGGTTAGAAAAGCGGTCAATGTTTTTCCTGAACCTGTTGGTGAGCACAACAACAGATTTTTACGTTCCATAATTGCTGGAATTGCTAGTTTTTGAGGTCGGGTGAAGTCAGGAAAAGAATCCTTGAACCAGTTTCTAACTGGTGCACATAGACTATCCAATAACTCATCAGTGGAATGAGAAGTTTCTAGATACTCAATCTCAGGCATTTTTTTCTCACTATCCCAATGCTGCGTAACGATAGTATCGACTACTTGAAAACTTCGCCTTTATTTACAGATTTAGATGATAAATATTGATAAAATAATAAGTTCAATTTTAAATTACCAAAAACATTCTTCTGCAAGTAACTGCTCTCCAAATAATTCCTTTAGTTAATCTATTGAAGAAAATATTCAAAACCCAATCTGGTAATCTAAACATTATACTTCCAATTTTGAAAGCTCTCTTGGAATTAAGCATCACTCTTCCCATTTGCTTCTTCCAAATTTTTTCATATTCTTTCAATTCCAATCCCTCTTTGATATGCTTAGAAATAACTTGGCCAGCGATTCTTCCACCTATCATCGCAATAGTGATTCCAGCCCCATTAGAAGGTAAAACCATACCAGCAGAATCACCTACTAGGACATAGTTTCCTTTGACAAATGTCTTGATAGTTCCAGACATCGGTAATGAACCAGCACCATTGAATGTTGAATCACCTTCATATTTATCGATGAATTCTGAAGCAAAAAGATTCAGAGATTTACCTTTGGCTAGTTTTTTCTGTATCCCTAGTCCAATATTGGCTCCCTTTGATTTAGGGAACATCCATGCATAACCACCTGGAGCCATTGATCCAAAATGTAGCTCTACATCTTCTCCATAATCTCCTTCCTTGAGAGAAAATTTGACAGGTATATTCAGTGACTTCTCTTTCCAAAATGCTCTCCTTACCGGATCATTATGACCTCCTGCACCGACAATCACCTTTCCAGTAATACTTTTTCCATTTCGAATATGAACTGTATTACCTTCAATTTTATTGATAAAAGAATTCACCATATACTCCGCTCCACATTTTTTAGCCAACTCAACAAGAGCTTCATCATGCCTAACCCGATTTAGAACAAGCCCCTCAAAATCATATTTTAGCGATTTACCAGATGGCGTAATAATACTAAGTACATCTGTTCTACGTGATATAGCATCATCCGGAGTTTGAAATAAATCATCCATATCAGGGACATCGGGACACAGACGTCTCATCTCATCATTTGTTGGAACGAGTTCTCCGCATTGCAATGGCGAACCTATTGATTTTCTTGCATCTATGACTAGGGTTTTGATTCCTGATTCAGCAGCATACCTAGCCACAGTACTTCCTGCCGGACCGCCACCTATGATTACAACATCATAATCATATTCACTCATCATTTGCAACCCCGTTAAATTCGCCAATTCTGAGATGTTATTAACCATGCGTATTAGCACATAAAGCTCAATATTGACGGTCAATTTCAAAGGCAAAGAACTCTAGGACATTACAGGCGGTCCAATGTCAATCCCTGATAGTAATCGTTTGGAAAGATTATCTGGGATGTTGAAAAGGCGAGGAATTATTTTACCGGCATTCGAAATACATGGTGGTTCAAAAGGATTGTATGATTTTGGTCCGGTCGGTGGTAGATTACGTAATAGAGTTAACCAAAATTGGATTGACCACTGGACTTCAATGGGTAATATTACTGAGATATCATGTCCTACAGTTACCCCTTTTGAAGTGCTTGAAGCAAGTGGCCATGTAGGTGAATTTTCAGATTTCATGGTTGATTGTATCGCCTGTGGAGAGGCAAGTAGAGCAGATACATTGTTGGAAGATTTTCACTCCAACCCAGACGCGTTATCAAAATCGGATTTGCAGGAATTATTTTCCAAGCATAATCCTAAATGCCCGTCATGTGACTCCAGTGATTGGAGTGATATCACGGCTCAAAATTTGATGTTTAATACAACAATTGGTGCTGGGAAGTCCGGTAGACAGGGATTTTTACGTCCTGAAACAGCACAAGGAATGTTTACATCATTTCAAACACTTTATCGACATAACAGAGAAAGATTGCCATTCGGAGCGATTCAGGTTGGTAAAGGATACAGAAATGAAATATCTCCTCGACAAGGAATGATTCGTCTACGGGAATTTAATATGGCGGAGTTAGAGTATTTTATTGATCCTGAAGAAGATTCGAATCATGATTTTTCCAAATGGAATATTTCTCTGTTCAAATTAATACCTGAAGATGGTAAAGAAATTTCGATTTCACTAGAAAAGGCAGTAAATAATGGTATAATTAGAGATTCAACTGTTGGATTCTTTATGGGATTAACCTATGATTTTTTAATCAAAGTAGGGATAAATCCCGATAAATTAAGATTTAGGCAGCATGAATCAGATGAGATGGCTCACTATGCTATGGATTGCTGGGATGTCGAGATTCATGGTTCATATGGCTGGGTTGAATGTGTTGGAATAGCACATCGAGGTTGTTATGATCTTGAAGCCCATGAAAAGTATACCGGAAAGACACTCAGGGCAAGGCGAGAATTTAGCGAGCCAAGGAACATCGAAATAGATCATTGGACAATTGATGGTTCTGTAGCAGGGCCAGCATTTAGATCTCTAGCAGGAGTAGTAAAATCAGCGGTTGAAAATTTATCGATTGATACTGAATTTCCCTGCCATATACAATTAGACTCAGGTGAATCTGTGACAGTGGAACCGCAGCATATCAAGAGAAATCAAAGAACAGAAGTTGTTACAGGTGAATGGTTTATTCCTCATGTTGTTGAACCTGCTTTCGGAATTGACAGAATAATTTGGCATATTTTAGACCATGCTTATGACGAGGTTTCTAAAGGAGACGATTTATACACTGTTTTGAGATTGAGTCAATCCATTGCTCCAGTTGATTATTGTGTATTCCCTTTATTTGAGAAAGATGGAATGGGCGAAATTGCTAAATCAATAAATACTAATTTGTGTTCGAAACTTGGAATAATTTCCATGTATGATTCTAGTGGTTCAATTGGTCGAAGATATGCTAGGGCGGATGAAATAGGAGTTCCATTTTGTATCACTGTAGATCATCAGTCATTAGAAGATAACACAGTTACGCTTAGGGATAGAGATACAGGGCAACAGAAAAGAGTATCAATCGACTCACTGTGAATTATATCCTAAATCAATTCTTGACTTCGATACATAGTTAATGTTCAAGAACCTTCGCATATTAGGAAATCTATGGCAAAAGTTAGCGATTGGACCGAGAGGTATCGTCCAATTTCTGAAAGCCATTTAGAAGGCAATGAATCTCAACGTCGCAAGATTAGAGATTGGTTATCAGAGTGGCAAGATGGCATGCCTAGAAAAAAAGCACTCTTACTTGTAGGACCTCCTGGCGTTGGAAAGACTACTGTAGCTCGTGCAATTGCACAGGATATGAATTGGAGTGTTATTGAATTAAATGCTTCAGACGCAAGAAATGCTGCTGCAATTCGTAAGGCAGCAACTCAAGGTGCTACTCATCGTTCCTTATTCCACAATCCAAATGATAAGAAACAACGTACACTTATTTTATTGGATGAAGTAGATCATCTTTCAGGCGGATTAAAAAAAGTAAATCAAGATAAACTTGCGAAAGCGCTTATGGGTGAAGAAGTAGCAGGGAATCCAATTACCTTCAAAGGAGATTCTGGAGGTAAAGCAGAGTTGTTGAGATTACTTGATGAGACCAAGCAACCAGTCATACTTGCTTGTAATGAAATAATGGGATTATGGGGCAAGGGTTCAAATTGGCGCTCCACAAGAGATAGATTCCAAAAACACATTATCACTTTAAACTTTGAAAGGGCCAGTGATGATGCAATTAGGAGAATTGCTCGTCGAGTTCTTAAATCTGAAGAAATTGAGTTTGATGCTCAAGCAATTGAGGAGTTGGTTTCTAGAAACCCAGGAGACCTTAGGGCTTTAGTAAGAGATTTACAAGTAATATCAGCTACATTAGAAGATAAGTTAACAGTTGAATCAATTAAATCATTTTTAGAATCGAGTGTTAGGGATATTTCTTTAGAAGTATTTCCAGGATTAGATAAATTATATCGTAGTAGTACTGCTCAAGAAGCAGTTGTAGCTGGTCGTTCTATAGATAAGTCTCCGAGTGAACTTTTGAATTGGATTCATTGGAATAATCCTTCACTTATTTCTGATAAATCAGTAGTTAGGAGAGGAAATCAAGCATTGAGCAAATCGTCAAAGATGCTTTCAGCACAATATGATAATACAGCTCATAGATCTTGGTATTGGAGTGGACAGTTATCTGGTTTGGCTGCTTCAGTAGTAAATAAATCCAAATTTGCCGAAAGAATCTTTCCATCTTACCCTAATTTTCTCCGTCGTAATGTAAGAAACATGAGGCCATCAATAGTTGAACAATTAGCCTCAAGTTCGGGAATAAGTAAATCTACGGTCAGGGATGAGATGCTTCCAATATTAACCTCTCTTCTTTCTCCCAATTCAGTAGTGGGTGATCCAAATGATTTCTCTATTTCCTTTAATTTGAACTTATCTGGAGAAGAACATGCTACATTAGCAGGACTTCCTCTTAGTAGGCGTTCAACAAAAGATTTAATTTCAGAATATAACGATAAAAAAGTAGAAATGATAGATTTTGTCGATGATGAAAGTTTTGATGAAATAATCGAGGATGAAGTTACTACATCAAATGATGATAACGATGAAAATAAATCATCAGGTCAAATGACTTTATTCTAAGATTTTTTTGAATCTTTATCTTTAGGAATAAGTCGTCGAAATAGTGCGATTGCATTCCTATCAGTCTGCTCTTTTTCCTCTTTTGACCAAGTACTCGGATGTAATAAAATAACCGCAGTTAATAGTTCAAGTCTTCCAAACCACATTAAAATAGAAGTAATTAGTAATGTTATTGAATTCATACCAGCCCAAGTTTGACTTGGACCATAGTCTCCAAGTGCAGGACCTGTATTTCCTAGACTTGAGGCTACCACAGAAATTATACTTTCAAATGAATCATTTTCCATAAACATTGCAAGCAAAATACATGAAATTGCAAATAATCCAATCCAGACAAATAACATTCCAACAATTAGTCCAATTTGTTGTCTTTCGACTACTTCTCCGTTCATTCTAATACGTTGAATTCGTCTTGGTTGTGCAATTCTAACCAATTCTCTCATTGCTACCTTGAATGCTAGATTAATCCTTAGAAGTTTTAGCCCACCACTTGTAGAGCCTGCAGATGCTCCAACAATCATGAGAATTAGGAAAATTATCTTTGTCACCATCGGCCAAACAATGTAATCTGTAGATGCATATCCGGTAGATGTACCTATTGATATAACATTAAAAATACTGTATCTAAAACTATTTCCAAGAGCCATATCTGTTGAAATTAGAGCTATAACCATTGCTCCAATTGCCACTCCAAGGTATGCAAGATAACTTTTGAACTCTTCATCAGCATATGCTTGTTTGAATTCTTTCATACAAATCAACCAGATCAAAGTGAAATTAACACCGGCTAAAAACATGAAAATAATAATGATACTCTCAATTTTAACTGAATCAAAATATCCAATACTATCATCATGTGTTGAAAAACCACCAGATGCAACAGTTGTTAGCGCATGATTTACTGAATCAAATAATGTCATTCCACCAATAAATTTCAGCAATAGCATTTCAATTAATGTCAATGCAATATAAAGCCCCCAAAGAGCTATTGCTGTTTGCTGTAATTTAGGCTTCAATTTAGATAGAGAAGGTCCAGTAAGTTCTGCTCTAGCAAGTGCCATACCGCCGCCAATTATTCGTGATAAAATCATCATGCCTAGCATAATGATACCCATTCCACCTAGCCATTGGGTTAGCGATCTCCAAATTAGAAGACCCTTCGGTTGTGCATTTATACAATCTATAGTACTGCCAGGAATACAATTTGGACTCATAGCTGGCGAAATCACAGTAGCTCCTGTAGTAGTAAAACCAGACATTGATTCAAACCATGAATTGACTGCACCTCTTGCAATGTCGATAATTTGAACGTTATCAGTAAAAGGTCCATTAAAAACGCCACCAAACCAATAAGGTAATGCTCCTATAAAAACTGCTAAAGGCCACACAAGGGCTACAGCAGCGAAAGCTTCCTTATCTCTAAGTCTCTCACTTGTATTTGTCCTTGTAATGCTCAATAGAATCAATCCGAGAACAGGTGAAATAATACAAGGTAAAGCAAATGAATACAGGGCTATTTCGATACTATCGAGCCATGCAGTAGCCAAACCACAAATGAAGAGAGGGATAGTAAGAGCAATTAGCGTCCACCCCAATATTAAGAACAGTACATCTTTTCGCATATTCACACCTTAAATTTACGCTCTAAATCCGAAATACGGTCAGGGCTACAAAAAATAATTAGGCGATCATTAGATAAAATCGTCTTATCTGGTGAAGGCCTAAGAGTTTCCCAATAACCTTCAGCAGATTCTCGTTGAATAAATGCTATCCTCATCCACTCGGGGAATCCCGAATCAGCTATCCGCTTATTGGCAAATTTATGTGAATCATCAATGCGCATACTTATGCCCACAATGTTTGGGACATTGGAAAGGACGGCGTATGCACCTGCTGCTTTAGAGTGGATATGCGCAAGAATATTATCAACAGCAACTCTTTTTCTATCTACTGCGAAAGTAATCCCCATACGTTGTGTGACCTTTACTAAATCTGCATCATAAAGAAGCAGTCCTGTTCTTTGGACACCCATATCGCTCGCTAGTAAAGCGGCAGCAATACTATCATGGTCGGATTCAAGGGCTGCAATGGCTATATGATTATTTGGAATTCCAACTTCAGTCAAAATTTCTCTATCCAGATGATCTCCATGAATAATCTCTAGGCTTGGATGAGAACCAATAGAGGAACCAGCTAGGTTATTTGCAACTTGTAAATCTCTTTCGATTACGGTAACACTAGCTCCGTTATGGAGCCAATTTTCAGCGATTAGTCTGCCAATTTGATTAGCTCCAATTATAGCAACCTTAGGATTGATCGGGAAATCGGTAACTTCATGACCAAAAATATTCAGAATTCGGTTAAAGCTGCTCAAACCAGTAGTTGCTACAGCAATAACATCATTTGGCATCAACATAAAATCTCCGTCAGGTACAATACTACGCTCTCCGTCTCTTTTTACACCAACGATAAGTGGAATTCCCCCATCAATGGATTTACTAGCTTCACTGAGGGTTTTGAAAACCAAGTTTTCAGCATTTTTTGTAACATCCAATTCTATGATGTAAGCATCATGGCCAAATGGAATTACTTCTTCGATAGATGAAGATCGAAGGCCTGTATGAAGTCTTCTAATTGCGCTTTCGAGTGGATTAATAGCATGATTTACTTTAGCCCATTTTGTCAAATGGCCTTGCTTTTGTTCTTGAATAAAATTCATACCCCTTACTCGACAAAGTGATAGTAAAGGTTTGGCCTTTTCGCCTCCAAATTCATAATGTGCATGTTCAGCTAAAGCACACGCAATCAAATTCCTCTCATCAGAATTGGTTGCAGCAACAAAAACTTCTGCTTCCCCAATACCAGCCTCATTCAATTTTTCTCTGGTCGTTAAGTCGCCATGGATTACTAATACATCTAAATTTTGAGCATTTTTAACAGCCCTAGAGTCATTATCTACTAGAACTACATCCATTTCTTCAGCTCGTAAAGCACGTGCAAGTTCAGTACCCACTCGGCCAGCACCTCCAATAATAATTCGCATTTTATCACCACAAATTCTCGGCTAATTTCTTTACCTGGAATGTATTGCCAATACTTGTAATCTCTGCTGTGCTGAAACTTCGATCTCTATCGACATCACAACATCTCTTACCAGGCTTGTAATAAGACTTGACTAGTGAACTGGATGGATCAGCCTCTTCAATCCAGTCAATATATGCAGTAGGAGTATGAAGGAGCCACTTATTATTTACAACATCGACTGAACCTTCAATATAACAAGTATCAAGTTCGATATTTCTTTCATTACACCAACTTTCACTCATAGGTAACAGAATGTAACCCCAAGCATGACCTTCCCAAGATTCAAAAGTAGAATCTGTTAAAGCTCCAAATACATACCAACCAGGAATACCTTTTGCTCTAAGTATGGAGAAGAAGGCATTAGTTTGTTCGTCACAATCACCTATTGAAGCTGCTAGGCACGCCGGACCACTTCTAGCAACTATGGGTGCTTCTTTGTCATACGCGACATTTTTATGTAAATAATCAAATGTAGCTCTGGCAAATGCATACGCATTATCTGAACGTCCATTTGGCATATCCGCAGCAATTGTATCTACGGTTTCTTGAACAATATCAAATTGTACTGCATCTATAGCATAATCTTGGTAAGGGCCATCTTCGCCAATCATTGAACCACGATTATACCATTGTTTTGCACCAAACTGTATCAATTTAGAACCTCCTCCTCTTTCAGAAATGTCTTCAAAAGTACCACTACTATCGATATCAATTCCATTGTTTATCCCATCAATCTGACTATCGACGCGAGACGATGATGACCACCATGTATAAGCTGTGCTAGTTAGACTTACAGAGAAAACAAGTTTAGCAGATTCACCAGGTCCCAAACTAAGATTAAATTTGACACAGTTGTCAATTTGACAGTCTTGATCAACATTTGGTCCAACTTCAGGCCACCATATTGCATGTCCTGCACTTGTAATCAATCTTTCATCGAATGATTTAGATGGCAAACCATCAAGAGGAATTTGAATTGGAGCATCGTCATTTACTATCAAACGCATCGAATTTATCACCTGAATACTTGAAGGAACTTGTGCTGGTGTAACTCCGTCAGTATATTCAAATCCTGTATTTTGTAGATGTAATGAAGTGATATTTCTTGGGATCGCTAAATTTTCATTTGCATAACTATTTCCACCATCGTTAAAGAAATCCAAGGTTTTGTCTAATGTATATGACGTTTCTATTGGATAAAGATGGTATGGCGCAGCTGCAAGTTGAATATATTCGCTTATTCCAGCATATTGTTTGAAAACATGCTCTCTAGCTTGTGGTGATAGCATGATAAAAGCCACTAGGGCAAGCATCACTACACTACGAAAACGGTTCTTTCTTCTTTTTAGTAAATTTCTTCTCTTACCAGTTTGAGTTAGGACAACACCTGATTTAGTAGGACGCTTAGTCTTGAGGTAAGTGGTTTCCATAGTACCTCGGTTGAATTGTTGCTCAGCAGCAAAATTAGGTGAACTAATGTTGGCTAACACCCTCCCACAGGAATAGCAAATTGTATCACCCGGGAGAGTGACACTTCGGCAATAAGGGCAGTTGCCCATATTACACCGTCTAGGTCGGCATTGTATAACGATTACCTGCGGTAATCCAACAAATAGTTTATTTGTGATGTCATTGAAAATTTTTTAAAAGTGAGATATTGCACCTAAGTAACCGATTACTTACTCAGATGAGTCATCATGCTTTATACTATTTTTAGGCAAATTAGCATTTTCTTTTTCCATTCTTGCCTGTCTCGCCCAAATTTTTCTAAGCCGCTTTTTTCCTTCGCTCGGAATTGATTCCCATATCCAATTATTTGAGTTTCTAGTAAATATGAGGGTTACAGGAATAATGAATATCCATGCTAAGGGATTGATCATAGCGAAGGGAAACATGACCATGTATCCGCATCTCCAAAACGAAGAACGCAATACAGCCCCCCATCTTTTACCTCTTAGCATCAAGTGTCCATGATAACTACTAATCAGCGCTTCACATCTCGGACTGAAAATGGCTATTCCAGCAATCGTGATAATTAATTCGATTTCATTGAAAGAGAAAATCTCTCTGACTTCTAGTGTTTTGTAAATCATAATCATAGAAATCATACCACCAACAGCGAGTCCTAAAGCCCAACCACTAGTAGTTTGAGAGCTACCCTTTCTAACTCGATTTCTTCTAAGAAGTAGATGGACAGCAACAGAAGCAAGAACTCCTAATATGATTATATTTAGAGGATTAACAAGTTCTTGACTATCGTCTAAAAACATAGAAAGATAAGGAGTTATAATTGCATCATGATACAATCTTCCATAAACTGCACCTAGTAATATGCCCCAAAAAACATTACTCCAAGCGGTAGGTAGGTCATAAAAACCAGAATACCTAGTCATTACACCTCTCCAGCCTAATGTCATTCCAATTAATGCGGCAATACTTGCCAATTGGAACAATAAGAAAGTAGAAGCCATGTTAATGCGCATGAGTTTTACTTCATCAAGTCAATGCATGAAATTTTAATTTGCGTTGGTTTCAAAGACCTTCGACTATACGCCATGCTATGGCAAGACTACTTTTGTTCGGTGGTAAAGGCGGTGTGGGTAAGACAACAACCTCTGCTGCTACTGCAGTATGGCTTGCCGACTCGGGACTTAGAGTATTATTGGTATCCAGTGACCCTGCACATTCTACATCAGATTCTCTAGGAGTCGAGATTGGTACAGAACCAACTCCTATTGAGGGTGTTGATGGATTATTTGGTTTAGAGATGGATCCCGAATCTAAACTTTCCTCATTATTACCTAAACTAGGAAAAATGGTTGATGGTATGAATTCCAAGGGTGGCTTAGGAGGTCTAGGTGGATTGAGTATGATGCTTGATTCTAATGCCAAGGAAGAAATTGAAGAAATGAAATCTGAGATTCAAACATCTGAAATGATTCTACCAGGGCTTGATGAAGCGCTTGCATTTGATGAATTATTACGTCATGTCGAAGATCCTAATTGGGATGTCATTGTTTTTGATACAGCTCCTACAGGTCATACACTGAGATTCCTTTCATTACCAGAAATTATTGAAGCATGGTCTGGTCGTTTAATTAGGATGATGCGAATATCTGGAGGCATTAGATCTATGCTTTTTGGTAGTAAAGAAAGCAATGAAATGAAAGAAGAATTAGAAAGATTTAGGCGCCGTGTTTTACATGTTAGAAGAGTTTTAAGCGATGAATTGTTAACATCATTTACTCTGGTTACTATCCCTGAAAGAATGGGGGTCAATGAAACATTAAGAGCTCATAACTCATTGAAGGAATTTAATCTCCCAGTTCATAATTGCCTAGTTAACAGACTTACTCCTGAATTTGATCATCCTTTTTTGAAGAACCGAAGAGATTCTGAATTATCTCGTATTTCTGAACTAACTGAACAACTTACAGATGTCCAAGTTTCCAATTTGGAATTAATGGAGCAGGAAGTTGTTGGAATTGAAAATTTAAGAATTGTTGGTAAAAAATTATACGGTGATGCTGTGGAGATTGAGCAATCACTTGGCCCACACAGAGTTGGTGAATTATTAGTTCATGAAATTCATCGTGGAATGGTTATAGAATCTAACGATGAAGTGGAACGAATCTTTCTTCACTTCCCCGGAATAAAACGCGAAGAATTATCTCTACGTAGTAGTGAAGGAGTTTTGTTCATCGGTCTCAATGGAAGAGAACGAGAAATCAAAACTTCTGTACCGGTTAAGGCCAGTCAGGTTGATGCTAAACTTGAAGGAGATATTCTTAGACTTGATGTACCCTTAACCTAAATTTTAGGAATGGGTTCAAAGAGTAAAACCGTTACGGACCAACATGGCACTAGAAGGTCTATCTAGGGGAATTTTCCGTTCTTTAGGCTTTCTTAAGAATCGCCGCAAGTTGGACGAAGAAGAACTGAGGGATATGACCCGCAGTCTTCGAAGGGCTCTGCAAGAGGCTGATTTTAACGTTAGACAAACCAAGGAAATCGTTGAAAGATTAGAAAATCGCCTCAAAGAGGAAGAGCCTAGACCGGGTTTGACATTACAAACTCATGCGATGAATATACTGTACACTGAATTAGTTAGAATATTAGGTCCTTCTCACGAATTTCAACCTCGTGGTTCTACATTACTTCTAGTTGGATTATATGGCCAAGGAAAAACCACTACTACAGCAAAATTAGCTGAATGGTACAGAAAAAAACATGGGTTAAGGGTCGCCGTAATTGAAGCCGACGTTCATCGTCCTGGGGCGTATGCACAATTATCTCAATTACTAGAAGACAGTTCAGTAATTGTTTATGGTGAACCTGAAAATAAGGATGCTGCATCTATTGTTAGAAACGGATTACAGAAATGTGCATCCGCTGATATGGTGATAGTCGATACTGCAGGGCGCCATCAATTAGATGAAGAACTTGTTGAAGAACTAGAAAATATTTCTTCTCTGACCAGAGCAACTGAAAGATGGCTGGTGATAGATGCTCAGGTTGGACAGGCTGCAGGTCCAGTCGCTGCTTCATTCCATAGTTTGGCAGGAGTCACAGGGATTGTAGTAACCAAACTCGACGGTACTGCTAGAGGTGGCGGTGCTTTGTCTGCAGTTGCTGCTACTGGTGCGCCCATTGTTCACATTGGTGTGGGTGAAAAAGTATCTGACTTAGAGAAATTTGAATCAGATAGATTTATTTCGAGACTTTTAGGAATGGGTGATATTCAAGGTTTGATTGATTTAGCACCCGAAGATTTAGATGAAGAAGAGGCAATGAGGCTAACTCAAAGAATGATGAGTGGACGATTCACACTAAATGACATGTACAAACAAATGGAGATGATGTCCAAGGTCGGAACAATTGACAAACTTATGTCATTCTTACCCGGAAATATGTTAGGAGGTTTGGGTGGTATGTCAAAATCACAAAAACAGGCAATGCAAGGAAACCTAGATCGTTATCGGACAATCATGGATAGCATGACTGGATGGGAAAAAAATGAACCTGCAAAAATCAAGGCCGATAGAATAAAACGTATCGCTAGAGGTTCGGGAGTCCGAGAAAAAGATGTTCGTGAACTTATTGGGCAATGGAATCGTTCAAGAAAGATGATGAAGGGAATGGGTGGCAATCGTAAGTTGAACAAACAGATGCGAAAGATGATGAAAGAGGGTGAAATGGATGTCGACCCATCATCATTCGGAATGTAATTACTCATCCACTGGTGGCAAATCCGGAATTTCTTTGATATTTGCAGCTTCTTCGGCTGCCTCCTCTGCCAATCTTTGCTCTTCAGCAATTCTAGCATTTTCTTCAGCTAATCGCTTAGATTCCAATTCCGCAGTGATTCTTGCATTTTCTTCCGCTAATCTTTTTGCCTCTTCTTCTTGTTCTAATCTTTCTTTTTCATCGGCTAATCTCTTAGCTTCTTCAAGTTCAGAATTGATTTTAGCCTCTTCAGATAATCGTTCCTCTTCTGATATCTTTATTGCTTCTTCGACCATTTTTAAATGAGCCTCATTAGCTAGTTTGGCATTTGCTTCCTGTTCAGCCTTTAACCTAGCTTCGAGTTCAGCCTTCAATTTAGCCTCCTCTTCAGCCTTGAGCCTAGCTTCTTCATTCATCCTTGCAACTTCTTCAGCCTTGAGCCTTGCTTCTTCCTCAGCAGCGATTCTAGCCTCTTCTTCAGCCTTGAGCCTTGCTTCTTCATTCAGCCTGGCTTCTTCTTCAGCCTTGAGTTTTGCTTCTTCCTCAGCAGCGATTCTGGCCTCTTCTTGGATACGAGCTTCTTCTTCAGCCTTTTTACGAGCTTCTTCTTGTTCTAATGCACGTTGTTCTGCTTCTGCTGCCAATCGCTCTTGCTCTTCGATTTTTGCTCTAATTTCTGCTTCAGCCTTGAGTTTTGCTTCCTCTTCTGCTCTTGCTCTAGCTTCTGCTAATGCCTTAGCCTCTTCTTCAGCACGGAGTCGGGCCTCCTCCTCTTGTCTAGCTTTTTTCTCTGCTTCGATTCGTAATCTTGCTTTCTCTGCCAGTTCTCGTTCTAATCTTGCTTCTTCCTCTAATCTTTGACTTAGAGTATATCTTTCAATGACAACATCATAAATCGCTTTGTAATCTTCATCGCTCAAATCTAATGTTTCAGTTCTAGCAACAATCATGTATTGCTCAATTTCAGTTTGAGAAAATGTGCCTTCATGAGTGCTCAAAACAGTTCTTAGCATTTGGTAAAACTTACGCTGCTCGGATTTTATCATTCCATCCGATGTGATGAAATCTTGGACCAGAGTTAGTACCTCAGTCATGTTCAAGTTCTCGGACATAACATTACCAAATGGTAGAGGCTTTTTTCCTTTACTCCTTTAAACTCAAAATAATCAATAGGTTTTTGCAAGAATTACCTTTCTTTTTGTAGGCTTACCAGACATGTGACATTTGACTTCGTCATCAAATTCATCGGTTGCATCGCCCAAGAATGTTAGTCCAGTCAACCTTTCTACGACTTCTGCATGAGCATCACTTCCATCAAAAGCCATCTGGTAAATCTTCCCATCAATAATTTCTCCTTTCATTTCCCATTTTCCATCATTATTAGTAAATTCTGGCAACTGTTGGATGACATCTTGCATATGAGTTGAAGATCTATTACGTAGTTCTTGAGCAATTTCTGAAAGTACTTTACGACAATTTTCAACAATATTGTCCATTGGAAGAGGCTCTTTTCCACCGGTCCTTCTTGCAGCAAAGACAGTTCCTTGGGCAATATCTCGAGGTCCTAAATCGAGTCTTAATGGAACGCCTTTTATCTCCCAATCATAGTATTTCTGACCAGCACGTATATCCCTTGAATCAACTTTGACTCTGATGCCACTATTTCGTAGGGTATCAGCTAATTTCTCTGCCGCCCCGACTGTATCAACTTCAGAATTTTTCTTAATCATCGGGCATATCACTACTTGGAAAGGAGCAATTGCAGGAGGCATAATCAAACCATTATCGTCACCGTGCATTCCAACTACAGCACCTAGTAATCTTTCTGACATTCCATATGTAGTCTGATGACAATATTGCTGCTTTGCTTCTAAATTTTCATAGGTTATATCGAATGCTTTAGCCCACTGATCACGGTAATGGTGGCATGACGCTACTTGCAATGTTCTACCATTTGGCATTATTGCATCGATTCCAATAGTATACCATGCACCTGGAAATGTATCCCAAACAGGCCTTTTAGCCTTGATAATTGGCAAACATAAATCATGCATTATTCGGTCGACGATTTCTAAATCTTCAGCGATTTGTCGAGAAGCATCTTCCTCATCTGCATGCGCAGTGTGAGCCTCAAAGAAATGAATTTCTCGTACTCGGATAAAGGAACGAGTTTGTTTAGTCTCATATCTAAATGTATTAACCATCTGATAAATTTTCAATGGCAGATCTTTATGAGATCTAATCCATAATGGAAACATGGTATACATCGCAGTTTCCGAGGTAGGTCGTAAGAACATCGGGATGTCTAAATCATTATCTCCCGCATGCTTGACCCAATATACTTCTTTTTTGAATCCACCTTCTTCCTCTTCATCACGTAACTCATCTGGGTCAACGCCTTCCTCTCTTGCTCTTTTCAATCTAGCAACTAGAGTGTTTTCTTTCTCCAATAAATTTTCAGGAATTAGAAGTGGGAAATTAACCTCTTCATGATTGGTTTTTTCCATTTCTGAATGAGTTAGATTATCGATGAGCCTCATTGTTTTCCAGCCATATGGCCTCCAAACATCCATTCCCTTAATTGGATATCTTTTGTCAACAAGATCTGAGGCTTCAACAATAAACGGATACCATTCATTGAAATTTTCAATTTTAGAAGGTATACCTCTTTTGGCCTTACCTGGACCTTGGCTCATATTGACAACTGTAATCATCTATTTCATCAAGATGACGGCGTAAAATGAAAATATATACTCTATCTTCGATATTTCACAATAGCCATAATTGCTGCTAAACACCAAATTACTTCTAAAACTAAAAATGCCCATTCGTAGATTAGTAAAGCTCTGATTGCTAGAAGTCCAGAACCGACTGCCATTAAAATAAGGTAAATTCTATCTTTACTACCTAGAACATTCCTAGTTTCTAGTAAAAAAGCACTTAAAATTAATATCATTCCAATGTATGATAAAATCTCTGAAAATAGTTCGATTTCCATCAAACTCACTTTTTACGGAAAACTATGAATGTAGTAATTAGAAGTATAGAAATAGCAACAATATCCGGAATTCCTATTCCCCCAGTTTGACCTCCTAAGCCTGAAACACTATCTCCGAGTATTGAGTATGACCACCCATCGGATGAACCAATTTTATGAATACTCATCCAATTTATTCTAGTTTGCTCTGTTCCTCTACATTGGTCTGTATCGCAAACCCCTTCCAAAATACTTGAAAATATACCAAATAAGTTTGCAATTATGATTACCAGACCAAAAACAGATCCTATTTTCAAAAATTTAGAACTTCCTGAATTTGAATTTTCTAAATTTGGAATATCGATATCTGGAAGTTCACTCGGTAAACCTCCAACTGGTTGAATTACTTCAATTAGCATTTCAGTTGGTGGAGCAACTTCAGTTACGGGTAAGCCGGGAGCACTTGGGACAAAATCTCTAGCCTTTACAGGTTTAACAGGGGCTATTTTAATTCCATATAATCTATCTGCAAGGCTTACTAAAGCAGCATCATCAGCAATTTCAGATGGCTCTAATTCCCCATCTAGTAATTGTTGAAGTCTGTCTCTAACATCAGACATAGATATCCCCCGTATTAATAGGGGGTATACTTATCATTCAAGAATCCTCCTTTTGAATCTAAATTCAAAAGTTTTCGAAATCAAGCATTTCCTGCGGCTTCAACTTCGGCCCAGTCCTTCATAAATCCATCAATACCTTTGTCGGTAAGTGGGTGTTTGATCAACTGTCGGAAAATCTTTGCAGGCATTGTTGCAGTATGAGCTCCCAATTGTAAACATTGCAGTAGATGAGTAGGATGGCGAATTGATGCTGCCAAAACTTTGGTAGAAATATCAGGATAGTTATCCCATGTGTTCATAATTTCTGCGATTAAATTCATTCCTTCATGACCTGTATCATCAATTCTGCCAATGAAAGGTGAAACATATGTTGCACCTGCCTTGGCTGCCATCAAAGCTTGCGAAGTAGAGAAAATCAATGTAACATTTGTCTTAATTCCTTTTTCAGTAAGAACCTTTGTTGCTGCTAGACCTTCAGGGGTACACGGAATCTTAATAATGACATTTTCTGGCAATTCTTTTTTCAATTCAAGTGCTTGTTCAATCATTCCATCAGTATCTAGTGCGGTAACTTCTGCAGAAATTGGGCCATCACATATTGAGGCAATTTCAGCAACTACTTGTTTGAAATCTCTGCCACTTTTCTTTATCAATGATGGATTTGTTGTAACTCCATCTAATATTCCCCAAGCAGCAATTTCTCGAATTTCATCAACATCAGCAGTATCTAAAAAGAACTCCATGAATATCTCGAGTATTAGGCACTCTTTGAATTATCCTATTGAAATTACTTCCTAAATCGACTGAAAATATAAGAACACATAAGAATCAATGAAATTACTAATATTATTTTAACAAAATTATTTTTTGAATTTGAAGAATCAGATGCCTTGTTATCATAATCTGAATTATTGGATTCCTTTTCGGAATTGGAATTGTCAATGTTGTCTAGATTACCATCACAGAAATCCGGTATTCCATCTGAGTCAGAATCTATAGAATCATTTCCTCCGGGACATATATCTAACTGGTCATCAATTCCATCAAAATCAGAATCGATAATCGAATCACATCCATCAGGAATAGAATCATTATCCAAATCAACTAGATCATCAAATCCGTTACAGATATCAGTTTCATCTGCTATAGTATCATTATCAGAATCAATCAATTCATCACAACCATCTGGAATAGTATCATTATCAATGTCAATTAAGTCATCAAAACCTTCGCATACATCTAATGAATCGGAAATAGAATCATTATCTGAATCAATTAAACTATCACATCCATCGGGAATTGAATCATTGTCAGTATCAATATAGTCATCAAATCCTTGACAAATATCTAGTGAATTTGCAACTCCATCGTTGTCAGAATCAATTAATTCATCACATCCATCAGGAATAGAATCGTTATCAGTATCTATTGAATCGTTAAATCCCTTGCATTTATCGAGATTATCCTTGACGCCATCTAAATCAGAATCATCAATACATCCATCGCCATCAATGTCCCATGGTATTGAATCTTCTTCAGGACATTGGTCGGTCCATGCTTCAATATAATTACCAGGAGAAATTGCTTTATCCTTGAATGCATTATAATTTGCATCATATCTTCTGACTTTGAAAACTTTATTGCCATTGTCAGTGTAAATCGAATCTCCTTGTTCCATCTCTGAACCTGTATTAATTGGGCTAATATATTTCCACACAATTTCACCAGTTAAATCAACTTCATAGAAAGTCCCCCTAGTCCCATAAGTGACTAAAGTATTACCATTAGGAAGTCTCTCAACACCAGAAATTGAAGGGGCATACATATCCGTACCAATGTCCCACGACCAAGTAGTATTTACTGGTCCAAAAGGTTCACTTTGGTTTTTTACATAACTTCCGTTAACTAATGGTGGTGTGAAAATATCTACCGATGAATAAAGTGTATCTCTTCCATTGCCATTGTTGTAAACTATCAAATCTCCAGCATTTTCTCTACCCTGTTCAATCCATTGAACATCATGTTGTGCGAAAAGAATCTGATCATTTTGATTTCCAGCTCTGTATGCCTCAGGATTTCCCCATCTGTATAGTAAATCGCCTCCCATGCCACTATTTCCTCCTGTATGTCCAGCAGCCTGCGAGGTAGTAGTGCTATGATCGATGATGTATATTTCATTCATATTTTTACATGAAATTGCAATCTGATCTAAGGCTTGATTATAGTCAATACCATTGCAGTGCATCCAATCTCTACCACCAGAAGCACCACCATCAGTATCGATATAATTTACATCAAGTAATTCTGGATGGTCTGCGACATTACCATAATTATCCTTTGACGAATCATAATCTTGAATCAGATGATCCCAAGCACTCCATTTCCAAACAATGTTATAATCGTCAGTCCCAATTGGTTCAACCTCGATAATTATATCTGGCCAAAGAGTTGTTGAGGTTACTGCTTTACTTGAATTTCCAGAGGTATCTTTACCAGCTTGGACAACCTCTTGCTCAGACATTTCTTCCCAGGCTATGACCAAAATATTTCCATTCGGCATGGGCTCTATATCATGATGGCTTCTGAATTTTTGGGAAGAATAAGTCCAACTCCATTCTAATTCACCATCCCAAGATATTCTTTCGATTTTTCCAGCAGCACCTCCTGCTGAAAAGTCTCCTGGTTGATTATTTCCTAAGTTTGCAGTTCTTAGCAAGTCTCCATCTTCTAGTAAGTATGCCGAAAGCCCTGGTCTGTGCCCGCCTGGAGATTCCCATCTATGTAACTCACGTCCATGCTCATCAATTAGATATGAAGTCGTCGAGGATATAGGTGAGAAAAGTGTGTATCCGGGGCTAATCTCATTGTTACAATAAATTAGTCCAACTGTCCAAGTTTCGTTTCTATTTGCATTACAAATAGGTATTTCTTGATTTTCTGAATTCGATGCAAAACTTGAGTCTGAAATCCCTGTTAGAGAGAACAATAATACAGCAATAATGAATGATGCACGGTATAATTTTTGCATACCATCACTCATTTACCCTACTTACGGGATTGTCCTTTTTTGACAGCATCTTGAATGTGTTTTGAAGATATACCTAGTAAACTTAGCATTTCATCAGGCTGTCCAGATTCTCCAAATCGGTCTTTGACGCCTACTCTTTCAAGCGGTGCTGGACAATTTGAAGATAAGTATTCAGCAACGGCCCCACCTAATCCTCCAATTACGCTATGGTCCTCAGCAGTTATGATAACTCCACATTTTTCTACTAAAGATTCGATAAGACTTGTATCTAATGGCTTCAAAGTATGCATATCAACTACTGTAACAGAAATACCCTCTTCTGCTAATTTTTCAGCTGCCTTCATTGATTCAGAAACCATTACTCCACATGCTATTATTGCAGCATCATTTCCTTCTCTAAGAATCATTCCTTTTCCAATTTTTATCTCATTTTCTTTGCCATCATACATTACAGGCGTCTTATTTCTCGCTGTACGCATGTATGATGGTTTGCCTAATTGTGGAAGCTGTTTAGTCAGTTCTTTAGTACTAACATCGTCACATGGATGCATCACTACTACATTCGGCAGTGTCCTGTAAATTGCTAGATCTTCAATAGATTGTGCTGAAGAACCATCCGTTCCAGTATGTGTTCCTCCATGACTTCCACAGAGATGAACTGGTAAATTTGGTCTAGCAACTCCATTTCTCATTTGTTCAAATGCTCTTTCGGTAAAAATTGCGAAAGTACTGGCGAATGGAATGTAACCTGATGATGCCAAACCAGCCCCTACAAGCAACATATTTTGTTCTCCAATACCGCAAGAAACAGTTCTTTCAGGGTATTGCTTTCTAAAATGAAGAGATTTAGTTGACTTACCCAAGTCGGCCTCCAAAACCACTACTTTGGGATTATCAGCTAATTCTAGTAGAGCTTGACCATATCCATCTCTTGTTGCAGCCATTCTGGTCATGCTTCCACCTCCCCAAGTTCAATCATTGCTTGTTTGAACTGCTCATCATTTGGCGCAGCACCATGGAATGAAGGGTTATTTTCCATGTAAGAAATTCCAGCACCTTTGATTGTATGTGCAATTAGTATAGCAGGGCCATCGTTTGTTTGCTCAAGGAAATCCAGACCTTCCATAATTTCACCCATATCATGACCGTTGATTTCTTTAACAGACCAACCAAAAGAAGCCCATTTAGCAGGAATATCAAACATTCGCATTTGAGCTTCACAGAAATCGTCATTTTGTATTCTGTTTCGATCCAATATTACTTTTAGATTACCTAATTCATGATGTCTTGCTGCCATAGCAGCTTCCCATATACTTCCTTCTTGAATTTCACCATCTCCAAGCATAACAAATATCCTTCTTTCACTATTCTCTAATTTAGCTGCAACTGCACAGCCCATGCCAAAAGAAAGACCCATACCCAAAGACCCAGCAGAAAAGTCTACTCCTGGACACCATTTCATGTCCACATGGCCTTGACAAACTCCTCCAAGTACTCTGTAAGATTCTAAATCTGCATGAGATATAAATCCCATTTCAGCCAATACAGCATACATCCCAGGTGAAGCATGACCTTTTGAAAGAATGAAGCGATCTCTATCATCCCATTTAGGTTCATTTGGTCTGACTCGCAGTCTCGTGGAGTATAATGCTGAAATCAAATCAATTTCTGAAAGAGAACCTCCAGGGTGGCCAGCCTGTGCTCTATGTACCATCTTCACAATTTCAACTCTGCACCTTCGCGCAAATTCTTCAACTTCATTAATACCCATAGCCATGTAACTAGCCTCAAAAGTTGGCCAATGCCGACGACCTTTGATGCTTTTGCTCGCAAATTTTTGATAATTCAATCAAATTTTAGATTTTGGTTTGAAAATTCCGATAAATTTAATCATTGAATCTTTGAAAACCATAAGACACTCTCTGAATAGATTTCCTCCGCTTGGAAGCGCCCTAGTAGCCAACCAAATGAAGACGAATACAAACCATCCAAAGAAAGCCAGAGAAAGCCAATTATTCAGTGTACCAGTGCCGAAGAATTCGTATAAGTGGAAGTCTGAAACAATTAATACAGCTACTAACACTCCAAGAATCGATTCTCCAGCAATAAATCCTGCACCGATTAAAACTCCTCGATTCTCGACGTCTTTAGCAGCTGCAACTGCCTCTTTTGAGGGAGAGTCAAGTATTTCTCCGTCGACTCTAATATGAGCACTTCTAAATACGAAGTATGAGATTACACCTCCAAGCATAATTGGAACAGAAAGGCCTAGTGGTAGATAAATTCCAATGGCTACGCTCATAACTGGCATTTTCAATCTAATAAGGACAATAGCAATCACTACACCAAGAAGAATCATTTGCAAATTCACATCTCCAACAAAGGCACCTTTCACAATCTCTCCTATCAATTCAGCTTGTGGTGCAAGTAACGCCTTGTCACAGTCTCTGAATTCAATTTTAGCCTGCTCAAGACATGCAGTCTGCGTTATTCCAAACGCGTTGTGCAGCAATTTCAACGTTGGGCCAATAACCAGTGCGCCAGTTATAACTCCAATTATCTCTGCTATTTGTTGAATTCTTGGAGTTGCACCGACCATGTGGCCAGTTTTTAGATCCTGCATAACATCACCGGCTATTGCAGCAGATGAAGCAACAATAGAGGCAATTAGAACTGTAGCTAACATCAAGGTTGAAGTATCTAAATTCAAAAGCCCATCACCAATGAGAAGTACCAATACAACGGTGAATAGGAGAGTAGCAATTGTCATGCCAGATACTGGTGAATTAGATGATCCAACTACTCCAGCAATGTATCCAGCTACTGCTGCGAAGAAGAAAGCAGTGACTGCCAAGAATAATCCTCCTGCAAGGGCTAAAATTAATGAGCCAGTTTTACTCCAGTAGAATAGAACTGTAAGGACGACTAAAACTCCACAAAAAATGAAAACTTTATTCATAGGCAAATCTATTTCTGTCCTTAGTAGTTCTTCATCAGACGATGATTTTGTTCTTATCGCTTTAGACATCCCAGTAATGATTGTTTTACGCATTGACCAAAGAGTGTATAATCCACCAAGAACCATTGCACCTACGCCAACATATCTTACTTGTTGACGCCAAATAATATCAAAACTTTCCACTGAACTACCCGCAGAACCCCATCCATTTATCAGTCCATACATTGGTACTAAAATTCCAAAACCTATCATCCCACCTAAAAAGATAAATGATGCGATTCTAATTCCCACAATGAAACCAACGGATAATAGGGCAACAGAAAGATCCATTCCAGCATAAATTCTGGTCCCAAAGAATGATGTAGCAGCCTCAACAGAATGTTTTGTCGCTTCGAAACCCTTCTGGACTATTCCATAAATTGCACCAATTCCTAGTGCGTAAATTATTGCTTGAGCACCTTCACCCCCCTCTTCACCGGCAACTAATACTTCTCGACAAGCTACACCTTCAGGATATGGTAATGCTTCTTCAACAATAAATAGTCTTCTTAAAGCAATAGTAAACATAGTCCCCAAAAGCCCACCCAATAGAGCGATTATTGTGGTTTCAAGTAATTGGATTTCATCCCAAACATTTGGAATCACAAGTAGGGCAGGAACAGTAAAAATAATTCCCGCTGCGAGAGATTCTCCAGCACTAGCCATAGTTTGAACAGCGTTATTTTCTAAAATACTTACATCTTTGAATAAGGAACGAAGAATGATCATTGACATTACTGCTGCTGGAATACTTGCAGATACTGTCATACCAGCATATAGCCCAAGGTATGCGTTTGCTGCCGTCATCAAGATACCGAGTAGTATTCCTACTACAATCACTCTAGTAGTCAGTTCTAACGGTGATTGGGAAGCCGGGATATAGGGCTCACCATGGACTGACATGGACGGGCTAATAATTACTGATTGTTGAAAACATCGCTTAATTATCGGGATAACCACCATCATTATCATAAGTTGATTTATCTTCGAATAGGAAAGGTGGACTCTTTTGGATGAAAATTGGTTTTCTCAGTCAACAGATGAGGTTTTAGCAGATTTAGGCGTTAATCGTTCGGGATTATCGAATAAAGAGGTTCTTCTAAGAAGAGAAAAATATGGTGAAAATAAACTCTCAGACCCAGTTAGTGTTCCTGGTTGGAAGAGGTTTTTATCTCAATATAATGACCCATTGAATTATCTTCTAATCGGTGCTGCTATTGTCGCTTTATTGATACACCCTGAACAACCAGGCGATGCAATATTCATCTTCATGGTACTTACTGCTAATGCATATTTTGGATATTGGCAAGAAGGGCAAGCAGAACAAGCAATGGAATCACTCAAGCAAATGTCGGTTTCTCAATGCGTAGTGGTTAGAAGTGATTCAGACATTGAAATACCAACTATGGAATTAGTTCCTGGTGATGTAGTTAATTTATATGAAGGGCTAAATGTTCCTGCAGATATAAGAATTATAGAGTCATATCAGTGCAAAATTGACGAATCTGCACTCACAGGCGAATCATTGACAATAAGAAAATCTTCAGATGTTTTGGATAAAGACACTTTACTTGCAGATCGAAAGAACATGGCATATATGGGAACATGTGTTTCATCAGGTCGTGCAATAGGAGTTGTAGTTTCTACAGGTATGAGTACTCAACTTGGTAAAATAGCCAGTGACATTGCCGGTTCAGATACCCCTAAAACACCCTTGGAACTTAAACTCGAATCCTTAGGTAAATTCCTTGGTTTTATTGCCCTAGTGGTTGCAGTGCTGCTAGTTTCAATTGAAATGATTATAGCTTTTGGAGATTCTAATGTCGATATTTGGGAAGCTGCTGTAGATCAATTCATCATTGCTATTGCAATTTTTGTTGCTATTGTTCCCGAAGGTTTACCTATTATTTTGGTAATTACATTATCTCTAGGTATGCGTAATATGGCTAAACATAAGGCAATTATTCGAAGAATGAAAGCTGTCGAGACTCTCGGTTCAACTACTGTCATATGTTCAGATAAAACTGGAACATTAACTAAAAATCAAATGACAGCAAGGCAGATATCTACTACTGAAGGCACTTTTCAAATCACAGGGGAAGGTTTCAAACCTAAGGGAGAGATTTTATTTGAAGGTAAACCATTGGGAGATGATGATTTATCTCAACATCAAAATGATTTAGGATTTAGACTTGCAGCAGCCTGTTTGAGTTTATGCCATAATTCATCTATTGTTAAAGTAGATGGGAATTGGGAGGCATTAGGAGATCCAACAGATTCTGCTTGCGCAGTTGCAGGTTGGAAAATAAATGGTGATGTACAAAAGTTCGCTCAGAGGCATAGTAGATTACATGAATTCTTCTTTGATACTAAGAGGAAGCGTATGTCTGTAATTCATGAATATGAGGGAGAAAGATGGGTCTTTTCAAAGGGAGGAGCCGGTGGTTACATCAATTTAGTAGAATGGAAAATCAAGGGCGATGAAATAGTTCCTATCGAAACCTCAGATTTTGATAAAGCTGCTGAAGCAAACAAGGATATGGCTGGTAAGGCTATGAGGATTCTTGCTCTGTGCGCTCGAAGACTTGATGACGACGAAGATATTTACGATTTAGAAAAGATAGAATCTGGATTTATTTTCCTTGGTCTTATTGGAATTATGGACCCACCAAGACCAGAAGTAAAGAGTGCGATAGAAATTTGTCAAAAAGCAGGAATAAAGGTGAAAATGATTACTGGTGACCAACAATTTACTGCTACAGCAATAGGTAAAGAATTAGGAATAACCGATGGCGGTATTCCTGCTGTAAATGGTGGTTCGATTAGCAACTTTACAGATGCTGAAATGGATGAGGCGGCTGCGAATTCAACAATTTTCTCCAGAGTTGCGCCAGATCAAAAAATGCGTATTGTCAGTTCATTGCAGAGTCAGGGAGAAATTGTTGCTATGACTGGAGATGGAGTAAATGATGCCCCAGCATTATCGAGGGCAAATATTGGTATTGCAATGGGTATAGCAGGTACTGATGTTGCTAAAGATGCAGCAGATATGGTTTTACAAGACGATAACTTTGCTAACATTGTTAATGCTGTTGAAGAAGGAAGAAAAATCTACCAAAATATTAGGAATTTCGTTAGATACCAGGTTTCTACAAATGTTGCAGCAGTTGCATTGATAATTATCTCTACGCTGATATTCGGTTGGAATTTACCTTTAACAGCAACTCAAATACTTGTAATTAATATTCTGATGGATGGACCTCCTGCTGTAGCGCTCGGTGTTGAAAAGAAGCATGGAAATGTAATGAATAGACCCCCGCGACCAGTTGATGAGGGTATGCCCAATAAAGGAGATATTTGGCTAATTTTCTACTTAGGTGCTGTTATGGTAGTTGGTACTTTACTGGTGTTTTTCCTTGCTGGCGGTGGAATTGAGACTTGTGAAGGCCTTCCTCTTGCTTCAGATGGCGATTTACCATTCGATAAGGCCGCTTGTGAAGCTGGAACACCCAGTGCAGTTGACGAATGGGAAGACTATTCAGATGAACGTTTTGTTCATGCACAGACCATGACACTTTCAGTTTTCATTATGTATCAATTGTTTAATGTCATGAACTGTCGTTCACAAGAAGAGAGTATATTCTCTTTGGGAGTATTTTCTAACAGAGCAATAAATATAGCATTCTTGGCTTCATTTGCTCTATTGTTGTTCTTTGTACAACTTGCAGATGTTTCTATACCATTTACAGGAATTGAAATCGGTGGGCTCCTATCAACAAAAGTACTTTCCTCAACAGATTGGGTGATAATTATTTCAGTATCATTTTCTGTATTAGTTATTGAAGAATTCAGAAAGTTTATTGTTAATTCTAAGTTATTTGCTATCAAAAAAGTACCTTAGGTTGTGTACATATATATTTGAAGTATGGCTTTGAGCCATACTCATGACTGGATGGTCATCAACCGTTAAATTGGCAGGTTGTGATCCCAATTGGAATGAAAAACTTGCTAAAAGTGTTGATGAAATCAATTGGAGTGATGAAATACAACCAGTTGTGAATAAACTTCGTAATGGCGAAAGATTAGATCTTAATGATGGCATTTTGCTTTACAATCATTTAGATATTTTTGAAGTAGGATTATTGGCAACATGTTCCAAAAAATCGAGATTTGGTAATCAGGTATTTTTCAATTCGAATGTCCACATTAATCAAACAAATGTGTGCGTACTTTCTTGTAAATTTTGTGCATTTAGCAGAACTAAGCGATCTAAAGATGCTTATTCACTTAGCATTGAGCAGTATATTGATGAATTAGAAAAATATTCTTCAGTAGTTGACGAAGTTCATTCTGTCGGTGGCCTTCACCCAGACTGGGATGTAGATTTTTACTGCACATTATTTTCTACTGTAAAGGATAGATTTCCTCATATCTCTATAAAGGCATTAACAGCAGTAGAAATAAAACATCTTTCTAAAGTATCAAAAATTACTATTGAAGAAGTATTCGATAAATTGATTGATTCGGGTCTTGACTCTCTGCCTGGCGGTGGTGCTGAGATTCTTAATGATGAAATAAGAGATAAAATTTGCTATGGCAAAGAAACTTCTAGTGAGTACATAGAAATTCATAGAGCAGCCCATAAATCAGGTATTCCCTCTAATTGTACAATGTTGTTTGGAACTATTGAAACATTGGAAGATAGACTAGAACATATGTTTCAAATTAGAAGTTTGGCCGATGAAACTTCAATGATTCAATGCTTTGTTCCTTATCCATTTTTACCCGATTCTACAAGACTTCCAGAGGCACAATTAGCAACCTCAAATGAGATATTAAGGACAATTGCCATTTCTAGGCTGATACTAGATAATGTGCCACATATCAAGGCTTACAGGATGAATATCGGTGACAACCTTGCAGAATTAGCGCTAAATTTTGGTGCTGATGATGTAGATGGTACAGTCGGCAGAGAATCAATAATGCACCTCGCTGGAGCAACATCAAGACTTGATTATGATAAATACCAACTAGGTAAATTAATCGCTGATGCAGGATACATTCCAATTATACGAGATACTAAATATGAAAATTTTTCACAGTATGTCATTAAACCACCTAAAAAAGTTAAGAGACTGAAGATGGCTACATAGGAGAGATTTGATGGTTGTACAAAATAGTAAAAAATTATTTTCTTTCAATGAGAACTGGAAGTATACTATTGGTAGGGTTAATTTCTTGAATTGTGATCCTTTATTTCATTCATTAGAAGCTCCTTGGAAAATACTTTCTGCCCCACCTTCATGGTTAACAGGTCATTTGTTGCGCAAGGATTGCGTAATTGCCCCTATTCCTGCTGCTGATTATGCAAAACATAGCGATGAATTAATCCTCATACCTGAACTTGGAATTTGCTCAAAAGGAGAAGTTGGGAGTGTTATTCTGTTCGGTGACTGTTCAATGGAGAATATGTCATCCATTGCTTTACCTTCTGATTCTTCATCCTCTGTAGCTCTATTGAAGTATATTCTTAAAACTAGAAACTTGAATCCTGATTTATCAACCATGGCGCCTGAAATCGATGAAATGTTGGATAGTTGTGACGGCGCCCTATTAATAGGAGATCGAGCCCTTGATTTTGCAAGAGATAATCCTAGTATGGTTAGAATGGATTTAGGTTCGGCTTGGCTTGAAGTAACTGGTAAGCCAATGGTGTTTGGTGTTTTTGCTGCTCGTAAAGACACAGATTTATCTGAAATAAAATCTGCACAGCAAGTATTACTTGATTGTTTAGAATTATTTGAATCTAGTAAAATGTGCAGGGATTCAGTTATTTCTGACGGTGTTGAAAAATCAGGGCTATCTAGTGAAAGGTTAGAGGCATATTTTGGAGAAGTTTTCAATCGTTTAGATGATGTCCACATTGAAGGTCTTAATCAGTTTTTGATTCATGGATGTAATATGCCCAATGGTGCTGAATTCGTTTTCTAGTCCAACTCCCATGAAATTTCATCGTCATTAATTTCCTTCGACACCTTTCTTACTTTTCGTGTCTTGATATCCTTCTTCACTGTCCTTACATTTAGTGCCTTATTAGGTGTCTGTTCATTTCCACCCAAACGTTTTCTCTTAGTCGACATTATTGGGCCTTGCTTGTTTCTATCCATTCTTCCTGCACGTCTTTTTACTTGAGGAACTTTCATCTGATCATCTTCTAAAGTAAATGATTTACGATTTATTGCAGTATCTTCTGATTGAATAAATTGCTGTTCCATTGGTTCATCATCAACAAGCTGAATTTCAGCAGACTTAACAGGCTGGCTAACAGGCATTTCGGTTAAAAAATCATTACTAACAGGCTCATTTAATTCTTCATCTATTTCATCAAAATCCTCATCATCAAAATCTATTGTAATTTTATTTCTACGTCTAATAATAACGAAAAGTAAAGTGGAAACTATCATTACAACTACGGCTAAATTAATCTTATTGGATAAAAAGTTATACACTTTTAGACTTTTTTCAACTTCTTCGTCTTCCGACAAAGTAATTGATAATGAACCATCATTAATCCACCAAATCTGTCCTTCTACAACACTATTTACACCATTTTGTGAAATGAATATCGGATGATTTTCTGCTAAATGTGTTATAGTTGAATCAGAGAAAATTATCTGTTCTTTTATTGTTAAATCGAAAGGCATAGTTGCATTTGGAATTATATCAAATTCCAATTTCATTGTAAATTTTACACCCTCTGTATCAAAAGTTCCTGAAAAAGCTAGACCGCTAGAAATAATACATTCAAGGCTACCGTTTACGACTTGTCCTACAGATAATTCTAAATTATTTCTCCATGATAGAATAATGTCATTGGAATCTAAATTTTTACAAATTGCGTTTTCAAAAAGATTTGCCTCTTCATAATTTATTTGTTGGTCAGAAATTATTGATCTTCTAGTCAAATTTCTAATTTCGGCAGAACTTGAAAGTCCGAATGTGTATGTATCTTCAATAATCAATGTGTCCCCAATTGTTCTAAAATTAATATTTCTAATGTGATCAATGTCGGGATTACGGGAACAATCAACGATTTCTACTGGGCAGTTGAAATCCCACTCATCATAAAAAGAATCACCATCATCATCTTCATCAATACTATCTGGGACCTTATCTCCATCGAAGTCAGCACCAGATTCTCCATAGCCTTCTCTAAGTGAGGGTTGGGCGTAATTAGTAATGTGATTAGTATCAGTTGCAACATATAGGTCTGAAATTACTCCATTCGACATTTGATTAATATCAAAGTCAAGTGCTTTGTGAATAAAATAAGTCGATGAAAGTTCATTGAATGTTGACCCATCTAAATGAATCATTCTAGGTTCATTTCCAGATTCAAGCACATAAAGTACATCTAGATTATCAGACCATATCATTTGCTTTGCCGAATTAATACTTTTTTCGTGTAGCAGGTTACCAGTAATTGTCCAAGTTGAAATATCTCCATCAATCGAAACTGCAGAAATTCTTTGGTCCTGAGAATTAAATCCACATCCTGTAATTTCACCTTGTAAGTTGAAACTCTTGCCAGTAAAAGTACCATCATAATTCCATAGATTTAGAGTCCCATCTTTATCTCCAGAAATAAGTAATTGCCCATCATTTGAAAATTCTATACATGAGATATCAGTTAGGTGTTCATTAGAATATTCTTCCTCTATTTCCATATTATCTATATTGATCAGGTTAATTCCATTTTGAAAATTAGCAACCGCTAAATAATTGCTGTCAGGCGTCCATGAAATACTACTCCTCACACTATTTGTTCTTTGTTTTGCTTGTAATATTTGATTCTCCGATATGTCATATAAAATTACAGAGTCAAGAAATTCAGCAATGCCAACAGTAGTTATTGCTAATTTACTTCCATCCGGTGAAAATTTGATATCATAAACATCTCTCTCGAATTCTAAAACATCGATTACAGAATAGTCAGTTGTATCAAATAATATAACTTCTTTTGAATATGCTCCTGCTATGATTGAATTATTACTATTTACGGAGACATAATTTGAAGTTGATGATCTTTCATCATTATTTGCTGCACTATTGTATACTAACTGAGATGATGCAGTCGCAGCAATTGAAAGTAAATTAATAAATAGAAGCAATACAATAAATAGAGGTGTAAACCTTCTAAACATTTCCTTTACCAATCATCCCTTAAGTTCTAGATACTTTAACATATATACTGCATGATTTCAATTAGGTTGTTTTTTTGGTGTTTTACAAGATATCGAAACGGGGGTTCTTTAAGGTCATGCTGTTGGGATAGAATGATGTCACAACTACCTATTGATGATGATGGCAATTCGATTGTCAGAATCGGCCATTCTCCCGATCCAGATGATGCATTTATGTTTCATGCTATGACCAATGAAAAATTCCCTACTCCTGGATACAAATTTGTTCATGAACTTCAAGATATCGAGACTCTTAATGAGAGAGCTATCAATAAGGAATTAGAAGTGTCTGCAGTTTCTATTCATGCATACCCAAAAATTGCAGATAACTACGCATTGATGAACTGTGGTGCCTCGATGGGAGAAGGCTATGGCCCAATGGTTGTTTGTAAAAAAGGAGTAAGTTTAGAACATGCAAAAAATTCTACTATAGCGGTTCCTGGATTGAAAACCAGTGCCTATCTTGGTTTGCGGCTTGCTTGGGGTGATGTTGATGTTGAAGTAGTGCCATTTGACCAAATCATACCTAGAGTTTTAGATGGGGATTTTGATTCTGGATTGATTATTCATGAAGGCCAGTTGACCTATGTTGAACATGAACTCGAAGTGCTAATTGATTTAGGGAAATGGTGGAATTCTAGAACCGATAATTTCCCTATGCCTCTAGGTGGAAATGTTGTCAGAAGGGATTTAGGTGATCAGGCAATTAGAGATATTACATTGTACACAAAAATGAGTATTGAGTATGCAATTGAAAATCCAGACGAAGCACTAGAGTTTGCTAAAAAATGGGGCAGAGGTATCGATGATGATACAAATCGTAAGTTTGTCACAATGTATGTCAATGAACGAACTATTGATTACGGTGATGATGGCCGAGATTCGATTCGTCAATTCATTAAAGAGGGGCAAGATATTGGATTAATAGATAAAAAATTCGATGTTTCATCAATCGATTTCATTGGTAGTTGAGATTTATGTCGGATAGAATCCCCCAAGTTAGTCAATATGGTTCAGTAGATCCTGCACCACCTTCGCAAATAGGAAATATCGAAATGTGGAAGACTTCTTTGATTGATGATAATATCCCAATGTTTCAACGTATGAGGAACTTATTTTCACTTCGCAATGATGGTTCCGATGAATCATGTTTGGCTTTATGCTATGGCTTCAAATCTAATAGCGCTCTACTACGTCATGAATTAGCTTATGTTTTAGGTCAGATGCAGAATCCTGTCGCTCTACCTCATTTGGTTGAGCGTCTAAGCGATAATGATGAGCATGTAATGGTAAGGCATGAGGCGGCCGAAGCGATGGGAGCGATAGGTGATTTATCCATAAGAAAAGTATTGGAAGAATTTTGTAATGATAAAAATCCAGAAGTCTCAGAATCGTGTGAAGTTGCATTAGACCTTTTGGCTTGGTGTAATTCTGAAGAATGGGACAAGGTAAAGTGGTGAATGATAAGTAAATTCAATAGCCATTGATTACTGCACTGTTTGAGGAGATATAATGCCGCACGATAATATAGAACTCGCACAAGCTCCAAATGGAGAACTAGGGCCTAGATGTAAGAAATGCGGGATTAGGCTTACATTTGGTAATGCAATGGTTATAGATAAAAATTACTTTTGCTGGGATTGCTATGTTGAATTAACTGGAGCCGATAGTGCTACAACTGTTGGTGAAGCAGAACAGAGATTCTGGATGTCTGAAACTAGCTGAAATTTATTTACCCTCACATTTGTTGATGTGTAATCATGCTTTCTACAGGTTGGTCTAGATTCGCTCACAAGTTTTCAACTTACTACCGTTCATCACAGATGTGGACTCCACCAAGATTAAAACTCCGTGAATGGATGTTTATTCCTTTTGGAAATGCCCCTCCTATTAGGCATAAAGGATTTTCAGATATGGAGTCTGTAAGGGAATTCATTGTAGGCAGAGCGATGCATTCATGTTTTTATTCTACAGCATATTGGGAACGCCCATTTGAATTAAAGATGAATGATAAAAATTGGCTTGGCGCTGACTTGATATTCGACCTCGATGGTGACCATCTACCCGGTGTCACAGACAGAGATTTTCCTGGTATGTTAGAGGTAATTAGAGAACAAGCATGGACATTATGGAATGATTACCTTCAACCAGAGTTCGGTTTTGAGGAAAAATATTTACAAGTAACATTTTCTGGCCATCGTGGATATCATTTACATTATCGTGACCCTAGTTTATTCCATCTTGAGTCAGGCGCCAGAAGGGAACTGGTTTCTCATATTCGTGGAGAAGGGGTAGATGTAAAAGGAGGATTAGCAAGATTTCATGATGAGTCTTCATCAGGTTGGTCAAATAGAATTCGAGATGGGATGGAGAGTATGGTTAGTAAATTACAAAATATTGCTATTCAAGGAGATTCTTACAAGTTACAATTGAAGGAACTTCATGAAGGGCTCAAGGCTCAGTCTAAAAGAGAAGGTCGTAAATCAGCAAAAGGTACAACATCTATACAAAAATTATCTTCACTACTTAGTGATGAAAGGAGAAGTAAGCGATTGCTGGAGGGGCATTTTGGCGTTTTAGATAGATATGAATCATTATTTTTAGATTTACTAAAGACTGACTCTTCCGTAATTCTCGGTTCTGCAGGAGAGACCGATGAAGTAGTGACTATCGATGTAAGAAGGCAGATTCGTTGGCCTACATCTTTACATGGAAAATCTGGTCTCCGAGTTAGTGAATTCCCTCTAGACCGTCTTGATCCGGATGGTTCTAATCCATACAACCCTCTTACTGAAGCCGCAGTGCTAGGTTCTTCAGGTAATACTAGGGTTGAAATCGTTAAAGATGATTGCGTATTCGAATTTTTTGACAAAAGAACTGAGGTTTCCACAGGTGATATTTTTGAAATTCATGATACCGGTGCCACATTTCTTGTACTAAAAGGATGGGCTAAAATAATAAATTGAATTATTTCTTTAGTAGTTAAATTGCTATTTTTTAGTGTCCTTCTTTCGGTAAGGTTCAAGACTCTACCGCTCTCCACCCTGTCTAGGGTGAGGCTCATGGGTTTCCGTAAAGGCAAGAAAAAAGGTTCAAACCAATTACCTAATCCAACACTTCCCCCAGCACCATTGCCTCCAATGCCCGGAATGCCATTGCCTCCGCCTGGCGGCGCACCATTACCTTCTCCAGTTATGCCTGAACCTGCTTCAGTTGTTGAGGAACCATCACTCCCGCCTGCACTTCCTGTGCCTGAAGTAAAAGATTCTGCTGCAAGCGATACAGAAGAGGATTATAATCAACTTTGGGCTAAGAAATCCGACAAACCATTACCGCAAATTTATGGACACATTGATAGAATATCCAGTGGCGAGGTTGGTTCATTACTAGATCGTTATGCAGATAGGTTTGGACATTCATTGGACAGAGATATCATTGTTCTAAGAAAACAAGAGCATGATGATAAAGTTGCACAAATAAGAGATGCTCCTGTTGTAGAACTCGTTGAAGATGAAGTTGTTGAAGAATCACTTGCAGATAAATTGAAGTCTGTTGAAAATGAAATTAGAGCATTGAAACCATCTTATCAAGAAGCCAAAGCATCCGGTGATGAAGATTTATTGTCTGAACTTAGACCTCAACTTGAATCCTTAATGTCAGAAAGAAAATCATTGAAATCACAATTAGAAGAACCAGTTGCTGAACCTGTTGAAGAATCAACTATTGCTGAAGAATCCACTGACGGTGAAGATATTTTCATCGAATTTGTTAGTATTGTTGATGAGCTATTAGGTTCACATTTACCTGAAGAAGTTGTAGATGAATTTGTGTCTAGTGATGATTTCTCTGTTTACCAGGCCGTGGGTGGCGATCCGGCTTCAGCAGATGATGAATTGCGAGGCAGATTCTTTGCAATTGTCGATTCCCAACTAGCCAATATGAATGAAGAATCAATTGAAACATTTGTAGCCTCGGCAGAATTTGAAATTTACCGAACAGTTGGAGAGATGTATTAGAGAGAGTGAAATTATGGGATTATTAGACAAAGCAGGAGCAGGTTCCAGTACAAAAGATAAACCAGTTGCAAAAGCGAAGGCTGTTGCTAAAGCAAAACCAGTGGCAAAGGCCAAAGCTGTAGCAAAGGCGAAAGCAGTAGCAAAGCCAGCCAAAGTGGCTCAAGCAAAGCCTGTTAAGGAAAAGAAAGAAAAGAAAAAGAGAGAACCTAGACCTGTCGGTCTTCCCGAAGGATTTCAATTAGCTAACAGATTAGATCGTACAATGAGTTGGTTTGTGAACTTCGGTTGGAATTTTGGTGTTTTAATCGCAGCCATAGTCATGATGATGTCTGATACTAACGTAGTAACTACAATATTGCTCGCAGTTTCTTTTGTAATGATGTTGCTTAACGTAATGATATTACCTCTTAAAACTGGAAGAACTTTGGGACAATTCGTATCAAGAATAAAATATGTTAATTCAAATGGAATTAAGTCAAACCCAATACAAGGTATGCTTTCTAACTCTGCAGGAATATTTTCCCTGTTTGGTTTAATTGCAGTTATGATGAATTTCCAAAAGTTGGGAGATAAAGCCGCTGGTGCCGGACCAATTATTTGGACTGTGTTTGGTGCACTGTTCCTTATTGCTTGGATTGTCAACTTCCAATTTTCTAGAGCTAGTGAATACAAACAAGGTATCTATGATTTAATGTTTGGAGCATTTTTAGTTAAGCACGTTCCTGCTGAAGGCGAACAATCATCTGGATTTTGGGCTAAGCTTGAGAACATGGGTAACTATGGAGATCAGTTCGCTGCCAGAAGAGAAGCAAAGAAAGTCTCTCGTGAACAAAAAGCCGCTGAAGATGCTGCT
The DNA here is from genome assembly GCA_964001175.1 of uncultured euryarchaeote. Lineage (GTDB taxonomy): Archaea > Thermoplasmatota > Poseidoniia > Poseidoniales > Poseidoniaceae > MGIIa-L1. The sequence goes on from CAXFAS010000001.1 coordinate 73,002, forward strand.
GCTAAAGAAGACGAAAAGGAATCAGATTCTTCTGAAGAATCGATTTCAGATGAAGATGGCGCTAAGGCTAAACCAAAGGCTAAGGCTAAGGCTAAGCCAAAGCCAAAAGCAAAGGCAGATAAATAGTAGTGTTTCTAATGAATCTCCTACATAATCGCTGGATTACTTGCCTTATGGCTATTTTTTTAACAGTAACAAGTTTTTACTTAACCATATTTTATCAAGAGAATAAATTTATTTTTATCTTTCTTATCATTCTTTCAATTGTTTTATTGTTTAATTCTTATTTAGAATCCTTAGTTGCATTAACTTTCATCGCACCTCATAACAGGAAAAAGAGTTTAATTGGTGAAAACTGGAATAGTGGAACATTAGTTCACGACGGTCCAGATATCTTTTACGTGTCGAATTTTAGTGATAGAAAAGCACCTTTGGCAATTATCATTCATGGATGGAGGAGTGGATCTTCTTCGATGCTTGGTAGGGCAGAAGTTTTTCTCAGAAAAGGGTATCATGTTTTGATTATGGAATTACCTGGCCATGGAAGTGCTCAGGGAGTAAGTAAATGGAATGCAGGTGTCGCAACTAGAAATTTCATGTATTTATTTGATAATTTGCATAAAGTATGTGATTTGGATAAGATCTCTGATATTTATTTTCATGGTCATAGCATGGGTGCGTTTGTTTTACTTAGATACTCTAGGGAGTCGGAAAAATTAAGAAATTCCAAATATATTCGAGGTTATATTTTAGAATCTCCAATGACTTGTTATTCTGAGATTTTTAAGGAATCCTGTCAAAGATTATTTGTACCTAAGTTCTTGATTAATAGTTTTTGGAATCGTTTAAGTTTTCATTTTAATTATCTAAATAAGGGATTCCCACCAATCATTAATATTGAAGAGGTAGATGTACCAATTTGGGGAATACCAGATAGACCTACATTAGTCGTACAAGCTGGTAATGATGAAAGATTGGGACAAGTCCATTATGATCAGTTAATTGAATCCTTTACCAATAAAGTATTACTCACAAATATTGTTATTGAAGATTTATCTCATGCTGGGGCTAGGGAAAATAAAGGGCGAGACGAAGTTATAGAACAATGGCTTGAAAAAATGAAATAATCATTCTTCTTCATTATTGTCTGCTTGAACTCTTGCTAATTCTCTCATATCGTCTACTTCATCAAGTTCGTCAACAATTTCTTCACCAAGTAGAGTTTCTAGAACATCTTCCATAGTAACAATTCCAGAAGTCCCTCCAAATTCATCCACAACAACTGCAACTTGTTGCCTCTGTGTCAAGAACATATCTAGTGCATTATCAACTGAACTTGTACCTTTGATAGACTTTACAGGCTTTTTGAAATCAGATATTTTCCTATCCCACTCATCCCTACTCGCCGCCATCAATAATTCTGAACGAATCACAATTCCTGAAACATCATCAATACTTTCACCATAGACTGGTATTCTTGAGAATCTTATTACTGTATTTTCATCTAGAATTGTCTTAATGGTCGAATCCTCTTGGAATGAGGTAACTACAACTCTTGGAGTCATGACCTCTTCAACATTAATCTCTCTTAGCCTTAGTAGGTTGTGTATGACTGTTTCTTCATCTTCTTCAAGAATACCTTCTTCTTCACCCAAATCTGCTAATGCAGCAACATCGTCTCTAGTTACTAGTGATTGAGATCCTTTGGGTAAAATCGCCTTTAACCATTGAATCGGTGCGATTATTATAACAAGTGCAGATGTCATAAATGAAAGAATATGACCAGAAACAGGAGCCAATTGTTTCCAATATGCAGTGCCTAAAGTCTTAGGTATTATTTCAGATAAGAAAAGAACAGCTAAAGTTAGAATTACTGATGCAAAAGTTAGTGCTTCTTCACCGTATAAAATTTGAACTTGTGAACCGACTCCTGCAGCACCCATAGTATGAGCAATGGTGTTTAAAGTCAATATAGCAGTTAATGGCCTTACAGCATCATCATCTTTCAGCTTAGTCCACATTTTTGCAATTTTCGATTTATCTTTTTGCATTACTGCAATGTGGGTGTGAGGCATCGATAGCACTACGGCCTCTAAGATAGAACAAATAAAAGACACACCAAGGGCCAGTGTAGCATAGAATATCAGTAATGTATAGTCCATATTTAGTCGACGGCTCCTAGCCGGGCTGTTTTATCGTAAAGCAAGTAGTTATTCAAAATGACGCATTAAAATAGATATTTTTAATTTTACAGGGGTGAAACTCAAGAAGCGATTGGCTTTGGGGTAAAATAGAGGGATGTTCTTGCCAAGTGATAAATCAGAAAATGTACTGATTTGTGTAGCGTGGCCATATGCTAATGGCCCACTTCATCTTGGCCATGTTGCTGGATGTTACCTGCCCCCTGACATTCAAGCAAGATATGAAAGGGCTCTAGGAAATAAGGTCCTAATGGTTTCTGGATCAGATGAACACGGCACTCCCATTACAGTTACCGCTGAACAAGAAGGAGTCAGCCCTCAAGATATTGTTGATAAATTCCATGCAATTAATTCTAATGCGCTTATTAAACTTGGATGTTCATGGGAGCCTAATGTCGATCCAAGAGGTATAGAATTCGGAGGTTCCTTGTTTAATAGGACTTCAGATGACAGACATAAAAAGATAGTTAGATCTAATTTTAGTAAATTAATGGAGGCTGGTCTATTTGAGAGAAAAACAATGAAACAGTATTATGAAGTTTCAAGTGATGGTTCTGGTAGATTCCTTCCTGATAGGTATGTTGAAGGAACATGTCCATCATGCTCTGCAGAAGATGCTAGAGGCGACCAATGTGATGTATGTGGTGCAACTTATGAATCGATTGAACTTATTAATCCAAAATCTAAGATGAACCCTGATGCAGCAATTGAAGTTAGAGATACTGACCATCTATTTTATCGACTAGATTTATTTCAAAATGCCTTAGAAAAGCATGCAGATTCGCGTCAAAATGTATGGAAATCAAATGTCAAAGCAATGACAAAGCAGTGGTTGGATATGGGCTTAAGACCAAGAGCTGTCACTAGGGACTTGAATTGGGGAATTACACTTCCTATGGAAGATGCTGATTGGGATGGTAAGTGCGTATATGTTTGGTTTGAAGCAGTTCAAGGATACTCAACCTGTGCCCAAATATGGGCTAGTGAATTTGCTTCGAACAACAATCATCCGAAAGGAGAAGAAGCTTGGAAAGATTGGTGGTGTATTGGACAAAATGGTGAACAACCCAGGCATCTTTATTTCTTAGGTAAGGACAATATACCTTTCCACACTGTTATTTGGCCTGCACTTATTTTAGGCCTTAACCATGCAGCTAACGGTAAAACTTCAGAAGATGAAGTACAATTACCTACGAATGGTGATTTGGCATTGGAAACCAATGTCCCTGCAATGGAATATTTGATGTTATCAGGAGGGCAATTTTCGAAATCAAGAAAACATGCTGTTTGGCTACCATCATTTTTAGAAAAATTCGACCCTGATACTCTAAGATATTATCTTTCAATAAATATGCCTGAAAATCATGATACAGATTTTAACTGGCCAGATTTCGTTGAAAAAATAAATAGTGAGTTAATAGCTGCTTATGGAAATTTTGTTCATCGAGTATTGACATTAGGTGCTAGATTAGAAGATAACCCTAAATCACCTCTAAGTCAATTTGAAGATTTGAAATTGACCTCCGAGTACCAGAATAAACTCGAAGATTTACACAATTCAATTTCTAACTCATTAAATAAACATCGATACAAGGAAGCGTTGAGATTCGTTATTAATGCAGCGCAATTGGGTAATCAGATGTTACAAAATGCCACGCCATGGAAGTATCTTTCATCGGAGTCAGATACTGGAAATAGCAATTACGATAGTGAGAGAAGTAATTCTCTAGCCATGCTTTCTTTCGGTTGGAGAATTGCTAGATTCATCTCTATCACTTCACAACCATTTCTTCCATTCAGTGCATCCAGACTTTGGGAGTCATTGGGTCAAGAAGGCGATGTAAGTTTAGTTAATTGGGAATCAGCAATTGATTGGAATGTTGAAATGACATGGAATGAAAGTAAACCCGAACCTTTGTTTAAGAAACTTGATTTGGAAGAGATATTATCTTCTGAACAATCATTGGTTGACAATGCTCATGATGAAGTACAATCAGGACACACTGTTAAGGGTAGCAAAAAGAAGAAAAAAGGAGATAAAAAAATGAATGAAGCACCAGAAGGTATCGAATATCTTGATTTTGATACATTTATGAAAGTTGATCTTAGAGTTGGTAAGATTATTAATGTTGAAGATCATCCCAATGCCGATAAATTATATGTTGTAAATTTGGATGATGGTACTCCAGATGGCAGGACTATTTGCGCTGGAATTAAAAAATACTACAGTATTGAAGAATTGACGGGTAAATCTGTTGTATTCGTATCTAATCTCAAACCACGTCCATTAAGAGGTATAACATCTGAAGGAATGATGCTTGCTGCAGATGACGGCGAAGATAATGTGAAATTGATTACAGTTGATGGAGAAATAAATACAGGTTCGAGAGTTAGATAATCTAATTTAATCTAGTTCGCACAACATTCAGTGAATCTTTAGATAATAATCTTGATTTTTCGAGTAGTTGTGCGGATTTTACTCCTAAATCACCAATCATTTCTTCAGGTAGTGAACCTAGATTAATATCAACATTGAAAAGGGCACCTTTTGCTGCGGCGCTTGCTAAAAGTGAAGCAACACCGACGTCAGATACGGCGTTTGCATTACCCTTATTCGCTAATTCCGGTAGAACTTCTAATAATTCATAAGCTAGTTCAGCAGTTTCAAATGGCACCAAAGCAGCTTTCAAAGTAGCATTTCTTATTGCGTTTCTTCTCGACTGAATTTCTTCTTCATTTGATTTTGGTAATTTGAAAGATTCCATCACTAAATCAAAAGAATCACTGTCATCCTTGGCCAGTTTTCCTGCTTGTGAGAATATTTTTATTGCGATTGATTGAGCCTTTTCTGCACATACCCAACCCTCTTTCCACTTCTCATTGCCAATTGTCAAATCAGCAACCATGCATGTTAGTGCAGCAGCCTGACCTAATGCGACTGCGCTTGCAGTTCCACCACCGGGAGTGGGAGAGGAAGATGCTAAAGCAGATTGAAAGTCTCTCAAACTCATTTCCATCCAGTCCATTTACTCATCACTCCTCAAAGCCCATTCGATAATCCTATTTTTTGGCTCGAATTTATCTAAATAATCCAAACCTAATCCTTGAATTGCGAAAATCACTAATTCATTTTCATCTGAATCTTCTTTGTCGCTGAACCATCTGCCAGCATCAGTCATTACCTTCAATGGAACTAAACCAACAATTTCACTCCCAAGTAAACTCTTGCCATGATCTTCAGCAATCACTTTGCAAGCTTCAAAAGCAATGTGTAAGGGGCAAGAATTAATGTCCAAAATGTTCATGGATACTTGACTTATATTATTAGATTCTAAGGTCACTCCCATTCCTTGCACTTTGTTAAGCATCCCTGGAATTCTTGTTTTCTTACCATTTCTTTTAATTAAGCGACCTGAACTTCGGACAGTTGAACCGATTATCTTTGAAATGGTTGCATCTGTTTCGTCTACATTTACGTTGTATGCGATTAAAATATCTCTAGAACCAATTGTAATCCCCCCGGACTTTGCTACCTTTTCGTTCCATTCTCGTGGTCCATAATCTGGAAATCGTGTAGTATTAGAGTGTGATGTTTCACCTTCTTCTAATCTATTTCTAAACCCTTCATACTCCTCTTTTCTTAAAGAGGATAATAAGAATCTATCATCATGAGTTGCAGAATATCCATAGAGAAAAGTAGGTACTGAAAAATCCAATGCAATACGCTCTGCTAATACTTTTGCATATTTTGAACATTCTTCCATGGTCACTCCTTCGAGTGGTATAAATGGACAAACATCTACTACTCCTAATCTCGGATGTTCACCGGAATGAGTCTGCATATCTATGTTGATAATTGCAGACTCAATGAGCTTGTAAGCAGCCTCTTGTACAGAATTTGGTTCTCCTGCAATTGTAATCACTGTTCGGTTATAGTCTGCATCCGGTTCTACTCCTAAAACCGAACAACCATCGATGCCTCTTGCCGCAGAAACTATTTTTTCGATTTTACTTAAATCGCGACCTTCCGATATATTTGGTACACATTCAATAATGGCTGCCATTATTTACTCGTTATGAAGGAGGACTTTGAAGTTAAGTATTGAAATCAACTATACAGAGCTTCTGGGTTACCCTCAGAACCGGATCTAGATTTCTTGACGTTAATTCTTTTTATCGATTCAATGAAGTCTTTCTGAGTGATTGACGAACGTCCTTCTCTAATAGCAATCATTCCCGCTTCAACACAGGTGGCTTTTAGTTCAGCTCCTGAAAATCCAATTGTCTTTTCTACAATTTGATTAATTTGTATTCTCTTAGTAGACATCTTTGAAATATGCAACTCTATAATCGCTTTTCTACCACCCTCATCAGGAATAGGGATTTCAATAATCCTATCAAATCTACCTGGTCTCAAAAGCGCATCATCGAGAATATCTGGCCTATTAGTGGCAGCAATTATTTTCACATCTTCAAGAGCATCGAAACCGTCTAGCTCTGCTAATAATTGCATCAAAGTTCTTTGTACTTCACGATCTCCGCTAGTTGAACCATCAAGACGCTTTGCTCCTATAGCATCAATTTCATCAAGGAATATTATAGATGGTGATTTTTCCTTAGCTAGAGAAAACAACTCTCTGACCATTCTACCACCCTCTCCAATATACTTTTGTGCTAACTCACTTCCAACCATACGAATAAATGTAGCATCAGTTTGATTAGCTACAGCCTTTGCAAGAAGTGTTTTTCCACAGCCCGGAGGTCCAACAAGTAAAATCCCCTTGGGAGGTTTAATACCTACTTTGTGAAATAGTTCAGGGGAGGTTAGTGGCAATTCTATTGCTTCCCTAACCGATGTTACTTGCTCTTCAAGCCCTGCTACTGAATCATAGGTAACATCAGGCTTATCAGTCATTTCAGCTCCACTGACCATTGGATCCCATGCATCATGTAGAACTTCAATAACAGCAAGAGTATCTTGATTTAATGCAACACGGACTCCTGGCTTAAGAACATCAGGAGAAAGTCTTTGGTTAAGAGATACTTGGAATACAGTTCCATTTGAAGAACGAACAATGCCTCTTTCAAAATCTAGTACATCTTCTAAATGACCTATAATTAAGGGTGGATTTTTCAGTGATCGAACTTCTTCATCAAGGCGGTTTGCACGCTTTTTCAAAGATCTAATCTCAGATTCTAAGTGAGCTCTTTCATTAATTAGAGTTTGAGCCTCATCATGCAGATCTTTGTAATCTTGCTCAAGTTTTTTTAGTTCTTCATCTGATGATTTACTAACTTCCGAAATGTTTGACTCCACATCAGTACTCATGCCAATCATCACTACCAATTGCCGATGATGTATTAAGTCATCCTATTAATCCCAATGTTCATGTCTCTTCTACTCAACCGTCTACATGGCGATAGTATGGCGGATTGTGAATTGTGTGGAGCAATGAAGGTCGGTGTTAGGCAAGTTCCCATGGGTAAAACCGTTGTTTCGGCTTGTTCTCGGTGTGTTGAGAAATTGGGACTTGCACCAAAACAAGTTGCTCCAGGGCTTAATATAGCAAATAAAATGAATAGTTCATCAACATATTCCTCCAAACGAAGAGGAAAAAATATCATGTTGAAGGGAGAGAAAGAACTTTCAGAAGATTTCGCAAGTATAATTTCACAAGCAAGAAAAAAGAAAGGTTGGAATCAAGCAACTTTGGGCAAGAGAATGGCGGAAACTGTTAACGTGATTAAGTCGGCTGAAAACGGCAAACATCCCACAGACAGTGTAATTAAAAAATTTGAACGAGTCTTAGGAATAAAACTGATGGTTGAAAGTAAACCCGAAGAAACCAGCAGGGTATTCAAGGATGATTCTAGGGGTTTAACGCTAGGTGATTTTTTCAATCAAAATGGTGAGTAGATGCATGATATTAGAGTACATGCGATTTGGTTGGCACAAGATGACCCGAAGAAAAATACCGCTGTTTTAGCCTCTAAAAGAGGAGATTTGAAACTTCATAAGAATATGAAAAATCTTCCAAAAAAAGGAATTATTTTAGAACCATTATGTGGCAAAGTATTGGGTCCAGAAGACCATGAACTTCTAACGATCAGAAATGGTTCATTAGTTGGTTTAGATTGTAGTTGGGCACAAATCGAATCTAGTGTTGACAGTGTGATGAAAAAAACACGCTTAACCCCTCGAATGCTACCATTACTTTTAGCAGCAAATCCAGTCAATTGGGGGAAGCCTGGTAAATTGACAACCGCAGAAGCATTATCTGCAGCACTATATCTTATTGGTAGGGAAGAACAATCAAGAAATGTATTGGGTGCTTTTAGGTGGGGTGAACGTTTTTTTGAATTAAACCAAGAGCCGCTTGATGCTTATTCACTTGCTAAATCTAGCAGTGAATTGGTTGATTTGCAGTTTGAATTCTTTGATTTAGATCATTTGAGGTGATTATATTACCAATAATATAAAGATTCCAATTTCTAGATGGAATGGATTTAAAACTATAATTTCATCAGATGAATTAGCTAGAGAATCATTGTTAATTCTGAACTATAATGGCGAGGTTTTGACGAGATTACTAGGTACTCCAGACGACGGACATGAGTTATTTTTAGGCCATCTCGTATCAGAGGGATACACTAAACTATCTGATTTTAATTATTTAGAAAAATTTGAATCTAATATTGATGAATTAGGTGTGCATGAATTAATTTTGGAAGGACCCAAAATAAAGGATGAAATGTTTGATTCAAAACGAATCATAAAATCCTCTTGTGGGGCTTGTGATGCAGATGGGCTTGAAGAATTAATTCATGACTTACCAATTTTAGAAAAAGATTTGCGCGAAATTGATTTCAATAATCTGAATATGTCTTTAGATTTAATGAAGTCAGAACAGAAAGGTTTCAAGTCAACTGGAGGGATGCATGCAGCAGGATTAATCGATTATGATTATAACTTATTACAGGTAAAAGAGGATATTGGACGTCATAATGCCGTGGATAAGGTGATTGGTGCTGCTTTGTTGAATGAAATAGACATTTCCGATTCGATTTTATTGTTGTCAGGCAGATGCGGATGGGATATTGTTGCTAAAGCCTGTAGAAGTAATATCCGGACAATAGTTAGTATAGGTGCATGCTCCTCTTTAGCTGCAAGTACTGCTAGAAAATCCGGATTACGTATTTTTTCTTTCGTCAAACCCGATAATGCTGTAATAATTGGTAATTAATTATTGAATTGACAGTAAGCCTTGAAACCTTTGCCTACTGGCGATATTTGAGGAGCATGCGTAAACCAGTATCACCCACCGTCCCTCACGACCAAAATAGTCTGCGGTTGAAAAAACCAAAAAAACAGGCTGCTGGCATTCCTGCTGTAATTTCATCAGGTATTCACTCACTAAAGAAAATGGGAGTTAGTAATTCGATTAGAACACTTAGAATGGTTAATCAGAAAAATGGTTTTGACTGCCCTGGATGTGCTTGGCCAGATCCTGAGCACAGAACTAGTTTCGAGTTTTGTGAAAATGGTGCTAAGGCAGTTGCTGATGAAGCAACAAAATCTAAAGTTGGCCAAGACTTTTTCGCAAAACATTCAATTCAAGAACTCTCTGCTAAGAGTGATTATTGGTTGAATAATCAAGGACGTATTATTGAACCGATGATTCTTGAAACGGATTCCAATCATTACAAACCAATTTCTTGGGATGATGCTTTCAATAAGATTTCCGATAAACTTAATTCATTACCCAGTCCAAATAATGCTGTCTTTTACACTTCAGGGCGAACTAGTAATGAAGCCGCATTTCTTTATCAAGCATTTATCCGTTCTTTTGGCACCAACAATCTACCAGACTGTTCGAATATGTGTCATGAGTCAAGCGGTAAAGGCTTAGGATCAACTATCGGAATTGGTAAAGGGACTGTTAAATTAGATGATTTTAATCATTCTGATTTGATTTTAGTCATCGGTCAAAATCCAGGAACTAATCACCCTAGGATGTTAACAGCTCTTAGAGATGCAAAAAAATCCGGAACTAAAATAATTCATGTCAATCCATTACCTGAGGCTGGATTGGAGAGATTTAAACACCCCCAAGATTACATGAAATTAGATTTAAAATCTACTAAATTATCTGATATTCATCTACAAGTCAAGATTGGTGGTGATGCTGCATTGATCAAAGGATTAATCAAAGTTCATCTTGAAAATGGAGGCTTAGATTCAGAATTCATACAAAATCATACTATTGGTTTCGATTCAATGATCGAAATGGCAAAAAACACGTCTTGGAAAAATATTATTGATGATTCAGGAATTGAACGAGAACTTATTGAAAAGGTTGGTAAAATGTGCGCTAATTCCAATGCAACAATTGCATGTTGGGCCATGGGATTGACCCAGCACCGTAACGGAGTTTCAGTTATTCAAGAAGTTGTAAATTTATTATTGATTGGAGGTCATGTCGGTAAGAAAGGCGCAGGATTTTGCCCAGTTAGAGGCCATTCAAATGTTCAAGGAGATAGAACTGTTGGGATTTGGGAGGCTCCAAGTGATGCATTTTTGGATAAAATGGAGATGGGGCTAAAAGTATCTCTTCCTAGAAAACATGGACACGATGTAGTCAATTCTATTATTGCCATGGATAAGGGAGAAGTGGGCGTTTTCTTTTGCATGGGTGGCAATTTTTTATCTGCAACTCCTGACACTAATTACACAGCAAATGCGCTGTCAAAAGTTGATTTAATTGTCCAAGTTTCAACTAAGTTGAACAGGTCGCACATTGTAACCGGTAAAGAAGCAATAATTCTTCCATGCCTAGGCAGGACTGAATCGGACATGCAATCTTCGGGTGAACAATTTGTTACCGTTGAAAATTCCATGGGTATTGTACACAGGTCTCAAGGCAGTTTAAAACCCGCATCCTCATCACTTAGAAGTGAACCATGGATAGTCGCTAGCCTTGCATCAAATACCTTAGAAAGTACGCCTATTAATTGGATGGAATTAGTTGATTCTTATGATGGAATTAGAGATTTGATGAGTGATTGTCTACAAGGATTTGAACAGTATAATGAAAGAGTCCGGCAAACCAACGGTTTCTATCTTCCTAATCCTCCAAGAGATAGTAGATCTTTCAATACCAATGACGGAAAAGCTCACTTTACTACACATGAACTACCTGATGTAGAAATTCCTAATGGGCATTTTGTCATGATGACTTTAAGATCACACGACCAATATAATACCACTATTTATGGCTTGGATGATAGGTATCGTGGGATTAAAGGAAATCGTCGAATCATAATGATGAATCCTCATGATATGCTGAACAGAGGATGGAAAACTAGGCAACTTATTGACATTACAAGCCATTTCAAAGGTAAAGAAAGATTTTCCAAGAATTGGATTGTTATACCATACGATATACCTCAAGGAAATTTAGCCTCATATTTCCCTGAAGCCAATGAATTAGTGCCTATAGATTCAACCGCAGATTTATCAAACACACCTACCTCAAAGTGGATTGTATGTTCGCTTAGCGAAACATATGGTTCAACAGAGGAGGAGTGATTTTGCAGTCCGGATATATTTCCTTCATTCTTAAAAATTCCAAATTCCGTCGTTTTTGGATTGCTTCTGTCATATCTTGGATTGGTGAATGGTTCAACACAATTGCATTATTTTTCTTAATTCTTGACTATTCTGGTTCGGAATTTCTGCTAGGTATTTTATTCAGTGTTAGAATGGCATTATTTGCAATTTCTCAACCGATTGTTGGAGTAATGGCTGATAGATTTGATAGGAAGAAATTAATGATATACTCTAATATTCTCCAGGTTGGTCTGGCATTATCATTCATCCTAGTTGATGGCGAAGAAGATATGTGGTGGCTAATTGGTGTTTCTGGAGTAATGATGTTGTTGCATGGTTTTTATGTTACTGCGGAAAGAGCTGCTTTGCCTAATGTCGTCGATGAGGAAGACTTACTCACTGCAAATGCAATTACTTCTGCATCATGGTCAGCTTCTTTGTGCATCGGAGCAATGTTGGGCGGCATTGTTGTCTCTGAGTGGGGCACAGATGCAGCATTCATTCTCGATTCACTAACTTTCGTTTTGGGCGCGCTAATTCTGATCCCTATGACGATTCCTCAAACTATTGATGAAGATCTAAAGGGTCCTATATTTTCTACTGCTTTTAGAAATATCAAAACAGGTTGGAAGAGAATAAAGCAAGATGCTCGGTTACTTAGGCTAGTTTTTGCTAAATCATCATGGAATCTTGCAGGAGCAGGATTGGCTGGAGTATTCCTTGTATTGGCTGGTGGCGATATTGATGGTTATGGTGCTGCATTTGGTTTTGGTTTATTCTTTTTCGCTAGAGGCATTGGAACCGGAATTGGCCCGCTAATGGCTAGAACATTCTTCAAGGACAAAACAAAGTGGCCATCATTAATCGGTTTACTCGTTTCTTTGTCCGGTATATTCTACTTTTTAGTTGGTTTTACTTTAGAGATAACCTTGCCATTGACTATTCTGCTCATAATTATGGCACATGCCGCTAGTGGGGCAAATTGGGTATTATCTACAGTATTAACACAAATGTGGGTTGAAGATGAAGTTAGAGGCAGAGTTTTCTCTATGGATATGTTGATTTTAGGTGCTTCAGCAGCGTTATCCACAACTACAGCTGGATTCTTAGTGGACAGATATGGATTATCGATTAAAGATGGAATGATGATATTTTCAATAATTATGATAATTACTGGAATTATTTTCACACTTTGGAGACCTGATTTAAAGAAGCAAGAACATGTTGTAACATAATGCTCAAAGACGATGCTGTTTTGCCTATAGCATGGGCGAAAGTTGGGATTCATTAAGGAAGGCAATTACTGCCGGAATCCCTGATAATTTACCAACTCACCCTGGCCTTGATGATTCGGTAGACCATGCACCTGCTAGACGCCAGATTCTTTCAAACAAACAAAAAAAATTGGCCCTAAAAAATGCTTTGCGATATTTCAAACCTGAATTTCATGAAGTTTTAGCTCCAGAATTCTTGGATGAGTTAAATACATTTGGCCGTATCATTATGAATCGTTATAGGCCTACATCATATCAAATGAAAGCTCACCCAATAGATGCTTATCCTGCAAATTCCAAACATGCTGCCTCAATTATGTTGATGATTCAGAATAACCTTGACCCTGCCGTCGCCCAGTTCCCTCACGAATTAATCACTTATGGAGGAAATGGCTCTGTATTTCAGAATTGGGCACAATTTCTTTTGACTATGAAGTATCTTTCAACTATGACTAATGAACAAACACTAGTTATGTATTCGGGGCACCCTATGGGCTTATTTCCTTCACATAATAAAGCGCCTAGAGTAGTGGTTACTAACGGTATGGTGATTCCAAACTATTCATCTAGTGAAGATTATGAGAGGATGAATGCGCTTGGAGTTTCACAATATGGTCAAATGACTGCTGGCTCATACATGTATATCGGTCCGCAAGGAATCGTTCATGGGACTACATTGACTCTACTTAACGCAGCAAGAATCCATCTCAATTTACCCCCTGACAGAGATCTTTCAGGTATTACATTCGTAACTTCTGGATTAGGTGGGATGTCTGGAGCACAAGCCAAAGCAGCAGTTATTGCAGGCGCATCATGCATCGTGGCTGAAATGAATCCTCATGCCGCAGTAAAGCGTCACGAACAAGGCTGGCTTTCGGAAATTTCGTATGACGTTGATGAGGCGATTGATATGATGGTTAGTAATTCTAAAAAGGGTAATGCTATATCAATTGGATATGTTGGAAATGTTGCCGATTTGTGGAACAGATTAGTTGAGCGTAACATAAAAGTTGATTTGGGGAGTGACCAAACTAGTTTACATAACCCATGGCAAGGTGGTTATTTTCCTTCAGGATATACCTACTCCGAGGCAGCAGATTTGATGTCAAAAGATAGTGAATTATTCTGTAAAAAAGTTAGGCAAACATTACTCAGTCATATGGATTCAATCAAGACTATGTCTGCACGAGGAATGTATTTTTGGGATTATGGTAATGCATTTTTGTTAGAAGCATCGAGGGCAGGTTCAGATATTCTTGATGATGATGGTAACTTTATCTTCCCTAGTTATGTTGAAGATATAATGGGTCCAATTTGCTTCGATTATGGCTTTGGACCATTCCGATGGGTTTGCTGTTCAGGAGATCCCGAAGATTTAGAATTGACAGATAAAATTGCTTGCAACGTTCTATCTGAATTAGCTGCTGATGCTGATGATTCAATTAGGCAACAATTACACGATAATATTAGGTGGATAAAACAAGCAGGAAATAATCAAATGGTTGTAGGCAGCCAAGCTAGAATCCTCTATGCCAATGATGAAGGTAGAAGAAAAATAGCTATTGCAATTAATGATGCAATTCGTGACGGTCAACTCAAAGGCCCCGTGGTATTGGGTAGAGACCATCATGATGTTTCCGGTACTGACAGCCCCTACAGAGAAACTGCAAATATTAGAGATGGTTCAATGTTCACTGCTGATATGGCCGTTCAAAATTTCGTTGGGGACTCCTTTAGAGGCGCAACATGGGTCAGCCTACACAATGGCGGTGGAGTCGGCTGGGGTGAAGTCATAAATGGCGGATTTGGAATGATGATTGATGGTTCAGAAGATTCAGAAAATAATATTCAATCCATGCTGTTTTGGGATGTTAATAATGGAATTGCCAGAAGAGCATGGGCTCGTAACGATGGTGCAATAGAAGCGATTAAATCGGCAATGCAAAAAGAATCAAGATTAATAGTAACATTACCACAAAAAGCACAAGAGCATCTTATTGACTCGTTGTTCACAGGGGAGTGAAAATATTTCTAAAATTACACTTGATGGAAATACACTATCTTCCTCGGAAATTTGGCGCACTGCAAAGAATAATCTCCAAATTCAAATTTCTGATGATTCATGGGACAGGATTATTAAATCAAGAAAGGTTGTAGAAGATATTCTTGAAAGTGATGAAATAGTTTATGGCATAAATACTGGTTTTGGTTCATTAGTCAATCAAACAATCTCCAAGAAAGA
The DNA here is from genome assembly GCA_964001175.1 of uncultured euryarchaeote. Classification (GTDB taxonomy): domain Archaea; phylum Thermoplasmatota; class Poseidoniia; order Poseidoniales; family Poseidoniaceae; genus MGIIa-L1. The sequence goes on from CAXFAS010000001.1 coordinate 88,329, forward strand.
TCTCCAACAGTTGCAGATTAATCTAATTAGGTCACATGCAACTGGTATCGGACAATTAATGAGTCGAGAATCTGTTAGATGCATGATGATTGTAAGAATTAATTCATTCGCCAAAGGATTTTCAGGTGTTCATCCTAATGTAGTTCAACAATTAATCGATTTTGTTAATTTAGATATTACTCCTGCAATCCCAAGAATTGGTAGTTTAGGTGCTAGTGGTGATTTAGCACCACTGTCTCATATGGCTTTGGCATTGATTGGCGAAGGTGAAGTATTGGATGACAATGGAGGAGTTGTAGAAACCAAAGATATTTTACTTTCTAATGGATTAATACCCCTGGAATTAGGTGCTAAAGACGGCTTATCATTGATTAATGGTACTAGTCAGATGTTGAGTTTACTAATCGAAGCCGAACAAAATCTATCGAATTTAATCCCTCTCTCAGATTTAATCATGTGTACTTCATTGGAGGCGTTTAAAGGAAGCGTCAAACCATCTGATGAAAGAGTACACAAAGCTAGACCTCATCCAGGACAATTATTAGTTGCAAATAGGATTAGGAAAATAATGCATAATTCATCTATTTTATCCAGCCATAAAGAATGTGATAAAGTACAGGATCCCTATTCTTTTAGATGCGCCCCTCAAGTACATGGTGCTGTGAATGAAAGTTTCATGCAATTAAGATCGACACTTGAAATTGAAATAAATAGTACTACGGATAATCCATTGGTATTTTTTGATTCGAAAGAAGGTGAAGATAAGATTGTTTCACAGGGTAATTTCCACGGAGAAGTTCTTGCTTTAGTTGCTGATAAAATGTCTCTTGCAATTTTTGAATTGGCTTCAATCAGTGAACGTCGAATGGACCAGTTATTAGATTCTAAAAAGAGCGGATTACCCCCGTTTCTAGCCAAAAATAGTGGCTTGGAATCCGGTTTGATGATTGTACAGTATGTTGCGGGCGCGTCGCTTTCGGAATTACACGGCCATTCTGCACCTAGGACTGCTTTCTCCACTAGCACCTCTGCAGGTCAAGAGGACCATGTTAGCATGGGTGCTACAGCCTGTTGGAATCTAGTACAAGCAACTAAAAGGTTATCAGAAGTTCTTGCATGTGAACTACTCATATCTGCCCAAGCATTAGAATTCGAAACCCTCAGTCCATCACCATTTGTAAAATCAATAGTAAAATTAGTTCGTAGTGTTTCGCCTAAATTAGATTCAGATCGTTCAACCAGTAAGGACCTAATGTCAATTACTAACAATTTACTCGATGGCGCATGGCTTTCTAGAGTTGAGGCAGAAAATTCCTCGCTCAGTTAGTATAGTATTTCTTTTCCAATTCATCTATTCCTGTAAGTTGTTTAATTCTAAAAAGGGAAGTTGTTAATTCTTTTACATCAATCATGTCTTTGTTATGGTAAAGATAATTTTCTAACTCTACAACCCTTCTTACTTTCTCTTCGATTATGGAATAAAGAGCGTATGAATCTTCGACATTATAATTTAACGCAGGCTCTAATTCTGAAACATCAAGCCCCATACGTCTCCATTGCAATATTCTCTTCACTAGAATACCATTTGTAAATCCTATTTTGGGTAGTCTAGACAACATACTTAGTCTAGGAGAGCCATCGACACCAAGGTCAAACTCAATTCTTTCCTCAGCATCATTTGCTATTTGTTTAGGTTCACTGTATTCCTCAAATACTTCAACCTCATTATTTTCTAATTCATGATTGATATGAGTAATTACCTTTCTAAATTTAGAAAACCAAATTTCATCAAAATTAAGAATGTCTATGGGGAATAATACCTTGGTATTGGTACCTTGTAAGGTATCAGATAGGTCATTAATGAAATCAAAAATGTTATCATTTCCATGTAGTTCCATTAACCATTCAAAACCATCAACTATAATCAATTCATCAGTATCTTTCGCATCAGTAAAAATCTTCATCAATCTTTCAAGATTTGGTGGTATTGAATTATTGGCAGTTCTTTCTGTTAGCCAGTATAATTCTAACCTAGAAATATCGATATGTTCTAATAATCTTCTTGGAGGTAATCTAGAAAATAATTTGATATTTGAATTTTCATTTTCTAATAATTTATCAACCAATTCTAATAGTCTAGTTTGGTTCAAAAAATCGATGGAAAATAAATTGCCTCCTTCGAATTTCATATCCGCACCTATTCTACCCAAACCCTTCTTATATTTACATTTCAACAATAAATATCCATGAATCATTATATTCGACAATGTTTTGCCTAACACAGGTGTGATGATGTCCGACGACAAAAATGACGAAATTCCGATGGCTGAATGTGGCTCTTGTAGAGCAGTAATTCCTCTCGACTCTAAAGAATGCCCCGAGTGTGGCATTTCATTTTCTGGTGTTTCAAACGAGTCTTTGGGAGAGTGTGGTGCATGTAAAGCATTAGTACCAATAGATTCCAAAAGTTGCCCCGAATGTGGCGTTTATTTTGTTGCTGATGACGTAGTTGATGTACTCAGGCAGTGGCTTAACACTACAGGTATCGACATAAAAGTACTATTTTCCAAAATGGATGTTAACAGCGACGGACAAATCGACTCCAATGAATTAAAAGATAGTCTATTAAAATTAAATCTTGCTGACTTACCTCCTTCGCAAGTAGATCGTTTGGTTTCTGAATTCGATTCTGATTCGGATGGAATGATTAGTTTAGACGAGTTAATTTTCGTAATAACTGGTGAAGAAAATACAAATGAAGAGAGTGCTGAAGAGGATTCTTCTAAGCCAAAGGAGTTTTCAGAAAACGTACTTGTTAGAGTCATGGAAAAATTTTCTATCACAGATAGAGAATCTTTCTTATCTCATGCTGAAAATTACGATGCTAATGAAAATGGATACCTCACTGAAGGTGAGTTGAAGAAAGCAGCTGAAGAATATCATGCTGATGATTCGAACGAAGTTGTTACAGCATCCGAAGAAGTAATTGAAGTTGAAAAGACACCTGAAGATGATGATTCGGAAAATGAATCTGATGATAGTGTCACTGAAGAGGTTCAAGATGATGAAGATTTAACTGATGAACCAACAGAAGTTGAGGAAACTATTGATGAAGAATCAGAAATTGATGATGATGACGATATTGCAACTGCAGAAACAGAAGATATCAATTCTGAAGACTCTCCACTATACAAATTGGCTTTAGCCGCAGCTGAAAGTGATATGACAATAAGAGAAATTTTTGAATCGATGGATAAAGATGATGATGGAATGATTGATGGACCAGAGTTGCAAAGCGGCATCCAAGAAATTTCAGGTGATAGACTAAGTCCAAATGAAGTATTTGAAATTCTTAATGGAATGGATGAAGATTCCGATGGAAGAGTCGATCCAATGGAACTGATTAAGGCAATAGAACAACTTGACATTGAGATTGAATCTGATAAAACTACTTCTTCTAAAGACCCAATTATGACTTTGATAGATGCGATGGATGATGCAGGAAGTAATCCAGCAAGTGTCTTTAGACAGTTGGATGAAAATAATGATGGCAGCATCCAAGTTGATGAATTAAGAGAAAAATTGGGAGAAATAATCGGAGATACTTTGTCAGAGGATGAAATAAATCAAGCATTTGCTAATTTGGACAAGGATAAAGACGGATCGGTTGACTTATTCGAGTTCATTGAGAAGCTAGAGCAGTATGATGATGGAGAAGATCAGCGAGGAAGTCTATCGACGAAAACCGAATTCCCCAGTAAAATGCAAAAGAGAATGATGTCAAAGAAGTGGAATGATGTTGTATGGCCTCTATTGCACACCGGTTTGTTCATATTTATTGTTCTCTGGCTAGTCAACGCCACTCTTGCACCATTCGTTGATGGTAGTGGAGGCAGTATAGAATTAAATTCTGAAACTGGAATGTATATTGATGGAGATACTACATACTTCGAAGGAGATATTTATCCTTGTGATGATTCAATCCAAATTGATGGATGTAAAAACTCATTCGCACCATTAGCAGGTGAGTCTGGTGCAACATCGATGCCAGCAGGTTTCTATTGGGATGGCATATTATTCATAATATTGGGCACCTTAGGTTTCATCGGCTCTTTATTCATCCATCTTTCATTAGTACCCGGATGGAGAGCTAGAGCAAAGGCAATCAAAGAATCAGAAGCGGAAAGAAAGGAAGTCGAAGAAGAAGTTGTCGATTCAGAATCGGAAGGTGACTCCGAAGAAGATATGGAAGAACTACAAGATGATGAAGAATCATCAGAAGATTCAGGCAACCAGGATTCAGAGGACGATGAATATGAGGATGATGAAATTGATATTGGGTCTCACATCGGACTTGTATTAGAAGATGAAGAGGTATTCGGAGTAATAATTGAATTTGATGACGATGAAAATTTAGTTACCATCGAAGAGGATGGGACTGGAGATCTTGTTACTGGATATCAAGATGACATGTTTTTAGAAGATTAAAATGGAAAAAGATAAATTATTAAATTTTAACAATTTAGCATATTGCCCTACTTGCGGATGTATAGATCAAAAGGGTTCATACAGGTGTCTAGAATGTGGGACTTTTCATTCAGGCGCCCATTTAGTTGAGCGTGAAGCGCCTCCTCCTGAAGAGCAAATTGAGGCTGAAATAGTTGACCCTAGCGCTTACTCTATTGGACCTAAAGGTGAAATTATCGAAGAATCCTTCGAACAAAGTGATAGTGTTGTTCAATGGTCTGGTGGGTCTACAGATTTCACTGTTGGGGATGATAGTTCGTCCATGAGTTCTGTTCAATCAAATAATTCTCAAGTTCCAGAACCAGATGAATTATGATTTATAGATAAACACCTTTCAAAAAGTATTTATTTTTTACAACAATTAAATATTTATAAACATGAAATCATGGTGGGCTCGGAGAGAATTGAACTCTCGATCTTCGCCATGTCAAGGCGACGTCATAACCCCTAGACCACGAGCCCTAGGAGTCCGTCCTAAATCGAGGGTGTATTAAACCACATCGGTGGCAATATTTAGCTAACAATTTTTGATATCTTTCCTGTGCATCCAGGTTGAGAGCAGTACCCACCCATCCTAACTCTTCCGTTTTTCATTTTTACTAGTTTACCATCTTTAATCGGCCCGTAGTTTTTGCACTTCAAACAATATCCGGATATATCTGTCATCACTATCAGTTGTCTGATATAGTGATTTAATTTGAACTCTTCCTAAAAAAATACTACATTGTGCTAAAAATTACACAATATCCCTATTATAGGGGGGGCTAAGAGGTCGAAATTTACAATTAATTGAAATTAATATTTGATATAAATCTGTAAAAGACGTACTGCTCTACACTATTGGCTGAAACTTACTATCCAGTATGCGTATTATTTCCTATAATGTCGCATAATGTATGTTATACGACATATAGTGTTGCACATTTACGAGCTATTTAACAATCAAACGATATCATTGGCGGAAATTTCAAAGATTCCAATCAATGGTGGACCAATCAGGCATGATTCAATACCTTGATCTTTGACATCTAGAGTGTCTAATGAAAGTTTGGAAATTTCCTTCATCGATTCAACATCTTGAAAAATAGTTTGGAAAATAAACAAACTTTCGTCACTTACTGATTTACCATACCAAGATTTCAAACATCCGGCCTGACGCTTTCTAAATTCCACTCTAGCAGATATCATACGCTCTAATCTTGCTTCTACTCCAGCATTCGATGAACAAACAACTGTCTCTAAAATATTCATTGAATTACACCTTCTTATCTTTTTTACATGATATATTTTAATTATTTTTCAAAAAACATTTAATCATAAATCATGATTTACTATATTACCTTCGATTATTGTTGAATGGAATGGAGTGTGAGATGGCTTCGAACACCAAGACTCCCAATGAGGAGAATCCAAGATATTCAAATTGGCAATAGCTCCTTTTTCTATTCTACCATGGACAAGCCCGCTAGGGTGAGGAGTTGTTTCCGCTGGATTTCTAGTAGCGCTAACCAATGCTGCAAGAGGATCTACTCTACATCTGTTTACTAGGAGAGAGGCCAAGAAAGGTAAACTTAGGATTTGATTATTGGGGTTGAAATCTGTAGCCATGGACCAAACTAATCCATCATCGATCATACTATTGAAATTAGGCCATTCTTCACCCATTGAATATGGAGTTCCTGGTAAAAATCCCGTATTTACTCCTGCGACCTTCATCCTCTCCCTGTTTTCATCATTGGTGTAGTGTGCGTGGTCAGCGGTGTCAACTCTTAGATCAGCTGCTAAGCCACCTCCTCCTCCATCTACGAATTCGTCTATGTGTAACCTAAGATTCAATCCTTTGGCCCTAGATTGTTTTAAAATATCTTCAGTCTCCTCTATCGTGAACCATCCCGGTTCACAGAATACATCAGCAGACCTAGCAATTCCTTGCTCCACTACCATCGGCAATTGTTCAGAAAGTATCGACTCAAAATACTCTTTGTGAGTTTTATCTTTAGGAATTGCATGAGCTCCTAACCATGTATGATCTACTGTAGGCATATTTTCGATTTCTGATAATTTCTTTGAAACCTCTAAAATCCTTAATTCAGTTTCTACATCTAGGCCGTAACCAGACTTAGATTCAATATGCGTGGTACCGCTTCGAAAAGCCTCTTGTAATCTTTTATTGGCAATTTCAAGGAGCACCTCATTAGATGACTTGCGCGTGTCAGTGACTGTTGATACTATACCTCCACCCATGCTTGCAATGTCTGAATATGACTTACCCTTTAATTTCCATCTCAATTCTCTCGAACGGTCACCGCTCCAAACCAAGTGAGAGTGAGAGTCTACTAAACCAGGAATAACTGCTCTACCTGCTAGGGAGATTATATTGTTCCCTTCTTTATTTAACTTAGATAAATTCGAGATTTCAAATTCCGGTTGACCATATTCATCGACTAATTCATTTGAATCACGGATATCCATTATTTGATTATCTTCAATAATAATTCCTTTTTCATGGGTAATTAGTGAATTTTCATCAATCATACTATTGCCGCTTAATGGACCGCTACCGGAAATATGAGCAATTGGCCCCACATCTACCAAAATAGTCCGCATGTTAACTGCTATATGCAGGGGGTTCAAGAATAATGGCTTTGTAGGTATTTCATGGCGGACATTAGTTGGACGTTAGGAATCGAATCAACTGCTCACACACTTTCCTTCGGGCTAGTAGATAGCAATGGCGTTCCATTCCCCTCAGTATCTGACACTGTTAGCCCTGATCAAGGAGGGATTCACCCTCGACAAGCTGCAGACCATCACAAGGATGTTGCACCAATTCTCCTAAACAAGTTATTCGAAGTAAATGAGTTGAAGCCTAAAGATATCACTAATATCGCTTACTCTCAAGGGCCTGGTCTCGGCCCATGCTTACGTATTGGAGCTGCTATTGCCCGTGGACTTTCTAGTAAACTGGATGCTCCTTTGATCGGCGTCAACCATTGTGTTGCTCATATTGAGATTGGGAGGCAACAGTGCGGTTGCGATGACCCTGTCTTGTTGTATGTATCAGGAGGTAATACTCAAGTTATTGCTAGGTTAGAAGGCAGATATCGGGTATTAGGAGAAACTTTAGATATCGGGATTGGGAATATGCTAGATAAATTTGCAAGAGCCCAAGGGATTCCATTTCCTGGCGGTCCAGTTATTGAAAAGAAAGCTGCTGAATGGTTGGCAGAGAACCCAGACGCTTCGATGGATGGTTTGGAATTACCGTATGCTGTAAGAGGCATGGATTTGGCATTTTCAGGCGTTTTGACTGCTGCCCAAAGACTAATTGACAACGGGAAACCACTTGGAGCTGTATGTTGGTCACTACAAGAGCACGTATTTTCTGCATGCGTAGAGGTTGCAGAAAGGGCGCTATCTCATACCGGTAAAACGGAATTATTACTAGGCGGTGGAGTTGCTTGTAATAATCGACTCCGACGAATGTGTGAAATTATGGCAACTGAGCGTGATTCGAAATCGTTTGCTCCGCCTAGAATGTATTGTATCGACAATGGCACCATGATCGCACGACTCGGGTGGCTAGAACAAAAATCAGGTAGAAACACAGCATTAGAACAAAGTGCAATAGATCAATATCTTAGAACCGACCAAACTCCAATCATATGGTCGTAAAGACATTTTGAAGCCAATGGTTTTAAGAGGTCGTCATAGGGCTAATATTAGGGGAATGCGATATCGTCGGTAGGAAGAAGAGAGATTTACCACTCAATCCATTTGCGCGCAATGCTGCTGCTGAACGAAATAAGAGGCAGGCAGAAAGAGTAAATAAAAGAAAAAGAGAGGAAATGGCTGCTCCCAAAACCATCGCTCCAGTTACACAGAATTCACCTTCGATTTCATTAGCTGAAAGACAGAAACAGGCTGCTAAAAAATTAAAAAATGAGACTATTGTTGTTAAAGAACAAGCCCAAGTCTCTGTCGAAATGCCTGAGCCCAGTATAATAACCAAAGTAAAATCCGAGGTTACTACTCCAAAAAAAGATCGAAGGGAAGAGCTCAATCGTAAGACAGAAGAGGCTAGGAAAAAATATCAAGAGATAACTACTCAAGTTGTCGAAGAAACGGTTGTAGAAGAAGTTCAAGAACAAATCGTCGAGAAAGAAGTCGATTTGACAATCGAAAATATTAATCCTCAAATTGAAGCTAAATTGAATAGCGATAATGCAATTAGCAAAAACGTATTCAAGACCGTATCGAAAACAAAAAAAGCATCGATAAGCGGTGATAAGAGAAAGCGCAAGCGTCGAGGCGATAAGAAGGGCGGCGGGCGTCAAAAAATGGAAAAGAAATTGAACCGTCAAAGAATTTTAGAATTCAAATATTTCGCACGAGATGAATTGGATAATCCAAATATTCCTGAAGAGCAACGATCTAATATTCTAGGGCAGATTATTGCTAAAGGCGAGAGAACAAGCATTGATTCTGCAATAGAATTTATTGAATCAAAACAAGCAGAACTAATTTTAACAGAAGATGTAGCAAATTCTCTAATTAGAGAAATAAGAAGAATTTCAACTAGAAGGTGAGTAAATGACAGAAAATATAGAAAATGATACAATAGTAAGTGTTCACTACACTGGTACTTTACCAGATAGTGGGGAAACATTCGACTCAAGCGAAGGTAGAGAACCATTAACATTTATTGTTGGTCACAAGCAAATGATCCCTGGATTTGAAAGAGAATTGATGGGCGCAAAGGTTGGCGATAAAGTAGAATTCACTCTTGCGCCAGAAGATGCATATGGTATGAAAGAAGATGCAGCTATAATGAAAATCCCTAGATCGCAGTTCGCACAACTCGAAGAGTCTACAAAACTCGAAGTTGGATTCCAGTTAGTTGCTCAAATGCCTCATGGTCCCGCTCCATTCACTGTTACCGATTTAGATGATGATACAGTAACTGCAGATTTTAATCATGCATTAGCTGGTAAAACACTAAAATTCAATGTTGAAGTTGTTTCCATCAGATCGGCTACAGAAGGCGAATCACAACACGGACATGTCCACGAATCTAATGAAACATCGACAAAAGATTCGTCATCATCATGTAACGATGATGGTTGCTGTTGAAATAGTAGTCTTGATGAATCTAGAGCATCTGGAATGTTCATGGCAGAGTACCGTCGAGAGAATTGGGAATCTCTTTCAGGTATTAATTTACCAATGCAGCCTGATGAACAAACAATGAAAAATTCAGGAGCTGAACCATCACTTATTCCAAGCGCCGGTAAACCACCTTATACTAGGGGAATTCATTCTAGCATGTATCGTTCTAGACTTTGGACTATGAGGCAATATGCAGGTTTTTCTAGCGCCGAGGAAACTAATGAGAGGTTTAAGTTACTTCTAAAGCGTGGCCAAAAAGGACTTTCTGTTGCATTCGACTTACCTACACAACTTGGCTTAGATGCTGATGATGAACTCTCATTAGGAGAAGTTGGGAAAGTTGGAGTTTCTATTTCTACTTTAGATGATATGCGCAAGTTATTAGATGGCATACCACTCGACCAAGTTAGTACTTCAATGACTATTAATGCCCCTGCAATGGTTCTATTGGCAATGTATACACTCGTAGCTGAAGAACAAGGTGTATCGAGTGACAAAATCAGAGGCACGATTCAAAATGATATCTTAAAAGAGTATATTGCCAGAGGGACTTATGTTTTTCCTCCGAAGCAAAGTATGAGATTAATCACCGATATATTCTCTTATTGTTCCAATAGCATTCCAAATTGGAATACTATTTCCATATCTGGATATCACATCAGAGAAGCCGGATGTACTGCAGTTCAAGAAGTTGCATTTACCATCGCCAATGCACTTGAATATGTTGAAGCTGCAATTAAAACGGGACTTGATGTTGATAGTTTCGCACCTAGATTATCATTTTTCTTTAATTGCCATAATGACTTTTTTGAAGAGGCAGCCAAATTCCGTGCTGCAAGGAAATTATGGTATGATTTGATGAGTGAAAGATATAATCCTACCAACCCTAAATCCTGCATGTTAAGATTCCACACCCAAGTGGCTGGCGTAAGTTTAACCGCCCAACAACCACTCAATAACATATCTAGAGTGACAATTCAAGCACTAGCTGCAATCTGCGGTGGCACTCAAAGTTTGCACACAAATTCCTATGATGAAGCAATAGGTTTGCCTACTGAAGAAAGTGCAACTATAGCGCTAAGAACTCAACAGATAATTGCTGAAGAAAGTGGTGCAGCAGATGTAGTAGATCCACTCGGAGGTTCTTACCATGTAGAGTCTCTAACCCAACAGATATACGATATGTCGATGGAACAAATCAAAACAATTGAAAATATGGGTGGAGCAATGATCGCAATAGAAGAAGGTTGGCAACAACGCGAAATACATAATTCCGCATTCAAACACCTGAAAGAAGTTGAAAGTAATTCAAGAAAGATCGTCGGTGTGAACCATGGCGTAATGGAAGAAAATATTCAACATAAACCAATGGCAATTAATCCCGAACTAGAAAAAGCTCAGCATGAGAGATTAAGAAATTGGCGTTTAGAAAGAGACCAAGACACTGTTAATAATTCACTTTTACAAATCACCAACGCCTGTAATACCGATGTCAATCTATTCCCACTTGTGATTGATAGTTTAAGGAATGGATGTACATTAGGAGAAATAATGAGTGCAATGAAGGAAGAATTTGGTACTTGGATGGCACCTAGTGGATTTTGAAGTGATATTATGAAACAAAAAATATTCTTGGACCACATAGGTATAGCAACTGCTAATTTGGACACTAGTTCCCCTTTTTGGAGATTAATTGGTTTGCAGAATGATGGTGAAGATGAAGTTGTTTCAGACCAAGGAGTCAAGACTAGATTTTTTTCAACAAGTGATTTTGAAAAGAACGTCAATCCGCCAAAAATTGAGTTGCTTGAACCGACAAGTGAAGATACTCCGATTGGAAAATTCTTATCAAAAAGAGGACCTGGAGTTCAGCAAATTTGTTTTAGGGTTGAAGATTTAGAGGAGATGATTAGAACAATGTTAGATAATGATGTTGTTATGATAGATGAGAGTCCTAGGTTGGGTGCTGGTGGTAAAAAAATTGCCTTTGTACACCCCAAATCGACTGGCGGTGTTCTTGTAGAGTTGACACAATACTAGGCATAACAACAATAACCCATCTTTGGGTAAATTGTTTCATGCGAACTTGTGTAGACCAGTTAATCGCCCTTTCTCATGTCGATGGACCTAGGATTAAGCGAGAGGCTAGTTTTCTTGCACGAAGATTAGAAGTTCTAAGATTGAATAATAATATTACCAATGATGCATTTTTAGATGCTGGAGCAATACAAGGGGCATTTGAAATGATCGCTCATTTAATTGACATGGGAGTTCCACAAAAAGAAATTTATTCACAGCTAAGGCAACAACTAGTGAGAGCGCGGAATATAGAATCAAAACACCCCGGACTAAATAGTGCAATAGAAGAAGGACGTGCGAGTTGAACTGTCCATGACAAGGACTCTGATGACTATTGAAAATGTTTCCAAGCATTTTGGCGATGTAGAAGCCTTAAGAAACATCTCAATGGAAATAAAATCAGGTGAGGTCGTAGGTTTAGTTGGTAGTAATGGCGCAGGTAAAACAACTCTTCTAAGACTGATGTCAGGAGTATACAAACCATCTTCAGGTAAAGTCTGCCTGGAAGATGGCACTCCTGTTGATAAAATGCGTGAAAAACTAGGAGTTGTACCAGAATCAACTGGCCTGTATTCTAGATTGACTGCATGGGAAAATATCCGTTATCATAGCCGAATGCATGGTGTAGATGACAAAACATCATGGAGCAGAACTTCAAGATTCGCAGAGCATTTAGATATGTTAGAAAATTTAGGACGACACACCAAAGGTTTCTCAAGAGGAATGAAGCAAAAAACAGCACTACTAAGGGCACTTGCCCATGGACCTAGTGTACTATTACTAGATGAGCCAACTGCCGGCCTAGATATCACTAGTGCTAGAACCGTAAGAGCGCTTGTTAAGCAATTAAGGGACGAGGGTGGAACGATTGTTTATTCTACGCACCATTTAGCTGAGGCTGAACAGGTTTGTGATCGCATAATCATAATACATAATGGCGATATACAAGCTAATGGTTCTCCTTCCGCACTACTTAGTCAAACAGAATCTAAAAATCTCGAAGAAGCATATGTTTCACTAACGCAAGAAAAAGCCAGATCTAGGAATGAAGATTCAGAGTCCGAGGGTAAATTCACACGTTGGTGGAGAACCTTATTCACTCCTAAAATACCTAAATTAGAATCGGTGGTGGATGACGATGAGTAGTTCCAAGGTCAAGAGAGTCAAGGCAATAGCCAAAAAAGAGGTTATTGAATTTACTAGGGATTGGCGGACAATAATGGCAATAATTGTTATTCCAATACTTATGTTCCCACTGTTATTCATTATGTTCCCTCTGCTACTAGAGAGTGAGGCAGCAGAATTAGATTCTTTGCAAGTGGATATCATTATTCAATCCAATGATATCCCAGATGATTTATTGCAGGAAATAAATACAACTTCAGTGTCATTATCTTTTGAAAATTTACTCGATAATAACACGCTTGCAAATCCAGGTGATGACTTAGACCGATTACGAAGTTTATCGACCGATGCAATTTTGAGAATAGAGCAAAGAGACGATATTTGGTATTATGCAATTATACATATTTCGACATCCGAGAGTTCTAATGAAGCAAGAAATAGGTTGATTCAGAGCCTTACTATTTGGGAGCAAAATGAAACTCAAAGAAGAATAACTGAACAAGGATTAGATGCCAACTCTACTTTGAATCCATTACGATGGGACGGGGAAATATCATCAGGCGATGTTGCAACACAAGGTGAACAAGCAGGAATGGTATTATCGCTTTTTATTCCACTGGTATTAGCCGTATGGACATTTTCTAGTGCCATCCAGCCTTCTATTGATATGACTGCGGGTGAAAGGGAGAGAGGAACTTTAGAGGCTCTGTTAAGCCTTCCTTGTTCTAGGAATGAATTACTTATTGGCAAATGGTTAGGAGTTGCTACAATTACAGGTGTAGGAGTTGTTTTGCAGATTTGTGGACTATTATTCGCAATTGGCTATCTAGCATCATCAAGTGTAATTGGGGTTCCACAACTGTCGTTAAGCGCGGTTCTGTTAATTGCCGTTTCAATAATGCTATTTGCAATAATGGTCGTCGCATTAGAGTTGGCCATTGCTATGAGATCACATAGCGTTAAGGAGGCAGGTTCAATTCTTGGACCTGCAATAATTCTAATTATATTCCCTGCATTATTCACTCAGGTAATCAATCTTGATGGTGTAGAAAATTTCTGGTTTGCAGTGCCTGTTGTGAATATTTTACTTGCTTTAAGAGAATTATTGATGGACAGAGTTATCTTTGAACATATTATTGTGTGGTTTGGGACCTCTGTCCTGTATGCAGTATTAGCTGCATATTATGCTGCTAAACAATTTGGTCGAGAAGATATAGTAACTAGTTTGTCATGAAAATGCTTTGATTGCATCTCTAACAATATCTATTATCATATCGATTTCTTTTGATGAAATCATAAAGTGCGGGGTGAATCTAAGGGCATTAATTCCACCATGTATGACACCTAATCCTCTTCTTCGACACCATGGTTCAACAGCATCGAAACCCACAACTGGGAATCTTTCAGGATCTAATTCTGCACTAAGTAGTAACCCAGTACCTTGGACTTTGGTTATAGTGCCGGGTAATTCATCAGACAATAGTTTCAACTTATCGACAAATTCAATACCTCTATCTCTAATATTATTTCGCAATTCAGGAGTCATTTGTTCTAATACAGATACGGCCACTTCTAGTGCCCGAGGATTGGTAGTCATTGTATTTCCATAAATACCTACGACATATAATTCAGCAGCTCTATCATTCATTCCAAGAACCGATAATGGATATTGACCAGCATTAATTGCTTTGGACCAGGTTTCCAAATCTGGTGCTTCCGAATCTTGAAAACCATCATAGTCTACTACAGAAAGGCACCCTTGCCCACGTATACCTGCCTGAATTGAATCTACTAGTAACATTGAACCATGCTCTTTGGTTAATTTTCTAGCCTCATCATAAAATTCACGAGAAATACATTGTCCAGGATTTCCTTCTCCTTGAACCGGCTCTACTGCTACAAGTTCGATGAAGAATTTCTCTTCTTCAGCCATAGCAAATACATCCCTTAATGATTCAACATCGTTGGCGGGAACTAAAATTAAATTATCGCGATTTTGGAAACTTGCGAGATTGTTATCATACCCTTCTTTACATGAATGTGAAATTTGAGCAGGACGATCAGTTCTACCATGAAAACTTCGAACTATTGAGACCATTTTAATCGGCATCCCCTCATATCTACCTCCAACAGATGTATGTCTCATAGCATTAACATCTGCAATTCTTAATGCCACAGTTACAGATTCGGAGCCACTATTCATGCAAATGAACTTATCAAAGGGGCAACTTCCCCTTGTGTGACCCAATTCTGCCTTTAAAGCATCAGACAATCTTTTGTGACTAAAAGATGGAGTCATGACATTAGCCATTACCCAGTTTTCAGACATTGCAGAAATTACCGAGTCAGGTCCATGGCCAGCCCCAAGCATCCCATATCCACCGTTATCGTGAACTACCGCTCCGTGGGAAGTGATAATCCATGGCCCCTTACCAGATAATGCGACATAAGGATTGACAGTTGCTGGAGCATAAAAATTTACAATATCGTCTTGCAACTTATCTACAAGGATTGATTCTTCTAGCATCAACATCGATGAATCGGAAGATTCTTTGATTTTCATGTGGTTACTATGACCTTCAGCGATAGCGATAGTTAATTTTTCATCAGTCTCACAGAAACTTCTGATAACATCATCGGGTAAACCCCATGTATCCATTTCACCAGTGCTAGAGCGAATGTCATGGAGCATTGACAGTGCATCATCGGCTGAAATATTACCTTTCATCACTATTACTCGATTGGCGGAGACTATTCAACATTCGCTTTCAGATTGATTAAATCAACATATTTACGAGTGTAATAATACTATAGTATTACTATAAGAATATTAATTAATGAAAAATGGTACCGTCGACCATGCCTAAGGTTTCTCTTGATATGCCTGCAGAAATTATTGGAGATTTGCGGTTGCATGTAGGTGATGATAGAAAATTCATCAGTTTAGCCGATGCAATTAGAACTGCATGTCGAAAATTACTAGATCAACTGGACGATATTGATATGCGACATGGGCGGAAAAATGGAGTTGATTTGGATGACAACTAAAGATGAAGCAATGCAAGCGGTAGAAAAATTACTATCGTATTTAGAAACCGATTCACAACGTGAAGGGTTGAAAAGGACTCCGCAACGAGTAATTGAGTCATGGGACGAGATTTTTTCCGGATACAAAGAAGATGCAAAGGATATTTTGGATGCTACATTTAATGGAGAAGGTTATGACGGAATTGTTCTTTTGCGCGATATTGAATTTCATTCAACTTGTGAACACCACTTGCAACCATTTAGCGGAAGAGCACATGTTGCATACATACCTGTTGATAGAATAGTAGGAATTAGTAAATTATCCAGAATTGTTGACTTGCACGCAAAAAGATTGCAAAATCAAGAAAGAATAACCAAAGGTGTGGTGGATGATTTGGAAGAACATCTTTCACCATTAGGGGCGGCTGTAATTATTGAAGCATCGCATGGATGTATGAGGTGCAGAGGTGTAAAAAAGCAAAATGCTGTAATGACAACCTCTGCAATGCGAGGCGTATTCTTTGAAAAACAAGAAGCAAGACAAGAGTTGATGCAACTAATTCAATCCGGTCCTTTGTGAGGCTTCATATGACTTCATATCCAATCGTTGAGATCTTCCATTCCATACAGGGAGAGGCATTTCATATGGGTGTGCCGCACATCTTTATTCGTTTTGGAAATTGTAATTTGAGGTGTGAGTGGTGCGACACCAACTTCCTTGAATATGATGAAATGAAATTAGAAGATATTGTTGAAAAGGTTCTAAATTATCAGTGCAAGAGAGTTATTTTCACAGGCGGTGAACCTTGCTTACAAGATTTGGATACAATCGGCAGGGAACTAAAAAAATATGACATAAATCTGTCTGTAGAGACTAATGGGACATTGAAGGTTCCAGAAATTATTGATTGGGTATGTGTTTCTCCAAAAGATCAACTGTACCCAAATAGCAAGATAATTCAGCGAACTGGCGATGAATTAAAGGTTGTTTATTGTGGCCAAGATTTATCCATGTATGATGATTTGAAACTAGGATTCACACACCATTATATCCAACCGTGTTACATTGATTCAGATAGTGTAGAGCAAAATGGATTAAATTTTGCAATGGTTGAAGATGTAGTAAAATTAAATCATGGGTGGAGACTATCTCTGCAAACACATAAATGGATGGGTGTTGATTAATGAAAAAAGCAGTTATGGCATTAAGTGGAGGTATGGATTCTACCTCACTATTACTTAGATTACTTAGAGAAGGATATTCGGTTAGCTGCATATCTTATGAATACGGACAGAAGCACAGGGTAGAAATTGACCGCTCAAAATCAAATATTGAATATTTGCAGAGTATGAATTTGCCAATAGATCAAAAAATTGTTAATTTAGAGAGCGCAATGATGATTTTCAACAGTTCTCTAATCAGTGGCGGCAAAGATATACCCGAGGGGCATTATGAAGAAGAACAAATGAAATCAACCGTTGTTCCCAATCGAAATGCGATTTTTTCATCAATCATGTATGGTTATGCTCTCTCAATTGCCTCAAAATCTAATAAAAATGTAATAATTGCACTAGGAGTACATTCTGGCGATCATGCTATTTATCCTGATTGTCGTCCTGAGTTCTATAAGTCATTAGAGCATGCATTTAGTATCGGTAATTGGGATAGTGAACTTGTAAAACTAGAATTGCCATACATAGATGGTGATAAAGAATCAATACTTAGAGATGCAATCAAATCATGTGAAGAATTAAAATTAGATTTTGATTTGATTTTTTCCAATACTAATACATCATACAATCCCGATGAAAAAGGCAGAAGTTCAGGTAAAAGCGGAGCTGATATTGAGAGGATATTGGCTTTCAACGCAATTGAAAGAAAAGATCCGGTTGAATATGTTGATGATTGGGATACTGTTTTACAAAATGCAATAGAGGTTGAAAGAATGCACAAAGATGAATACTATAAAGAAAAATTAACTGAATTACAATACATGGTTACTAGACAATCCGGCACTGAAAGGCCGTTTACAGGAATGTATAATTCAGAAAAGAGAAACGGCGTCTACAAGTGTATTTGTTGCGAACATGAGTTGTTCAGTTCTAGCGGTAAATATGAGTCTGGTTGTGGTTGGCCGGCTTTCCACACTGAACTAGATTCGGCAGGTATAACTAGAATTGAGGATTATAGCATGGGTATGATAAGGACAGAAGTTAGATGTTCAAAATGTGACGCTCATTTAGGGCATGTATTCAAAGATGGCCCTGCTGCTTTTGGCGGTGAAAGATACTGCATAAATTCTGCATCTTTGATATTTGAGGAGGTTGAAGAATGAGTAGTTTTTTCTCTGCTAAGAAGTATGGTCATGAAAGAGGTTTTTCTGCGGCATTTAGACAATGGCGCGCTGATAGTCATTGTAAATTCATGCATGGCTATTCTTTTGAGTTCGAATTTGTATTCGGTGCAAAAGAATTAGATGAAAATAATTGGGTTGTAGATTTTGGTAACTTGAAAGATTTGGAATCTTGGCTTAGAACAAAATTTGACCACAAGACCTTAGTGGCAATTGATGATCCTATGTTTTCGGCATTTGAAACAATGCATGAGAATCAAACCATTGATATGGTGCCCGTAGATGGGACAGGCTGCGAAATGTTTGCCAAAATGGCTATGGAATACGCAAGTGAATTGATTGAGAAAATATATGAAGGCCGGTGTTGGGTTGAAAGTGTTACAGTTAGAGAGCATGGAGCAAATAGCGCCATATGCCGTAAGTCTGATTAATCACTCTTCAGAGTCAATGGGTTGAATTTTCCTTCTTCTCTTACTAATCCATTCCTCATTTCCTTCAACATATTGTAGTGCAGTTGTAGCATCCAAAAAGCCACCGACCATTCTTGTTGCTTCATCCTCTGTTGGAGTTGAAAGCATTATTGAACGTATAATTGAATTCTTGAAACTGTTTTTACGCTCAACATTGCCAGGCAGAGAATCTGACATTTCTTCTATCGCTTTAACAAGTATACCTCTCAAATTTGAATTAATTGACCTTTCAAGTGGGACTATATCTGGAATGCTATTGTCCGAACCTTGTTTTTTAATGACGCGGTTTTTATGCAATTCATAAACAAAAGCATTCACTGCATGCGATAAATTTGCAATTGGATAGCCTTCCCATGTAGGGAGTGTAACCAAAAAATCACATTTGTCGAGATCATCTGTTGACATACCTTTTCCTTCCTCGCCAAAAATCAAGGCGATTTTTCCAGTGAAATCTTCTATGCGATTTGACAATTCCCAAGGATAGGTGAAATGTCTGAATACAGTTTTGCTTCCTACTTCTCTTTTACCAGATGTGCCAATTACAAGTGAACAATCATTAACACAATCTTCAAGTGAATTGAAAATTTGACAATTTTCTAGAATCTGACCTGCATGTTTTGCTCTGTTTCTTGCTTCCACATCATCAACATCACAGATAGGATTAACCAAACGTAGTTTATCAAAGCCGTAATTTAGCATACTCCTACATATTGCCCCTAGATTACCTGGGTGCGATGTTCCAATTAGAATAATTACCAATTCATATGATGACGTTGGGAGTTTTATTTTTTGCCTATCTCCCATAATATACCCTCATAAATTCATGAATTCTGCGACCCATCTAGGGTCACATGGTTGGTATAGGAAAAAAAGGAAACCACCTTCTTCTCTATCTTCCATAACTAGTGATCTTTTTCTAATGGAATACTTTAATTTCAAGAAATTAACTAATCGCTCTAACTCTTCCTTATCATCGGAATGTACACTAACTGGATGACGATTCCAATCTACGCGCACTGACACGCAAAACCCTCACTAATCTACACGACGTTGTAAATATCTAGTTACGTACCCAGCAATCCAATTTCTCAACTTCTTGGAGTTGACATCGGTAAGTTGTGATACAACTTTCTTGTTATGGTCAAAATCTTCAGTGAATTTTTCTCTGTGTTGTTCAACAAGTGTAATTGCTCTAATTTTAATAAAACTTGGTCTAATATTTCCCATCTTTCTCACTCCTCAAACAATTTGACTTCAATAGGGAATTCTGGGTCATCATGTCTTATGACTTGTAACCTAACTTTCCTTGGTGGATTTTCAATACCGCGAGACCATATGTATTCATTCACCGAATTATCGATGTAAACAGTTTCGTCTTCGGTTACTTTCAAGTGTTGAACAACATAATCTTTGATGATCTGGATTGCTCTGGGTGCTCTCTTAAAACGAGTGATATTCCAAGCATTCCTTAGTGGGACAATTAATTCTGATTCATTTGGTCTAGCCATACATATCACCTCATCGTTGCAGTTTACTGCGTCTCCAGTGGTGTCGCTTTGGATGCGAAACTGTATTTCTATCGGTCTTCAACATGACCCAAACTGGGACACGTCTGTTCTGCTTCTGTACCTTCATCAGGCGTATTTTTTTTGCTGCTGGTTTATTTCTTGACATTTCGAGCACCTTCTCAGATTCTACGGATTGACGCACTATGGCGGCTCTTGGATTGTGACATAAGCAATTTTTTCAACTGCTCATCAGACATGGGTGGAGTAAAGGTTTTATTTTCATAAAGTTGAACAATACTTTGTTTAATCATTTCGCTTCTTTCGGGAGTTGCGAGAGAAATAGTAGCAATTCTTGATCTGGCTTCAGGAGTTAACAACTTCTTCATTGTGTTGTCTAGGGTATTTTTCTCAAGTTGCCTCTGTTGTGCTGCTATTTCAGCATCAAGTTGTTGGTTAGCTTGATTTTCTATTTGCTTTTGCAATTCTAGCCTTCGCTGTTCCCTGATGTTTGCCAACTCATTATTGTTTGATGCCGACATAATAACCACCTATTTCACGTCCGTTAATACTTCGAAAGACCCGGATACATTTCTTCTGCTGCAGAACGGTTAGCATGGGCAATTGAATCCAACAACTTATGACCAGACGATGTTATCCTACGGCCAGAGTATAACTGTTGCTTGCCATCTTCAGAATCTATTTCTTTAGTAGGTACTTTTTCTACTAATCCTACAGATTCAAGTTGTTGTAGTGCTGTTCTAATAATGTGACGTGATGCAACTCCTGGAGTATTTGGCATAGCGCCGTTGTCTTGAGAGCCTCCGTAGGTCTGTGCAAGATGAGTGACACCAATTGGACCTTCTTTAGCAACTTTACGTAGAATAGAGGCTGCCCTTAGGTGCCACCAATTAGACTGTGTAGGGGGTCTTTCCCTAGATGCACCGGTCTTAACGAAACTGGACCACTCAGGTGCTTCCATGCCCTTGGTTTCTGACAAGTGGTCAGCAAGAGCAGGTATCAAAAAATCAGCAGGGATATCATAAAATGTAGTCATACAAACACACCAAGCAATTTGCCGACTAAACTCCCCTATATGAAAAGAACGGGTGGACAATAATATTATCGTGATACCAAAGCGGCAAATACAAGTCTTGATGAAGGGGCAACTCTTGCACGAATCATGCAGAAGGCTTTGGCCCAAAACCCTAACCTAATTAGGACACTTTTGGGGCTTTCATTTACTCTCATTTTCATCCTTGCGTATGCCGTTTATGGAGCTACAGTTTCACCCTCATATTATTTGTACCAAACTGATGCGGTAACCACAAATCATGATGTCGAACAGACAAGTTCAATCTACAATGAACAAACTAATACTACTACTTGGTACTGGGATGTGCCTGCGAATGGAGTTAATTTGACTTGGGTCAATCTAACAGCCACTGAATTATCAGATGATTCAATTATTAAATTAATCAATAGCGCTGGCCTGTATAGCAATAGATTACTAGGCGTAGCGGATGCTGATAAGTTTAGTTGTGAAGATTCATGCTACAAGAATTCTACACATGAAGCAATTAGTGAAGACGGTTCTGATGTGAGCATATATTCTATGACTACAACAGACCCTGGGCGTAGAAATAATGGCACTGTATACGCTAAAACATTAGATGATGCTACAGAAAAGGCTGAGAAGGTCATTGAGTACGAGCATTCTCCATCTGTAATTAAGATTGAGATCATTGAGAAAGGCGAAAGACAGACTTCGCCAACGATCTTCCTAACTACTGTCAACGAAGATTTTTCTTCCATTGAAGTATTTTCAATAGATGCTGCAACAGAATTCCTATGGGCCTTAGCCGCTGTAGTAGGGTGTTTTTCAATGGTCTTAATTCCCTCGTTCGGATTATATTTTGCATCTAGGGCTAAAGAGAGGAATAATGAGTTAAAGCTTAAACTCGCCGAAGAAAATGTTGACAACATTATCGAGCAAGAATAATTCCATTGACCTCATATAGATTATATGTCTTGGAATAAATGATGCGCGGAACCAAATTTGTATCAACGGTTCTTCTCGCAACATTACTTTTAGTATATATCAACCCTATAGCACAAGAGACATTCAATGATCAACATATCAATCACGCAGGTCGTTCAACGGGAGTAGATTTGAAGATTGAAGGTGCATCATTCAGTTATACTAATTCAGTAGATCAGCAGAAGTATCAGATGTTTTCATCAAACGGGCCTATTACAGGAAGGCCAGATAGCCTGTTTGCCATAGACACTGTTATCAATGTTCCAATTACAATAGAAGTGGATGTTCGTAACATAGGCTCAACCAATTCCGGTAGTTTAACTGTAAACCTTGTGATATCGCATAATGAATACGATAATTTTGAATTACATAATGAATCTATCCAATTAAATTCGATAAACAGTGGAGGTAGTTCTAGCGGACAATTCACAATAACTCCAAAATATTCGGGTAATCATTCATTGGCAGTTTATCCAACACTAGCAACATCAACCGATGATAATCCAAGTAATGATAGATATACAGGCACATTTACTGTTGCGTCTAATTATTACAACTGCGATGACTTAACGTCATGGAATGTAGGCAATGAATGGAGTTCAAGTATCGATACATTTCTATCACAAGGTTCCGCGTGTCATTTAGGAAATGGGCAAAGTTCGACATATTCTAATAACCTCAACACAGCATTAATTACCCCTATTCTTGACATGTCTGATTCTGTACAAAATCCACTGCGAACCAATGGAATAACTTTCTTCTACACAGGAAGTGTTCTACAAGGTGACATATTGAGGATATATGTAATAGATGAAATTGGAGTGTGGAATGAACTTGCAACAGTTAGTGGGACTGTTGACCCATTGTTATCGGATGGTACCAATTGGCAAACTTGGTCTGTGAATAATATGGGCTTTAGTTCACCATTAATACCTGTCCAACCACAATTTTTCCATAGCCAAACGCAGTTTAAATTTGAATTTACTAGTGATGCGTCAAATAATGATATTGGAATTTGGATGGATGAAATTGTAATTGTATACGATCAAAAAGTAAAGGCTGATGAGTTCGGTTTGGCGCTAAATGGTGTGTCAAGTCTAGGTGCTGTACCTGAATCTTGGGGTAAAGTAACAGTTGAAATTACCAATGTAGGCAATATTACTGAAACCTTCATTCCATCTACTGTCGGACTACCAAATAATTGGAATTTATATTATTCATACTCGACTGGAGTCAGCATTAATCCGTCTTATGGAATAACATTAAAACCAGGTGAAATTAAACAATTTGACATAAATTTTCAACCAGATATTAATGCAACAATTGGCTTATATCAAATCACATTCCAAGGAACTTCGAGTCAGTATAACTCTGTCTCATCACAACTTAATATGCAATTCGAAGTGATGCCTGACAGAATACCTATGATTATACTCCCTAATCCAAATCCAAGTTGTCAACCAGGAAATACTTGTACATTTACTGTTGGAGTTGATAATATAGGTGGAGCTGCAGACGTTTTCGACTTATCAATCGATACCCAAATATTACCACTTGGATGGAGTGTTGCGTTTGCGTGGTCACAATCAACAAGTATTTTATCAACGCCTGGAATTACACAAGACATACTTATGACATTCACTGTTCCTAGTGATGCAGTCCCAGATAGCATCGCAAAATTTGAATTAATTGCTAGGTCTCAAAATGATTCGACAAGAGTGGACATAGAAGAAATAGAATTGACTGCATCTATGATTAGTATTGCAGATATTACTATGAATGCCCAAAGTTTGAATCAAAACTGGAGCATTATGCCTGGTGAATCAAGAACAATATACTACACTGTTTGGAATAATGCAACTAGTCAAGATATATTCGTGCCTTCGGTAGAAGTTAGAGATTTGGGGCAATGGATTATTGAAGATCCTAAACAAACAATGCTTGTTATAAATTCTGGCAAAACCTCTGCTTTTAGCATCACTATAACAGCACCTATACAAGCCCAGTTGGATGATATATGTCCAAAATTCACGCCAGTCGTAACCTCTAGTCGAAGTGGAACACAATTCAGTGGACAAGAATTTGGCAGTATTGAAATTTCACGACAGGATGATTTATCTTTGCGCGTAATTGAAGAAATATCTATCATAAATCCTGGAGAAGAAAACCGATTACAAATTGAATTGGAAAATAATGGAAATGGCCCGGCTATGGCCAATGTTGAAGTTGATGGGATTCCAAATGATTGGATTTGGCATCTTGAATATCAAAATATTACTGTAGAAAATCCTATTTCACTAAGTGCAATATATGACTTGGAAAATATCAAACAAATTTCGATTATAATTAATCCGCCATCAACAACTCTTGCTAACAGTATCTATCAATACACTATTTCTGTTTCATCTAATGATGGATTTGAAGACTATAATAACTCAGATAATAATGTTGATTTAGTTTCAACGATTTCTACTAGCCATAATTTAGTATTGAATAGCAATAATTCAAATATATACTCAGGAATAGGTAACACTACGTACATTATAGCAAACATAGAGAATCTAGGGAATGTTATTGAGAATGATTTGTTGGTTAGAGCAAAACTAACTACTTTAGGAAATAATCTTGATTTCAATCCCTACTTCACTATATCAAATAATGGAATAATATATTCGATGGATAAGTATCACCAATTACCTCTAAACATTGGCGAGTCTAAAGAGCTTAAAATTAGATTTACAGTACCCGCATTGACAGAAATCGGCACTCAAATAATAGTTAGTTTTGAAATTCAATCAATGGGTCAAAATGGTCCTATATTTAATTCAATAGAAACCAAAGTGAATGTTGACTATAGAAGATTAATGGATTACTCTGTATATTCAAATAATAATCAAATTATTGAAGAAGGAAAATCCGCTCTAGTTCTATTTAATTTGACTTCTAAATCTACAGTGACTGAAACTTACACAATTACTGCCCAATTACCTGATGAATGGCAAGCATTATGCGGCAATGCAATTCTTAACGCAAGCGGATATGAATTAGAATTACCAGCCGGTCATATAAATGAACAATTTAAATCAATTCAGTGCGAAGTATTCGCGCTGAATGGTGAGGTTATCGGTGACATAATATTTACTATTCAAAATGAAGACGGGACAATTATTCACAACATAAGTAGAAATTTTGAATTTGAAAAATCTTCTAGCGAAACGTTTTCAATTTCTAGTAATATGATAGCAGGGTCAATAGCAGGATTACTTGGCATAGTACTTCTAACGTTAATAATTTTAAAGAAGAAAAGAAACAACATAAGTGAAAATTTAGAAGATCTAAATGTTTCTAAAACCGCACCAAAGATATCTGGACCTCCTGTTTCAGGGCCACCAGTGCAGTCATTTTCAAATCAACCAACAAAATCAATAGATACACAAAATATTCATCAGCCAAAAGTCATGGAAGTAAGTGTTAATCAAAATCCAATTAGCAATACACAAAATATACCACCACTTCCACCTACTGGGTTACCAGAAGGATGGACGTACGAGCAGTGGACTTATTATGGGCAAAGATATCTTGATAAGTTAAATGGTGAATAAATATGCAATACCCTGCACTTTGGTATGGACTATGGTTCATAATATCTTTTTGTGGAGTCATGACATGGTATCTTAGAAATTTCACACAAAGGATACAACTAACAAAATTCATAGCCTTGGTAGGAGTAGTTTCGATGGTAAGTATGGTGCTATGGACATTTATCGAATTTTGAGGATTAATTATGCAACTAAGTGGCATCGAAGGTCATCCAATGAAGGATAAATATCCTTGTCGGCTACCAGTCTGGTGGGGTTATATTGGTGAAGCAGGATCTCATCCAGACGTCAAGGGAGTGACTGGTAGAAGAGTTGTATTAAGAATACAGAAGAGATTCAATAGATTAGAAAGAATACTTGCTAAATTATTGAAAGCTCCAAAGGAAGTTAGGAGGCCATTGGATTCAATGAATAGTATGCTTTGGGAATTGTGTAATGGTAAAAATCGGTTTGAAGAAATATGCATAATATTGGATTCGGTATTCCATGAGGATATTGCACCGGTAGTAGAAAGAACTAGAAGGGGGCTTGAGAGTCTTAAAAGTCAAAATTTACTAACAATTCTTGATGAAAAGTTTACTGAGAAATGGGATATTGGAATAGGTATGACTCCAGTTAATCAATCTCTTGGAGAACTAGACCCTTTGCTAGGAATTGATACTGGAGAAGAATAATCAACTATCATTTGGCTCCCAAACAAGTCTCAAACCAATGCCATCACTGCGATTTTCTTTTGCTGTTTTATTCCTAGCAGAACTTCTTGTAGAGTCACTTTCGGTAAACCAACTGCCCCCTCTATGAACCTTAACATTACTTCCAGTTATTGATTGTGCATCTTGACTAGAACCTTTTTTCGAATAATTAGAAGAGTAATCATCTTCGCACCACTCAGAAACATTTCCGTAAATATCTAAGATACCCCACTCATTAGGCTTCTTTTGACCTACAACATTGGGAGAAGCACCAGAGTTGCCTGCATGCCAGCCATAATCATCAAGATTTGAATCTAGATTGCCAAAACACCATTTTGAATCAGTACCAGAACGTGCAACAAATTCCCATTCTGACTCCGTTGGTAACCTCCATCGTCCTTTCAACCCCAAATTAACCACATCCTTGGTAATAGAATTCAAAATAGAGATAAATTCTTTGGCGTCATTCCAGGAAACCCTCTCGACTGGTTGAAGTCCAGCAGTCCATCCATCAGAAAATTTGGATGGGTTTGATTCCATTATTGCCGACCAGTGAGCTTGAGTAACCAGACGTTCACCAATAAAAAATGGCCTTGAAATAATTACTTTGTGGACAGGAAGTTCTCTATCTAAACCATCACCTACAGAATCTCCCATGAGAAATTCATCAGGTTCAATTAATAGATAATTGCCACCATAATCATCTGCAAAACTAGGCCTCGACATTAAAAATCACCATTAAGATAATTTTTTACTTGTTTCAACAACTGAATTAACCAATTTTTCAAGCCTCTCGACGATTTCAGGATCAATCAATTGACCATTATCATCAAATGCTTCCTTGACTTTACCGATTGCTAATTGCTCAGGAACTGGCCAACCATGAATCCACCTCAACATTATCCGCATATGATTTAGTGTGTTGGAATTTTGAGCGCCACCCAATGTAGACATTAATCCAAAAACTTTCCCAGAAACATGTTTTGAATATAACCAATCGAAAGTATTCTTCATCGCACCTGACATTGTACCATGATATTCGGGGGAGGACACTAGAAAAGCATCACATTCGGATGCAAGTTCTTGGAATCTTTTTACATTTTCATTTTCCCAACAACCTTCTTCACCAACAAGAGGGAGAGGGTCAACAGCCAAATCCCAAAAAATTGTTTCTGCACCCAAATCTTTGGCTATATCGAGTGCCAAATTAACAAGCATTCCACACTTAGAGGTTGTACGATATTCACCACTTAACCCGAGTATCTTCATTTTCTCACTAAACTTTCCAAGCAAGCGCGGTTATTCAATGTAAGTATTTGATAATGCATGTATAAGCAATGCTTAAGCGGGATAGGTTATGGCAAAAATGATTGCCATGACCGACAGTATAGAATCCGAACTTATTGAAAGCGCAGACGATGATGGTGATATTCAAAATCAAGTTCAGTTACAGTTGATTATTGGAGAAGAATGTTCACGCAATGACGACCATAAAGGGGCATTGGCTGCATTCAATAAAGCAATATCTCTTGACCCATCGTGTGACATGGCATGGTTCAATCGAGGAGTATTACTAGAAGCACAGCAAGACGCAAGGGGTGCAAGACAAGCATTCCAAATTTGCCTAGATGTAAATTCCAATCATGCTCCAGCAACCGCGAATTTATGCATATTGTTAGAAAGGATTGGAGATACATCAGGAGCATATGAAATGTCATTAAAGGCATTAGAGTTCTACCCTGGCCACCCTGCTATTCTAGAAGTAAAACAAAGATGCCAAGGTAGTGCAGAGAGTAAAACTATCGAGCAAATGGAAACTGTTGTAACAGAAGATACATTCAGCCAAGACGATTTAGTTACTGCAATGAGTGATGCAGGAATTGAAGATCAAGCAGCAGTGCTACAAGAAGCAGTTTACCATGACGCGGATGATAATAAGGAACTAGACCTTGGAGAACTTCGTTCAGCTGCTAATGTAGTGGCTGCTAAAGAAGATATTCAAGAACGAATAGAATTGGTTCAGCCAGTTACCGAATCAATTCCTGAAGAAATCCCTGATATGAGTATTTCCGAACCAACGAAAGTGGATATGGATTCATTGGTAGAAGAGGCTACTGACATGATAAAAAATAATGATCCGGCTTCGGCATTGAAATTGTTAAAACCCTATTTGAAAAATGAAGCTTCTAATCATGCTGCTTCGTGGAGATTAGCAGGTGGCGCTATGGCGCGATTAGATCTTAATGACCATGCATCATCAGCATTGGAACATGCACAGAAACTCGATCCATCAAATTCGAAAGGATGGTTTAACTTAGGTTCTGTAAAACAACGCTTAGGTAATTTAGAAGAAGCGGGTACATGTTATGCAAATGCATTAAGAGAAGACCCACAATATCTCAAAGCAGCGATTAAATGGAGTGATAGTTCAAGACAGATCAATGATATCGAGGGTTATTTAGCATCAGCCACAATAGTTACAAATTTACAACCTGAAAATCCAATAAAAATGGAACTAGCAATTACACTTATCGAACTTGCTGAAGGCGAGTCGGAGGTTCTAGAATTGAGCAGTGGATTACCGCCAACACTTCCTGCAGGACCCGAATTGGCGGCTAACGCAATTGAACTACTAGGTGAAGGGAAATCAGAATTACATGCTAGAGCATATACTGCAATGAATAACCATGTAGAATCAGTAACCATTTGGAAGTCATTAATTCAAGATCAAAAGGAAAATCATATTTTATGGAGAGGCTTATCCAAAGCACTGAATGCAGCAGGCGACTTAGAAACTTCAGAACGATGTAGGATTAAGGCTGAAGCATTGGAAAAATCATCACAAAATAATGGGTTAGATACAGTTGTTGAGCCTGTAGCTCCTTCGACTTCTGAAGTTGTTGAATCTAAGGTTGCTATGCCAACAGAGGAACAACAAAATATGGCAAACCAAGTTTTACTAAATCCGATTCAGTCACAGCCAAAAGAGGAGGTTCAAGCACAAGTGAATCCTCAAGTAGATTTGGCTAAGGCTGCTCTTGATGTTCAGCAAAACTCATTGGTTGCTGAAGAGTTCAAAAATCCTGTATCAAACGCAGTTTCTAACCAGGACATTTCTTGGTATAACCAAGGTGTTGCGTTAATTGAGGCGGGTAAGTATAGTGAAGCACTATCATGTTTCGATAGAGCTCTGCCTTCATTTGCCAATGATGATGAAATGGTAATAAGGATTCTAAATGGTAGAGGTAACGCATTTTACTATCTCGAAAATTTCCCTGCTTGCGTAGAATCATATCACCAAGCAATGTTAATTCGCCCAGAAGATGTTAGAGGTAAGACACTATACAATATGGGTACAGCATACGCTGAAATGGAACGATTCCAAGATTCGATAAAGTGTTTTGAACAGGCAATTCCAAGAGGATTGTCCAAAGAAGAAATTAAGAGAACAAAAGATCAAATACGTAGATGTAATATTTTACTAAAGGAACAAAATAAGAAACAAAAGAGATGACAATTAATGGAAGATTCAAATACTCAAGTTATAGAAAAATTCATTGAAGCCGGTTTGGATGAAAAACAGGCAAGGCTGATTATCGATTTAGCAACTCAACCCCCTTCTAAGGCTAGTGAAATTGGCAAGAGAATCGGTATATCAAGGATGGACGCATATAATTCTTTAAGGAAATTACAAGAACAGGGACTTGTTAAAGCAACATTAGATAAGCCAATCAGATTCTTTGGAATGAAAATCGAAGAAGTTTTTGAGCAAATTATTCGTATTAAGGAAATGGATCTTCGTAGGATTCAACAAAATTTAGAAAATCTTAGTACGAATTTAGATATTCCAATAATGTCAGTGGATCAATCAACCGATGAAGATTCATTTTCAGTATTGAAGGACCGTCATACAATAATGGCAACAATAGAGTCAGTAGTTTCCGAGGCAGAAAATCATGTATGGTTATTGCTAGGAAGATGGGGGATTCTGCATTTGCTACGTTCAGGTGCAAAAGGTTCAGTTGAAGATGCAATTTCTAGAGGGGTTGACATTAAGATTGTTGCTTCAGTAGACAAGAGAACTATTCGTTTCTTTGATGGATTAGATGATAAGATAGAGGTTAGACATCACGAGGATTTCAATCTCAATGGAGTATTTGTTGATGATGAAGTAGGAATACAATTTGTTCACACTGAAGATTCTCCGACTGGCCGCGGTAAAGAAGATACTGCAATACTAATCGAGTCAGGAATGCTTCTTTCCGCTCAAAGTGAATTGCTGAAAATACAATGGGGTGCGGCAAAATCATATCTTTCTATTAGAAGTAAAATTTTAGATGGAGTTATGACTGAACCACTAAAGTTATCCTTGGGCGAAGGTTCTTTTTATGAGCACTTTAGAAATTCTTTACTAGATGGAATGGCATCAAAATCTACCAGCAATGTGATGTTGTCAAAATCTGGTTCAAAGATTAATTTGGAAAATAACATTCAAAATCAAGCTTTATCAGCACTAGGAATCGATTCAAGCATCTTGTTTGAACACGTGGGCTCTAGAATTGGACAAGAATTAGCTGTCAAATTACAGCATATAACAGATGATTCTATTTTCTGGGAGACCATCATACGAGAGTGGAAGGATATGGGTATGGGAGAAATTGAAGTCAACAAACTACCCCCAACAAAAATTAAAGTAAAGGACGGTTCTGCTTGTGGAGGTAATCCAGACTCCTCTCTATTCTTTTGTAACTTAGACGAGAGTGTTTTGAGTGGTATACTCCAAGAAAGACACGGCTTGAATGTATCAACCAGCAAGCGCGAATGTACTAATGAAAATAGTTGCTCATGCTTCTATGAAATATCATTTGTAGAATGAAATTACATGATTTCTAGCACAGGTTCATAGGTGAGTACCTGTTAGGAATGTCATGGATTGCGGAACCTGTGAGACTGCTAGCCCTCTAGAAGTGCATAAACCTGAAGTTGTTAGTGTTGATTTGACAATATCAAATAATGCTGTTCAAATGCTTGGAGATGCTTTCGGCGATGACAGATCGATGGCACTACTTGTTGGAGTACTATCTGGAGGATGTTCTGGATATATGTATGACCTACAAATAGTTGAATCTACTGATATAGACTGTCAAGAACTTAACATCGATGGTTTTAGAATTTTAGTTCCTAAGTCCTCAAGTCACTTACTAAACGGTATTCAAATCGACTATGAAGATCGATTGATGGGTGGCGGATTCAAGATAATCAATCCAAATGCCAAGTCATCCTGTGGATGTGGCGAATCTTTTGCTTGAGTGATATTATGCCCAAGGTGGCATTCACCGATTCATACACCTCTATATGGAGAGGTTCAGACAGTTTGAAACTAATAGATGGTTTAAGTTGTAACAAGGTTATAGACCTAAAAAAAGGTCATGTGACCCAAACAGCAATAATCAACAAGAACGCTAAGATAATTGATTTTGTTACCATAATAAATTTTGGTGATTTCCTTGCTTTAGTAGGGTATTTGCCCAACTATGAATCGATGATAGACTTCGTTACTCCAAAGATTCTTCAAAGTGATGTTAGTATTTCTGATGTCACTCACCTAAACAATGTGATAATAATTTATGATGATGAATTAGAAATTGAAACAGGGTTTTTCAAATCACAAGACAATATTACCTATGCTAAAATATATGATAATTTGACTATTGCTGTTTCAGCAAAGGGCAATTCATTGGATATTGATTCAACAGAAAAAGAATTCCACGAATGGAGGGTGGATAGAGTCATTCCATGGTATAATTATGAAATTAGAAAAAATGTAACGCCATATGCTTCGGGACTAAATGAATTCGTCCATGAATCTAAGGGTTGCTATGCTGGTCAAGAAATTTTGACTAGAATGCGGACCAAAAATAGGGGGATCAAGAAGCTAATTAAAATTGAAAATGATTCCATAGAGGAGAAAAAAATAACAACAAAGGGAAGTGAAAATTCACTAGCTATATTGTGATTAATATCCTAGAAGTTCCGAAAGTTGAGATTTGTAAAAATTACCTGAATCTTGTAACTTTGAAAGTTCGCTTTCAGTTAATTCTAATTCAATAATTCTTTCAATACCACCAGCTCCTAGTATAACAGGAACACCGATGTAAACATCATCTAGCCCATATTGGCCAGTTAATTGAGCAGATGCTGGAATCATCCTTTTTCTATCATTTAAGACTGCTTCAGCCATTATCGCCGCAGCCGAACCTGGTGCATAAAATGCGGAACCTCTTTCTAATAATTTTACTATTTCTCCGCCTCCTGATGCAGTCCTCTTACAAATTGCTTCTATTGTATCTGAATCTAAAAGATGAGTAATAGAGATGCCACCAACTGTGGTAAATCTTGGTAATGGAACCATAGTATCACCATGTCCGCCAAGAACCATTGCATGAACATCTTCTTCGGAACATCCAACTGCATCAGCCACAAAATGTGTCATTCTTGCACTATCTAAAACTCCAGCTTGACCGCAAACTCTGTTTGGTGGAAATCCTGTTACCTTTTGCATATGGTAAGTCATTAAATCAAGGGGGTTTGTAACCATAATAATTGTAGAATCAGGTGCGTGTTCTTTGATACCTTCACCGACCTGTTTGACAATATCTGCATTTTTAGCAATCAGATCTTCCCTCGTCATACCCGGCTGTCTTGGAAATCCCGAGGTTACTACTACAACTTCTGACCCAGCTATGTCAGAATAATCGGAGGTTCCAGTTAAATTTCCATCATAATTCAAAACTTGACCATTTTGTGACATATCTAATGCCTTTCCTTTAGCAAATCCTTCATAGATATCTAGTAAAACTATGTCACCTAACTTTTTTTGGGCAAGAACGAAAGCACATGTAGCGCCAACATTTCCCGCACCGATTACAGCAATTTTCCTTCTTGAACCACTCATAATTAATCCTCGTTGTTGTTGGCCAGTTATCGGCCGTCAATAAGTTACATGGTTAGGCAAAAAAAATTACCACAAGGAAAATTATGATAATTAAGCGTCTTATCTAAAAACCTCCTTTTGTTGGGACCAAATAAGCCACTACATTTTATGGCCCAATAAGGTGATAATAGATGAAAATTGGAGTCCCAAAAGAACCAGAAAATGAATCGAGAGTTGCTATTGTGCCAGGGAGTATGAAAAAACTATTGAAGGCAGGTTTTGAAGTGTTTGTTGAAAAGGGCGCTGGAACCAAAGCGAACTATCTAGATACGATGTATGAGGATGCTGGTGCAAAGCTAGTATCGAGAGACGAAGTACTTGGTTGTCAAAACATTATTTGTATAAATTTCCCAGGTATAAAAGGTATAAATGAGGGGACAAACCTTACATGTGTCGCTGATCCATTTAGAAATCCAGATAATGTTAAAGTTTGTATGGATAATAATATTACTCTAATGTCAATGGACATGATACCAAGAAGACTATCTAGAGCTCAATCGATGGATGTAAATTCTAGTCAAGATAATTTATCAGGATACAAAGCAGTACTATTAGGTGCGGCTAATGTTCCTAAAGGGATTCCAATGATGACCACATCAGCAGGAACTGTTAGACCTGCAAAAGTTGTCGTTATGGGTAGTGGTGTTGCTGGTTTGCAGGCAATTGCTACCGCAAAGAGATTGGGTGCAGTAGTATATGCATCGGATGTGAGAAAATCTGCAGCTGAACAAATTGAATCTGTTGGCGGACGATTTATCGAAGTAGATGGGATGGATGATTTCGAAGATGAATCAGGATATGCTAAACCACTTACTCCAGAATTTATTCAAAAAGTAAACGATACTGTTTGCGGTGTGGCAAAAGATGCAGATATTATAATCACAACTGCTCGTATTTTTGGGAGACCTGCTCCTATAACAGTACCAGAATCTGCTGTAAACCAATTCAAATCAGGCGCAGTTGTGGTTGATATGAATGCTGATGTTGGCGGCAACTGTGAAAGTACTGTAAGAGGTGAAATTATTACAACTAATAATGGAGTAATAATTGTCGGCACTTCCAATCTCCCAGGTACATTAGCTAATACTGCAAGTATGCTTTATTCGAATAATTTGACTACATTTATCACTTCTCTTGTTGATGAAGGTAAAGTAGTTATTTCTGATGAAGATGATATATTGGTTGGCGCACCAGAAGGATCCGACTTCTATGTCAATGGGATGGGTGGAGTTCTTATCTGTAGTGAAGGGAAAATCCATCCTAAGCAAACAAGACTCGCAGGGGTGATAGAATGACGCCAGAATTATTGATTGGAAGTTTGACACTATTTGTATTATCTATTTTCTTAGGATTTGAGCTAATTACCAAAGTACCTGCAACATTACATACCCCACTAATGAGTGGAGCAAATGCAATTTCAGGAATTAGCATAGTTGGCGCTTTGATTGGTTCAAATGTAGCATATAATGCCGGAGATACTGTTTTTTCAGGAATCTTGGCATTTGTGGCAGTTGTTCTGGCAATGATAAATGTCGTTGGTGGATTCATGGTCACAAATAGAATGTTAAACATGATTGCTGGTAAGAAGAGAGGAGGTGCCTGATATGGAATTAGGCGAATGGACATCCCTTGGATACATGCTTTCTGCTGCATTATTCATTTTTGGATTAAAGAAATTAGGACACCCTAGAACCGCCCCTCGTGGTAATCAATTAGGCGCATTAGGTATGTTAGTTGCAGTTTTAACTACAATATTAGATATGCAACTTGCTGGAGGAGCAGAATGGACTTTGATTATTGCTGGATTAGCGATTGGTTCGTTAATCGGTTATTGGATGGCAGTAAAAGTAGAAATGACTGGAATGCCAGAATTAGTAGCTTTGTTCAATGGTTTTGGTGGTGCAGCATCTGCTCTTGTAGCTCTTTCAGAGTTGTGGAAGTATATTGAAGGTGCAAATTTACCCACTGGACTAGAACTTAGCGTAACAATGGTAGCTGCTGGACTATCTGCTTTAGTCGGATGGATGACTTTAACCGGTTCAATTCTAGCTATGTACAAATTGAAAGGTGGTATTAGCGTATTTGGGAAGTGGCTTAAGACGCCAACTTGGGGGCCTAGTTGGCTCAACATAGTGAAAATACTATTGGTAATTGCCGCATTTGCTCTCATTTACCTAAGTATAGATGACCCAACAAATAAACAATATATCTATTCATTAATCGCTATTTCAGGAATTCTAGGTATTATTCTCGTTCTACCTATTGGTGGAGCAGATATGCCTGTAGTTGTATCGTTGTTAAATTCCCTATCTGGAATTGCAGCGGCTTTTACTGGGTTCATAATAAACAACTCAGTACTAATTGTTGCAGGTTCACTTGTCGGTGCATCAGGCTTAATTCTAACCTTCATTATGTGTAAAGCGATGAATAGAACCCTATTGGATGTTCTGTTTAAGTCATTTGGAGGTGGAGGAGAAAAGGAATCTTTGACTAGAACCAAAGTTGGATCGGATGCTGATGAAGTAGCAATGATGTTAGATGGTGCTCAAAAAGTTATAATTGTCCCAGGTTATGGTATGGCAGTTTCACAATGCCAACATCAGGTCAAGGAATTTGCTGATTTAATGTCTGAAAAGTTCGATACAGAAGTCAAATATGCAATACACCCTGTTGCTGGAAGAATGCCTGGACATATGAACGTATTACTAGCGGAAGCGAATGTACCATATGAGCAATTGATTGAGATGGATGAAATTAACTCCGAGTTCCCTGATTGTGACGTTGCTTTGGTCATCGGAGCAAACGACACTACAAATCCTGCTGCTCGTTCCGGTGAAGGTCCACTTGCAGGTATGCCAATAATTGACGCAGATCTAGCAAGGACTGTTGTAATTGTCAAGAGGTCTCTTTCTGTAGGATATGCAGGTGTTGACAATGATCTATTTTACATGGATAAAACCATGATGTTATTCGGTGATGGAAAGAAAATGATTACGCAATTAAATAATTCAATTAAAGAGATTTAGTCTCTAAAATAAGTAATGTTCAAAGGCATGCGATAGTTGGAATAAATTGGTGAGGTTGTTATGCGATATTCCCCTCGATTGTTAATTTTGATATTGACAGTATTACTAGTCGCACCTGTTTTGGCCAATCCAGGTGGGCCACCATGGGAAAATAGTAATGGATTAATTGTTGAGAATGGCTGTTCATGCCATGGTGATGGCGCTCCTTCTACTGCCGTTGTAGTTTCGATTTCTGGAGTGCCTAGATCTTACGAGATAAGTAATACATATACATTCATTATATCTTTACAACATGCATCTAATTCCGAAGGTGGGTACATGCTTTGGGATTATAATGTTGGAAATTTGACTCCTGGCGAAGGTAGTAGAACAGTAGCTGAAGAGCCCGGGGCTATTTCTCAAAGCGCTGTCGGAAATAACTGGGAAGTATACTGGCAAGCACCTGATTCAGATGTTGGCGAAGTATCGTTCCAGTTAGTAGGTAATGCAGTAAACGGAAACGGACAATTTGATGCAGGAGACCACTGGAACATCCTTTCATTTTCAATTAGCTCTCCAAATTCAACCTATGTAGATTCTAATGAATCTCTAGGAGTAAGGACAATCAGTGTTGGAGATTACGATTCATTATTCGTACTTGAAGAAGATCCTGCCGCAATAGAAGCAGCAAGACAAGAAGAAATTGCTGATGACTTCTTTGACAATGGAAATTTGTTCTATTGGACTACACTTGCCATAATTATTGTTGGAGCAGTAATTCAAGGAGAGTTTTATGAGCGTAAATTTGGTGGAGGGCCACCACACTTGGACATGAGATTGGCAGTACCTCAAGGTGTTAGAAGAGGAGCATTAGCTGCCGGTTTAGCACTGTTATTTGGCTGGTCAATAGATTCAGGCCAATCTTGGGGAGTTATTCTATTGTGCTTGATGATTTTCCTTTGGGCGGTTTTCGGTGTATATCGTACAATTGTTCAAGCAAGAGCACCTACACAATACACAGACTTAGTATAATTTGAGGACATATTATGAGTTTGCAACTTGAAAAAGATGCAAATGTTTCAGTCCAAACACATATCGACGAGTTCTCATCTCGAGCATCTATATTGATTGTAATATGGCTGCTAGTTTCTTTGCTATGGATGCTTAAAGTAGATCTAGTGTTAGAATATGTTATTGGTTTATTAGATCCATGCGTGGATAGTAATTGTTCTAATCTTTACAACCCAGCGAAATGGAGTGAAGTAAGATGGTTGAGTGGAGCATTGCTCGGATTCATCACAATTTTACCGTTGATTGCATTACAATTTTTTAAATTTTCTCGACCTGGTTTGATGAAAAATGAAGCAAAGGGTCTGATTTTTTGGCTAATATTTTGCACATTAGGTTTTATTGTAAATATAATTTTTACAATCCTATTTATTATGCCAAATTTATTTGAATTAGGCCATAACATACAACTTGATTTAGGTTTTTTGCCTAAGTATGATGTAATTACAATGCTTTCTATGTCGATAGGAGTTATTTGGGTTGAAATATTAATAACAATGGGAATACTAACACTTCTTGTTGTAAATTCTACTGGAGGTATATCATCTAGAAATCTAAATTGGTGGAAAATGAGAGTACATGGAATAATATCTATGTTAATCATACTATCATTTTATGGACAAGTTTCATTCAATGTGTTCTTATTATTGACAAGTTATATATCAATCGAATTGATTACTTCAAAGTGGATAAGGAAGCCTTCTAGGTTAAGTCTTAATGCTCCCGTGATTTTTGACCAATACGGTGTTGAAAGAAAAATGCTTTTTGTTGAATGTGAGTGTGAAGGTAAAGAAAATTATAGTCATAATTTATCTCCTAATGCATTCTATTCATTTAACAATCTTTGTGAAAATATTAGTGAACAAGAGACTCTCTACCAATTAATTAACACAAATTCTTTTACTGATCTAATGATTTTTGGATGTAGAAATAATGAAAAATTACAAAATATCGAACCTAATGTATATATTTCGAAATGTAATTTTAGAAGAGAATTTTATACACATAAAAGAGAAAATTATTACAATTCACAACAATTTATCATAAATACAGATTTTCGATTAGCATCATTAACAGATCCGTGGAATGAAAGTCAAGCATATGAAAGAATTGTAAAATTATTGGATGAATATGATGATTGGATACCTGTGATATTATCCAATGATAAATACTCATATTTTCCAGATGATATAAACGCTAACGATTTGATTATTTATACATCAGAATTAACAAAAGTAAAACTAGTTCACCATTTCAAAGAGTTAGGTAGAAAATATACAATTGGTTAAGCAATTGTACC
The DNA here is from genome assembly GCA_964001175.1 of uncultured euryarchaeote. Taxonomy (GTDB): domain Archaea; phylum Thermoplasmatota; class Poseidoniia; order Poseidoniales; family Poseidoniaceae; genus MGIIa-L1. Next base: position 127,284 of record CAXFAS010000001.1, read on the forward strand.
AACATTTCAAACATGTTCATGTTTAGGAGATAATATGCATCCGCGAATTAGTGCTATCATTGCGGCTGTTCTATTTTTACTCGGGACGTTTTCATATGCATACAATGGTGAAATTGATAGTTGGATAAGGGATAATTCAATTACTATTGAGGAGGAAGATATCAACACTCTAGGGCTTCAAACTAATGAGCAATGGCCGGTATTTATTGTTGATTTTGATGGCGGCAATAGTGGTTGGGGAATTACCGATGCTGAAGATATATTGATTCCTGAAGCATCTAACTATTTTGAACAATTTACAGATTATTCTACTAATCTACAAATTGATTTAATTGAAAAAATAACCATTCCTGAATATGGAATGGAATATTACGGAAAAGATTTTGGAATTCAAAGAGATTCTACGAGTGATGGAACGCATCTACCAATGACTCTAGCAAAAGAGGTAGTAGAAGACCATCTAGACAATGTTGATTGGAGTAAATATGACTTAGATAATGATGGATGGGTCGATAGGTTACTAATTTTGCATACCTCCATCGGACAGGAAGAAGGAGGAAATTCTGAACGTATTTGGAGTCATTTTACTACTTTCGATGAAGTTATTGATTTACCCAATGATCTGAAAGTTGGACATTATACAATGGCAAGTTTAGGTACAGGAGATAGTGGTTTTGGTACAATAATTCATGAAATGCTACATCAGATGGGAGCCTATGACCTTTATCCAGCACATGGAAGTGCTAATCAATATTCATGGAAAGGTGTTGGAGATTGGGATATTATGGCCAATGGAAACTGGAATGGTGGAGGAAAATGGCCTGCTATTCCAAGTGCATCAACAGTTGCAGAAATCAGTGGTCAATCACATATTGAAGTCGATATGAATTGGCTAGATTCAGTTGAAGGATTCTGTCAAGGGCCAACATACACACTTGATCCAATATCAAAGGGTGGAAATTCTCTTAAAGTTCCAATCTCGCAATCAGAATTTATTTGGATAGAATTCCGTGATGATTTTGGCTATGATTCATATTTACCCGGTTCAGGGGTATTAGTGACCTACCAAGATCTTACTACTGGTGATTTTGAAAGTAATGAGCTCAATATAAATCCTGATAGGCCATATTTATCGGTCGTTGAGGCTGATGGAAATAATGCTCTAAAAACTGGTTCAAATGATGGGGAATCAGGAGATGTTTTTACTAATAATTCATCTTTCGGTTCATCCGGAATTGTTATTCGAAATCATGATGGGATAATGGTGCAGTGGGACGTTAATGTAGAACTTGGCAATACTGCAATAATCAATTTCACTTCTGGAAATTGTAAACCAAAATTTACTATTGATGGACCCGACCATGGAGTTTCTCTATTGCCCAATGAGCCGATTGAATTATTTATGGTTAGTCAACAAACATGTAATTTATCTCACACATTACTGTCTAGTGATGGGAGGTGGTTGATATCTGATACAATGTCCCTTACTGCTAACGAGGAAAGAATAGTGAAAATGAATTTTTCACGGGCTGGTACAACGAACTCCGAAGTGATGATTACAGGTTCTGTGAGTTGTTCAGACACTACATATGATATTGAAATTAAGTTACTAACCTTGGCTAGAAGACCAATTGAGAACAAATTTTATGGTGAAACTGATGCTTATTCTACAACAAAAATTGAAATCCCAATCGATTCGGAAGGAACAGGATTACAGAAATTCAATATGCACTTAGATGGGCCAATTTCTAGAATTAGTGAAGTAGAGGAACAAATAGACTTAGACGGAGATGATGTATTAGTTCTAACAATTGATCCTAAAGGATTACTAACTCCTAATATGCTGATAAAAGGTCAAATCGAACTATATGACTCAATAGGCGAAATATGGCTTATAGAAATTGAACTAAAGGCTGAGAATAAAGATTCTAATGGATTCCAGCAGATATTAACTCCTGGTAATACTATTTCCATGGCATTTATACTATCTTCTATCTGGGTAGTTTTAGGTATGCGAGAAAGGAAAAAAATTGATGAAAATATTACTGAAATAGATAAAACTACCATAATTGAACTAGAAAAAACTGTCGAGTTTGATGCTTGGGGAAGAAGAATTGATGAATTTTAATCTCTACCTGGAGACCATCTTTCTAATTGAACGAATTTCCATGATGTACCATTATTTAGAGCATATACCCATTTTTTATGAACGCCTTCAGCAAGCCTAACTGAGAGACATACGTTTTCCCAAGTTCTTGCGACTTCAAATTTGGTCTGTATTAACCATGGTGCATGAGATAAAGATACCTCATCATCATATACTCTCCATTTTGACCCGAACTTAAATCCTGGGCGAAGAATTAATCCTCTGTTTACCAAGTTGTCAAAAAGTTTGATTTCATCTGAATGTTCATCGTTTTTTATCATATTTTCCAACCATCTTGATTCTTCAAATCTCAAATTAATTCCAGATAAATGTTCAACTCCGATAGATGGAAGTGGCCACTTTTCTGTTGATTTTAGATATATACCTGATTCAGTTTTAACTCGTGAATTCCATAAATCTTCAATGTATTTCTTTTCGATATCCTTCAAATCATTCCAAATCTTTTGATTACCTGTTGGTTCGACAAAACTTATCCTATACATTGTAACTTCCATTTCATCGTCAATCACATAAATATCAGAACTATAACCGGATGATTGAACTGCACTAGCCCATTCAGTAATATCATCCCAGTTTAATTCATCAAATGTCCAAAACCACCTAATTTGGGAAACAGGGGTTGAATTGAAGTGAGACATATTTCTCTTCCATTTGAATGCAAAACTATGCTCCACAGAATTAATATTGGGAACATTATTACATGGTATAACTAATTCACCTCCAGATCTAGCATTATCAAAGACCACTGCCTTAGCCAATAAGTCAGAATCTTTCTTTAATTCATTTTCAAACCAGTTTTCATCTGGCAATGGTACATGCCTATGCCAATTACAAAACAAAATCTCCATAGGTGAAAGAATAATTTCCTCATCCGATGATAACACGCCCAATCCACTTTTCTGATAAAGTCTAGAAGATAGAGGTGGCTTAATAACCCACCCGGTCTCGTTCAATATTGGCTTTTCATGCGCTATTTTAGGGGCTGAATTTGAGGTTATACTTTCACCCAGAGTTCTCTTTGTTCGTTGACGCGGTTTAAACTTCCTAGAATGGCGCGCCATGCTCATGCGTGATTAATGCTGCTTTTGAGTTGAACGGATGATACTTCTATGTGCTAGTTCTAATAGGCATGTATAGGTGAAAGAGTGGTTGATGGTTTCCTCGGTTCGTTGACAACCGAACAAAGAACATTGATTCATCTTTTTGATAACAATCTGCCTACCAACCAGTGGGAAGCGCCTGTTTCCTTAACACAGGCGGGTATTTCTGCAGCAGTACATGTTCAAAGAAAGCATGTTCCTAGAACATTAAAGAGATTAGAATCAAGCAGTCAAGTATCTATTACAAATCGTCATGTTCCTGGTGCTAAACAGAGACGTAAAGTGTATAGTTTAACTGAAGAAGGTCGCGAGGCTGCTGAAGAATTGAGAAAATATATTTTGAATTTGGAAGTTAAAAAAGATAGTGAAAACGTTCTAATAAGTGAAATTCTAAAATCTAGCGATAAATTATTAGAGTTATTATCTCATATTGATGAGAGAATGATTTTCAATAAAAAGCCAGTAGTTTCACCAGTCTCAAACGCAATTGGCAAGGCTTCTTTGGATGCTCAGGCCGGTGAAAATTTAGTGAAGAGAATGTTTGCTAGGGCATGGGAAGATGGAAAGATCACTAAAGATGAACAACAACTAATCTCCGAAGTAGTGGAATTCTTAGGGATGCACCCAGAGCGTGTAATGCGACTATCAGAGGAGGCTCGCAAAGAGCAAAATGTACCACCGCCTGAAGAAATATATCTGGATATGTTACGCCAAGCACTTGTTGATGATTCTATCATCGAAGAAGAAATAGCACTATTAGAAACATTTAGAATCGCCTTTGGTATTGATACTCAAACTCATGAAAAGTTACTAATTGAAGCAAAACTTGAGCCAATTTATCCACCTAATGTTCAAACTTATCATGATAGTTTAGTTACCGCCATGGATGATGGAATTATCACAGGTGATGAGGATGCAATGTTGGCTACACTTAGAAAATCACTCGATATCACAGATGGTGAGCATGCCAGTTTATTGGCTAAAATTCGCGACAATCTAAAATGAAAAGAATTACTGCAATGGAATGAGGGAAGAATATGGGAATGTCAGACGAAGAACTCATCATGCATGAAAACTTAAATTCTCTCAAATCTAAACTAAAGCAGAAAGACCAAGGCAAAATAGTTTTGATTGGAGATATAATGTTAGATTGCTATATCCACGGTTTTGCAAATAATCTAAATTCGAGAGCACCAGTTCCAGTAATTAGAGAAACCTCAAGAGAAGAAGATGTTGGAGCTGCTGCACACGTGGCAAGAGGTTTAGAATCGATGGGTTTTGAGAGTCAATTATTTGGAATAATTGGCGATGATAAAGCCGGTATAAATATACTTGAATTCCTAGAGGATGAAGGAGTTTCTACTGATGGAATTGGTATTGTCGAGGGTAGAAAAACAACTGTAAAAACACGTCTTTTAGCAACTAGAGAAAGTTTAGTTCAAGGAGAGCAATTACTTCTTAGATGGGATGTTGAAGACGATGAAATTATTCCTGAAGAAGCAATATCTGCAATTTACGAACAGGCAGTGCTACAATTGGATGACTCATTTAGCGTCATACTCTCGGATTATGGTCAAGGAGTAGTAAATGATGAAGGTGTTGAAAAGATCATTGAATCAGCAAAATCAAAAAGTATCCCGATAATTGCCGATCCTAAGCTAACTGGATTACATAGAACTCATGGTGTTGATTGGATTGTATTTCAATCACGTGGTTTTGAGTTAATGAAAAGAAGAATAGGTGAAAACTCTAGCGACCTAGCAGCGAAGAAACTTATTGATACTCACAACTGGAAGCATCTCGTTGTTTTATCTGGTGAAGGTGGTGTAATGATATATTCAGATGGCGAACCTACTGTTCATGCGCCGTGTACACTTCCTGAATTAAGGCAAATGATTGGTTTGATAGACGCTGCAGTAGTAGCCATTGCAATATCCATATCTAATGATTTAGATGTAAAAAATACTGCAATCCTGACCAATGCTGCATGTGAATGTATCTTAGGTGCTGAAAAAACTGATTCATTCGTACTAAGTCGAGAAGATTTAGTAAACAGAATAGGTGAAATCGCATGGAACTTACAGGTTTCAAAGCGTTAGGTGAGAATAATGAGCGCATGGACGCGTCCAACTACTGCAGATATTGGTCTGAGGGTTTTCTCTCCAAATCTTAACCAGTTATTTCAAGAAACTACCACTGGAATGCAGAATATACTACTCTCTGATAAATCTAAATCAGTTATCAATGCTAACTTGCGACATAGTTCTCAATGGAATGTTTATGTTGAAAAACACATTGATAGGCACTATGAAATGTTGTTAGTTAAGTGGTTGGAAGAGGTATTATATCGGGCAGAAATATTTGATGAGTTTCTTACTGAGGTACAAATTTTACTAACTGAAGATAATGATTACTATTATTGTAATGCCCAAGTTGATTGGATTAATGTTTCTTTGATTGAACGGGAAATAGAAATTAAGGCTGTTACTACACATGAATTAAAAGTAGAGGAAGTAAAAAATAATATCGAAATAATAAGTATGTGGGAAGAAGTTCCGAATTTTATCGGCCCTGGATGGTATTGTGATATCGTATTCGACATCTAGTTTTCAATTTCCTCATTGCGTAATTTTATACCTAACCAAAAACCGATTGTATTTACTATTAAATCGGATACTTTGTTTGCTGTTTCTTCTACAGCGAATTCATATGGTAGGTATAATTCTAAAATTTCCCATCCAATTGATAATGCCAAAAAGATATACCAATTTGTAAAAATATACCTCGAGATCCCAAACCACATCAACAAATGTCCTAATGAATACAGATTAAGAATAGACATAATATCACAGAAGTGGGAGTTCCAAGGATGGACGCTCGTATCCCTAAGCCAAATCCATGCACTTTCTCCATCCCGCTTCCCCACAGCACTCATGGCCCCGAGTAGGGCTGCTCCGTTCCCGGCCTGACCTGATTCCCCAGTTATTCATTTCCCGTCTCCCTCCGGATACGGTTCATGACACCCGAGTCATGTGGGGGCGAGACATCTACGTCCGCACACAGGAACCTAGGGGCCGCTTTCGCCGCTCCAAGGAGTTCAGTCCACCATAAAGACGATTTGTGATACAGGGTACGCCTAGCTCCCCACCTATCCCATGCTCCGGTTGACGCAGTTATATTTGAACAGAACGGTTAGATAAATTATAGAAAATCACTCTTCATATTTCGATGGACATGAAGTTTTAATCAAATCCGCATCTAAATAGTATTCTCCATTCGAATATTTTAGAACGCCTTGTGCATAAACTGTACGATTATCATCGAGACCATTAGAAACGGAAGCATCTAAGTATTCTACAATTATATTATGGCTATTACCGTGGAGAATAAATCTCATAGTAGAGTTGTCGATGCTACCATCTAATACCTCACCACGTAATGATATCTCTTTATCGACGTATAGCTCGGGAGAGTCCATAACTTCATCAACCGTACGGGTAGGTTCAGGTGCTTCTAGTAAGATAACTCCAATTAGACCGATTGTAATAACAGCCCCGACCAACAGTAATCTTGTGCGTCTGGAAAACATATTATTCACTACCTATTTTGTGAGAAAGTCCAACTGCTTCTGAAATATTAGAGAGCCCATGTTGCTTAAGCTTCTTGGACAAACCGTTAACTACAGACTTTGTCAATCCTGCTCCTTCAAAAACAAATCCACTATATGCTTGAATCAATGATGCTCCAGCCGTGATCTTTTCCCACGCATCCTCAGAATTCATAATTCCACCAACCCCTATAATGGGCCATTTACCTTCAGTTAGGGAATAAATTCTCTTGATAAAATCTGTAGATTTATCAGCCAGAGGTTTACCACTCATTCCCCCTTTTTGCTCAAAAACTAGTTGTTCGGAATTTGAAACTGGTTTTGGGCGAGATGTGGTCGTATTTGTTGCAACAATACCATCACAATTACAAGACATGGCAGTATTTACTACCATTTCTAATTGCTGATCATTTAATTCAGGTGCAATTTTAACTAAAATAGGCTTGATTGAAGAATTATTCTTAGATGCTAATTTTGCATTGATTTCTTGACACGAATTAATTATTTTAGCAAGTGATTCATCATTTTGCAATTCTCTAAGATTAGGAGTATTAGGAGATGATACATTAATGACAAATACATCACCATAGGCCCATAACCTTTCAAATGTAGTCGAATAATCAATATGAGATTCGTCTAATGGAGTAGACTTTGACTTACCTAAATTAATCCATAATGGTACACCCGGCTTACCATGCTTCTCGAAGTGTTTTTTCAGTGTAGAAGACATTTTTTGAGACCCAGGGTTATTGAAACCCATTCTATTAATCAGTGATTTTGATGTGGAAGAGCGGAACATTCTAGGCTTTGGATTACCGTCTTGTTCTAGTTGAGTAATCCCGCCTATTTCTATAAATCCTAAACCTATAGTTTCCCATCCAATTAATGCTTCGGCTTTCTTGTCCATACCAGCCGCAAGGCCGAATGGGTGAGAATAATCTTGATTAAATAAATTAACACTCAGCCTCTTTTTAGGCTTATATAAAACTCTTAATGGTAATCTAGTCACTGGATTAGAACACATGAATCTTAATAATTTAAGAGTTCTTAAATGTACTTTTTCAGAATCCTGCAACGCCAAAAATGGCCTTGCAAAGAGCCTGTACACTAGTCCCATATTTGACTCACAACGACGGTATGCTTCAAGACTTGCCCCTAAGTGGCTATGACATGCGCATGGATAACGACCTTTGGCCTGTTGTTCGTGAATCAGCACGCAGAATTCTTAGGTTAGAGAATATCTTATTTAAAATTCCAGAAAACTTTTCCAAGGATTTTAAAAATTTATGTGATCAAATTTCTGATAATATTCCTTCACGATTAGTTTTTCCCGAAATAGAAATAATGGATGCCAATAATGTAGAAATTTATCATAGAGATCAGGAAGGAGTAGATTATCAAAAGATAATCGAAATAGGAGATCTAGAACCAAATGCTGATGTCTGTTGGATTGAATGTGACATTGTACAAGGATGGAATTGGCTACTAGAATCGTGTTCAGAATTACTTAATGCAGGTTATCCAGGTTGTGTTGGATGTGGCGGTCCAAATTCAGAACGAAGATGGGATGAAGAATTATTTAGGAAAAATCGGAAGTCGTATGATAAAATAAATCAATAAAAAAAATGACTTTTTCTCTACAGATACTAAAGTATCTGCTAGATTTAACTTAAGTGAGAGGGTTCAAGTATTGTAGACTGGCGGATGGAAGACATGGCAATAGTTGTAATCGCTGAGAAACCAAGTGTTGCAAATGACATCGCCGGTGTTCTAGGCATTACCAAAAAAATGGACACTCACTGGGAGAGTGAAGAAATAAAAATCACATGGGCAGTAGGTCATTTATTACAACTGAAGTACATGGATGATTATGATCCAGAATTTAAAGATTGGAGAAAAACTGTGACAAGATTGCCCTTTATTCCAGAAGATTTCCAATATAAGCCAATAGGTGGAAGAAACAAGAAACAATTACAAGCGATTGTCAAACTAATCAAAGACAAATCTACAGTGGAAATTGTAAACGCATGTGATGCTGCAAGGGAAGGTGAACTTATATTTCGAACTATAGTTGGACATAGTAAATCTAAGGTTCAAACTTCAAGAATGTGGTTACAATCAATGACTAAAGACTCAATTCAAAGTGCATGGGATGAAAGACAACCTGGCGATAATTATTCATCACTGATGGATGCAGCCTATTCTCGTTCAGAATCAGACTGGGTTATTGGAATGAACGGTTCTAGAATTGCTAATTCTTTTTTACCTAAAAAACGAAATGAAAAATCTGCAATTTCGCTCGGGAGAGTGCAAACTGCTACACTTGCAATGATCGTTGACCATGAAATTACGATATTATCCCACATTCCCGTTCCGTATTGGCAACTAAATGCTGATTTCACCTCAGGCGACTGTAAGTGGAATGCCCGATGGGAAAGAAGCGGACATAAAGATGATGAAGACAGGCCAGAGTACAAGTCTCATAGGATTATAGAGCAAGAAGAATATGAAAGACTCAAAAAATTATTAGAAACTAATAATGAAGCAGTAGTAGTACAAAATAATCGTGAACATAAAGAAAAAAATCCGCTTAATTTTGACTTAACTAGCCTACAACGTTCAGCTAACAATCTATGGTCTTGGTCCGCAAAACGTACACTTAGGGCTGCCCAAGATCTCTATGATAGGTTCAAATTAACAACTTATCCTAGAACAGATTCAAAATTTCTTCCAGAAAATATGAAAGAGGAAATTAACAAAATAATTCGACAACTAGGGGCACAAGAGAAATATACTAAATTTAGTAAAAATTTAACTGATAATGGATTAAAACATGTTAATCGTAATTTCAATGATAAGAAGGTTAGTGATCACTTTGCCATCATACCTACTGGTAAAATTCCTGACATGGAAATGAGTGATGACCATAAGAAGTTATACGATTTAATTGTCAGAAACTTCATCTCTTCATGGTATCCAGAGGCAGTATGGAATGTCGAAAAGCGTATTGCAACAATCGAAAATGAATCTTTCCACAAGGAAGTAAGAACAATAAAAACTCCTGGTTGGCGCGAAGTTCAACCTAAAAAATCTGATGCCCCTGAAGGTTGGGGTGAATTGAAATCTTCACCCTGCCAAGGTATTATGGCATCCCACGAATTTAAAGAGGAAAAATCAAAACCTAAAGGAAGATTGAAAGAAGCAGGACTTCTTCGGTTAATGGAACATGCTGGAAGAAAATTAGATGATGATGAAATGGTAGAGGCAATGAAAGATAAAGGCTTAGGAACACCTGCCACACGAGCAGAAACTATTGAGAAGTTGATTGACCGTGATTACATTAGACGTGCTAAAGCTGGAACAATTTCAGCCACTGCGCATGGAATAAGAATCATCGATATTTTGAGAAGAATTCCTGTTGAGTGGATAACTTCCGCTGAACTGACTGGAGAAATGGAAGCATCATTGATAGATGTCCAAAAAGGTAAAACAAGTAAGAAAGATTTTATGAATACAATCATAGAAAAAACAACATCATTAGTTGAAAAAATACGTGATCATGATAGAGCTACTCTATATCAGAATGAGGCATCAATTGGCCCATGTCCAAAATGTAGTGGCGAAGTCAATGAAACAGTTCTATCATATATCTGCTCAGAGAACAAAGGAAAGGGAGAAGGTTGTTCATTTGTATTCTGGAAAGATACTAGTGGCCGATGGTTTGATAGAAATACGGCAAAAAGGCTTCTAGAACAAAAAGAGATTGAAGAATTGCATGGCTTCTTTGGAAGAAATGGAGAGGGTTATAACAATTCAGTAACGCTTTCCAATGAAGGAAAAGTTGAATCGAAGAATGGTGGAGAAGCTAAATCTAGTAGCGATGATGAAAAATTATGTTCTTGTCCAGTTTGTAGCCATGGTTCAATAAGAATTAATTCTACAATGTATGCATGTGATGATGAAGATTGTACTTTTAGAGGTTTATCACACGACATGTGTAAAAGACCTATTTCCAAGGATGAAGCAAAAGATATTTTTACAGATGGTAAATCAAAGTTACTCGATGATTTTATTTCACGTAAAGGAAGACCATTCAAGGCATTCTTAGTATTAGATAATAACCGAGTGAAGTTTGAATTCCCACCTAGAGAGGCATCAGCAGATGCTAAAAAATTCAAGGTTTCACCAGGAATAGTCGCTATTTGTCCAAAGACTAAGGTGGAAATTATTGAAACCGAAACCTTCTACCAACCAGCAACTGTTGGTACAGATTGTTTAATTCAAATCGCTCGCGAAATATCAAAGCGAGAAATAACCAGAGAAGAGGCAAAACAACTTATTGAAAAGGGAGAAATCGGCCCATTTGATGACTTTGTAGCCAAAAAATCAGGAAATAATTTTTCAGCAGTCCTTTACCTTAAGAAAAATCAATCAGTGGGATATAGGTTCGCCAAAAAATAGACTCGAAAAACGATAATTTTCTCTACAATTAAGGAGAAGGTTGATGTTCAAGTGATATTAGTTGCAAATATGGGACAACAGCATTGGGATGTTGTAATTGTCGGCGCCGGCCCAGCTGGTGGACGTGTTGCAACCCATTTTGCTAATCGTGGACACAGTGTTTTGATCCTTGAAGAGCATGAAGAAATCGGCAGACCATTTCAATGTGCAGGTTTAGTAACACCCAATGCAATGAAGGAAGTTGGACTGTTTCATTCGATACTCGAGGAAGTTGATGGAGCACTTATTCATGGCCCAAGTGGTACTTTGGTACCAGTTGGTTCGGAAGGTAAAATCAGAACTTATGTTGTTTGCAGAAAAATATTCGATCAAGGTGTTGTTAAACAATCATTAGAGGCAGGCGCTGATATTTGGCTTAACTCTAAGCCCAATGATGCAGAAGTTTTTGATGACCATGTAAAATTAGAGATAAGTAAGAACGGTGAACCAATTAATATTACTGCATCTCTTTTGATCGGATGTGATGGAGCCCATAGTTGGACTCGAAGGCATTTCAAGATGGGTAAACCAAAAGAATTGATGATAGGATTCCAAGCAGAAGTAGTGGGATATGAAGGTAGAGATAGGTGGCTTGAAATGTTTAGTGGTTCAGAAATCGCCCCTGGATTTTTTGCTTGGGTAATACCTTCTGGCAATGGCTCACATAGAATTGGACTTTGGTCAACCGCTAAAAGATTAGAAGGTAGAAGCATTGAACAATGCTATGATAATTTAATCAAACACCCGCTATGGGAAAATCGTTTTAGAAATATTTCGGAAACTGCTAGATATTGTGGGCCTGTTCCTAGCGGCATGGTAAGGACTCCATACAAAGACAGAGTAATCCTTATTGGTGATGCTGCTGGTATGGCAAAGCCAACAACTGGTGGAGGAATAGGGCCAGCATTTGAACAAATTTCTGGAATCATTGAAAAATTATCTGCGGCAGTGAATAATAACAAATTGGATAAAAAGACACTCCATAGTATCTGTAATAGGCACTTTTCTAAAATGCATAAAGATCAGAACAGAGCAAGAGCATTGCGTAATCTTTTGGTTAGTGATTGCTCTGATAAAGTATTGGATAAGCACTTCAATTCATTTGCCAAGCCAGAGGTTATCAAACTGATAAATGAAGTCGGAGACATTGAAAAGCCTGTACCTTTGGGAATGGCTTTACTGAAAAAAGTGCCTGCATTTAGAAAATTAGCACTTAAAGCAGGTGCTAAATTAATATTCACATAGGTGATTTAATGCCTAAATTAGTAGTGGAAGAAAGAATTAGGTACCCACCATTTGAATCTTATAGATTTAAGCCAAAACTTCTACCTATTGCAACTAAAACTGATATTATAGCTGAGGATATTGAAGCTTCAGAAGTCGATGAATACCTTGTAAAAAGAAATCCACCATTCACAGTTGGTAGTGAAGATTCATGGATTGTTGAAAAGAGATATTTATTTGATGGTGAAATAGTAGATACCGATAAGGGATATAAAAAAAATATATCTCAACCAGTTACAAAAGATTCAATTATCGAAAAACAGAGAACGGGATGGTATCTAACACCAAATCCTGTCCACGCTGCAATACGTAAATTCCTTAACTTTGCTGTTATTGTATTACTAATTGCTCTTGCATACCTATTTCTTGAACCTCTACTCGAAATTATTGGCCTTGGTGGTTTTGGAACTGGAAGAGTAAGATTTGGATTATTAGATTACCCGCTTTTGGCTGTTTTTGTGATGCCATTATTGTTTGCCCCTATTGCCCTAAGAGTAATAGCAAATTTCTCGGACCTAATTAATCAAAGAAGATTTTTAATGAATTCACCTACCAGTCCAAAAATTTCAATAAAATCCGACTCAAGTTCTAATGAAGAACTAAAGGTAAAAATTGAATTTGATACGATAGATGAATCATGGGGCGACATAAGTGTTCTTTGGCGTGTTGGGATTTTACCACCTAGTCGAGAATCCTTGATGACAAGTTTTGGTAAAACAACTAATCAACAACCACCACCAGGTTTAACGACAGAATTACCACACCACTGGGAAGTAAATTTAGACGATGGTACCGGGGGTGGTGAAGATTCACCAATGGAGTCTAATGATGTAAAAGGTGGACTTTTCATCAGACCAATGCGAATAATGAAGCAGTCACAGACTGTCAAATATGAAGATAAAGAATTAATTTTGGAACCTCCACTTGGTCAATGGCCAGGAACTATTTATTCCCCTTTAATCCGAGTTCACTGGGAATTGGTTATTGTTATTGAGAGAAAAATTGGTCGTTCACTTATGTGGGTTGAACCTTTGAATATTTTACATCAAAACAAGAGTAGCATAGTGATTGCAGATGTAAATTCAGGTAGAACAGAAACTAATCATCCATCAATATATTGATTTGTCTAATTGTCATGGATTCGCCATGGAGAGAACTAAATTTAGTGCAATCTTATTAATTCTCATAATGTTTCTAGCAGGTTGTACTTCACCTAGTTCGGATGAATCGGATGACGATAAAATATCTAAGCCGACACTTATTTTGAATGCTGAAATTATTGATTCGTCAGAATCAAGTATCGTTGAAGAGATTGTTGAATTATCAGTTTTAGTTAATTCTAATATCGAAGATTCTTGGATCGGATTACCACAAATAACTGACCCAAATGGAGAGATAGTAGTAGATTTTAGTTGGTCAAGATATATTGACACGGGGAAATTAACATTCAGCCCGATGATAATTGGTGAATATATCATTGAAATTCAATTTCAAGCAGGGGATATAGAACAAAACTATATTGTAGAGAGTGGAAATTTAACTCATACATTAACTGTAAATCCCCCTACCGAATATGCTCCGATTATAATAATCCCTTCTGGACTGATAGTGGAAAATCCTGAAATCATTATTTTTGAAGGTTCAATCGAACATACAAGTCTTGAAACTTGTATTATGAGCTTCTCTTATCTTAATTATCAGCAAAGTCCAATTTCTGTTAGTGCTGATGGTTCATGGAGTTTCGCAATAATTGAGGCAAATACAGAAGATTCAAATGTATTTTTATTCGCTAATTGTGGTATGTGGGAGTCTATTTCAACTTACAAGAATGTCACTCTTATTTTTATTACTACTGAAATTGATTCTGACGAAGACGGAATTATCGATGAATTAGATGATTGTAATGGAGGTGAAGAGACATCTTGGAACTCAAATGAGAACACGGACTATGACTCTGATGGATGCCGTGATATAACTGAAGATTTGGATGATGATAATGATGGTATTCCGGATTATCAAGATGGTTGCTTTTCTACATTGGGTTGGGAAAGTGATTTTCTTTCCGATTATGATTCTGATGGCTGTCATGACTTAGATGAAGACTTAGATGACGACGATGATACAGTACTAGATTCAATGGATTCTTGCCCGATGGGTGAACTTAACTGGATATCTTATGCCAATATCGACTGGGACGGCGATGGTTGTAATGATTTTAGTGAGGATGATAACGATGATGAAGATGACTATCTTGACTTAGATGATGACTGTGCCCGTGGAGTTAAGTATTGGACTTCAAACAACACTACAGACTTTGATAATGATGGATGTTACGATATATACGAGGATGATGATGATGATAATGATGGAGTCAATGATTTCAATCTAACAGGAGGTATTCTTGACTTATGCCCTCAAACAGAATATGGCTCATTGGATATAGACGAAGACGGTTGTGCAGCGATTCAAAGGGATTCCGATGGTGATGGAATCAATGATTTAGACGACCAATGTCAAGGAACACCTTCAGGACTAATTGTCAACTTAGCTGGGTGTGCAGATTTAGATGGTGATGGAATTTATGCCAATATTGACCAATGTCCCTCAACAACCGAAAGATGGACTGTTGATGAACTCGGTTGTACAGTGTTACAACTACCAGTACAATGGAAAGTTTCCACAACTCTTACAGGTCCAATGGAAGTTGTTCCAGACTTTACCGTACCAACTTTAGGTGCAACATTCTACTTTGATGAAATGTGGACAGGTCATGATGTTTATCTTTTCTTATTCAAATATACCAGTTCTTCTGGTTCTTCAAACGCAAATATATGGGGACAAAATCCAGGCACATTAATTAGAAACTTGCCTGAAAATACACACCTATTCTATGGTTCATTTGACAATAGTTACCACAGTGATGTAATCGATAGACGAACTGCTGTAGAAAATGCCCTAAATCCATCTGAAGAAGCATACTGGAATGATCGAATTCACTACATAGACCAACGGGCAAATAGCATTGGTGGTGGATTAGGTGACATGATTAGTTCGATAAATAATCCGCTCTATATGGGCATAGACAGATTTCAGATGGCCAGAGAAAGTGGTTCACTAGTTTCATATCCTTCAGGCACAACTGACCCCTTACATTTGGCTTTTGAACCTGAACAATGGAATGCCGAATTCCCTTCACAAATAAGACTTGAAGATGAAGGAATAGAAATAATCACAATGATGGATTTCGAGTATCATCAAGGAGGTTGGCAAGGAGGATTTTCTTCAAAGAGAAATGTCACATTCCCCGCTAATCTATCATCATATGACACTTTAGAAGTCTACCATGAACATGCCTGTGACGAAAGAAGTAATCGATACCAAATGTCAGATGGTAGTGAAGGTGGTTGTCATGAGTGGGATTATGAAGCAAATTTGTATATTTGTGATCCTGTTAATGTCAACAGTTGTGGTACAGAATTTGTAAGGTGGATTACGACATATGGTCGTGAAGGACGCTGGCTAACTGATGTCACGCCATACCTTTTCATGCTCGATGATAATGACTTCAGGCAATTTAGATATGGTGGGGCTAATAGAGGAAGTCTTACAATTTCTTTCCTTCTAAGTAACTGGGGTGAATCTGATATTGCAAGCGAGGGCGAATTTGCTTTTTCAGGTGGTCAATTTGATGGAACATATAATGATGAATCAAAATATGATCGCCAATATAATTTCACTGTCCCGAGTGGCACTACAAGAGTAGAGATTGTTGCTACTATTACTGGACATGGGTTTGGGCAAGATAATGAGAATTGTGCTGAATTCTGTAATCATGAACATCACTATTCAATGAATGGTTTTTCAGCTGCTGAATTACATCCAATAGCAGATCAAAATGATGGATGCAAGCAACTAGTTGGAGAGGGAGTAGTTGCAAATCAGTATGGGACTTGGCCTTATGGTAGAGCGGGTTGGTGCCCAGGACAAGATGTAAAACAGTGGAGATACGATATATCATCATGGTTAGATATGACCGGTTCTACAATCAATAATCTGCAATATCAAGGACTCTATAATGGACAGGAGTATGTTCCATCTGATGGAGTGGGTAATGGTAATAGAAATATTCATGCAGAAATATGGATTGTATTTTACCAATAATCAAGATTGAATTGGTATTGGAGCAGGTAAATCTCTAAGTAAATCCTCAGGGATTTCTGTTAATAATTTATTATAATCACTATCCCTTTTCTGTGGAGTGAAACCAGCTCTAATTATTGTATTTTGTAATTCTCTCTCACTAGCACTGATTTTAGAAGTCCCAGAAGCAGATACAACGTTTTCTTCCATCATAGTTGATCCAGCATCATCAGCTCCACAAAGCAGAGCCATTTGGGCAATTTCCACTCCCATAGTAGGCCATGAGGCTTGGATATGGTCGATTGAATCTAGGAACAGTCTTGATATTGCAACATGCCTAAGATACTCAGTTGGACCAGCCCCTAAAGTGTACTTATTAGTACCCCGATTTCTCTTACCGAAGGTATTAGATTCAAGTTGTACAGGCCATGCAATAAATGATGTGAAACCGTTGTCATATAATCTAATAGATTCGTCTTGTAAATCTCTTATTTTGGCTAAATGTTCAACACGATTTTCTAGACTCTCTCCAAACCCTATAACATTGGTCGCACTTGTGGTCAAACCCAAGGATTGTGCCTCTTTCATGATTCTAAGCCAATTCTCAGGTAATCCTTTCTTTGGAGAAATATCCTTTCTAACTGTATCGACAAGCATCTCAGCGCCACCACCAGGAAGACCATGCATTCCAGAATTAGAAAATCTTTTCAGGACTTCCAATGTAGAAAGATTACTTACTTCTGCAATTCCCTCAATTTCTATAGGACTAAAACAATCTAAATGTATATTTGGATGATTTTCCCGTAAGAATTTAAGTAAATCCAAATACCATTCAATTTCTAAATCAGGGTTTACTCCACCCTGCATAAGAATTCTAGAACCACCAATTTCCTCAAGTTCGCTTACACGTTGTGATATCTCTTGATATGATTGAGTATAATTTTCTTCATGCCCAGGAGGGCGGTAAAATGAGCAAAATTGGCAATTAATGGTGCAGACATTTGTGTAATTGATATTTCTATCAACAAGAAATGTAACTTGGTTAGAATCAACCATAGAAGTTCTACGTTTATTTGCTGAACTCATTAGTTCATGTAATGGAGCATTTCTGTATAATTCAACAGCCTCTTCTTGGGTTAAGCGGTAAGAAGAACTATTCTCCTTAGTCCAAGACTGTTGTCTATCGAGAATTTCTTGCCAGAACAATATGACACCTCAGTAAGATATTCCTACTATCGATTCTATTTCATCTATTGTTTTTGGACAAGCAGCAGTAAGAACCTCCGGTCCATTATTGGTAACTAAAACATCATCTTCAATTCTAATTCCTAAGTTCGAATATTTAGCCGGGCAATTTACATCAGGCCTCCATGAGCCAAAATACAACCCTGGTTCAATTGTTAGACACATTCCTTCTTGGAGTAACCTAGCCTCTCCATTCGGTTTGTAAACTCCTACATCATGGACATCCAAACCAATCCAATGACTAGTGTTATGCATATACCAGTTTTTTAATTCGCCAGACTCTAGGTCTAGTGCATCCTCTAAAGACTGATTTATTATCCCTAATTTGATTAATCCTTCTGCCAAAACTTTTCTTGCTGCATCATGTGGAGCATTGTAAGGATTCCCAACGATACACTCTGCTATTGCAGCTTCTTGTGAGTCAAGTACCAATTGATAGATTTCTTTTTGGGCGTCAGTAAATTTACCACTGATAGGCCATGATCGAGTAATATCTGAAGCATAACCACGGTATTCTGCTCCAGCATCAATAAGAATTACCTCACCATCATTACATGGAGAATTATTCTCTTTGTAATGAAGAATTGTAGCATTCTCACCACAGCCAACAATTGAAGGGTAGGCCCAACCAGAAGTACCGGAGAAAACAAAGAATCCTTCAATAATTGCTTGGATTTGATTTTCAGTTCTAACGGTACTACAACTACGCATTGCAGCTTCATGAGCGATACTAGAAACATCACTTGCATATTTCATTTGTTCGATCTCTGCTGGAGATTTAATCAATCTTAGTTCAGCAATTCTAGAACTTGGGTCTTCAATACCTACAGGACCACTACCTGCCATTTGACGAGCCCTGCCTCGATGTTGAATCGCATCAGTAACTATTGAATCAATATCACTTCTAATTCCAGTGCGATGATAAATTTTGGATGATTTAGCAATTAATTCATTGAGTTTTTCATCTAAATCTACTATAGAAAAAGCATAATCTACAGGCCAGTCTTTAATTGCACCTTCAATACCAGGACGTCTACCTTCCCATATTTCTTTCAAAGTATCCTTAGGTTGTACAAATAGTGTAACAGACCAATCTCCTTCATTATATTGGGCAACCATAACAGACTCTGGCTCATACCAGCCTGTCAAATAAATCATATCACTTTGTGAACGATATGGATGATGAACATCATTCGAATGAATAGTTTCAGGAGATGAACATAAAATTAACAAATCCTCTTTTTCAAATTGAGAAAATAACTTGTTCTGTCTAGAGCGAAATTCATCATTGGAAATTGGCTTTGGCTCAGGTCCAATTAAATTCAATGCCTCATCGAACATGCCCATACGAAAACACCATCACTATTCAATAATTCCTCAATAAACCGGATAAATTAGTTTTTTGATTTCCATTTTGGCAACTCGAAACTATTGGAATCTCTCCTTAAAAATAATTTAACAATAATGATTATTGAGATAAACGATACTGAAACTCCAGATAACAATATCACCACAACTGAAATAGAATCGTCTTCGGATTGTGATACAGATATTGTAAATGTAATATTATCCGACAGCTGATCATCATCGTAAACAATAAGTCTAATTTCGGTAGATGAATCAATGATAATATCCGAATTAGTAAGAATAGGAGAATTAGAATCTAATTTCACACCATCGATGAACCATTCGAATATCAAATTGTCAACATCATTCAAACTATCATAACTTCCCGAAGCATTAAGCATCCATGAAGAATCTGAAGTAACCATAAGTTCATCACCTTGTCCTACTGAAAGACCATCTAAGTCAAGGATTATACTAGGTTCGATATTTTCAACAAAAATGGTTATATTTTCTCGAACTAAATGATTAGCTGAATCTCTAACCAATAGATGAATATCCCATGTACCCGAATGATTTAATGTCAATTCAATAGTAGAATTATGATAAAATTCTTCACTAGACAAACCTCTAGAACTACCACTTGGATCGGTGATTGTCCATGTTAGCGAAATTGGAGAACCAACAAAGTAATCGTCTACTTCAGCATAAACTAAGAAAGATTCAGATTCTTGAATAGTACTTGCACTAGAAAGCATAACCTGCGGAGGTTTATCATCAATAATTAAAATATGAGATATTACATTTGAAGTTCGTAAAAAATTATCTTTTACATAAATTTCGAACATCCAATAGCCATCCTCAATATTTTGCTCATTCTGATTAATATTAATTGAGACAATATTATCTGTTAGAGAAAAATTTAGAACTATAGGTAACCAATTATCTACACAAACATTAGAACGTATTTGGCATATTTTTGATTCCAAAAATAAGATATCGTCATTGATCGCATCAATTGAAGTGAATTGATCATCTGGTAGAATAAACTCAAAGGAAATAGAGTAATTAAATACGTCATTTTTACCACCATTCAACGAATTATACAATATATATGGCCTGTGAGATTCTGAACCAAGATATAGAAAAAGTTCAGATGAATGAATAACTTCTTGGTCGATATTACTCGATGAAATTATAATGCTACAAGTACAATTAAACTGACTAATATTAACATTTAGAGACCACTCCCAAATATGTTCAGAAATAGGAGTTATTGAATCAAGATAATGGCCTGAAATTAATTCAATAGGAGCAAAATTTAGATCCAGATTGAATAAATCAACTATTTTCCATGAATAATTTCCTTGCTTATTTGTTATTGTGCCATTTAATTCCAAAGTATCGGTAAAACTATCACCATTGTTTTGATTAAAAGTGATTTGACTATCTAATAATTCACCACTGTGTTGAGTTTCCTGTATTTCTAACGAGCTATTATCTTGGTGATTATTGAAGTGGGCACTTGACAAGAAAAACAAGAGGACTATAACACAAGATGTCCACAAATTACCTCTCATCATGACCTTGTGTATTACCTTCATGTCATCAAGTTTCGCACATCATGTGCAAATCAAGTTTCAGAAAATGGATCACAAAGTTCCCCTTGACCAGGATAACTATTCGGATTACGAGGGTTAGTATCCCATTTATATTCACAGTAATTTACAAACCCATCTCCATCGGTATCGAACATCCTATCAGCTGCATCATCGGGGTCAAAGGAAAAGTGATATTCCCAACCAGTCGACATTCCATCATCATCAGCGTCTTGGAAATAGACCTCTGGGCCATCATTCCATTCATCTCCGTCAGTATCGTTAGACACTGGATTAGTATTGTTCTCCATTTCTTCGAAATTAGTGTAATTCGCTAAATTATCATAGAATCTTTGGCCGTCTGGAGTATTGGGGTCTATGTGACATTCAGCGTTTGTTGAATCGTTATAGCCAGGACAATATCTCTTCAGCAATCCTGTTTCATTCAAACCATCATTATCTGGATCTTCTAATCCATCTGGTATTCCATCCAAATCACTATCATACATTGAAGGATCTAATACCCCTCTTGCACCAAAGGCGTCTAATGAAGAATTATCCACTAATCCACTTTCAATTGCAAACTGTGAATATTTTACCTCCCAGCCATCGAACAACATATCTCCATCTGAATCTTTATCCACTGGATTAGTATTCCATTTGTCTGGTGCTTCAGCACTATTCATCAAAGAGTCATTATCAATATCAAATACATTATCCATCAACTTACTAACAAATGATTCATTCGATGGATCTAATGCCCATCTTCCATTACAATCATCACAAAGAGGATTAGTGGGTATATTGAATCCGGAAAGATTCATCTCATAAACTTCAAATTTCTTTAATTGAACAAATCCACCAAGAGAATTCTGCCACATGTAACCACCTGGGTCTTTACTACATGAGTTGCCTTGGGTTTCCTCACAATTTGGTAATTTCCATGAAGAAGTTGCAACCCATAAACTGTGAGAATTGGTGTTATCCTCTTGAGATTGTACTTGCATTTCCCAACCATCAAGCATTCCATCGAAATCCGTATCATTCAGTAATGGATGAGTTTTTTCTTGGAAAGGTCTTGGAATAAATAGAACTTCATTGCCATCTTTAAGTCCGTCATCATCGGTATCCGAGTTATTTGCATGAGTCAAAAATGAATCCTTTCCAGCGATGACTTCTTCTCCATCTTCTAATCCATCATTATCAGTATCAAACATGCACGGACTGGTAGTATATGCCTCTCCACCACCAGTTGGAGGCCAAACCAATGTTCCTCCACCGCCGGTAGCCTCGAATTGATCGGAGAGACCGTCACCGTCGGTATCTGGATTAGAAGCATTAGATCCACTATCACACAATGATGAATATTCTTGATAATCGGATAATCCATCTTCATCAGTATCAAAAAGTCCCGGATCGGATACAACGTGAGTTAGTTCAACACCACGATTCACAACTAAAATATCCCATCCAAAGACTTCAATTCCATCCTTTAGTCCATCTCCATCGGTATCTGGGTTCATTGGATCAGTCGAACGCCCGATAATTGGACTGGGGATATTTGTTCCATCAAGGAAAGGTTCATTTCCTTGATATCTTGCCTCATATTCATCTTCATTGGTGAACATTTCGTCCTGTTCGACTATCTCCATCCATGATGTTAATCGTGAGGAAATAATTTGGTCAACCTCAACAAATATTGAATAAACATAACCTTCAGATTTTGATTTCAAATAAACAAACTCAGTGTTTCCTCCAGCAAGTGTAATTTCACCACGAGCGACGGTTTGATTTTCATCAACTGCATCATCAATCTCAACATATATCTCTACTACACGTGTGTCGAAAACTAATTCATCATAAGTTACCGCACCATCACCATCACGATCCCAACCATCTTTATCTGGATCTAATTTACCATTATCACCATCTCTTGGATTTAGCCCATTATTGGTTTCCCAGCCGTCTGGCATACTATCTTGGTCAGTGTCTACGCTCCATGGGGAAGTGAAATTTTTTGGACCAAAAATATTAGCTGATTGGTATTCTTCAAGATTATTTAGATCATCCTTATCCCAATCATCAAATCCATCAGTTGGATCACTTGGGTCAAGTAACTCAGAAATATTTCCAGAAGGTGAATCTTCGATATGAGAATAACAGTACTCGAAACCATCAGGCATTCCATCACCATCAGTATCCCAGTCTGAAGGACCGTTTAGTAATCCATCCCCATCATCATCTAGGTAAAACCAACTAGCATTCATAGACATAAATGGAGCATTTCTAGTAGTGGCAAATTCTAAGTCTTCATTACATTGATCGCCAGTACCAATAAGCAAATTCTCAATCGGAACATTCGATACTTCATCAATATCGTTAATCAAATCAAAATCAGAATCTTTTAGAAGAGGATTAGTACCAAATATTTCCTCTTGGAAGTTAGCCAAGCCATCTTCATCGGAATCGAGAACAGCATCACATGAGTGTGAACCGATAGAGTTACCCAGTTCCTGCCAGGTAGGAGTTGCATCATCGGTGTTAAATCTCTCACGCAGATTATTCGTCACATCTTGCGTCAATAATTGACAATCCCAATTACCGCTGAGTGGGTTGAAAAGTGTTATGTTACCACCTGTAACTTCAATCACTGTAGTATGAAGCGACTCCCATCTGTCATTAAGACCATCATTATCAGTATCTGACCTTTGAGGATCCGTAGACAAGTTTTGTTCGACTTGATTAGTTAAACCATCATTATCAGGATCACCATTTGGTCCTTGATTAGGATCAGGCCAGGAATCTGTTTCATTTTCTTGATTAGCATCCTCGGCATCGTCAGCTTCGCCTGGAACTTGTTCTAGAGGATCTGCTTCCCCATTATCAAGTGGATTTAAGCCATACTTTACTTCCCATCCGTCACTCATACCATCACCGTCCGTATCTTCATCTAACGGATCAGTACCATATTGAGTTTCTTCGAGAGTATCTGGTAGGCCATCGTTATCTGTATCTAAGGTTTCGGAGGATGAAACACCATCACCTTGGATATCATCATCAGAAGCACTATCAAAATTACCTAACGATTCGCTCGTTTGTAAAACACCTGTAAAACCAACAAAAATTGAACCAAAAATAAGTGTCGAGACGATTGCAACATATGCCATTTGATTGTGATTTAAAGCCATTCTATCCACCCGCGCAACTACCGCAACACCAACGACTCAATGCTTCGGTTATAGACCTTAACTATTAATGAGTGATAATTTCACTAAAAATTTCAATTATATTCGAGAAAAGATTCGACATTGAAAGTAGTGTAATCCTGAGAAAATCGAATATTTATCTTCGGTTTTTTTCCGTAAGAACGTTGCCAAATACCGACAATACGACCAATCAAAAATGGTAATGTTTCACTTGTCCTAACTTTTACTGAAATTCCCTCACCATTGGTATCTAGTTGTAAATCATCTATTCCGCCCCAGCCCCATTGACTACAATAATAATTTAACAAACTGTTCCAAGATTCTTTACCATCAGCAAAAACATGTTTGTCTGAATCGATAAATAATTTATAAATTGAATGCAATGCAATGGTTAAAGGCTGACAAAAACGCTCTTCTAAGCCTTCTATAATCCATGAATTAGATTCATCATTAGTCAACGAAGAATTAATTCCGATTGTTGAATAAAACAGTCTAGAAAATAGTGAAACTGGTAATATTACAGATAACTCGCCTTCAATTGACCACCCAATCGGTCTTTTTTCCAATTCCAATGTAATGTTGTCTGTAATTAGTTCATTGAGATTAATACTCCATGGCAATTTAATATGCTTTTTGGCAAGCGGTATTTCACGTTCATCAATTTTTAAATCCAGAAAAATCTCAGTGCTATTTTTTTGTCTCCATTCGGACTTAAATCTCTTGTCTTGATATGATTCTACTGCAGCAACTGCAAGACCTGCTGCAATTGTTGAAGGTAACGATGTATCTATTTTTGTGTTATTTATGTCTAAGTCACCCCAACCAAAATTTTGCCAGCGATTAATTAATTTAGTTCTATTTTTCTTATTTTTGAATAATCCCTTACCAAGCAATCCACTATGTGAGAGTTGGTATTCTTCTTCATCACAACAACTGTTGAATAACTTACGACCAAACGGTATACCTACAGTAGATTCAAAAATATTCCACCAGCGTTCCAGTTCAACTATCCCCCAAATCATCCAAAAATTACCCGTTTGGTCAATAATTTGTCCATTTTTGGAAATATTGAATTGATCGCTAACTGATTTAGATAATATGGGATCAAAAAGAACATCTTCGGAATTGACCAATGGCATATTTACACCGTCAAAGAGGGTATCCCGATTGCTCAGATTCATTGAAACAATATCTAATAATTTGATAATTTGATTTCAATTCAGAGACGTCTTTCTTAACTGAAGACGGATCTTCACCTTTGATGAGTACTCTTGAATACAATGAGGCAACTTCTTCCATTTCATTTACACCCATTCCTACTCTGGTCAATTCTTGTACTCCTAATCTTAGACCAGATGGTGAAAGTGCTTTTGTATCTCCTGGAAGCATGTTCATATTGGTAATTATTCCTGCTTGTTCGAGTAAATCAGCAGCCTTGGCGCCAGCGCCTGAATCAGTCCCCCCATGCCTAGTCAAAACTTGATGGGATGCAGTATAATTGCGACTTTCAGCCAATACGTCGAAACCTTCTGCGGCAAGTGCTTGTGCAAATGATTGGGCATTTTTGACTATATCTTGCGCATATGATTCACCATATTCCTCGAATTCAGCTAATGCAACAACTTTACCTGCAACATGATGAAGGTGATATGATGAACATACTCCAGGAAATATGGCATTATTCAATTTCTTGTGTAATTTTTCATCTTCACTGGATGATAGTAAAAAACCACCTTGGGGACCTGGGAAGGTTTTGTGAGATGAACCAGTCATTACATCAGCACCTTCGCGAAGAGGATCTTGAAAAACTCCGCCAGCAATTAGTCCTAAAACATGGGCGCCATCATACATGACAGTAGAACCAACCTCGTGAGCAGCATCTGCAATTTCTTTTAATGGAGTTGGGAACAGAAATACAGATTGGCCGATTAGAGATACTTTGGGTTCCAACTCTCTAATCAGTGAACAAGCACCATCAATATCTGGCTCCATTCGCTCTTCATTCCAAGGATAAGTTGAGAGATTCAAATCTCTCAATCCAACAGCACCCATTCGAGCATGTGAAATGTGCCCTCCGTCTGCAGTTGATACCGCAGTTATTTTATCGCCTGGCTTAGCTAATGCTTTCAGAGCAGCAATATTGGAAACTGTACCCGAAGTTGACTGGATATTAGCAAATGGCGAATTAAATACAGATTTTGCAAGTTTAATTCCTAAACTTTCAATGGTATCGAAATCTCCACAGCCTTGATAGTATCTTTTTCCTGGAAGCCCTTCTGCATAACGCCCATGTAGGTCACTAGCAACTATTTTTTGTACCATTGGAGAAACAATATTCTCTGAGGCAATCATTCCTAATCCATTACGATATAAGTCGCCACTAGAAGCAGTTGCTTCAAGTACAATATTTGCCTTTGACAATGTGTTTTTACTCGGAGTCCAAGAACCATTAACTCTGCTCATGTATCATTCTAGTCACATACGGTCTTTGAATACATTGTAAGTTTTCATTTTGGAGGTCTTCTGCTACTGGAACCAGGTCTCTTTAATTTCTTCCTATCTCTAACAGTAACATTAGGTCTATTTTGGGGAATTTGTGAGCGTCTTTCAGACTTTCTAGTATTCATTGGGATGCCTCTAGAGCCCAGGTCCAATGTGTGCGCAGGTTTAGGTTGACCAGGGATAATTCCAGTATGCCTCAAGTTCTTACCTGACTTTTTCTCGATATATGATAGACGACCTCTGTATGCAACTGGGCCAATCAATCTCTCCAATGCCGGAATTTCAGAACCTTCTTCTTTCGGTCTTTTCAGCCACCATCCTTCACCGAGAGGTTGGAGTCTAGGTGGTCTTGATTTTGATATTTTCTTATTTCTTCGTTTGAGCCTGGCTTTTACGGTCTTATCAGAGTCTTTTGGTAGATGCTCTGTAAGCCAACCTGGCAGGCCAATATCTAGTATAACGCCATTTACAGAAACTAATATTCCGGATAATAAAAGATGAGTCCCCACAGGAAGGTTACCTCGGTCAGGTGCGACCTTGAACCTCTTCATTCGCTTAGCATATGCAACCATAGCTTTTTGATCACGATGTCTTATCAAACGTCTTTGCTGCGTCAAAACTCTCCTCGATGAGTAATGCCCGAGCATGAGTGTAACAGTAGTAGAAATGCCCTGAATATCATCTCTTATAGAGGCCACATAAATTCCCAATAAAATCCACACTGGAATAAGAATGAATACATTGGTAATGAAAGATAACCTTCCGGAAGAATACCTCGGAGGCATCGATCTCCTAGTTGCTTCATGGGCTGAAACAAGGACATTCGCATTTATCGCTTCATCCATCCCACCCTTAACTCCCAATGCAGCAACAGAATTAACTGGAGCACTATTAATCCATTTTTTCATTTTCTTACCGGAACCGGAAACTAAAGCGACCTCGAATTCATCTTCATCAACTGTCTGTCCCATTATTGCAGAAAGAGCAAGTACTCTAGGATCTTTAGAATCACTCTCAAGAAGCTCCCTTTCTATTGAACGGGCACTATGCCAGTCGCCCTTGTCTACTAAACATAAGGCAGCAGCAATCCTAGGCCTTACACCAGTAGGGTCTTTTCTAACCAATGATAGCGCTAAGTCCAAGGATTCATCATGCATTCTTTGAGCACGCATTAGAGAAACTAGTGATAATTGTGCAGTTCGAGTCAGTCTATCTTTGTGAATACTATCTAGGTTAGTTTTTGGATTCCAATTTCTAATCATTTGCATCGTATTTTGGATATGGTCAATACAAGAATTATTTTCCCAGTCCCAAAAATCATCTTCATCTACATTACCCTGCCAAGGGTCCAGCCATTCGCAAACGAAACTCAATAATTCAGGTTCATCATAACCTTCGGGTTGTTCAAGTCCGTGAAGTGCTTCCCTAGCGGCATCGAGTCTTCTAGAAGACATATGACCAACAGCGATAATCATTCGAGCAATATCGTCATCTCCACCAGCCTGGGCGAGTACTTTTCTTGCTTCTTCAATTGCAAGTGGCCATAATCCACGTATAGATAATTCCCACATTCTAGCACGCGCTTTTTCATGACGGATTAAAGATGGATCACCTTCCAAAGACCTTCTTTGAAACTGAATTAGCGTATCAATGTCTTCTACTAATGCAGCCTCATCAACAAGAGTACGCATCCAATCGCCACCTGCAAGTCGAACTGCACCTTCTCTTCTTTCATCTGGATTTAAGTCAAATCTCAATTTTCTTAATGATGAATATCTAATGATAGATACAAGCCAAGTCAAAAGGAAAACTGTTTGTCCCGCAGCAATAAACATCCATGTAGTTAACAGACGATTACCTTCATCAAAACCATTTGATTCTAACCAAGTAGTAAATGGCATCAAAGAACCAAATTCTTTGTAACAAACTAGAACTAATAATAGCACAGTGTAACCTGAAAATCCGGCAAATGCAAACTTTAATTGTCTTGTTTGAGCACTAACTTCGGTACGAATCTCACGCGGTGTATCGAGAGTTACTCCAAATACTCCACCAAAACTCTGACCGCCAAGAATCAAGTTTCTAGTTAATTCAAAAATGAAGGCTAGACCAACAATAGCAATATTCAATGAAAGATATAGAGATAAAAACTGTGGCATACTTTTGATGATTTCCCACTCAAACAAAATCTCAGCGATCAAATCTATTCGAACATAAATCGAATGGCCAATAATACCTCCATAATTCAATATTTCAGTCATATTATCAGGCTCATTAAACAACACATAGAAAACTGTCACCAATCCATTTAGTGCGGTTATGGGCATGGTAAGAAGGAAAATAACAAGAATCAAAGAAAATAATCTGTTAATTATACCAGGTTTATCAGGGTCGATTGGATTTTTCCGACCATTCGAGGTTCTCCACTTGTTTATTAGCAGCATATTCCAAGATGCACCCATGATTCTACCATAAGCAAAAATTGTTGGAGACATGAAAACAAGAATAGCAATTGCAAGCCATTCGGGATCAATTAACATGTCGCTAGAATTAGACATTCCTAGATATAGTGCTGCTATTGTTGTAGCCACCAACAAAATCAAAGTAAAAGTCCTTCGTAAAAATTTGATAAATTTACTACCCGAAAGAGATTTTTGCTTTTTACTAGTTAACTGGGCATTTAGAGTCTCCCAAGGTGAAATTAGGATAGGAATTAGAATCATTAATCCTATAATGTAAAGATTCGGATGGAAGAAGGTATATGGGTCAAAAATAAATTCTGCAATCAAAATAAGTACGCCAGTCATACCCATCATATAGAGTCCAACACCGTAACCTACAGAACCTTCGCTAAGCAATTCTCTAGCATCTTCTCTGTCTCTAGTGATTCTGTGTACTTCATACAAATCATCATCAATTTCAAACGCTACTTGAAGATTGGAAAGTTGGTTTGGTATGAACCATCTCCAAACAATTGTTGAAACAACTAATGCAGATGCAAGGGGTAAAAGTTGGTTAAATCCTAGTTCACTAGTAGAATCAGCATCTGCTTGGACATTAGACAAAGTCAAAATAGAAACAAATAGGGTAAAGAGGAAGACATATGTTCTCCTAGATACTCCTTGCATAAACACCCCATGACGCAATCAAACATCAATACTTCGATAACAATCAAACGCGATGACGTTTTAAGAAATTATCAATTCTATCAAATGCTTCGTTTAGAACATCTATTTCTGGTAGGTAAACTATTCTAAAATGGCCAATACCAAGCTCTGGGGAAAATCCACTACCGTGGACCACCAAGACATGCTCTTCATGTAGTAATTTCAACACGAACTCTTTATCATTCATGGACCATTTTTCATCTGTCAGCTTAACAAACATGTAAAAAGCACCTCCAGAAGATTGCACTTCAAGCCCCTCTATTTGAGAGATTCTTTGGACACACAAATCTCTCTGTCGGACAACTTTTTCTGAATATGATTTCATCCAAGTCCTATCTGAATCCAAACCGGCAAGATATCCGATTTGAGCGGGAGTAGAGGCGCAAAGACGTGAACGTAACAGACGTTCTATTCCATCTCGAATGTTTTCTAATCTCTTTTTCGGATCATGAATTGCTAAATATCCAATTCTCCACCCAGGTGCATAATAAACCTTTGACACTCCGTTTAGAACAAAAACAGGTACCTCTTTTGACAAACTTGCAACACTAACATGTTGACCTGTGAAATCAAGGCCATCATATATTTCATCAGCAACAATCATACAATTAGGCCATTTTTTTGCAATTGATAATAAACGATAAATCTCATCTTTACCTGAAACATTTCCACATGGGTTATTAGGGTTGATTAAAACTAACAATCTGACATGCTCATCCATCTTTTCTTCTATGTCATCAAAGTCTACCGACCATCCGTCATCAGGCTTTAATTTGTACTCAATAGTTTCAGCACCAAACATTTGAGGATATGCCATGTATGGTGGATAATGTGGTCCAGGGGCCAAGACCTTATTGCCTTCCTCAAGCGTTGCAGCAAAAATAATCTGTAATGCTTCAGTCACACCGTGGCAGACATAGATATCATTCTCACTGGCATTCCAACCTTTTCTACGTTCATCATGTGCAATCGCTGATCTAAGTTTTGGAATTCCATATGATGGCGAATAACCATTATTACCATTCCTCAAGGCATCTACGTAAGCCTCAACCATATGTTTGGGTGTTGGTAAACCAGGGTATGCAATGGGATCTCCAATATTGAGTTTCAAAATTTCATGACCTTCTAGTTCTAACTTAGTAGCAGGAACAACAACATCCCTAATTGCATATTCAATACTAGAAGCCCTGTTTGAAACTGGGATTTGAGATTCTTCCATTGTTTCACCTAAATCTGACTAAATTCCACACCAGCCATTTCTAAGACTACCTTAAAATGAAACTCATCTACTGGTTGCACCGATAATCTCTGACCTTTTCTAACAAGAAGCATATCTTCACATTTCGGATTATCTTTTATGTCCTGAAGACTAACGAAATTATCAAATTTCAATACAGGTTCTATATCAACCATCATCCATCTAGGATTATCAGCAGTTGCTTTTGGGTCAAAATATTTTGAATTTACATCTTGTGCCGTATGATCAGGATACCCTTCTTGGCAAACTTTAGCAATACCTGCAACGTGTGGTGGCTTAAAGTTAGAATGGTAAAATAAAACATAGTCTCCTAACTTCATGTCATCTCGCATCATATTTCTTGCCTGATAATTTCGAACACCATCCCAGTGGGTTTTACCATCTTCAACTAATTGTTCGAATGGATATACGTGAGGCTCAGATTTCATTAACCAATATCCGGTCATAAACAGGCGAAAAGTCGGTAACCTTTGGACATGTTGATTACCAAGCATCTTTGACATCACTGACAATCGCTGCATCAAGAACATCAACTTCCTTGTTCTTAGGGACAATTAAACCTAATTTTCTTGCCATACCGGAACTACCTTGTACAGTTCCAATACCCATCTTTTCTAACGTAACTAAAATGGCAGGTAACAAGATTAGTGCACTAGCTGCAGCAACCCATAATAAAATCAGAATTACTGTAACGAATGGTTTAATCTCGGGTATAGGGATTTGATAAGCGGTTAGCATACCTAGCGAAGTCACAACTGCAGCCTCAAATAACGACATTCCGGTACCGATAGCAGCGCTTCTAATAGCATTAATACCACCACCTAATTCTCTTATTCTATTAGAAATGTGAATTGAGAAATCCACACCCACCCCCACTAAAATTGAACCGATCATTACAGTAACTAACGATAAAGAAACATCCATCTGCCACATCACCAACCATTGGAGTGCTACTGTAGCAATAACTGGAGAAGTTGTCCAAAATGAATATTGAATATCTTTGAAAACAACTGCCAGTGTGATTAGAGTTAGAATAATAGCAAAACCAAGAGATGTCCATTGAGAACCAACTATCAGTTCATTGACCTCTATTGCCGTAGCTGCAACTCCTGTGAGGTGTTCAGCCCCACCACCATCGACAGAGGTGAATGTATCTGTGAATTGGTTAATTTCTTCAACACTAGAAGATGTTTCAGCGACAGGAATAAATGGCATGTCAACATAAATTAGTGTTCTATCATAATCTGAATTGATGAATATTTCTCTTGTCTCCTCAGTTATAGAGGCGTAAAAAATATTCAACAAAAATATTTGAGATTGAGTAGTTCCTGGTAGATTATAACTATCAGGTTGAGTTAAAACATCCCAAAATGATGCATCCCCCGAAACCTCTCTATTAAGCAAAAACCGGGCAGTTTCTTTGACATCTTCAGGTACGAACGGAGTGTTATTTACAAATTCATAAATCTGATTGCCTGAAACTGTAGGTGCAATACCAGTTGACTTCATTAAGAAAACAATTGAAACAGCTGAAGCATTTTGAACTTCATTCAGTTTGGACTCTAACTGATCAATTCGTTTCAAATTCTCAGCAGGATCGTCATTTCCTGAATCACTATCACTAGTATCGCCAGTGACATTTGCGTGAATTAAGACCATTCCAATTTGACCAGCGTCAAAATCAGAACTGTACTGTTTCATTTTCTTAACAGCAGGTTCATTTTCGGGAGCCATACCAAGTAAATCAATATCCTCAGTAACATTTGCTTGACCCATTGTAGCTGAAATTAAAATAAGTAATAAAAATACTCCGATAACTCCTTTGTTACGCTTAACCGGAATATCTACTAATTTTTCAAACACAGGTAGCGGAGGGTGTTTTGGCTTCCTTAAATCAAGAAGTAATGTTAAATTGGGAACCATAAACATAGTCAAAATATAAACAATAACAATTCCTGTAGACAGGGCAATTCCAACCGTTTGAATAGGCGCCATGGGTGTGAATACTAAGGAGATGAAACCTATTACTGTAGTAACTGCTGAAAGAAATACTGCCTTCCCTGTCGATGTCAAAGATGCTTTCATTTTCTCTGATTTAGTTCCACCTTCTTCCGCATATCGATTAGTTATGTGTAGACCATATGAAACTCCCAGAGCAAGTAGAATAGGACCTACAATAATAACAGTCATAGTAACCTCATAATTTGTTGCTCCAATTAGACCTAGGGTCCAAAAAACAGCACATAGGGTAGGCAAACCCGCAATAATCACCACCTTAATGCCTTGAATAGGTCTAATACCGGTAATTCCAGTTTGTAGAATATCGCAGTGGAAAATAAATAATCCACCAGCAACTAAAACAATTGCAATAGGAAAGATTTCCCAAAATAACTTGAACGAAAATTCTGTGACAGCATTAGTAATTGGTACAGGGCCTGTGAGAACCATTTGTAGGTTTAAACCATCATTTTCGTATCCCCATGTACATGGTCTTGAATCTGGAATTCCATCTTCATTAGTATCCTCACAAAACCTTTCTTCCTGTTCCATTTCCTCTAACATCTTTTGAGTTTTAGCAATAAATGTTTTCGCATCAACTTCGTCACTCAAAGCAACAGCCATGATTGCTTTATCTAAAATTCGATCCGGAGAGCCACATTCAAACTGATAACTATCATCTCGAACATCTCCATATCCACTACTACAAACATCTCGAGCCAGTTTATCTAAACCTGGTGTAGATACACCATCTTCATACATTTCCCCAATAACCAAATCAATAGTAGTTTGACTAGGAATTTCATACGAGCCTCCAAATTGTTCATCAGTTGATGCAAGAACTCCGTTTAATTGGGTAGCCAAATCTTCAGTTGTACAATTTTCGGGATTACCGTTACAACCTAACTGACCAATTTCATTAACAATCGCTTCTCTAACTCTTGGGGCACTCGAATTAACTTCCTTGAGCACAGTTGAAAGCGATAAAATATAGATTACATCATCAGTTTCCGTTTCTTCGTCAATCTGCCCATCACCATTTAAGTCACATTCAAATGAAGACAAACAAGGATTCAATGTCTTTTCAACTAGACTTATTTGCTCTAAAATACGTTTGTCTGTAATATTTCTGTCACCTGATTCGATATAGATGATCATTACATTTGTAGTCCAGTCATCTTCGACCAATTCGATTAATGAACCAACTTCACTCCCTTCAGGTAGATACACTTCTAAGTCACCATTGACATTTAATGCAGGATTGTCGGGGTCATCATCAAAACTAGTCCCATCTAGGAATCCTGAAGTAGTGACAAAGTAGGCAGTAATCATCAAAAATACAACTACAGTAGCCAACGGAAATCTCGTTATTGCTCCTGTTGCGCCGGATTTTTGCCATTCCCGCTTAAATCTATCAGGAGCATCCAAAACAGCATCTATTGCTGACTTAGCATTGAAGTCTTTAACTCGTGCTGTCAAATCAACTGCGCCTGATTGAATTTTTGAGCGACTATATTCCGCTAAAGCGGCTACTCTTTTAGAGAATTTACGCTTTTCAACTGATGGAGTCTTGAGTTCATCATCAGTTGACATAGTCCTCTCCATACCTTCCACTAATGGGCACTTCAAATGCTTGCCGACAAGATGAGTAGAAATATCTTGAATATTTACCAACCATTGGTTTGAAAATGTAAAACATTACGGCGGCATGGACCCGTACTGTTTACGAGTGGGGGGCCGGTGAGGCACATGCCATCTCCAAGATTAACCGAAAAACGCTGGTCTGTTGACCTTGAAAAGAAAATACAAGAAGAACATAGTAGCGATGCTGCCTCTTATTCTAAGAGATATGGATTTAAGCCTGACTCCGGCAAAGAGATATTTGTAATCGATACACCACCACCTTATCCTTCTGGAACTTGGCACATTGGTGCTGTCGCTCAATATTCAATGATCGATGTTATTGCTAGATCTCAAAGATTGCTAGGCAAGGAAGTATACTTTCCTTGGGGTGTAGACCGAAATGGAATAAATATTGAATTTACCGTTGAAAAAAATACCAAACGGAAGATGAAAACATATGATCGTGAAGAATTCCTAGATTTATGCAGAGAGACTATTGAAGAATTTACACAAGCGATGCGCAATACTGCAAAGCGTGTTGGACTTTCATGTGATTTTGAAAGAGAATATTTGACTGATGCTGACGATTATCGAGCTGTTACTCAATCTATTTTTGTTGAACTATTCAAGAAGGGAGCAATAATTGAAGACCTACGTCCAAATATCTATGACCCAGTTGAAGGTACTACAATTGCCGATGCAGAGGTTGAAAGATTGACAAGACGAACAAGATTAGTTGATGTCAAATGGGAAACGGAAAGTGGAGATGAAGTTATAATTTCAACTACTAGACCTGAATTAATTTGTGCTTGTGGAGTAGTCGTAGTTCATCCAGATGATAAAAGATATACAGGACTTATTGGCAAGAAAATAAAATTACCAGTCCCTGTTAATGGCAGAGAAAATTTTGTAGAAATAAAAACTCATGCTTCCGTAAAATCTGAGTTTGGATCAGGGGTTTTGATGGTTTGTTCATTTGGCGATCAAAATGACGTCGCTATTTTTAGAGAATTAGGTTTAACACCTTTCCAAGCAATCAACCTCGACGGCTGCATGACTGAATTGTCAGGCCCATTAAAAGGAATGAAGGTAAATGATGCTAGGAATCATATCATTGAACTTTTACAAGAACAAGGGAAAATCGATAATATTGAAAATCGAGAACAAGAAGTCCCTGTATCTGAGCGTGGGAAAAATCCTGTCGAGATTATTTTATTGAAAGAGTGGTATGTTAGACAAACTCACATGCAAGATAGAATGAAAGAACTAATCGAAGATATCGAATTCCATCCTGTAAGAAATAAGCAGTTCCTAATAGACTGGATGGATAATATTAGTATTGACTGGCCAATTTCTCGAAGACGTTGGTATCATACTGAAATACCAATTTGGTACAGTGAAGATGAGAAATTCATAGTAGTTCCACCATCTGGCACCTATGTCCAGCCTTGGAAAGAATTGCCGCCAAAAGGAAGCCGTGTTATCAGTAGAGAAACTCGTGAAGATATTGGAAGTTATGAAGATATGAAAGAGGAATTAGGTGACATTTATGGTGAAGAGAAAGTATTTGACACCTGGATGGATTCATCAAATTCTAACTTATTCGTCAGTGGATATCTAAACCAACCCGAAGTTTTTGAAAAAGCATTCCCTACAGCATTAAGGCCTCAAGGAAAAGAAATTGTAAGAACTTGGCTATACTACACATTACTAAAATCTGCTCTATTATTAGATAAACCCGGTTTCAAGCATGTTTGGATTGACGGACTGGGAATGGACCCATGGGGGCGTAAAATGAGTAAATCACTTGGCAATGGAATCGATGCAGATTCTGTTTTAGAATGTGGAGCTGGTGGAAGAACTGGGTCATGGAAAGTTAAAGGGCCACAAAAAACAGTCAGTCTAAGAGCAAACAAAATTGGCAGTGAATGTTTCAGACTTTGGAAAGCTTGTGATGCACAAGTTGGTGATGATTTCCAAATTAATCCTGAAGAAATAGAACAAAAATATTTTGGAGTCCTAACCAAGTTATTCAATGTGGCTAGATTTGCATCTCAGTTTGAAGTACCCAATAACTTAGATCAGGTACCTGAGAATCTTTCAATCGAAGATAGGTGGATTATTTCAGAATTCCAAAATACAATGTCTGAGGTTAAGGAATCATGGAATCAAATAGACATCTATTCTGCTACTCAAACTTTGAAATCTTTTGGTACTGGAATTTTACCAAGTCACTATTTAGAAATGGTCAAATCAAGACTGTATGATGAAGATAAAACAGCTGCATGGACTCTACATCGTATTGTTAGAGACTTCATGTCTGCTTTCAGCCCGATTTGTCCTTTTTTCACGCACCATATATCTACAACACTTTACGGTATATCTGCGGTTGATGTAGACTCATTTCCAGAGATTTTTGTTGATGAATTAGGAACAAATTCGGATGAAGGTGAAAAACTTAGGAATTTATCAATTGAACTTCAGGCCTTCAACAGTGAAGTCTGGTCCACTAAAAAAGAGAATAGTATTTCCCTAAATCAACCGATATCGGGAATTTCAGTTCCTGAAAATCTAGGTTTATTCGCAGAAGTATTCGCTAGGATGCACAAATTGGAATAATAGTATAATTCAATTAATATCTATTCATAGCCCGAGTTGTGAGGCATATGCTTGAACAAAGAATTTACCATTCGAGATTGATTATATTTACAGTTATAATTTCTCTATTAATCAGCACATTGGGTACTACTAGTGCTAACTTTTCTGGAGATGAGGACAATGATGGAATCGGTAATGATATAGACAAGTGTGGCGATAATAACGAAAACTGGTCATCAAATTTTTCTACAGACTATGATTCAGACGGATGTAAAGATTCAACAGAAGATTGGGATGATGACAATGATGAAATTAGTGATGAAGACGATTTGTGTCCTAAATCTATTGTTAAAGGATGGAAGACATATATGAAAGATGCAAACGGAAATTATCTCGACTTCGATCATGATGGTTGCTTAGATTCAACCTCTGAGGATACCGACGATGATAATGATGGAATTGAAGATCAAAATGATCAATGTTCTTCAACACCTTTAGGTGCTACAGTCGACAATAGTGGTTGCCAAACATCATTTGATGATGCTGATAATGATGGAGTTGCAGATTCATATGATGAATGTGACCAGACTCCACAAAATAGTGAAGTTTATTGGAATGGTTGCTTATTAGAAGATGAATTAGTAGATTCAGATAATGATGGAGTTATCGATTACCATGATATTTGCCAGGATGGACGCAATAATTGGCAATCAAATACTTCATCAGACCACGATGGAGATGGATGTCAAGATGATACTGAAGATTGGGATGATGATAATGATGGAGTCTCTGACGAATATGATAACTGTAACAAAGGTATCAGTATGTGGTCAACATACCAATTCAATCCGATACTAGACAATGATCATGATGGTTGTAGGGACGTTGATGAAGACAACGACGATGACAATGATGGAATTAATGATCAAAATGACCAATGCCCGACAAATAGACGTGGTGCTGAAGTTAATTCAGCAGGATGTGAAATATCATTTCCGGATCTGGACAATGACAGTGTTGCAGACAGTGTAGATTTCTGTGATGAGACTCCTGAAGGTTTAGATGTTGGACTAAGTGGGTGCCCAGTTTGGGAAGACCAAGATAATGATGGAGTACCTGACTGGGAGGATGATTGTGCAGATACTATCGAAGGTAGTGAAGTTGATAATTTTGGCTGTGTCATCCTACCAGATTCTGATGGGGATGGAGTAGCAGATCAATATGATGACTGTCCAAATACAACAACTGGAACAAGTGTTGGTGAAGATGGATGTTTAATTCAAACAAATGGTGGTGATGACTCGGGTAATTCTGATATTACTATTGGTGAATCTGATGAGGATTGGTGGGATGAAATTCCTGTACTTGGAGAAATTATCGATAAAGTTGAATCAAAATATGGTAAGATAATTGGTGCTTCAATTTTCATATTAGGATTCATTGGCTATGCTTACAGAGCTGCAACATTACGTTCAGATTTCAAGATGAATCGTCGAGTTAAAAAATTCAAGTTGAAGATTGAAAATGCTAAGTCAGAGAAAGAACTTAGGAGAATTCAAGTTGAAATTGAAACAGCCGATGACAAGAGATTACTTCCACGTGGAGCACTAGGGGATTTACTATCGCTTATCGAATTGAAGGCAGAAGATTTGGGATTGACTGACTTTATTTCCCAAGATTCAATTCAAAGTTCTATTAGTTCAAGTGACTTGGAAGAAGGCGTTACTGCTCTACGTGAGGCAAAGGATGAATTGAAAGGTGCTATGGAAGAAATTAATAATTCTAAAAGAAGTCGAAAAAGAAGTATAGGTTCAGTAAATAAATCTAGTAAACAAACTTCCCAATTTACCCTAAAAGGAACTGGTAAGACCTCGATTAGTCGCCCATCATATCATCCTAAAGATATCAACAGAGATGGTGTTGTTGATGAAGAAGATGAACGTATTTGGCAAGAGATGAGTGATGAAGAAAGGTTAGAACGTTCGAGTCTACCCTTTGGTAAAAAGTCAAATGTTGCTGATGAGATTCTTAGTTTTTCTAAACTACCATCTAGTCCAAAAGCTAGGTGTCATTGTGGTAAGAAGAAAGCATATGGAAAATGTTGTATGAAAACCGATTTATGCCCTTGTGGGAATGGTAAGAAATTTATCAAATGCTGTGCTAAAGAGCGTAATTATCTTTGAGATCTAGTGTAATCTGCTTTGTAGGAGGCACATCCAGATGACCCAGTCTAAAACCAATCAATCTAACACGCTTACCAAATTGGATATTATTCGCAAATAATAATTTACTCAACCGGTTAAATACATCTAAGTCATCCATCGCAACAGGTATTGAACGTCCATGTGTATGAGTTTCAAAACCACTATATCGAATTTTAACCTCAGCGAGTCTACCACAGACTCCTAGTTCTCTAGCCTTTACTATTACTTGTCTTGTAATATCTAAGAGATAGGATAAAACGACCTCATAGTCGCTTTGATCTGATGAAAATGTGTGCTCTTTACCGACAGATTTTCTACTACGCAATGGACTCACTTCACTGCTAGTTGTACCTTCATATACACTTATGACCCATAAAGCAAATCTTTCACCAGCCATCCTACTCAAAGACAACTCCCCATAATTGTATAATTCATCAACAGTACTTATCCCCCATTCTGCCAATTGAATCGCTCTTTTTTCTCCAATACCAGGAACTTCTCTTATCGAACGATTAGCGAAAAAATCACCTATTTCATCTGGAAGTATTCTAAAAATACCCTTTGGTTTGTTAACTTCACTAGCCATTTTAGCTAAAATTCTGGTTGAAGCTATTCCAAAGGAAGCAGAAAGTCCAACCTCTTCTAAAATTTTAGATTGTAATTCTCTGCACAAAGCAACAGCTCTATCCCAATCATTCGAAACATATGTTGTAACATCCAAATAGGCCTCATCAATACTTGCCTGTTCAAAAAATTCAGCTGGGCCAGCTAATATTGCCATAACCTTTCTAGAGGCTCTCGTGTATAGACCACGACTACCTCTGACATACAAACCATTTCCATACGGCTTTCCAGGACATCTCCTCCATGCTTCACTTATCGACATTGCAGAGCGAATGCCATATTTTCTTGCTGCATAATTACATGTTGAAACAATACCTCTACCCCTGCCCTGTTGCGGGTCTGAACCAATAATCAATGGTATGTCAGGAGAAAAACCATGGTGTAAAGTCTCCACTGCTGCAAAAAAAGCATCTAAATCACAATGAACTAAAATCCGATGACTACCAGATTTGTTTGTTTCATCATTTTGCATTTTCTCACCAAACAAAAAATATTGCCATCGGTGTTTGAAATTAACCCATCAAACTCATAGTAAATGAGAATTAACCGTGGATTTTACACTTTTACCATCAAGTGCACGCATAACATTGTTGGCAATATCAATGCCAACTCTTCTTTGTGCCTCAATGGTGGCTGCACCAATGTGAGGAGTA
Source organism: uncultured euryarchaeote (assembly GCA_964001175.1). Taxonomy (GTDB): domain Archaea; phylum Thermoplasmatota; class Poseidoniia; order Poseidoniales; family Poseidoniaceae; genus MGIIa-L1. The sequence continues at coordinate 168,102 of CAXFAS010000001.1, forward strand.
CCGTGGAAATTTGGATGTGATACCAATTCGTTTGAAGAATCGACCGGCTCTTGCTCGAAAACGTCAAGCGCAGCAGATGTTATTATCCCCTCATTTAGTGATCTCAACAGGTCTTTTTCATCTATGATACCACCGCGAGCACAATTAACAATATGGTTTCCACATTTCAGACCGAGTCTTGACTTCCCAGGCATTAATTTCATACGTTCATAATTAACTAAATGATAGGTTTCATCAGTCAAATTGCAATGAATCGAAATATGTGTGCAATTTCGGAATAGTGAATCTATTTCCTTGTGCAATTTAGTATTCTGACTCTTGGCAACTTTCGGTGGCAGATATGGGTCATAAGTGTGAATTTCCATTCCCATGGATTGAGCAACCATACCAACTCCCTGAGCAATTCTCCCAAAACCAATTAGTCCCAATGATTTACCAGATAATTCAGTTCCAACCATTTTTTTCTTTTCCCATTTACCGGAGCGTAAACTTCGATCAGATTTAGGTAAATGACGTATAGAAGCTAGAAGATGAGAAATTGTCAGTTCGACAACAGACTGAGTTGATGCCAAGGGTGCGTTTACTACAACTATTCCAGATTTTGATGCTATGTTCAAGTCGATGTTATCTACGCCAACACCTGCTCTACCAATAACTCTCAGTTTATCACCACTAGACTGTAAAACATCTTCTGTTAATTTTGTCGCACTGCGGACAATAATAGCATCAAATTCAGAAAGACAACCATCGACTAATTCTTGTTCACTAAAAGACTTCAAAGTCACTTCATGACCGTTTTTACGCAACAGTGAAACAGCATCATCGGACATACCATCTGTAACTACAATACTTGCCATATTACCGGTTAAACCTACAAGGGCCATGAAACTTATTGATTAGTAAAAAATCTTCACAATAATTCAAATCAATGAAATGTTTGGGCTATTTGAGGAGCATCATGGATTCTGATTTAGATGCAACCGAATTATTTTGGGCATTGGGTATTTTGTCAATTCCAATTTTATTGGCTTTACCGATGAGATTAGCTTGGAGGCTATTCATTGGAGTTGGCCATGAAGAATCACAATATCGTAATTCTGTTAGACAAATTATTGATGCAGGAAGGCAAGTTGCCCCATTTAGGACAACTCTTGATGATCTGGCAAGAAGTTTACACATTCAACCTTCTAAACAAAGACTGATTGAAGCGGATTTATTTCACCCACTGACATTATCACATTTTCTACTACTCCCAACTATCATTATTTTCCCTCTTGCGGCCATTATGGCATTACCGATTATTTTGTTGGGATTACCAATTTTAATTCTGATCGAATATATATTTATCAAAAAGAAGGTGCTAATTCGTATTCTAAAAGAAATGGAGAGAATTCTTCATTGGCAGGTAATACATATTCCAAAGCCACACAGAGGTTCGATGGAAAAATCAGAAAAAGTTAACGAATTTTCAAATCATGTAATCCACTTCAATTACGTACCTCAAGGGGCATTCTTGGGATTATTTGCATGGCAAATTGTACATTGGGTTTTGAAGTTAGATTCTTGGGGCATGGAAATTGCTATTTCTGCATTTCTTTACATCGTCCTCCTAGGAGCATTAGGAGTTTTAAACACTGCTTTTGAATCTGATTTGGTATTCGTCGACCCTGCAAAGGGTAGATTAGTTCCTGTTGACCAATGGCTTGAAAGTATTCTGAAGCCTGTAGTTGGAATTGGTTTACTATTCCTGATTGGTCGAAATCTAATTGACGAAGCAAGAACTGACAATCCAGTATTATTTGCAATGGTTGTAATTGGACTACTTTATCTCGCAGCAATAGTTGGTATTGCTTACAAATGGGGATATTCAATATGGCGAGGAAGTCAAGTTCGAGAAACTTTTGAAACTCAAATCGTAGAATATCTAAAACCATTATCTTACGACTTGACAAGAACGAGAGGAAGAATTGAATTTATTGCCCAGATGACAATGGATGAAAGATTATCACTGATTTCTGAGGCTCCACAAAAGCAACTCACATTTGCTGACTTGCAAGCAATACCAAAAAGTGATAATAATGGAAATATCCCACAAAATCCACTAAAAAAGAACTAATTTAGCCAAGGTATGTCTTCAGGTATCTCGGCAAAAATATTTGCAGGTAGAGCTACTTTAATTTTGGAAACATATCCTAATTGTTTAGCTGATTCTATCTGCCAATCAATATATTCTTGTACAGATTGCATATTCAATATAGGATTGTTTTTTCTATTCCAATCTAAAGTTTTCATCTCTGTACCAGGGGGTTCATGACCTGTGCATACAATTAATTCGCCAGATAATTTTGACAATACACCCAAAGAATTCCAATGAGCATCCATCCTCCCACTGGGAAGGTCATCACGTCCTACTCCACCATCACCAGTAAACAAAAAGTCCCCTGTAAAAACATAGTTTCCTATTTCAACCAACATGGAATCTTGTGTATGGCCTGGAACATGGTGGAAATTCATCTCATAATTGGAAAAATTAATTTTTGATGATTCATTTACATATCTACTGACACCGAGAGATGCTGTTGATTCCCACATAACATACTCACATCCAGTCTTATCTTTAAGTGAAAAACACCCTGTTATGTGGTCAGCATGAGTATGAGTGGCGATTGATATTTTTAAATTCCAGCCATTATCTTCTATCATTTGTAAATAACTTTCACTAAAATCAAAAACTGGATCAATAATGATAACATCATTTGATTCATCATCGATTAGTAAATAGGTCTTAGCCCAGCCCTCAGAATTCAGTTGCTCGACTCGCATGGTATGCCCTATGTCCACATATACTTGAAATTCGCTAATGTATGTTTTATCAGAAAAATATTACGAGTATTGAAATCAAATCGTCTCTTCGGAGTGTTATGTCTCATCCAGAAACTGTTGTTCATTTAGAGCATGATGGAAAGGTACTACTTGTAAATGAATCTGGAGATGGTCCACAAATCCCTGTCAAAGGAAGGATTGAAAATGCCGAAACATTGAGATTTCCGACAATTGAAGAAATAGAAAAATTAGGAATCGCATGGGACCAGAAAAGAGAAACTCACATTGAGTTTGATGAAAATGAATATATTGTCATCAAGGGTTATCCAAAACTATCTTGGCCAAAAAATTGGTCTTGGAAAGACGATGTAATTTCTGATAATTCAGTTCATCCAGTTGCTAGAGAAGCGATTTATCGATCGATTCATAGACTAGTTTCCAAAGTTATTGTTCGAAATTCAAGCAATGAAATTCTTCTAGCTAAAGTCTCAAGAGGACATTTCACAGGACACTGGACACTACCTGGCGGATACATGGAACATGATGAACATCCTAGAGTCGGTTGTGTTAGAGAAGCAATGGAAGAGTTAGGTTTGGAACTAGTGATAAATGAAACCAAACCAATTATTACTCAACAGATATTTTCCAGTGAAGGAATCTCATTCGTATCTTTCACCTATCAATCTAACTGGGAAGGAGATTTAGATGAATTAGTTCTGCAAGAAGATGAAATTTCTGCTGTTAAATGGTTTGATTTAGATTTTGCAATAAGTATTGTACCTTCATATTTTGACAGTAAGGCACTGAAGGCAGTAAAAGATTAGATGCCCAATATATCTCTGGCCTTAGACAATGCGTCATCCAGCCCGTCAGGGTTACTTCCACCACCTTGAGCAAATGTAGGTCTACCGCCTCCGCCGCCAGATATCAAAGGTGAAATTTCTCGTAAAATATCTACTGCATTATAGCGTTCACTGGCAATTGTATTTTCTGTTGTTGCAATCATCAATTTACCTCCATCAGAGCGTGAACCCAATACTGCTATCGATGGATTATCTTCATTGAGTGTTAACTCCTTGAGCATTTTAGTCATCTGCTTTAAGTCACCATCACATTCCATAACTACGATTCGCACTCCATCCTTTGTCTTAGAAGAATCATCCCCACCTGAAGTTCTAATCCTTACAATTTCGGCCTCCAAGGTTTCAATTCTCTTACGTTGTTCTTTCCACTCGGAGAAGAATCTTTCAGCAGTTTTTGGTAGGTCAGCTTGTGAAACTCCAAAAATTTCTGTTGTTTCTCTAATTAATTCATCTTGATCACGGGCATAATTCAGTGCCGCCTGACCTGCTACAATATGCAGACGTTCGACTCCATCTTGAACTGCAGCAGACCTAACAAGTCGAATTGAGCCGATTTGTCCAAGTTCGTCATGATGTGTACCACCGCAGGCTTGTACATCATGATCTGAAATCCTTAGTATCCTAATCATTTCACCTTTTGGAGCACCGCCTTGATATAAATCAAAACCATACTTCTCGTCAGCATCTTTTCGACTTAATTCGCTTTTTTCAGTACGATGAACTTGCACTAAAATATCGTTAGACATGCTTTCTATTGCGTCTAAATCCTCTCTTGTTAGCCTGTTGAAATGTGTGATATCTAATCGTGCTGAATCCACTGATTTATTAGCACCTGCTTGATAAATATGAGGGCCTAGAATTCTTCTCGCTGACCCACCAACAATGTGAACGGATGTGTGGTGGTCCATTAACTGCTTTCTCCTGTCCCAGTCGAGACTTCCATGAACTAAATCTCCAACTTCAAATTCCCCATCCACAATATGTATAATGTGATTCCCTGATTTTTTAGTATCTAATACTCTTCTATGAATAGAATCTGTTGCAAGAGTCCCATGGTCGCCATCTTGACCACCCCCTTCCGGATAAAAGCAGGTTCGATCAAGAATTATTCCATGAGTTGCTTCACTATGAATTTCTTCGCCGATAAGTTCTCCGCAAAATAAAACACTGGAATCAAATTCACGTTGAATTACGTCGTCATAGTATAATGGCTTACTAACAGGTATATTTTCAGGGACTTGGATTATTTCAGACTCTTTAAGTGACTTAGCCGCCTGTTTAGCAATATTTGCATGCCTTTCAGCCATTTCAGCGGAAAAACCTGTTCGAAGTTTGACATTCTTCCAGCCAGATTTCATAGCTAAATTAATGACCATATCAGGAGGTATCCCATGAGAATCATTTAGAGTGAATAAAATCTCATCAGGTATTTCCTCCGATGATTTGTCTATTTTTTTCATCTGAGTTAGAATTACATTTCCACCTTTACGTAGCATCTCAGAATATTTCTCTTCCTCTAGATTTAAAATTCTACACAAACCATCTCGGGTTTGTTTCATTTTAGAGCCTCCAAGATTTACATCTAAATGATGAGCGGCTAAATCAGAAAGTGAAACTTCTAATCCCAAATCATCTCTTAATCTTAATGTTCTTCTAGCCATCATTCTAGCAAGATATCCTGCCTTTGAATTTGAAGGAACTAAGCCATCACCTAACATATTACATAATGCATGCAAATGATCTGGAATCGCATAAATTCTGGACAAAGGTTCAGTAATGCTAGAGAATTGGTCAGGTGAAATTATTATTCCTCTCTCACTCAATCGCTCAATGAATATCTGCTGAAGTTTTTCTCCGTCAACTCCTACTTCGATATTCATTATTCCATTTAACTTGCTCATCTCACCGAGTACCTTATCCAAATCTAAATCCGGCCACTTACTAGCAATATTTTCAAAACTTGACAGTTTTTTCAGCCAATCAACTGTTTCAGGATAAATCGCCTCATAAATAGTAGGAGTGCCGGCTGCTGCCCAACAAAATCTTTCCAAACCATATCCAGTATCAATTATTTGTAGCGGCATTTCCCTATACCTATCACCCTTCAATTCAATATCACCATCAGGGTGTTCTTCTAAATTCATGAAAACTAAAGTTGCTAATTCAAGTCCACCAACAATAACTTCAACTGCAGCACCAGCATTACCTCCACCGCACCATGGATTTTCGACATAAGTTATTTCACTAGAATCAATAGCCAAGGTTTTGGTAAATAAATCGTGACAGAATTGAACACATTCTTCCATCCAATAATACATTTTGCCCTCTTTCGGTTTGTTGAAAACGTGGTGTGCCATCATTTCAAAAGTTGTCAAGTGACGTCCAGAACGACCAACAGCATCAACATCTGTCAACCTAATACAAGGCTGAGAAATAGTTAGAGGATTAGCTGGAGGGTCAACTTTACCAGATGTGACATGTGGTTGAAAATCAGCAATTGATGCTATTGTTAAGTGAATATCATCACGCCATCTTGCCAGAACAGGATATGGCATGACTCTGGAATGGCCGACATTTTCAAAAAATGATAAAAATGCCTCTCGCATAGAGTCTTTCAGTTCTTTACCACGACTTGAAAATCCTGAAATCAATGGTTTCCCAATGAATGTGTACTCATCTTCGCTAGTATCGCCACAAGTATCCCTCTCCAAATCAGTTGACCAAAACCAAAGTCCTGTAACCCTACATTGTTTGCGAACATAGCCATTATCATGGAAAACTGACAAATCGATAGGAGGTAGACCCATGCACTCACCTGTCCTTGTGGACACCCATGCCTATAGACGACACATATTGAAACCTGCGGGTGTAATTGAACAAAGTTGGTTGAAAATCCTCAAAGAGGATAAACTCGACAGAGCATTATGGCCGAGGACTGGCGTAGTCATCTTCATTCTGAAAATGATGGTACAATGCGCATTAAAGCCCATGGTGATATGAAAGTAGATGCTCGGATAATTACTGATGAAAAGCATCTATCAAAATACTCGGATGATAGAGGTCCTGAGCAATTGGTCAATGCTGCAAGTTTACCCGGAATCGTTGGAGAAGCGTGGGGGATGGCTGACTGGCATTTTGGTTACGGGTTACCCATTGGAGGAGTAATTGCAACTGATACCGAATTCGGAGAATTGGGTGGTGCAATTTCTCCGGGCGGTGTTGGATTTGACATAAATTGTGGAGTGAGAGTATTAGCTCTAGATGCAACTATTGATGATGTCCCTAATATTAAGAAACTTGCTGGACGTATTGCTGGACGTATACCTGCTGGTGCATCCGGAAAAGGTGGACTTAATATTCAAATGAAAGATTTAGATGAATTAATTCTTGGAGGCGCACAATCTGCTGCAGAACTGGGAATTGGATATTTTGAAGATTTAGAGTCTCTAGAGTCTAATGGCAAATTACATACTGATAGTTCAGATATTTCTGATCGAGCAAAACAAAGAGGGTTGAGGTCTCTAGGAACTTTAGGAAGTGGAAATCATTTTCTTGAATTGCAATCTGTTGAAAGAATTGTTGACAGCGACACTGCTAAGCATTGGGGGTTATTCGAAGGACAATTATTGGCTATGATACATTCTGGATCTAGAGGTTTAGGTCATCAGGTTTGTAGTGATCATTCGCGTAAACTTGAACAAATGTACAAGCGAGACGGTGATAAGTGGTACAATGAGAGTTGGGACTTCCATATTGCAGATAGACAATTGGCTAGTGCTCCATTTCACTCAAAGGAAGGTCAGCAATATCTAGAAGATATGAATGCTGCTGCAAATTTTGCCTTCGCTAATAGAAGCGCTCTTGCTCATAGGCTGCGTGAGGTGCTTAAACTCGAAATGGGTAATGATGGAGAGGCTAGAGTTCTTTATGATGTTGCACATAACATAGCCAAAGTTGAAACTCATGTCATTCATGGAGAAAACTGTCAATGTGCAGTACATAGGAAGGGTGCAACAAGAGCATTTGGAGGAGACCAATTAGAACTCAATTCCCACTTCAAATCAACCGGTCAACCTGTATTGGTCCCCGGAGATATGGGTACAGGTTCGTGGATTATGTCTGGGCCAGTTACAGGACAAAACCAAGCATTTGCCTCTTCATGCCATGGTGCTGGGCGTTCTCTTTCTAGGACTAAGGCAAAAAAGACAATTGATGGAAAAGCATTGAAGAAGAAATTAGAAGATTCAGGCATTAGGATTCATGCTTCAACACCAAATGTACTTTCTGAAGAAGCACCAGATGCTTACAAGGATGTTGACGAAGTTATTGAACTAACCGCAAAAGCAGGTCTAGCAAGACCTGTTGCTAGGATAAAACCTAATATTGTCGTAAAAGGTTAATCACATGCAAAATTTAGATGCACTTTGACCAGGAATTGTTGGAGCTGCTCCTGTATGAACCCCGTCCGGTTCTTCACAAATAACACTTAGCAACGTATTCACTAGTTCTTTTAATTCATCAACTTGGCTCTGTAAATCATGCACTCTACGTCGCATATCTACTTTAGATTCTACTTCTTGTCCCATCAAAATCCCATCTGAAGAAGTTTCCTTCCTCAAACAGCAATTGGTAAATTAACCCTTTAATCTTTGAGGATAAAAAATTGATTAAAAACCTATTTTGATAGATTTAAGTTTAATTCAAAATCAATAATTTAATTCGCGAAGCGGTTATAATCAGAAGGCGATTCGCTAGCACAATGCCACCGTGGCTTAGCGGTATAGCACCTCATTGGTAATGAGGAGGTCGCGAGTTCAAATCTCGCCGGTGGCTCCAGAAAATAGTTGATTAAATGGCGCCGAGAGAGAGATTTGAACTCTCGTGCCACAAGGACACGCGATTTCCAGTCGCGCGCAATACCAGGCTATGCGATCTCGGCTCGCGTCCCTGCGACTCCAATCCCATGTTTAACGCTCTCGCTTAATTTATCAAACGATAAAGCGAAAGAACTGATATGTGAACCCTCTAGGCGATAACATGAGCGAGGGTGAGGAAACTTCCGATTCCAACCCAAATCAACTGGCTGAAATGCCATTTAGACTCCACGACATCAATTTAAAATTTGAATTATCAAATATTCATGCGGTATTAAAACCGGTTGATAAGGTAAGAAAGGAAATCAAATTTATCACTTTACTTGCTTACTCTGAGTGGGGCCGTGAGTTACTTACTGCTTTGATAGTAGGTACATTCGCATTCATCTTAGGGTCGCTTTCAGCAGAAATATTTTCTGGAGGTAACCCCGATGCAGTCGGACTTGAAGGTTTGAAGAATGTTGGAAGTTTCTCATTTTTCCAGATGCTCTTGAGTATTATTGCATGGGTTTGGTTCGGATACCTTATTTTAACTAAATTCCCAGTCATGCGTATTCATTCTATTTCATTACTACTTATGTGGAATGGTATGATGTTCCTTCAAGTTTTATTCCATGAAAAGAATACTCAATTTCCAACCAACATGGTCCTTTCAGATATGATGTCAGGAGTGTTAATCATTCTAGTCATTCTTTTCTTCACTTACTTCTTTTGGAAAGCAGTTATTGAAACCAGGGACCTGCATGTCCAAATTCACCATGTTCATGAAGATGTTAGGGTCATGGAAAAAGAGATGCGAGAACACTCACTTGTTGGTTGGGGGAGCTTGCTTGTATTCTGGCTTATGACTACCTTCTACTCAAGTTGGAGTGGTATTCATTACATTGCACAAAGAACTGAACCTAACTCATTCTACTACATAATGCACATAATTTCGGGACTACTTATTGTCCCTGTTTTCATGCTACTAATATGGTATCCGCAAAGAATGCTTGGAAGTGATGCAAGAATAAGTACTACTGCGGCAATTACGGCAGAAATTGAAATGAAACAAGGTGGTTTGGTAATTGAACAAACAGCAAAGTGTCCTGAATGTGAAGAAAGTGTCGAGTTAAAAAGAGAAACGGATGGTCAAATCTCTGTTCCTTGTCCATCTGAAAGTTGTGTTTCAGTATTCGGCATTATTGGAACTGCATGTAACATTTGTAAGAAAAAGTTCCCATCTAGATTTGAATGTAAATCTTGCGGAATTAACTCCCCGTACATTGATTGTGTACCTGACATGGAGGCATGGTGATGAGTTTTTCACATTTAAGAGAAGATTTTCCAACTCTATGTGGAGATAATGCTCCTGCGTATTTAGATAATGCTTGTGTGACTCTCAAGCCAAAACAGGTAATTGAAGCAATTTCTGATTACTATGGTAAGTATCCTGGATGTGGAGGAAGATCAGTACACAGGTATGGAACTAAAGTATCAAAACTTGTGCAAGAATCTCGAAATTCAATATCCAAATTCATTAATTCTAATTCACCAAGCGAAGTAGTATTCACAAGTAATGCAACTAGTTCACTAAATCAAATTTCTAAAGGGCTAAGTTGGAAAAAGGGAGACATTATTCTAACAGGAGACAGAGAACATAATTCCAATTTAGTTCCTTGGCTTCAATTACAGGAAGAGCAGGGTGTGGAGCATAGAGTTGTCAAATCAAATCTAGATAACACATTTAGTATGGAAAACTTTGAGCAAGCCTGTTCTGATGCTGGGGATCGGTTAAAATTAGTTTCAATGAGTCATGTTGGAAATCTAGACGGAGTAGCCGTTCCAATCAAGGAAATCGCTAAAGTAACCCATGATTATGATGCTTTGATTAGTGTCGATGGAGCACAATCAACTCCACATATGAAAGTCGATGTACAAGATTTAGATATCGATTTCCTTTCCTTTTCGATTCATAAAATGTGTGGTCCTTCAGGAATGGGTGGTTTGTGGTCAAGATATAGTTTATTAGAAAATATGCGTTCAATTAGAGCAGGTGGCCAAACTGTTGTATCATCGACCTATGATTCAATAAAATGGGCAAATCCCCCATCCAAGTTTGAAGGAGGATTAGGTAACTTTAGCGGAATGATTGCAAGTGGTGCTGCTATTAATTATCTATCAAAAATAGATATGAATAAAGTTCATGAACATGAAATAAAGTTAAATCGTATAATGTCGGACGGAATTAAACACCTTAATGGAATTGAAATCATTGGTCCAGAAAACCCAGAATTACGTGGTGGAATTTGTTCGATTTTAATGCATGACCTTCCGTCTCATGATATCGCAATTCTTCTTGATGAGGCTGCCGGGGTAATGGTTCGAAGTGGTCAGCATTGTGTTCATTCATGGTTTAATGACCGAGGATATTCTAATGGATCTCTTAGAGCATCTGCATATTTGTATAATACTGAAGATGATGCAAAATTATTTGTTGATACTTTTTGTGAAGCAGTAGAGGCATTCAGTTGATTGAAATGGATGACATATCAGAATTGCAGATTTTACCCCCTATTGTTCCTATCGAACAATCAGAAACGGAAGATGCTGTTTTAATCGCCGACAATCTAGAAAATGTGAGAATAATTGTCAGTGTAGGATTAGCAATAATGCTCGCTTTTTCCCTTTATTGGGCGATTACTTTTGTCGGTGATGGAGGTTTTTCTTCTGTTAGGCCAAGTAATAGCGCACTAGAGATTCAAGAAAGTTATTCAGAGATGGTACAATTTAACCAAGTTGATTTAGATGGTCAAGGAGTAAGTGTTTGCATAGTTGATTCGGGTATTGATCTTTCACATCCCGACCTTTCGAGTTTGACTCTATCTGGATGGAGCGATTTCATAAATCAAGAAAGTGAACCATATGATGATAACGGTCATGGAACTAGTATGGCAGGAATATTAGTTGCTGATGGTTGGATGGAGGGTATTGCTCCTAATGTCAATTTGTTCATCGCTAAAGCATTAGATGGAGCAAATGGCCAAGGAAGTGATGAAATTGTTGCCCAAGCAATTGACTGGTGCATTGCTCAAAATGTTAACATTATTTCCTTATCATTGGGTGGTGCACCAGGAATCTTACCTTTCAATCCATTTTCTGGAAGAGATTCTGGTGACGCTGCTAATGATGCTATAAATCAAGGAATAGTCGTTGTGGCTGCTGCTGGAAATGATGGTGGTCCAAGTGATGATGGAGATGTTGCACATCCAAGCAGTGAACAATTAGTTATTTCAGTTGGCGGAGTTAATACCGACGGTAATCACTGGTCTGGTTCATCAGTAGGAGATAATAATGGAAATTTATTTCCGATAATTTTACCTCGACAAGATCCAAATAAGAAACCTGAAATTGTAGCACCTGCTGAATTAGTACCAGTAATCAACAACCAAAATTCATGGTCTTTAGTTGATGGGACTAGCGCTTCAACCGTTTATGTTACTGGTGCAATTGCTTTACTTCTAGAGGAACATCCAGAACTTAGTAGCAATGGACAAGGTGATTCTAACTCTGTTGTTCAAATTAAACAATTAATTGTAAATTCAGTTAACCCAAGCGATGGGCAAGAGGGTCATGATGACAACTATGGATATGGATTACTTCAAATTAAAGACTTGATAATTGCTGCCAGCTCAGTATAATCACTTTTTCAAAAATGCCACTATAGTGCCATCAAATAGTGGAGTAAAAGCAACATGATGAGTTTGCTGAGTGTTTGAAATTAGTTTAATCCAATCATTAAATCCATCAACATGCTTCATCATTTCCTCATCATTTTCATCTACATCACCGGATGGAACTGGCGGCTCACAAGTAAACAGTACACCCCCATCAACCAACAATGGGAATAAACTTTCAATTGAATCTGCGAGATGTTCTATTTTACGATCTACAATAATAACATTAGCCTTGGGTGCCAAAGGAGAATCGCCAACTTCGAGTCCAGTAGCTGATGCAGCACTCCAAGCGTTGGTTTCTGCAACTAAAGAATTCACTTCTCCCACAACTATGTTGCACCAATCTTCTGCATCATATCGTGTTCTAAGCCTATGTAAAATGACCGCGAATTTAGACCCTTGTTCGACCATGTCATACCTTTGCGGCTTCTCGCCATTAGTGAACAAATCGAATAACCATGCAGACCTGTGTCCTATTCCTGCTCCAACTTCAATAATTCTCTTTGGCTTAATCTTATGAATTGCATTTCGTAACCTACGAATTACTGATTGCGACCATGTTGACAAACCCATATGTTGAAGTTGTTGAGAAATATTAGATGCTATCTCAGGTTCTTCTCTTGAAAGTTCAGATTCCTTGGAAAGAAGATAAGGTAGAATGTCAGACCTAGAAAGTGACGAATTACTGTCCTCTCCCTGCATGTATAGTCCTAAAGGGCAACCGTCATGAATGCTCGCTTTCAAAATTTTTAGCCGATTACTTCAAACATGTTACCATTCAGGACTGCATGAGTGATATCATGTCGGATGATGAAATAGAGTTCGATGAAGAAGAAATCATTGAAAATGCAACCTTTTGTGAAAAATGTAATGATATTATGGAGCATGAAGTTTTGAAAGAAAAGAACGTAGGCAAGGGTAGAAATCTGCTTTTGAAGTGTCTTGATTGTTCACAAATTTCAACATTAGAAATTAGGCCACCTAAGTTAATACGAATCCCATTTATTCTTACTGAAGGACCCAAATCGCAAAAAATAAGCATCGATATCGATGGTGATGAAGAGTTCAGAATTGGAGATGTATTTGAGGAAGATGAAAAATTATGGTCAATTAATCAAATTTTGATTTCCAGAGATAGGAAAGCAAAAATGGCTAACGCTAGTGAAGTAACCAGTATTTCTGCGTTAAGGACCGATATGGTAATAGTAAAATTAACTATGACTAGAGGAGAGGTTTCTGATTCACAATCGATAACCGTTGAGCATGGTAAAAAATTCACTGCCGGACATCTAATGGATCATGCTGGAGAAACTTGGAGAATTAGAGCAATACATACCGGTGAAGGCAGAACAATGAGGGGAACTGTTGAATCTCAATATATCAAGCGTATCTATCTTCATGAGCCACCCAATACAGAACACTTCGAACCAAAAACGCCTCGGGAAAGGAGACAAGCATGGAAAGAAGGTCGTTTAGGATACAATCCTAATCCAGAAATTCCAAGGGAAGTAACCAAGAAAAGAGTTCAGCCTTCTAATAAAAGAAAAAAGAAGAGACCTAGAAATTAGGGCCTATTAGTCCAAGGCATGATGAAAGCTTTAGCAACTTGTGCACCAACAGTTGGATTCTCTTTCAGCCTACGAATACTATACTCATACCATTTTGCCCCATAGGGGATGTATACTCTTGTAAGATGACCTTCTGCTGCAAGTTTCCTCCTTAAGGGTCCTCTTACACCTAGAAGCATTTGAAACTCATATCCATTACCTTTCAAATTTCTCTTTGGCCCGGAATTATCTCTCGGATCTTCAATATTTGGACCCATACCATGTGACTGTAGTGCTGATTTTGCATGCTTTATAACAGGGATATCATGAGATGCAATTGCACAATAGGCTCCCGCTGCAAGCATCTTATCGATGCAAGAATTTGTAGCCGAAACAATATCTGAATAGGTAGTGAAAGATATCTCTTCTGGCTCCAAATATATTCCTTTGCAAATACGGTAATCTGCCATAGGACCTAATTTTTCTTCTAAAGAATCAATATCATCAAGGCTCCTAAATAACCTTCCCTGAAGCACAGTACCTACATTCGTCAAGCCTTGTTCGTGGAGGTCTATGACAATTTGAATTGTTTCTTCTGTAACACGATGATCTTCCATATCTAAGCGAACAAACATATCATACTTGGAAGCCATTTCAACTAAATTTTTAATGTTAGCAAAACCCTTTTCAGAATCGATTAGAAGACCAAATGCAGTTGGTTTGATACTCAAATTAGCGTCTAAATTATTTTCAATAATAGCATTCACAACTCTGACGTACTCATCATAAAAGTACTGAGCTTCTTCCATAGATGAAATTTCTTCACCTAGTACATCTACTGTAAAGCAGGCATTCTCTTTACTCAATCTTTGCATAACACTGACAGCGTCTGATAAATCAGGGCCAGCTACATACCTTCGGGAAACCCACTTAACAAACCAACGGGGCATACGAATTGTAGTAGCCACAACTAGTTTGGAAAACCAACTTACCATAATGCCTCCCCCATCTTATGCTTGTGAAGGGGATTCTTGAGACTTGTGATTATTTAACTGATAATTCAAGTATAGATTTTGTATTTAGCAAGGGAATATTAATTTCTTCCAAATATTCTCTAATTGCCTGTCTTTGCCACCCTTTGAAGGCTTTTTTATCCATTGAGCAAACGATGTTACCATTAGGAAATGCTTGCTTAGTTGAATTAATAACAGAATTTATCGAATTCTTCCAATTCCCTCTAGGTTGTTCGCCTTCTATTTCAGGTTTAATAAAAGGAAGAGCGTAAGTTGCAAGCATATGACCAATCCACAATCCATCAACTGCTCCTAACTTATTTGCCCTTGGAGCGTAATGTCCACCACCGAGTGTTACAACAACTGTATCACCAGCATTCAATTTTGAGTCCCAATTTCCAATTTCTTCATTATCACTCATACCTAGTCCTTTGGCAATTAAATCTGCTAATATTTCTGCTGCACCTTTATGCCCCCAAGTTTTAGCAGTGGAACCAACTTCAACGAATATTGATGGAACACTGATCCATGGACCATGATGTGTTACCTCTAATGAAAGATCAAATTCAGACTCAATTTCGGACCCTGAAACTAATTCAACCATTTGCCTCCACCATGATGCAAGTCTAGGAGAAGGTGGAGGAGCATTGCCACTTTTACCACCATATGGAGGTACTTCGTCAAAATCTAATTGAGGTACACCGATTGGATGTAATGTAAGAGATGGATTACCACTTTTTGCTGAATGTCTTGAAGGGAATATCGCCTCAACAACTCTTTCAC
The DNA here is from genome assembly GCA_964001175.1 of uncultured euryarchaeote. Lineage (GTDB taxonomy): Archaea > Thermoplasmatota > Poseidoniia > Poseidoniales > Poseidoniaceae > MGIIa-L1. The sequence continues at coordinate 183,721 of CAXFAS010000001.1, forward strand.
CTGTTTCTTTTAGCCACCTTAAATCTAAATCATCCTCATGTAGGACTCCACCAGGGTGAATCCACATTCGAATATTCTGATATGAATATGCATCTAATCCTTCAACCTTTTCAATTCTAGTCCAATCAAATTTGTCCAGTAGGAAATCAGCCTGATTAGTAGATGCAATGTCGCCTCCACTAACAATGATTAGAACGATTCCACTAGAGGACATGGACATCGGATTGTATACTTATTTTTGAGACCTTCTTAATGCGAGAATTGACAAACTAAGCCGAATTGGACATGATATGGCCAGTAAACCTCCTGTAGACTTAGAGTTCACTCCCAAGAAAGTTCTTTCATGGGAAAATGGATTCTTGGTAATAGGAGTGGATGGTGAATTACAAAAATTATCAAGTGATTATTCACTAATTGACACATTTGTTAAGCCATTTCCGATGTCCATAAGGAATGCGGCAATAATCGGTGGAAAGCTAATTGCGACATGGCTTGATTCAGAATTGCTATTAGCAAGAATGGCTGCAATCGATCTCAACGAAAAACTTGTTCAGGGTATTGAAAGAAGTGAACTTAGAGTTAGAAGAACAATCGATAAGGCTCTACATCCAGCAGACTCTACTTGGTCACATGTTTTAGATGCTGAACCCTTAGCACTTGATTCCAATAACAAATCATTTACTTTTGTTCTTTGGAAGAAAGGAATTTACCATATGACTCATGATGCACATGAAATATGGCGACAAAAAGAACCTCAGTGGAGGCAATTATCTAAACTTCCAAGAGCTCAAGAAACAGTAAAGGCAATTGTAAAAGAAGATGTAGTAGAAATTTGGTCAAGGGGAATGGGGCTTAACCGATATGATATTGAATCTGGTGATTTGCTAAGCAGCGACGTGATTAATGGTGAAGGATTCATCCTTGATGTATACAATGACGGCAACAAATACCTATTGCAGTTGAATGATAATGAAGTTGTTATGCTTGAAGGAAATAATATAATCCTCCGTGCCAGATTGAGCGGTCCCGTTAGCGATGCCTATTGGAGTGAAAAGGAACAAGGGTGGTATATCTCGGGATGGCGTGAAATTGTCCTCTTAACTGTGAATAATTTCGAAAAAATTACTCTAGATGAAATTCCAGTATTCTATGATGATGCTAGAAAATTAGCATTATTTAATGACGCTAAATGGAGACAAGTCTCATTCGGGGAAGAAGAGTAATCACTCTAATGCAGCAGTATAGCCGCATCTTCCACATGACTTTCGATCTTTATGGATTGCAAGAAAAATACCTGGTCCACAGCCTTCTTCGGGGCAAAATTCTCCCTTTCTGACTAACTTTCCATCTTCCAAAGAATACTTGGAATGTTTAGCTCTAGGATTAGGTCCATCACCCATTACTGCTCACCTCCATCTTCTTCATTAGATTCTGCAGATTCCTCAGTCTCTTGAGGCACCTCAGGCACCTCAGCCTTAGCTGGAGTTTCTTCTTTAGCAGATGTTGAACGGAAAGATTCGTGTCTCTTGTGGATATATTCTGGTTCAACTTTCATTGATTCTTCATCGCCATAGATGAAAGCCATTCCAGTAGTTAGAGGTTGACCAAATCTTGTTTTGCAATCCTTGACAACAATCAAATCGGTTTTAGATCCTGGTTCAAGTGTTGCTACCAAATCCATAACTTCCTTTCTAGAAGGAGTTGATTTTCCATCATGCTTCCATTGAAATCCAATTTCAACACGATTCAATAATTTATTTTCTTTACGACTTGTTTTTTCCATATTTCCATCTCCTCATCGAGTATTTACCTTAAGTGCGTATTTTCCGGGGTGCTCAACATTCAATCGCTTAGCGATTTCAGAACGTTCAGGATGCATGATTATTACATAACCTTGCCAATCTGAAGAAACTTGTGCTGAAGGACAACGTGAACATTGGTCAACTCCATCTGCTAGAACAAGGTGACATTCACCACATGCGAAAGGATTCTTTGCCACATGACCACCTCACTCATTGTCCTCTTCTATCCAAGAATGGCAACCTAGACCTGGTTGCTTACTTGTTAAACCAATCTTTGATCTTCTAGGATCGCTAGTATCAGGAGATAGTGATACGATTCTTGCTCGAACTGAATCACCAATACCTATTCTACGACCTGTCTGTCGACCTTCAATCCAACCCATGCCAACATTAGCATCAACCATATCTTCCATGATTTGAGATTTGTGTAGTAGTGCTTCCATCGGACCGATTCTGACGAATGCTCCAAATTCATTGATTTCAGAAACTGCGCCTTCGACGACTTCGTAATCATCCATACAGAAAAGAACTGCATCAAAGCGTACTCTTTGGTAAATTGCACCATCGCCGTGAATAATTCTACCACGTCCTAGAGGTTGGTGATTATTAGTAACTAAAATAAATCTGTTATCATCATCAAAACGACCTTCAAAAGCAGTCATTGACAACCTATCGATGTGTTGGTCAAGAGATTGACCTTTGCGCATGTATTCTGCTGGGATACGAATTGTATCTTCCTTTGTTACAATTTTGTACATTTCTTCACGTCCTTAGGTCTGTTCTCAAAGGATGTAGTGAAGGGATAGGATGTAACCTATTCCGTCCTTCACCGGCATTACCTCTGGAGAGAATCCGACCGTAGTCAATTTGGCCACTGACGACCCCTATTTAATGCAAACGGATAATATTAGTCAAAAATAATCATCTAAAATGGCACATGGAAGCAAATATTAACTGTCTAAATTGATGCAAAAACGGTACGAATTGCCATAAGTCATAACAACCCCTTCGACACACAGACAAATATGACATTAGCGGATGCTAAAAATGTTGGAGTAAATTTCCGCTCCACTTTAATGCTATTATTGCTACTGTTCACCGTATTATCACCATTGATTTCCAACCAAAGTTCGGATACCAATTTAGTTGAAGAAACTAGTGAAATTTCTTTTTCAAGTAATAATGAACAATGGGATCCTGTAGAGCAACCATGGGGTCAATATTCTAGGACTCCAACTCATAATGGAACTATGCCACCTCACGGCCCAAACGGAGGCCCAGGGCAAGGTAATGTTAGCGATATTTCCGAGTTTGGTGTGATTGATACACCAGTTGTCAATTGGGTTTTAGACGATGAACAAGGATATGGTTCTGATTTATATGGCTCTATAATTGGAGATTTTACTAACAGTATCACATCAACCAATGCAGCAAAGGATAGATGTGGAGAGGGCGAATTATTCGCTGTTATTGTTTCAAGCGATACTACCAGTAGTAAATTGAGCATTGTAACTGGAGATGATGCGAAAGTTGCTTGGGAAGTTGATTTGGGACTCACTGAAGATATTCGATCAACGCCAATGCTATTTGATGTAAATGACGATGGAAGGTTAGAAATTTTATTGGTTTACGATACTAGTTCATCACTGGAAGTCGAATTATGGTCGCCAGAATTAGACTGTTCCGAATCTGGGTGGCAAAAAAGTGGGCATTCGAATGAGAAAATGTGGTCAATGAGTGATTCCAATTATAGAATTGGAATTGAAAGTCCACACTTCCCAACCCGAAATAGTGACCATAAATCTGTAACTCAACCATTACTAGCGGATTTGAAACTCGATGGTAGCCCTGAACTAGTGCTATCTGTAGTAAATGAAAATACAAATGACCCGACTGTAGTTTCACTATCATTGACAAGTTCAACACCCACAGATTTTGACTGGGAAGTAGTTTTGGATCGTGGAACTCATCCATCAGATCCTTCTTGGGGAGCACTGGATAGTTCGAATACTGCTATTGTTCTAACAACAATTGATTCTAATTCAGGAAATATGTGGATTTGGAGAATCGATGGTGCAACTGGTTCCCTCGATTGGGAAAGAGTGGCAATTACTGGTACCGATTCTGATCAGGATGCACCACGCCTTAGACTCCCTGGCCCAGTTATTGTTCAACTAGACAATGATGCCGCACCTGAAATGATTCTTACTATCCCTACGGATTCTAATGGCCGTTCTCCTGGAAATGGAGCTAAATTTATTGCCATGGAAATGACTTCTACAACTGAAATCTTTGACTTTAGAACTCCTAATGGATATTCAGATTCTCAACCACTCCCGATTGATACTGATGGGGACTTGATTCATGATAGATTATGCTGGGTAACTTGGTATTCAGAATCATCTGTGAATTTTAATCGTAAAGGAATGGCTGGTTGCCATGATATTTCCTCCAATAACCCAATTAAAGAATGGTCGAAAGATATGCAGAGAGGTTCTGGAAATGATAATGATGAAATTGGAGTTTCACCACCTATATGGATGGATATAGACGGAGATGAATTCTATGAGTTAATCGTACCATTCGGAAAAAGACTCTGGGCATTTAATGGAGAAGATGGCTCCTCATCTGCGATTTCAAGTGGGTGGTCGTCACCATTAAGTATGCCACATAGAGTTTGGTCATCTCCTGCAGTGGCGGATATGGATGGCGACGGAACCTTAGATATTCTAATTGGAGACACTCTCGTCTCTCAACAAGTTTCTGATTTTGCACCACTAAGCGATGGGCGAGGAATTAGCTTCAACCCCAATCAACCCGATCCAGGGAATTTAGTGACCGTTACTGGTCAATTCAGTAATATTGGAACTATGGATAATGAAGATGACCTTGATGTAGTGATATTACAGAATGGAAATGAAATTGCTCGAGAGAGATTCGATGATGTAAAACCCGTAGCTCCTACAGGTGAAGGAGGACCATACACATTCAGCGTTGATATTACCGCTGAATTGGGAATTCATGAGTTTGAAATGATTCTTGACATAAATGGTAATTTAACAGAGGCCAGAGAAGATAACAATCGTGAAATTTCGCAATTAACCGTAGTGGAACCTTATGTGGCAGTATTAGACATACCAATTGAAATTCCTCGTATCGTTCCCGGCACATCTGAAAGTGTCACTATTAGCTTAAATTCAATAGGTTCACGAACTGAATCTTGGACTCTTACTTGGAATGATGATAATCTCCCTGATGGGTGGAATTTCAATCTGATGAGTAATCAAAATATCAATCCCACATTGATACCTGGAAGCCCAGTAGATGTAGACTTCTCAGTAGGTATTCCTGGTGATGCACTTGGAGATGAGAATTCATATGTTGATCTGACATTGACTCTTGACCTTGATTCAAACATTAGTTCTACTGTAAGATTGCCGATTGAGGTTCTTAGGACTCGAGGTTTTTCAGTAGTTGGGCCTGATGGACTATCTGTGAGCGAGGGTGTTGGAAAACCAGGAAATACAGCCACTGCATGGTTGATGGTTGAAAACCTAGGAAACGCATATGAATCTACCACTTCAATCGATTGGAGCGCTCCTTCATGGGGAGGTAACCCTACGTTACATAATACCGAAGGATCTGAAGTATTCTCTCTTAACTTAGCACCTAATGAAAAACGTGAATTATTTGTTAATCTTGAAACTCCGAGTGGAATATTACCAGGTTCGACTACTTCTACCACTATGAGCATGTGTATCGGTAGTGGTGAAGATTTGATGTGTGAAGATTTGGTTGTGAATTTAACAGCCTCTGGAGTAACTGTCGAGAACATACACACAAGAACTCTACCTAATCAATCATTAGTTTGGGAGTTAAATGCTGATTTGCCCTCCTCTGGTGAATTGAAATGGAATTTAGTATCCGCACAGATGATTCAGTCAGGATGGATTTGGAGCGTTGATGGGGACCTTACAATTAATGGATCTGTACTTGAAATCATTGGAATTGCTGACCAATCTGTCTCTGGTAACATATACCTTAGTTTACCAGTGAATGCTATTCCTAAAAGGCATGTTTTCAGTACAACTGCTGATGGAATTAGCGATCATGATCTTGATTTCAGCCTTCATGTTTTACAAGTCTACAGGACAAAGGCAACTGTTGTTGCACCAGTCCCTAATTCCCCTACCGAACCAGTGTCATTATTCGTTGAAGTTACTAATCAAATACAACTTAGATTAGAAAATCCTGGTAATGGACAAGATGATTTCATTCTAACTGCAGATACTATGTTTAATGAAACCATGTCCTCAAACCCTACCGTTGAATATAACATTGCAATTCCTCAGAAAACACTTGGACCTCTTGCAACTACTACTCTGTCAGTGGATGTTATTTTATCCGAAGACACTCCGGCATTGGAACCATTTTGGCTCAGTTTCACATGGACTTCACTAGGCAATGAGTCAGTATTTTCTGTAGTTTATTTACTTGTTCAAGCAGAACCAGACCATAATTGGAACTTGGAATTTGAAGATGGTTTAGATTACCAAGTGGTGCCAGAACAAGAACTTTCAATGAATTTTACTGCTAAGAATATTGGTAATGCGATTGACAAATTGATTGTCAAGCCAAGTTTTAATTTACAATATTTTGAACAAGATGAAAGTATTTGGTCTGCTAGCGAAATCACAGAATCAGATATTTTAGTTAACCAAACAGTCGACTTAAAACTTAACTTTACAGTTCCAAAAGATGCTTGGCATGGCACGATAGCAAATTTGAATCTAGGAATATATTCTGATACTCTACTCATAGATAATTTGACCTTGAATTTTTCAGTCAATCATGTATCTGGTTGGAGATTAAACCTTTCAGAAACTAATCTAGTTGTTGATCCTAGCGGTGGGAATTTAACCCTGAATGTTGAACAGTTGGGCAACAAAGCAACTGAACCTTGGTTTAGCAAAGCTGGTTCTGGATGGAATATTTCCTATCCCGATTATGGATCAATTGTTCAACCATTCGATGAGTCTTCTGTCACTATCTTTGTCACTCCCCCTGAAAATGCTATTGCGGGTGAAGTTGGAATAATCAAATTGAGGATTTCAGATGGTGATGGTTCAGGAGAAGTGATACAAGAAGTCCCTGTAAGAGTTGGAACAGCGCCAGAAATAAGCATAGGCCATGCAGGTAGTTGGATGGTTAATGAGCAAGGTGGAATGCCAACTGCTTGGGTTGAGAATTTAGGAAATGACATCGCAACTCTCGATGTTAGATTATTTGGTTTACCAAATGATTGGACAAAAAATGCACCAAATACAATTGTTATTGCGCCGGGACAAATTTTAGGATTGCCATTTGATATTGTCCCACCTTCTGATTGGGACGGTCAATCAATGGTAGTGAATTTTGAAATAGAACATCCAAGCCTTGGAATTTCCTCTATGGCAATAACAGTTGAGAATAGTTCCTTTTCTTTCTCATCATCACCTGTTCTAAGTGGTATTTCAGATAGAAATATGACAATAGATTACAATGGTGATATCGAATTAATATCCCAAGATACTAATATTGATTTTTCACATAATTCGGGATTAATGTCAATTACACTACCCAGTTCTAGAATGAACTTTACATTGGCAGACCCGCAAGACTCTTCGTTAGAGTATGTTATACATTTAGATGGTAGAACTTTACCTGAAGTTACTGGGAATTGTAATCTAGAGGTAAATTCATTCGAAAACTTAGGCATGGTACCAATTTCTGGTAAAGTTGGACAATGCCAATTATTTGCTTCAAATGAAGAGACTTTGCGAGGTACAATAATCTTAATTTCCAACTCCGGCATTCAAGTCCCTATTTCGGATTCAGGAGTTGTACTAGGTAAATCACAAAATCAGACTATTGACATAAATCTATCATCTTGGACCACAGATGCAGGAACAATTGAATTAAAATTAATGTTTATAGATAATTATGGTAGAATAATCGCCGAGAATGCAGTTACAGTAGTATCTAGAAGTAGCGGATGGAATATTGGGATTGCAAATTTCAATGCTGATGGAGATATTAAGATAGATATCTCAAGAACAGAATACAATAGACTGATTGGGGTGACATGTAAACTAAAAGTCAGTGCTGAAAATAGTAATTGGGAAGAAACATTGGTTATAGATATTGGAGGATTGGATTGGGCTCCTAAGTTAGTTATTGATGACCCTGGGGATTTGGTTAATGATGGTGAAAAACTGACAGCAGTCATATCATGTGCAAGTCCTTATGACATAGACGATAATCCCGAGGATGATATTTCTACTACTACATTCTCCAAGAGTTCCACAATTAATGTCGGAATTTCTGATGTTATAGTTGCCATTGGTATTTCAATAGTTCTTGTAGCGATTGCTTTCTTTGCCGGTCTTCTACAAGTTAGAGAAGATCAATCTGAAAAGAAAATTAAACAGTCAAGCGAGAAGATAGTTACTGAAATTGAACAAATTGAAGAGGTAGAATCTATTGAAGAAATCGATGACTTTAGCATGGAATTCGATGAAGATTTAGAGAGTATTAGCGATGATGTGATAGATTTAGATGAAGAAACAACACCTTCAGTTGATGAAGAGATAGTTAGAGAATTAGACACTTCGGCATCTGGCAGATTAGCATCATTAAGGGATGAATTGGATGATGAAAACATTATAGAAAAAAGACCTATTAAGGATAGAATGGATGAATTCTTCAATAGATAATTGCAAGACCTTATTGCTTAGCGTCAATTGCCCCAAACATGGAGTTAGACAGTTTATCTGAGTCTACGACATCCTTCTTCACACTTGATGCTTGTAATGGTGAAATAGCTGAAAAAATAATTTCAACTCTATCTAAAACTAGTGATGAACTTAACAGTCAATGGTTAGAAATGATAGAAGAAAATGATGAAATAAATTCTAGACTAAGAAGTCAAGGAATTGATAACCCAAGTAGCCGGATATCTATTTCATGGGACGATGCAATGATACTTTTCACCTGTAGTATTGTTGTAAATAATCAGCAACGTCCAGTTCCTTTGGGTGAACAACTTTCCAAGGAAAGATTCGGGAGATTTCCTTGGGGCAATGGTTCAGCTATTGGCTATTTGATAGAATTTTTAAGACCTAATACACGAAATTCCACTGATAATGAAGATTATGATAACTTAATTTTACTTCTTAAAAAATTAAATTCATACTGTATCGAATCTCCAATGGGTGGAGAAAAATATCGAAGTGGCAAGGGCGGTTTATCGATTTGTGGTTTTCTTAATAAATCTGAAGTATACCAATTACGAAATTATCTAACTGGAAGGGTTTGGAGTGTTTCTGCTGATGAACCACTTGATGGAGGAGTCAGAGACGCCATCAAACATCTAGTTTCAATACTAAAATCCGCTGAAAGAAGAGGTGTTGGAGCAATGCTAAGAGCCCATTCCTAGTTAGAATTCATTAGATGTCAAGCGCTCATACATTGACCCGTATAATTCTGCAGTCTGGTCGATAATTTGTTGAGGTAATGCAGGAATAGGTGGATCTTGAGTGCCAGCATCTCTAGCTTTCTTAAGTTCAACTTGATGACCTGTTTCGATATAATGGGTTCTTACAAACTCCTTAGAAAGTTCGATACATTCACCATTAGCATAAGCTTCAGCATCCCACCATCGGTCTTCATCCAAAGTTCCGAATGTATCAACCAGAACTACTTTACGACCAGGCCCTAAAGCAAATTCTTTCTTACCATCCACATGGATTAAACCATTCTTAGAAGCCTCACGCTCAATCAATGCATCAACCTTCAAGACAACATTGAATATTTCATCCAATTCTTCCTTGGTTATATTTGAAATCTCGAGTGCTTCCTCATTAGAGATATTTCTATCAAACTTTTCGAACTTTGTTGTAACTTCCAAAAATGGTTTGGATAATTTAGTACCATATTCACAGTCTTCTGAAACCCCTAATTGCTCAGCAGTCAATTCTCCTCTCTGGAATCTTCTCCATGCAGAACCTGAAAGGTAATGTCGACAAATAATTTCAAGTGGGACAAATACCCATTCCATATCACGAGGTATTGCACCTGGTTCTTTGATAACCTCTACTTTTCTTACAAGACAACGGTCTGCAGCATTTACTTCAACTAAATGAGTTCCACATATTTCTTCTTCTTCAATCAATTTAAACCAGTGAGCAGTAGTTCTGTTCAACGATTCACCCTTTCTAGGAATCAATGAAGGAATGATTTGATCGAAAACTGAAATCTGATTAGTGAATCTAAATTCTAGAATATCTGGGTCATCTGTTGACCACACTTGCTTAACTTTACCTTGATATAACATCTCGCCCATAACATGTGTTCATTGAAAACGGCCTTTGAACATTTCAGTGCTTGAAAGGTTCAAATTAATCCCAAAGCATCTTCAATTCGATTCATTTCAGGGCCTGTTGTCTCTGTACCTGCTAAAGCACCATTATTAGTTGAACAGATACCTGCGCCAACATATGGAGAGCCAAAACCGACTGTCCCAACCATTGGAGGAACACGTAGTACTTCCTCAATCAATGCAACTTCTTCGGGAGTTATATCTGGATGAAGAAGTACACCTTGGTCATTGGTAACGCCAAGACTTCCTACTACATCTTGTCCTGCAATAGTTGTTGCAACAACATCAACTCCCATTACATCAGCTATTATTTCTAATCCATCGTGAGGAACACTAGGTGATGCTACAACACCATTTTCATTTACTAGAAGTAAATTTCCAGCAGTATTAACTCCGCCTTCCATTACAACAACATCCCCATAAGAGGTCAATTTATCGATGTCCTCATCTGTAGCAATATCGGCAACTGCAATTCCTCTAGAGTTACCGGAAAGTAGTGCACCAACTAAATTTGAACCTCCAATCGACTGTGCACAAGTTTCCAAATCTAGAACAGATTGAATAGTTTCAATTATCGGATTTGGCAATTCAGGAGGGTGGAAAATTATTTGTCCAACTGAAGCAAGATGTATACCTACTTGATCACTACCAAAGATATCTATAGTGTCAATAGCCATCTCAATCAATACTCCCTGTAACCTTTAGCCTAAATAATGAATCTAATGTAATCACGTAAAACGCAAAAAAGGCCGGCACTCATTGAGAGCCGGCCAGCGCCACCGAAGTGGATGAGGATACCGAGTGAAAGAAGAGGGGCACAGTGACTTCCTTTCCCGTGGACTCTCGTACCACAGTATTGGGATAGACGTGGGAGGGCTTGACTTCTGGGTTCGGAATGAGACCAGGTAAACACCTCCGCTATGACCGTGCACCCATCTTCCTTCGAATCGGATAATGGATACGACGACTAGCGTCGTAGTGAATAGGCATGAATTATTAGACGAAGAGCACTCGCGGTGCGTATACATACGAAAAAGATGCTCGAACATTAGTGCTGCTGGACTGAATACGTCGCCGAAGCTTCGTACTTACATCCGCAGTCTATCATCTCGTCTTTTACGAGCGTTCTGAGGTGTCTCGTCTTTGGGGTGGCTTCGAGCTTAGATGCTTTCAGCTCTTATCCTTCAGGGCGTGGCTACCCAGCATTGCCTTGTCAGACAACTGGTAAACTAGTGGCCCCGAGCCCTCGTTCCTCTCGTACTAAAGGGCCCCTTCCATCAAACACCTTATGCGATTCTACCACCAAGCAACAAACCTGTCTCACGACGGTCTAAACCCATCTCACGATCCCTTTTAATGGGCGAACAACCCCACCCTTGGGTCCTGCTGCAGACCCAGGATAGGAAGAGACGACATCGAAGTAGCAAGCCACCAGGTCGATGTGAGCTCTTGCTGGTGACAACTCAATTATCCCCGAGGTAACTTTTCTGTTATCTACCGGCCTCAAATATAAGCCTGGTAGGTTCGTTAGGCCCTGCTTTCGCATCGTCGATCCTTATTGTGCGGATCCACGTCAAGCCAGCTTTTCCCCTTACAGTTAACAGTGGAGTGCTGAACCACTTAAGCTGACCTTTGGGCACGCTTGTTAGGTTTTCGAGCGCGTGGCGCCCCACCCAAACTGCCCACCAATCGGTGTTCTCATTAAGAGTTAGCATAGTTACCTTCCAAGGGTGGTGTCTCTATATTCGACTACTCCCAGGACTGACGTCCTGGGGATCAACGTCTCCCACCTACACAGTACATGGAAAGCGACTATGCAACGACAGGCTGCAGTAAAGCTCTACGGGGTCTTCGCTTGCGGGTAGAATGTACTGGACTGTGCGCCAGTAAAGTCAATTTCGCCGGACATATCGCGGGGACAGTGGAGCCCTCGTTGGACCATTCATGCAAGTCGCCAATTAAGCGACAAGGTATTACGCTACCTTAAGAGGGT
>CAXFAS010000002.1:0-134018 GCA_964001175.1 uncultured euryarchaeote
AAAAAGTCCATATGATACTGGATGGGTTCTATGGGTACTAGCGATAGCAAGATGGGAGAGGCATTAGATGTCGCTCGTAGCAAAAGAATCAATGCTGATAAATTATCATTGGCAGCATTACGTTCCCAATTTACTAATTCTTCAGGTCAATCAATTGACCAAGCTGAATTAACCAGTGCTAGATTTCGTCAAGAAGAAAGACTGCGTGCCGATATTCGTAGAGAAAGGAGACTTAGGCAACAAGCCATTGCAGAGCGAGTAATAGCAATGCAAGAGACATTGGCGACAGACTTAGCAGTTCAACATGAGTTAACATTAGATGCTCTAGAAAAAGAGATGCGAGAATCGATGGAAAATGAACTCTCTGAATTAGAAAGAGAAGCACTTGCTCAAGAAGAAGGCAGACTTCGTTCTGAATATGAATTGAGACTTGCTAGACAGGTTGAAGTCCTCCAAGAAAAGTATGAAATTGAACAAGATCTACGTTTAGATGAACATAAAGAACGTCTAAAACAAGAAATTGAAGCAGAACTACAGGATGAGCACAGACAAAGACTTGAGGTTCAAAAAGAACGGATAGCACTCGATTATAATCAAGAACTACAACATAGAATTAGAGAGATGGAATCTTCAATTTCCGAGGAAATGGAATCTAGATTCAAGGATATGGAAAGTAGTGAATTAAGTCGCTTAGAAGAAAGTCATTCTGCTAAGTTATCTGAGCGTGAAGAGCAATTACGCCGAGGGATTAGAACTCGTTTAGAGCAACAACTAAGGGCACGATTGAAACAAAGAGAAGCACGCTTGAAGGCTGAATATGATCGTAGAAGTCTGCGTTTAGAAGAAGATATTGCTCAACAAATTCAAGTCGAATTAGAAGAGAGACTCAGGAATGAAACTACTGACCTTGAAGAGCAGATGCGGGAAGATGTCGAACTAGCAATTGCTAGAAGACGAGACGAATTGAGAGTTGAAATTGAAAATCAACTTGAGACCAAACATCTAGAAAAGTTAGCCGAGAGAAAGGTTAGGCTTAGAGAGAAATACGATATTACATTCTCCAAGGCAGTTGATGATATTTCACGAACACTGAAACAGGAAATTGATAATGAACTGGAATTAAGAATGGAATCCGAATTTACAAGTTATCGAAATGCGAGAGAAGCAGAAATACAAAACCGACTTGCTAGATTCCGTTATGATCGAGAAAATGAACTTAGAGAACTACTCGAACAGCAATACGACTCTAAGAAGACTGACTGGTCTGAGAGACTTGAACTTGAGTTCCAATCACGTGAAACTGCAGCTCGTAAAGCCATCATGTCAGAAATTGATGCAGGTCTAAGAAATGAAAGATTAACATTTGAAACTCATCTTGAGTTATTGAAGGAAGAAACGGCTCTAGAATTAGAAGTTGATATGGAAGACCGTCTTGAACAATTCAAGACACGCAAGGAAAGCGAAGTTGCTTCACAACTAGAGCGACAGTTAGACAAGCGTGAAGAAATTATGCGCAATAAGGCATTGATTGAAGTTAGAAAGCGAGAGGCATTGATTAGAGCAGAAATTGAGGCACAGTTAGGATTGAAGAGGGCTGAAATCAGAGACAGATTACAAAATCTAACCGAGCAAATGGACAACTTCAAGGAAACTGCCGAAACAAAGATGCGAGACGCAGTTGAAAAGCAAATCCAGGGCGAGATTGACAGTACTGAATCTGAATTCAAGACTAGAGAAAAGGAATTTAGAGATTTACAAAATGTAGATTCAAGAGCCGAAAAGCGCCAGATGTGGATGCAATCAATTTCAGGTCAAGATCGTCCACAACAAGCAGTATTACCAGATCCTTCAGTTCTTGGAGCAAGACCTTCACTGCTAGGTTCTTCTGGAGGAAGGCCAATGCGAGGAATTCTTGCAGGTTCTAGTGAAAATCAACCGAGGATGGGATTATCTGGAATGCGTGCCCCTGAAACTAGTTCTAAACCACTAGCTCCTACTTCACCATTAGTTAGACCGATTAAATCCCCAGTTATTTCACCAGAACCTAAACCATCAGTTGAACTTCCTAAACCTGTTCAGAAAATGGGTACTGCTGAACTAAAGCCAGTAGTTTCAACCCTTCAACCTCAACAATCGGGTATTGAATTAGAGGGTGAAGAACCTGTATCAACTGTTTCAACAACAACACTGAAGCCTATTACAACCAGCCTTACTCCACAAGTTCAGCCCAAAACCGGTGTTTCGACACTTACGCCTGTTAAGCATATGCTTCAGCCAGTAAAGAAAACAAGAGGTGCACCACCTCCTAGTTCAATGGGCAAAAGTAAAGAGAAATCTGAAGAAGATGAAGATTGAACGAATCAAAAATAGCGACTTATTGATAAAATAACGCTTCTTGGCAGATACATGAAGCGAAGTATATTGATGGTTTTTATTTTGTTGCTTCTCCCATTTTCTACTTATTCAACTAGTGTAAATGCCGAATCAAATTTAGTTTATTCTGGAGTTACAGATAGTAGTAGTTTGATAGTCTACAGCGAGATTTTATCTGATAATTCACTACTGACTGTTACTAAAAATGGAGAAATCAGTCAACAGACATTATCGCAAGGTGAATTTAATTCTATATGGACCTTCCAATCCAATCTTGTAATGACAAGTGCTCGTTTGGATAATGCCCAACAACTACTTGCAGCATCATATGAGTCAGGACTGTTGGTTTTCAGCATGTCATCAAAACAGATAGTATATCAACATAATATTTCCTCTACTCCTGATGATATTGATTGGGACAATGAAGGTAATGTTTGGATTGCATATTATACCGGGGCTAGAAAGGCATACGAGTATAATCAACTAGGAGCAACCGGATTTCAAACTGGCATGGTTGCATCAGGATTTTTGGCATTTGAAGTTTTAGAGAATAATCAAATTACATTTTCAGCTATGGATTCTAATACTCATATTTATGGCCAAGATGGTGGTTTTATCTCAAAATTAACGCAATCCAATACATATCTAACTTATTCTTACCAAGATTCTACAGAAGACCTAATTGTTGGTTCTTCCGAAGGTATGTTATACAGATACAATACTACAACTTGGACATCTTCATCTCTTAATCTAGGAGTTTCTCAGAAGATTTCTTCAATATCGAAATATGATGATACATCATACTTTGTCGGAACTGAAGATGGAAATGTATTCATTGTTAGTAAATCTCCTTTCACTGTAATAGAATCTTTTTCAGCCACAGGTCTAGTAACTGGGGGTTACCGTGAATTTGGCGGGCAGATTTGTGTGTTCCTCTCAACCTCCACATCCACCGAGGTATCATATTTTGATTTAGATTCTGATCTAGATGGGACGCCTGATTCTATTGATGTATTCCCTACCGATTCTACTCAAGATTTAGATTCTGATGGAGACGGCTATGGGGATAATTTATCTGGCAACAATGGGGATGCTTTTCCAAATGATTCTACTCAATATGTTGATTCTGATGGAGATGGTTATGGAGATAATTCACTAGGTAATGAGGGAGATTTATTTCCGCAAAACCCAGAACAATGGCAAGATTCTGATGGAGATGGATATGGCGATAATACCGATGGTACTGGAGGCGATATATTCCCTAACGATCCAACTCAATGGAATGATACTGATGGAGATGGATATGGAGATAATCCTTCACCAGCATATCAACCAGATGGTTGCCCAGAAGTGAATGGTTTCTCCACTAAAGATAGATTTGGCTGTCTGGATTCTGATTTCGATAAGTATTCTGACCCCTCTTCTAACTGGACAATTTCTCAGGGTGCGGATGCTGTGCCAAATGATATTACTCAATGGATAGACCGTGACGGTGATGGCTATGGGGAAAACCTATCAGGAAATAATCCAGATTCTTGCCCACTAACTTTTGGTAGCTCAATGTATACTTGGCAAGCAGACTTAACATCTTCATCAGGATACTCTAAAACATCTATGTTTGGCTGCGTTGACACTGATGGTGATAGATGGGCTGACTCATCCGATGCCTTCCCAGATGATCCGTTAGAGTGGTTCGACGAAGACGGAGATAATGTTGGTTCAAATAGCGACTATGATGATACAGAAATTTTGGTTTCCTCTGAACAGCAATACTGCATGCAAGCTATTGATAATCAGTCTAATATTTGTCAAGGTTGGCGAGACTCGGAATATCAAGATTACCTTTCACGCGATAAACAGCCTGGAGAAGCAGATCTTTCTTACTCATCATGGGTAATTAGTTCAGAGGCTGGTATACTAGATGATGACGAGGAAGAAGGTCTTGGTGAAATAATCAAACAGGTATCGATAATTGGAGGGATTCTATTTGTCTCCCTTTCTGTATTGATTGTATTGATTAGTTTCATTGCTAAGAAGAGAAAAATAAATGATATGATTAAGAGATACGGAGTTCCATTTGAGCCAGAAGAAGCAACTGCGAATGATGAGGCTCTAGAAGGCTCAGCAGGCTTATCTGCAAGTGGAGGTATCGATTCTGATGGGTCATGGGATGATGAAGTTGAGGAGATGGACTTTTCACCAGAAGAAGAGTCTGATGAAGAGGAGTTAGAACAGAAACCCGAGGTATCTGCAGAGGAGATTTACGACCAAGACAATAGTCTTGAAGATATAGCTGGAATTGATATTACGGCTGATGAAACATCTCCAGAAGAAGTCTCAGCAATGCTTGAAGAAGAAGACCATGATGAAAAGCCCAAAAATGCCCCTCCAGTTCCAGAAAGCGGCCTTCCTGAAGGATGGACTATGGAACAATGGGAATGGTATGGACATGAATGGCTTGCTAAGAATGGCGGAGAATAATTATCGCCAGACTATCGGTAATGAGTTTTTCAAATCACCCAATTCTTTACCATTGTAAATAGGCTTTCCATCCTCAATTAATGTGTTCATTATGAGCCATAGTACTCCATTCCAAGATTGTGAATATGAAAAAATTTCAACATTACCTGCAGCAGCAGAAATCAATAATTTACCTTCGTCTGTATCCTCATCAAATAATGCACGAACTAGATTTTTGGTATCAAATAAGTAGCCTTTCGGGCGCCATTCCATCATAAAAATCACACTTTGAAGGGTGAAAGATTCAATCTATCGACTAAGTGTTCAACTTCTACATCGGCAACTGCTTTCATTCTCTCTCTTAAGGTCTCAATTTCACCACTCATTTTTGTAATCTTGTGTGCCCTAATTAAGTCAGTAAGAAATTCATTAACACTCTTGTAACCACTCATAGTTCTAAGATTATTCAACTGTCTTCGTACTTCATAACTTACACTAATTGACGTCATTCCTTCAGCAGTCATCGCTATCCCTAACTACCGACCATTTGAGCGCATACTTAACCTAAGCGAAAGATTGAAACAAAATTTTGCGATTTTAAGATGTTTTTAAAAAAACCAACTTAAATTCTATTTTTTCTGTCAAGAAGCAATCTAGGATGTTCATTTACACCAAATTCTCTACGCATTGCTAAAACTCGCTGGTGGTATTCCTTGGCAAGAGTCCAATATTCTAATGACCCAGCACCTGCACCTGAATTGGTTGGTTTGTTTAGCAAAACTGTTGGAGCACCACTCCATGGGGCTTCTGCAACTTTAACCAATCTTCTAATTGTTGTTTTGAATAGTTTTTTCGGCATTTTGGAATTTACTTGGTCGCAAACATGGCGACTCAATTTAGATCTAGCATCCACCATTGTCATCGCAATTCCAAAAATCTTTAGATTTCGATTAATTCTCCTTTGAATCATTTTTATCGAATTCATTAGCATACTAAATCCTTCTAGAGCATAATACTCTGCTTGAACTGGAACCATAACCCAATTGGCTGCACACATTGCATTAATCGAGAGAAGGCCTAATGAAGGCGGTGTATCGATTATTATATGGTCGAAATTGTCAATAATTGGTGCTAAAGCTTCTCGAAGCCTAGTCTCTCTACCTATTTTGTGACTGAGTTCAATTTCAGCACCCGAAAGATGAATATCACTAGGTAGTAACCATAGGTTTCCAACAGATAGATTAGATGGTGCTTTTTTACCTCCATTCCTCATACTCCATGCTTCCTGCATACTTTCAGTTAGCTGTTTAGGATGAATAAGATATTCATCCATCAGAGGTAGATCCTCTCCCGATTCATTGGTCAGTAAATCATAAGCAGTTTTCTTCACCTTTTTCTTTTCAACACCAAAAGAGGTAGCACAATTTCCTTGAGGGTCTAGGTCTATGAGTAAAACTTTAGCAGGAGGTAAGCCTTGTTTTTTGGAGCCCTTTGCTAATGCTGCAGCCAAATTTACAGCAGTAGTAGTTTTTGCACAACCTCCTTTTTGATTAGCAACAGCGATAACCATTTTGTAGGGATTCATGCAGAAACACTCTCGGACAATGCAACGAGGATAGTTCTCCTCTTTCAATGCAAGCCTTTTATGATTTAATTTCAGGCAGGTTGAATGACTGGAACAGGAACTTCGGAAAGAATTTTACGAACAATGTGCATACCGGTAATTCCTCTAATTTTTGCTTCAGGCTTCATATTAATACGATGGCTGATAATTTGTAATGCTATTCCCTTGATATCATCTGGGATGACATAATTTCTTCCTGCAATTGCCGCTGCTGCACGTCCAGTCTTGAATAGTGATTGGGATGCACGAGGTGATGCCCCATTTATTACACGGTGATCTTCTCTCGTTCTTTGTACAATTTCAACAATATATGATAGAATTGCTGGATCTACATGGACAGTTTCTAGTGCTTTTTGCATTGCTACGACTTTCTTTGGCGAAGTCACTTGATCTACATCATGTTGGTCCTTACCACGAAGTTTTCTTCTAGCAAGGATTGCTTTTTCTTCAGAACGGTCAGGGTAACCCATACTCATCTTCATCAAGAAACGGTCCATTTGAGCCTCAGGTAATGGATAAGTTCCTTCTTGCTCGATAGGGTTTTGAGTTGCCAATACAACGAAAGGAGCTGGTAATTTGTGTGTGATACCTTCGATAGTAACTTGTTTTTCTTCCATTGCTTCAAGCAGTGCAGCTTGTGTTTTTGGAGGGGCTCTATTTATTTCGTCAGCGAGTAATATATTGGAAAACAAAGGACCAGCACGAAGTTTGAACTCTCCAGATTTTTGATCGTACATGTATGTACCCATAATATCAGAAGGAAGCAAGTCTGGAGTAAATTGAACACGCTTGAATTTACATCCAAGTGCCCTTGCAAAGGTATTTGCTAACAGAGTCTTAGCAAGTCCAGGGAAATCTTCTAACAACATATTTCCGTTAGATAAGATACCGACAGTGACTCTTCTAAGATTTTCATTTTTCCCGATAATCACTTTACTGACTTCGTTCATCAAACTATTAGAGATTGCTGAAACAGTTCCAATCAAGTCTTGAGTTCCGGCTGAGGGCGCCATTCCAGCACCATTCGATAATCCTGCTTCCATATTCACAAACTCCTTTGACAATTTACTATCGGGGTCATTCCATATATGAATGTGAGGTTGTGTTATGTCATAGTGCATCAAGCAGTAAGTGAAATCAACGTCCCCAGAAATGATTCTCCTTACGATGAAGCCTAATCAATTCATCTAAAATTTCTTGTTCAATAGGTGTAAGTTCAATTTTCTTAAGCCGCTTAGCATGCTTTTCTGGTACATCGACATAGAATTCATCTAATTCCTCGATATGTCTCCCAACAGTTGGTCCCTGAATTGCCACAGCAACTTCATCACCTTGACTTGCTTCTTTCACATCTTCTGAATCTCTAGTCCTTAGACTCTTTATTTGTCCAACAGGAGAACCATCCAATTTCATCAATCTTTGACCAATGTGCACTCTGCCTCCGATAACTCTCATTCCAACAATAGCAGGACCTTTGGCTCGGAATGTATGGTCTTTGAGATATAGTAACCTTCCAGGATAAACCAAAGATTCTCGTTGTTCCGACTCGATGGCTTGCTTGGTTTCTTCTCTCCATTCTTCAAAACTATCTAAAATATGGTAGATGATTGATCCGCTGAAGAATTTAATTTCTGAATCCTCCCCCTTTAGTTCATCAGCAACTTCGTTATTTGCTTTAGTTGAAAACCCTAGAATCACTCTATTCAACGGGTCTTGAATCGATTTTGCCATCAGGATATCTTTTTTGTTAACTGGTCCAACACTTGCTTGGCGTACAGGTATTTTCAGTTTGAATAATTCAAAGGCTAATGCTTCAAGCCCTCCTACAGTATCAGCCTTAATGACAACACCATTCTTCTCTTCAACCGCACCTTTACAGGTACCATTTTGACATAGTTCAACGAATTCTGCTCTTGATGATACTTTATTACATACTGAACACATTATTGGCATTTTATCATAAATTCCTCGCCATTCTTCTTGAATTGCAGATTTTGCAATTGAAATCTGCTCATCAGTATTTGCCAAGTAAAGAGTTGTTCCAGCAATAGCTTGTTCGAGTTTAGGAGCTACTATTTTCACCCCACAGGCAGCATTGACTTCAGGGAAATTTATCCATCTTTTACCAGCATCTCTCATTTCAGACATGCCTTTTGGACGCTTCAATCCTTTGATGTGAGTTGAAAAAGGACCATCATTAGATGCTAGCATAATTTTATCACCAACTTTTAGTGACCCTCTGTAAAGAATAACATCAATCGTTTTACCCATTCCTATTTCATCACGCATCTCGAGTACGGTTCCTTGTGCTGGACCAATAGTATCAGTTAATCGATCTTCAAGAAATCTTTCAGCAAGTCCAACACTTACTGCTAGTAAATCCTGTAGACCTTCTCCTTCTTTTGCACTCATGGGTACTACCGCAACATTTTGAGTAAAATCTTTGATCTTATCATATCGTTCAATGTTAAAGCCATGTTCAGAAAACTGTCCTAAAATTTTCCAGTATCGATCATCAAATAAAGAGGTAACATCCTCTCTTTGCTGTTTAAACGATTCAATAAAAGAGCGGCCTGATTCGCATCTCCAGCCATGAATTCTGTCAACTTTATTTGCTGCAATTACGAAAGGAGTTTTGGTTTCTTTAAGAGTGTTAAGACTTTCAATGGTTTGAGGTTGAAGCCCTTCCATGATGTCTATAACAAGAATTGCAATATCCGCTACAGAGCCACCACGATTTCTAAGACTTACAAATGAGTGATGGCCAGGCGTATCGATAAATAGTAATCCTGGAGATTTGAAATTTTTACCTCCAAGCATTGCTGAACAGGTTTCGTTTAGAACATCAGCCGGGACTTCTGTAGCACCAATATGCTGTGTTATCCCCCCAGCTTCTCTATCCATAACACTGGCTTGTCTTTCAGATCCGATTGAACGAACCAAATCTAAAACACTTGTTTTACCATGGTCTACATGTCCTAAAACAGATACAATAGGTTGACGATTATCCCCGCGGATGACCTCTTCTTCAACCTCTTCTGACATAAATCAAACCTCCACTGTGGGAGTAAGGTCCGTGCTTATCACTCATAAAACCATCTTGAGATGGTGAGGTCCCATTCCATTAAACCTTCAGAGAACCATAGGCCGAGTTCAAACTCAGCTGTTTCAGGAGCATCAGAACCATGAATCATATTGTAACCAATATCCATACCATAGTCGCCTCGAATTGTTCCTGGTGGAGCTTCTCTTCCGTTGGTTGGGCCAATTAAATTTCTAGCAACACTAATTGCATCTTTTCCAGCCCATGCCATACAAACAACAGGACCCGAAGTTACGAACTTGATTAGTCCAGGGAAAAATGGTCTTTCTGAGTGAACAGCATAGTGTGAGCGAGCAATTTCCTCACTTGGAATAATTGATTTCAGACCGACTAGTTTCAGACCTTTTTGCTCAAATCTTCCAATTATCTCACCAATCAATCCACGTTGTACGCCATCGGGCTTTATCATTACATATGTTGTTTCCATAATTTTCACCAAATAATTCCAAACTACTTCATCTAAAGGGTTTCAATAAATTGATTATTGTATTCCACCTTTGACAAAGTGACGAGTCCACTTGACCTTGCGAGAATTTCTACGCAATTTCACCATGTTCTTTCTTGCTTTGGAATTTTTGAACCACATGATGCTACCATCTTTACGGACAAACATCATACCAGTTCCTGGCTCGATCTCTTCTCCAGAGAAACTACAAATTCTTCTTTCTGGCATATCTATCACCTTGCATTCAACTTACGGGCTTCACGGCCAGTATCCTTGAGCATTAGTATATCACCAATTCTAATTGGTCCAAGTACGTTACGAGTAATAATTCGACCTACGTCACGAGGGTTAGGTGCGTCATTAACACGCACTTTAACTTGTGTTGCCTCACCAGTCATACCAGTTCTTCCAACAATTTCAACAACTTCTGCTGGCCATCCACCGAGATCTTCGCTCATATTATTCAACTCCGAAATAGGTTCAAGCCTTTAGCCCGTTGATAATTTCAACAACTTCATTGAATTTCTCTTGAGCACCTTTGTTTATTTCCATAACTGCAATTGATGCAGTTTTGACACCCTTAGGTAATCCAGCTTCAGAAGCGAGATATTCTTGGGAGGGAACATATCCATAAGGAATTCCTTTTTCTTCACAAATCAAAGGAATATGGGCAAGAAGTTCTGGAGGATTAACATCCTCAGCCAAGACAATGAACTGGGCAGTGCCTCGTTCAGCAGTCTTGGTTACTTCGTTACTTCCTTTCTTGATTCTTCCATTGGAATTGGCTTGAATCATCTCATATATTTTGTCTGATACTTCTGTTGGGGTTTCAAATCGCACGTGTACACTCATCGGAATACTCTCCATCCTCATGTTAAAGGCAACCATGCGCACAACCTCAACAATATAAACGCGACGGAAGAAAAACAGGTGTGAATTTGTTTAGAAAAACCCCTTTTTAGTTGATAAATATGACCTTAAAAGACTTACTGCGAGGCTATGAATTCCACTCGAGTCTCTCAAACAACTCGTTTACCCCTCTTGCGAGTGCGGGGCCGCCGGAGATGATATCGCGAGGGTTTGGAAGTGAACTAGTTGAGTGAACTCCATCGACATATCTAACCAGTCGAGCAATTGCTCCACCAGTAAATAATCCATGTGAACAAGCAGCATGAACTTCTACTGCACCTTGGCTCCTTAATGCATCTGCTGCACGGCAAATAGTACCTCCAGTTGCAATCATATCATCCACTATTGCTACAATTTTCCCATCGACATCTAGATCTTTTGCTTTGTGAATGATTGTATGGGCGTCGATTCGAGTTTTTTCCAAATATGAAAATTGACAATCGATTAGTTTTGCAACCTCAGATGCCCTTTCAATCGCTCCTTTGTCTGGTGATAAGATAAAATCCGGATTCACCTCCTTTCGTAGATGTAATGCTAGTTCAGGCATGGCGGAAGTAAACGCGACAGGTACAGATAAATCTTTCAGCACTTTAGGTTCATGAATATCAAAAACGATTAGACCATCACACCTAGAGGCGAGAAGATTAGCAATTGCTCTAGCAGAAATTGCTTCACCAGGATTAAATCTCTTATCCTGTCTTGAGTATCCAAAGTATGGGATTGCTAGTAAAATTCCTGGGCCTACGTCCTCCATCTCTTGCGGACCAATATTCTTCAAATTCTCCATTTTCCCAGATCTTACGTCGTTAATCGCTTCCAACATCAACATAGTTTCAATAATACCAGAGTCGGGGAAAGTGTTTGAAACTAAGACTACAGGTTCTTTCCTCACAGCTTCAATAACTTCACTTGGCACTCTAATGTATCCTTCAGTATCGGGAAAACGTCTAGTTTCAAGCGAGTGATGCTGCCAATTTAGTGACTGAGCAAGTTGTTCTGCAAGGGGTCTTGAATTACTGCCTGACAGTACAACCATGTTATCCCCTCTGACCCACCCTCGGGGTGGACATTCATGTTCTTTGCGTGTAAAAATTAGAATTTGGTGCGCGAGGCAGGACTTGAACCTGCGACCTCCCGGTTATCAGCCGGGTGCTCCAACCGACTAAGCTACCCGCGCAAGGGTAATCTCGCCGACTAACCTCCCCGTCATAAGAGTGACGGAATAAATCACTCGTCAAATCTTAGATTTTCTAATCACTCTTCAGGCATTTCATTAATAGTAATGTATGAAGGCAACTGAAGTACTCTTTCAAATGTTCTAGAGAGTACTACTTCATCTAAGCGCTCTCTAGTTCTAGAAAAGGCTGTAATTGGAATTCTAATATTTTCTTCGATCTCGAAATCTTTCTGTACTCCAAGTCGTGTTTGAACAATAACTCCTTTGTATGTTCTCTTCACTTTGAATAATTTGGTTATTACTCCAATTTCTCTTCCTTGGTTATCTAGTACTGCTCTATCTAGCATCTCATCTGGTGCGTATAGTTTTTCATCGATACGTACAGTATTTCTCCATCTTCTCTGTAGTTCTCGCATAGATTTTGATAGTTTTACTGTCCCATCATTCCTGATGCTGTGAACTAGTTCCTTAGGTAAAGGCGCTAATTCTGCTGGCTTTCTCATATATTCGTCAGCAACATCTGTTTCAACTTGTATGCGCATAGATCGCACTCTAGCTTCATTTGGATGATGTCTTTCACCCACTATCGTTCCTACTTTCTTATCATTCACATATACATCTCTTTGGAGTAACTCCTGGATGTCGTATTTTTCGTTTGGCATTTTTCCCATCTCCTTGTTCCGGCTCTTCCGGTTAAACAGTCCTCTGTCGTGGGGGGTCTTATACTCTTTGTATAAAAATAGTCGAAATCCAATTGAAAATGTCGTATAATTAATACTAGTTCAATTGAAAATACGATAAAAAAATCGATTTTTGATATGTCGTATAATCTTATTTCCAATATGAGTTAAACAAATAAATATCTAAATTTATCCTCCAGAATAAAAAAATTTCTCAAAATTTATTGATTATTCAATTGCTTATAATTGACATATTTCACTAGCATCTTTGTTTGCAAAAATTTGTAATTTTTTCTTTTTTCAATTGAAAATACTAATTTCTAACTTTAATTATTAGTGATGAATCTTATTCTATGGTATCAATTAACAGTGTGAACCTTTTAGCATGCACATGGAGGATTTTCCAGTAATCCACTTACGTGGGCAATTGGGTTCACTTGGGAACTCCATTATTCAACGCTTACTTAGGGAAGAGGTAGAAATCGTACTCGGCAGATCTGATTTTGAAAAAGCGAACAAAGTGTTTTCAACAGAACTAGAATTTTCAAAATCATGCCTTTCGAGAAGTGAGGATTGTAAAATTGATCAAGGACATAGAGTTGTTCTTATTGGTTTCCAAGATTACACTAGTATCTATGATGACTCAGAATTGGGTATTGGGATCGATGGTGCTGAAGTGATATTGGTAACTCCTAATCTAGGATCGGTGGAAGTCGATACCAGCGAGATTGACAGCCATATTATCGTGCATGATATGATTCCAACCGATTCTGTAAAGCCGTGGGAAAATCAATTTTTGAATAGTATATTGGCTTCTTTATCTAGTGGGGAAAAGATAGTTGACGTTCTTACTCCTAAGTATTTAGTAGCTGAATTAGATGTTGCAGATGCCCTTTCAAGATTACTAATCGGTGACAACCCAACTCCAAAGTCATTAGATATATCTGGCCGAAGAGGCTGGAGCCAGGTACAAATCTATCAAGAGTTAGAAGTCCTCTACAACCGAACTATGGCCGGACAGACAGGAAATTTTTCCACTGAAAATCTTACGACTCCAAGTACTCCCAATATTGAATTAATGACTAAGGGCGAGGTTATCGAAGACAACCGTCCAAAATTGGAAGGGCTGCATAGGGCATTAATCGATAGTGGGTTTGAAGGCTGGAGGCCAACAACTCCAATTAGAACTGCATTGATGTATTTTCTAATTGGAAAATTGAAATAATCAATTCAAAGTGTTTGAGGTCCACCTTCAGGAATTTCAGTTAGACTGGTTAGGTTTCCAAATAGCGTAGGGCCGTTGGTGAATGTTCCAAAGATACCAGTGTCTCCATTAGGGTTGTGTGAAAGAGCTATCCAGGGTCTTCCATAGGCATCAATTTGCATATCAATAAAATCACCAAATCCGCCGCATCTCTCGTATCCGCACGTAGGGCTTGCATTATCCAATGGATCATCATGTGCATTGACTTGAACAGTAGTTATCAATGGGGTTTCATTAAAGGCATCAGTCATAACCGAAATATAACCATTCCACAAACCATCACCGTCTTCTCCAATGTATCCAAATGCTACTCTACCAGGGTCGCCAGCGATGACAACTGGAAATCCAGTTCCTTCAATGTGACTGGGGGCAATCATTACTGCATCGGACCAAGTTGCAGCATCATCAGTTGAGTATGAAAAGTACGGGAGGTTATCATACCCCATCCACATTGCGTAGACATTACTTTGGGTATCAGTATCAACCTGAGCTTCTTCAGCGTTCCATGTATCAGCTGTACCTGATTGCTCAGTAGGCAATACATGTTCAGTCCAAGTTAATGCTCCATCATCCGTTTTGTACATCGAATAACCTTCACCGTTACACCCTATTTGTCCACGGTAAAAGTTTCCATTCTCCGCTCCAATTATATGCGCTGATAACCCTCCGCTTTGACAGTCTACAGGTCCACCGGGTAACTCTGGGCCCCATGTAAATCCACCATCCTGACTTGCAGCACAGAGCGGCATTGGAGCATTACCATTAATACAGAAAACCCACAGAGTTTCATGTAAAAGACCTCCATATGGGGATGATGCGATTGTTTGGTGGTCTTGAACCGAATACCCCGTCGCTATTGATGGGCCAGTCCATGAAGCACCTTCATCATCAGACCATTCGACGGTCATTCCACCAAGAGCATGCATGTCGAATTTCATAATTCGATCAGTCCAAGGGTCAACATATACATATGGATCGTTAGAATTGGCAACAGGTGGAAATGCTCCATAAACATCTTGACAACTATAATCGCTTATTGAGGTCATTTCAACCATATTGCTACATTGTACAATTGCAGTTGAGCCAGCATTACCATTTCCCCAGCTTGTGATGTATAGGTTGCCAGTAGAAGTAATTCCCATAGTTGGTTCGAAAGTGGACATACCTATGCTGTAATATGATGAACTCGAGTAGTAAGGGATATTGTCACCACCTAGTGCAGTGGTGTTATTCATTGCATTGATTCCTCCAGGGTAATGGTACCAGGTTCTGTCATCAAGCATATCTTTGAAGTCATATAATCCAGAAGTCTGTTCAATAACTTCAACTTCTTCTTCTCCAAAACATCCTGATAATGACATTAATGTCATAATTAAAACCATAAAAGTTGCATTTCGTTTTTTCCTCATTTTAGTTTCCTCCAAATAAATCACAGCCAATCAATGGAAGCAATACACTAGCATCTCCTTCTACACAAATATTCGGTGCTTCTGGGCGCATTTTACCCCATGAAATTGCTTCTCTAAGTCGTGCTCCAGAAAGACTTCCATCGTGTTCTGGTGCAGTAGTTATGTAAACTGCAGAATCTAGTCCGCCTCTATATTGGTTCCACCAGATTACATGGTGCTTTGAAATTCCTCCTCCGATCATTAGAGCATTGGATACTTCAACGTCCCAAGTCAAATCGCTCATCACCTGCTCATCTGCTAGGGTGTCGATATGAAAATCGCGATATTTCTGTCTAAACATGAACAGTTGTGCTCCGATTGACCCGTCAGTGATTCCCGGAATACAGACTGGAATCTTATGTTTGGCCGCCCAATAAATTAGGGAGTCGGGAGTACCAATTCTTTTTCCAAGTTCCCATACTAGGTGGATTGACCCAAAACCAATCCACGCATCTGCCCCAGTTTTTCCTGTTTCCTCCAATCTATCTTTGTAAATTTCTTCTAGTACAGGCATTACAACCTCTTCAATGATTTCTCCATAAGATGAGTTTGGAACAATAACATTTCCAAGTCGCATTAGTGAATGTTCTCCAAGTTCGATATCATCCAACTCAAATGCTCCATGGTAGTATTTTTTATGCGCTCTGGCAATGTCATGATCTAGCATCCCGCAAGTTGTAGATATTACATTGAACATTTTTTGTTTAATAGCTTCCACAAAGAATCCTCTTGTGCCGGTGGCACACAGGCATGCAGGGAAGGAAAGCCAATTGCAAACCTTGCTAGAATCGCCGTCTACAGCATTAATTTCTTTTTTCATATCGAGTAGAATGTCTCTTGCAGTAGCCAATTTTGTTGCAGTAAAACCGCCTGCAGAACTCATCTGATCAATTAGCGATTTAGGTGTCGAAATTGTAGAGAAATCATAGTCCTCAACCGGGACTTCGAAATCATCAGGTGAAATCGCCATAGTTAATCCAAATCGCAATTACAAATCAATCTGTCCATTGATTACATTAGGTGTTCAAGTTCAAAAATTCTATCTCTAAGTTTGGCTGCTTGTTCAAAATCTAATTCCAATGCCGCCTTTTTCATAGCGTCATTTAATTCGGCTAGTAAATCTTTAATTTGTTCAGGAGAAAGATTATTTTTGACATCATCAGGTTCATCATAAGTCAATTGAGAATTCGAATTTTCAATTGAAAAATTAACTCCATCGGAGCCATTGTTACTGTGACTCCAAGAACCTGCTCCAAGATTCAGTTTAGTTGCCCAGTCACCATCTTTTCTACCGCCTTTTTTAGCCACTAACCTTTTTGCACCTGTACCATCAGTTGTAGTGCCTGTAATGAATGATTCATCCTTAGAATTCATTTCAGGTAATGCCTTTTCGATGGTTTTTGGAATTATTCCGTGTTCTAGATTATATTTAATTTGCCGATTCCTTCTTTCCAATGTTTGTTGAATAGCTGCCTGCATAGCAGGTGAAACAGAGTCAGCATAGAGTAGAACCTTACCATTTGAATTTCTTGCTGCACGACCCATTGTTTGTAGTAAACTTCTTTCATTTCGCAGAAATCCTTGCTTATCAGCATCAAAGATTGCCACTAAGCTCACTTCTGGGAGATCTAAACCCTCTCTTAGTAGGTTTATTCCAACAATTACATCTATTATTCCAAGTCGTAAGGCATTGATAATTTCACTTCTTTCTATGGTGTCAATTTCTGAATGCAAGTGGTGTGCTTTAATCCCCATATCATTAAGGTAAGCAGCAACTTCTTCAGCAAATTTAATTGTTAAAACAGTCACAAGACATCGCTCACCTTGCTCGATTCTTTCGTTTATTTCCGATAACAAGTTAGCAACTTGACCACTTGTTGGCCGTACTTCCAGAGTAGGATCTAATAATCCAGTCGGCCGTATTTCCATCTTTGAAATATGCTGAATTTTTTGTATAATCTCATACATACTCTCAGCGTCAGGATGTTTTTTATCCAAATCTGGCTTTTTTGCACCACCGCCAGATTGGGCATGTAATAGTCCCTTTGGGATAGTTTGGCCAGTGACTTCACATAGATGGCGCAGTTCTCTTTCTCCAGGGGTTGCAGAAACGTAAACCATTTGAGGTACTAAGGATTGAAATTCAGGGATTTTTAGAGGGCGATTATCTGCTGCAGTAGGCAGTCTAAATCCATGTTCGATTAGACTCTCCTTTCTCGACCTATCTCCATAGTACATACCGCCAACTTGGGGTAAACTTACATGAGATTCGTCCATTATTACTAGAAATTTCTTGGGATCTCCATGGAATTGTTTAGCGCATGCTGAGAAGAAATCTAGTAAACAGAATGGTCTTTGACCTCTTTGTCTACCATCGAAGTGCAAAGAATAATTCTCGATAGATTGGCAATGACCTATTTCTCTAAGCATTTCTAAGTCATATCTTGTTTTTTGTTCAATTCTATTTGCTTCAAGATCTTTCCCTAGGCTATTGAAATGGGCAATTCTATCGTCTAATTCATCTTCAATAGAAATCAATGCATTTTCAAACCTTTCTGGACTGGTCATAAAGAATTCTTTTGGATGAATCCATGCTTCATCTAAGATGTCTAATGTTTCCCAAGAGACAGGGTCGCAAACTTGTATTTTTGTTACACCTTCATAGTCAAATTGTATTCTAAGGGGGTCATCTCTACTTGGCATCCAAACATCAAGAACTTCACCTCTCAACCTGCAACTTCCTCGAACCAGGTCAGTATTAGTTCTAGTATATTGTAGGGCGACTAATTCTTTTAACAGATCAATAGGTTCAATTTTTTGTCCAATATGGCATCTTACATGGGATTCCAAGAAAGTTTCAGGTGGATTTAAACCATAAATACAAGATACAGAAGATACTATGACGCAGTCTGGTCTAGTTACTAATGATGCAACTGCTGCAAACCTTTCTTGTTCTATTCTTTCATTGATTGATAATTCTTTATCGATGTAAAGGTCTCGATTTGCTAGATAAGCTTCTGGTTGATAGTAGTCATAGTGGGAAACGAAGTAATCCACTGCATTTTCTGGAAAGTATCCAGCCATTTCTTGATATAATTGGCGAGCAAGTGTCTTGTTATGGCTCATAATCAAGGTTGGAATATTCAATTTCTCGATAACCTTGGCCATAGCGAATGTTTTGCCACTTCCAGTAACACCCAATAAGACGCACCTTTCTTGACCATTTTCCAATTGAGAAATCAAATTTTCAATTGCTTTTGGCTGATCGCCCGAAGGAGTGAATTCAGTATGCATAGTAATTTTCTTGACTTCAGGCCGGAGATGCTCAAGAGCAGCACCTTCTAAGGCCTTTGAAAGATCAAAAGGGTCTCTCAATTCTAAATCTGAAAGGCCAACGTCATGGTCAGCAACCGATTCAAAGTCGCCATCATCGTCCCATTCCACAGTCATATCAAAGACCCCCTCTACACTTGTTCAATTGTCCAATGGTTTTGAACTATGTCATAATTATGGAAGATATAATCCACCATTTACGTGAATAATTGCTCCAGTTATGTAAGATGAATCTTGTCCTACTAGAAATGAGATTGTCGATGCCATATCTTCCGGACTTCCAACTCTTTTCAATGGAACTTCATTTTCTCTGAATTCTCTTTTCTCTTCACTATCGCCTGCTAGAATCGCTGTATCAACATATCCAGGTGCCAGTACATTGACTCTTTTTCCTTCAGGACCAACTTCTTGCGCTAATGAGCGTGCCCAAATTGCTAATGCTGCTTTTGAAGCAGAATAATCCGCACCATGTGGAGAGCCTCTAGTTCCTAGTTGTGAACCTACTACAACAATTCGAGCATCTTCAGAAAGGTGTTGTTGAATAGCTTTCCATACGCCAACAGCCCCTTCAAAATTTATTGCCATTGTATTTCTTAGATCTTCTAGAGTCATTTCGCTAGCTGAAACACGATTATATGCGCCATGATTGAGTACTAGAACATCGATTGATTTTGCCATCCATGGGTGAATCCCCAGTAGGCCTACTTCGCCACCATCTGAACAGTCTACCTTAACAGCAAGCGCATCACCGCCATTTTCTCTAATTTCGGCAACTAGCATTTCTGCAGGTTTAGATGAATTGTTGTAAGTTAATAGTATGTCATAACCATCCTTAGACAATCGTTTGCATGTAGCAGCTCCTATTCCTTGGCCACCGCCTGTAACTAGAGCAACTGGGCGGGTCATGATTATCCCAAACAGTACTTAGCAATAATTCGACCTGTTCTCATTCTAGAAATTGCGCAAGTTGGGGGGGCTTCCAACCCTCGGGCTTGAGAACTTTACCATCTTCTCTACGAATCACTTTTCCATCGACTAATTTAGCCATATTAGATCTATGAACTTCATTGAATGCTTCATCATATATGTCTTGCATTCCATGATTGATTATTGTTCCAGCGAGAATATATCCGATATCAGCTAGAGCATCTAAAACTTCTACTAAATCGCCAGTACGAGCAGCTTCAGCATATTCTTGAACCTCTTCGGTAAGTAGTTTAATACGTAGTTCAATTAGTTCATCTGGACCTAGTCCTGGGTTGTCTAATTTAGGAATTTCAAAAGCCTGATTGAATTCAAGAAGTGACGCTACTATAGGGTTCATAGTTTCAAGTGCTGCTACCAAGTCTTTCAACATTTCATCTAAGAGATATAGTGAAAATTATGATTATAGGTACAGCCCGATTGCTAAAGCAATAAGTAAAGCCCAGCCTGTAAACATCGAGGTTTGAAATAGGGTATTTTGAAAATCCTTTAATCGCTCTCTTGCTAAAACCACATAGATATTCAAGCCCGCCATCAATGCTGATGCGCCTAGGAACCACAGGCTACTAATAGGGTCTGATACGGCGAAACAAGCGAACCAGAGTAATGTTAACTGTATAGTAGTCCTAGTGGTTGCATTATCTCCGAACTTGGCTGGAAATGAATGTATTTGGTTTTCAATATCGCTTTTAACATCCATTCTGGCATAGTTGATGTCAAAGGCAGCAATCCACAATGTGACTCCTAATGAAATTGGTAAAATTGTGGGCAACCATAGGTATTCAGTTCCAGTGGATAATTGTCCAGTAATAGCAGCCCATCCATGTACGTCTGCAGCCATTGCCACCCATGCACCGGCAGGTGCAAGGCCCAGGCAAAGCCCAAGCCAAAAATGACATGCCCAAGTAAATCTTTTCGTGTATGGGTAGACAACAAAAGCTAGCACAGGTAACCAAGCCATCATAAGAGCAACTTTGTTTAGAGCACCTGCTCCAATAAGTAGCATCACTAAGAATGCAGTAGCCAAAGTCCATGCAGTGCGAAGGCTCATTGCTCCGGACGCTAGGTGGCGTTGCTCAGTTCTAGGATTATTAGCATCAATTTCTCTATCGATTATTCGGTTGAGGGCCATAGCAAGGCCTCTAGCTCCAATAGCAGCAATTAATATCCACAATAAATCTATTCTGAACCATCCAAAATCAGACTTGGGTAGTTGATCAATAAATTGGTCATAAGCAATTAGGTAGCCTATTAGGACAAATGGTAGGGAGAACAGGGTATGCTCGATTTTGATAAATGTCAAAATCTGTTTCAAATCCATAACTACTTTCCTCCGAACTCTAGGTGCTTGGGCCAATTATAGTTTGCTAGTTCGGGGTGGGAATTTAATTTATCCAATGTTTCTTGGGAATGTAAGGTTATTGCAGGCCACCTTCTAACTCCGTGCTCATCACTTGGAATAGGGATTGTAGCATCCCAACATAATCTGTTCTTGCCTTCATCAAATGTTAAACCTCTACTGACATCAAACCTTGAGGTAAGTTGCCAAAGCAATCTTCTTCGCGCTTTATCACAATACAAATCGAGGTCATTATTTGTGATAAACAACCATCTTAGTGAGGAATTAAAGTCCAATTGCCAAATTGAATTTCTCAATTGAATAATTTTATCAATTCTTTTCTTTTCAGAGTCATTATCAAAGCTTGATGAACCTGATTCTGGGGATGGTGAATTATCAACATCAATAGTCACGACTAACATACTATCACGAAGCATTCTAGCATCTTTTACCTCAGGTAATTTTTTGACTTTTTCAAGAGCATCGAATTTTGGAGCATCTTCTAGGCCCTGCCTCCATGAAGGGGTTTCTAGTGTAAAAGAACCTTCGAGAGGTTCTTTATCAGAGCGAGGGTCTGCATTAGGTATTGTTGTAGCATCAATTATGATTTTGTCTTGAACATTTTCAAATGGACTTGATGCATCAAGCGAGTCCGCTACCATTCCCTCTAGAACAATTATATCTTGAGAAATTTCTACTTTGTCGTTTAGTGAATCTAATAACTCTTCTAAGTCCTTGGGATTTTGTTCTGGATCAACTACTATTATTGATTTCAAGAACATCATTTGTCCTGCGCCAAGTAGTCCCAGTGCAGTTTTCCTAGCTTGCCTAGGGTATCTTTGCTTTGATGCGACAATGGCTAAGTTGTGAAAGCCGGTTTCCAGAGGAAGATGGACACTTTTCACGTCTCTATGTTGAAATTGCAAGACAGGAGAAAATTGCCTCCCAATGGCCTCACCAAGATATCCGTCTTCCATAGGTGGAAGACCTACAATGGTAGCAGGCAGTATGGCATCCTTTCGTCTTGTTATCGCTGTTACATGCATTACAGGGTATTGGCCGGTCAATGAATAAAATCCGAAATGGTCACCAAAAGGTCCTTCAAGCCTAGTTTCGCCTGGAATACAATAGCCTTCAATGACGATATCTGCTTCAGCAGGCACCATGATATCTTGAGTAAGTGCTTTGGTGATTCGAAGAGAGCTTCTGCCTAATATGCCGGCGAATTGATACTCTGATAGATTATCAGGCAATGGAGCAATTGCAGAGAAAATTAGTTCAGGAGGTCCACCGATACAAATCGCTACTGGCATTTTTTGTTTTTCACCAGTTGAAGAGGCATGATCCGCTCCATGCTTGTGAATTTGCCAATGTAAGCCAATTTCCTTTTCTCCAAAAACTTGGGCTCTGTACATGCCAAGATTATGTTCACCATTTTTAGGGTCCTTGGTAACAACCAAAGGGAGAGTTACAAAGTGGCCACCATCCATTGGCCAAGTCTTGGGGATAGGAAGTTTAGTGAGGTCTAAATCCATCTTTACTCGTTGACATTTCCCCTTCCACTTTTTCCATGGCGGCATTGCAAGTGCGTCTCTGGCAAGGGGCAATGCTTTCCAAGGCTTTTTCATAAATTCACCAATCTCTGGCTTCATCATTGCCACCATTCTGTCTCCAACTTCGGTTTCATGACTAGCTCCCAAGGCTCTAAGTGTTCTTTCACCTGTTCCAAAAATGTTCATTGCCAGTGGGATCTCACTAATTGAGCCGTCAGCTAGCCGTGGCTTTTCAAAAATGACCGCTGGGCCAGAATTTTTTACCAGCAAGTCTGCAATGGCGCCCGCTTCGTAGACAACATCCACCGGTCTATTGATGCGAATCAACTCACCGCGAGCCTCTAAATGGCCTAGCCATCTCTTCAAAGTCTTCCATGCCACAACAACGGGACTAGCATTATACCTTTGAACCTGCGTAAGTTCACATAGAATCTAACAACCGTTTTATTCATGGGCTTGGTCATTTACTCGCGTATCATGGGAGGCGAATCTAGCATCTGCGATGTCCTTGTCATCGGGGCTGGCCCGGGGGGCGGTTCAGCAGCATTACACGCAGCAAGAGCAGGACTGTCGGTAATTGTAGTCGAAGCGGACGGCGAAGTTGGAACGCCAGTTCATTGTGGTGAATGTCTTTCTGAACTTGCAGTAGAAAACTTATCTCTTGAGATACCTGATCATGTAAAGGCATTAGATGTAACAGGAATTCGTGTAATTTTCCCAGACGGAACTGAAAAACTCCTTACAGAGCCAGGTTATGTTCTAGAGAAACACTTGTTTGAACAATGGTTAATGGATGAATCGAATAAATTAGGCTCCCAATTATATTTGAAACACAAAGTAACATCTATGGAGAGAGTTTACAATAGCAAAAATGAATTCTCCAATTGGAAAATTGATGGTCGAGGTCCGAATTTTCCAATTGAATGCCGGGCTGTTATTGATGCTTCTGGGGTTGCTGGTGCTAGTTCAAAATTACTTGATATGGGTACACAAGTCGAAGTTATCGCAGGATTCCAATATGAGGTCACAGAGGTTAAAAATGACGGATATCTTGACTTTTACATTTGGCCTCAATACTCACCTCACGGCTATGTTTGGATGATTCCTAAAGAGGGAGAAAGAGCCAATGTCGGACTGGTTACCACCGATAAAAAAGGAGCGATCAAATATCTCGATAAATTCATCAAAGATACATATCTTGATGGTAAACCAATAGTTAATCCAATGTGGAGAGATAATACTAAGTCAACTAAAATCAAGCCATTTGGTGGTACAATACCTATTTCTGGCCCTAGAGAAAAAACTGTTGATGATGGAGTAATTCTAGTTGGCGATGCTGCAGGTTTTACATCACCTCTTTTTGAAGGAGGTTCACATTTGGCCCTATGGTCTGGTAGAGAGGCTGCTAATGTCATCGCTCAAGCATTGAAAGACAATGACTTGTCTAAAGAGAAATTAATGCCGTACGAGCAAGCATGGAAGAAAACGTTCCCTCCGTACAATAAAATCTTACGAGGCAAAGAAGCATTGTACGAACTTACGGATGAAGAAATGTCATTTATGGCAAGTTGTCTACCTGAAGAATTATCTAATATGTCACCTTTACAGAAATTAGGAATTGGGTTGAAAATCTTAGTCAAGAGACCGGCTCTACTAACGAAGAAAGTTATCTCAGTTCTTCGTTCATTCGGATATAGTCGAGCAAAGTTCTTTGGTTGGTAGAATCCTATTTTTCACTTTTTGAAATAGTAAAGCCCTTCAAATGCGGGAGTTAGCCTTGGATATGTGGGGGGCGTCTCTGTGGGTTGCTGCATTGGCTGCCACCTTCTTAATCATCCAACCACGGATATTTGAGAGATCTAAAATTACCGGTATTTTGTTGCATTTTTGTTTAGCAATGCCCTTTTTTGCTCTAGCAAGCCGCTTTATTGTAAATGATACATCTATTCAGTATGTAGTTGCTTTTGGTGGGGAGGCGTTACCTTTGAGATATCGTTTCGCTGCTACTTGGGCAGCAAGGGAAGGGCCTCTGCTGATGTGGGTATTATGGTTAACTTTGTTGGCTTGGATATGGAGAAAACCAATGGCCAAGCTGGAAAATACTGACTCGAGAGAATTACGATTGAGATTAATTCATGGTTTCTCATTACTTTTAATTCTAATTTCAATAAGTCTTGACCCATTTAGAAAAACACCTGAATTCTTCTTCGGTGCAGGTTTAAATGAGTTATTACAGACAGATTTGATGGTTATTCATCCACCATTAATTTTCTTAGGATATTCCTTCTGCATACATCTTTCAGCATTATCTATTTCTAAATTATTTACAAGTTCAGACACGAATCTTAAACAACAATTTCTAGACATAGCTAGACCAGGTTTACTTATACTTACGTTGGGAATTGGGTTAGGTGGATTATGGGCATATCTAATCTTAGACTGGGGTGGATATTGGGCTTGGGATCCAGTCGAAACTGGCTCATTACTACCTTGGTTAGCACTTGTAGGGTTAGTGCATCTAAGAACTAAGCCAGGAAAAACCTCTAATGAGGCTTGGATTGGAGCGGGTTTAGTTGCAGGAGGTCTAGCATTATTTGCCACATTGGTAACAAGAGCAGGAGGTGTTTGGGCATCATCAGTACATACTTTTGTTACTTCAGATGATGGTTCATCACCTTCCGATGCGTTTTCGAGGATGATTCTACTAAAATCAGATAATATTGTCGGAGTAGAGGTGATGTCCTATCTGATCATTATGCTGTTATTCATCGCTTGCTGGATTTTAATTATTAGAAGAAGAATGTTTGAAGTTGAAAATCAAAGGCTAGGAGTTCAGGTTCTCCTTTTGCCTTTAATTGGAGCGTTTCTATCATTATTTATCGGAGCAGATTTGTACCACTACATCCCTAGTGAGGGCTTTTTACTGTTAATTTTCTTGTTTATAATAATCGATTTCTCATCTAATACCAATCAAGAAATAAATCAGCAAGGTTGGATCTATTTTAGGCATAAATATGTCCCCACATTACTCATAATTTCTCTAGCAACTCTAGTTTTGACACAGCAGGTATTTTTTACTCTGATTTTTATTCTATTTTTTGTTCCTATGTATTACTCTAACGATGCTTCAAAAGAGTGGATATGGGCTTCATTTGGAGTGGTTTTGTGTCTAGCCTCTGCTTGGTCAAATTTGATTGATGTATTGACTGCTGGAGTGCTATTACTAATTTTTATCACGCCATGGCTTATGCAAAAAGAGCAAGATAACGATGTAGAATTCTCACTATTTTCTAAAAAGTGGCAACAAAAAATTGCTCTATGGGGCTCTGTAATGATTGTCAGTTCTTATTTGATCTTAACAATAGTTATCCTAATTGCTAGCATTGATTCGATAAATTTCGAAGCACATGAGCTATATGGTGCACCATTTATTCTTGCATTTACTGTGGCTATGATGTTTTATTTGAATAGGTCTAGCGAACCTAAGAATACTCTTTTCTTGCTAATTATAGTGATTTTGATATCTTTCACTTTATCGATTTTCTTCCCTCATGCTCTTGGTGCAGATTCAGATTCCTCGGTTTCCTCGATTATTGATAGAGGGTCTATTGCCTGGATTTATCTACCAATGCTACTGGTTTGTATAGGTCCATTATTTTCAGAAATCAAATCCCAAGCAACCCGTAAGAGCAGTAAACCATTGTTGAAGAGAATTCCTTTAGCAGCCCATATTGTTCATCTTGGTTTAGTTTTATTGATAATCGGTCATGTTTCAACTACCCTGCTTGTTGATAGAGGCGATGCTAGCCATAGAATAACATTGATCAAAGATGAAATCATCATTCATGAAGGATATGGGTATGAATTTAATGATGTACATATCACTTCTCAAGGATTAGAAGTAGGCGATGGCTATGTAGGGATAGAAATTTCTATCTATGAGGCATCAGGTCAAGAAGTTGGTAAAAAAATTGGAGAAGTGGAGCCAGGGATGCTTCGTTTTGATAAAACAGGTACAGCTCGTTCGGAAGTCGATGTTTTATCGAGATGGTCAGGCGACATAGTTTTCATCTTTGATGGGACACAAGCTGAAGGGTTGATGCAACAAACCCAAACTAACGGACAAGAATCAATAGAACTAGTCAGAGTAACAGTCTACAATCTCCCAGCATCTCATCTTGTTTGGTTCGGTTGGGTTACAATGATGTTTGGTATGACGGTGATAACTTACGCCTCCTATTCGAAAAAAGCCTCACTGAGTAAGAATGAGGGATTAATTTTACAACAAGAATGATTAGTTACTTATCCAAGAGATTATCAAGGGGAGTCAAGTCGGCCGATTATCTCTAAGGAGGCTATACCATGGAAGATGGAGCAATTATACATGTTGATTATGACTTATTCAGCGGTGAAACCGGTGACTTGATTGAAACTACCAGTGAAGAGGTGGCAAAAGAGCATGAAATGCATCAAGAAGGCCGTAGTTATTCTCCAATGGTATGCGTAGTAGGCTCTGGAGGATTAATTCCAGGTTTCGAGGCTGCTTTGAAAGACGCAAAAGTTGGAAAAGAAGTTGAAATTGAAATTGCACCTGAAGAGGGCTATGGAGAGAAAGACCCTACTATGACTGAAGTCATTAGTATTGACAAATTGAAGAGGTCAGTTCAAGACCCTCAATCTCTGTACATTGGTGCACCTATAACTATGGGTGGACGCCAAGGATATCTTACCTACCTCGCCGCAGGCCGTGCTAAAATCGATTATAATCATCCTATGGCAGGTAAAACTCTAAAATACGTATTTACCGTTGTCAAGGAATTAAAAGGCGATGATGACAAGGTTTTGGGTCTATTAGAATCTAATACAGGTCACACTGGATTTGAAGTATCTTTCAAAGGTAAAGATCTTTCCATCACTCTTCCGCAAGCTATGTTATTCGACACCAATGCTGCAATGATGAAATTTAGATTAGTTACAACTATTCGCGACGCAATGGAATGTGGGAAGATTTCCTTTGTTGAAGTTCACGAACCAAGAGGATTCGGAGTTGAGGATGCTGATGAAGACTCGGGTGAGGATTTATCTAAACT
This sequence comes from uncultured euryarchaeote, assembly GCA_964001175.1. GTDB lineage: Archaea > Thermoplasmatota > Poseidoniia > Poseidoniales > Poseidoniaceae > MGIIa-L1. Next base: position 27,783 of record CAXFAS010000002.1, read on the forward strand.
CTCAGTTGCAGAACTAAAAGATAGACTCAAGGCTAAAGGTTTGCCAGTAGGTGGCAAGAAAGCAGACTTAATCGAACGTTTATCTTCTCAAGAAGAAGAGTGAACTTAAGATAGTAAACTAATAATTCAACCGTGCTCTGGAATGTTTGGTTAGGATGATTACTACTGCCTCAGAGATTGAGAAAAGCCTCTCTGATTATGATTCTGCATTGCCAAACGAATCTTTTTCCCAACTAGAAAAAGCCTCGATTTGGTTTCTAGTTGCATTGGTCTCAATACTATCATTTGGTTTGATTTTTGCAAATGATATTTTTTGGGGAGATGGCCTCAAACCGATAGTCTGGGACCCTATTGTAAAAGATGCAGGTGCTGCTGGAGATGCAGGTTACTCGCCCCAAAACACTGCAATTTATGCATTTACAATATTACTTTCCGTAGTTGTCTTACAAGGAATTTTCCGCAAAATGAATTTACCAGCTGATGACAAAATGATGATTGCTTTGATTATGTGGGTAATTTTAGCACCTGTTCTAAGGGTATTAGAAGATTCAGACTTCTTCAGTTCTAAAATAGACTGGTTATTGATTTCTCCAATCATACATTTCCATTTGGCCTTTTGGTTAGTCGGTATTGCATTTCTATCGCATAATTTCACTTCTAAATGGGATGGAATAAGCGATGATAAAACTATTGAGAAAAGCCGTACTGTATTGTTCATTTCACTTGGGATGGCATTATTCTTTCACTGGGCTTTACTGTATAGGCCAGCATATATCGAGCATCAAGATATGGGCTTATTTTGGATTTTGATTGGTCTTGCATTATCCTATTTACTCTTATTCATGGTTCTAGTATGGACTTGGAATTGGCCCTCAATTACTAGAGGATTGACTGCATTTGGGTCTTCAGCAACATTGCTTGGTTTTTTCCATTGGCTTCAATTTCTTGATACTCCATGGCCCCAAGAAAGCGGTAGAGTAGTAGAGTCTCAGCCATTATGGCCTCTTGTTGTTGTTTTGGGAATTCCGGCTGTAGTTTGTTGGTTTATGTACAAATATGGAATTGAAGATGCTAGACATATCAATTTGAGCGGCTATCAACCAGGAGTCTTACCCGACGGAGTAACAGTCAAAACATGGGAAGACGCAGAAAAAATAGTATCCAAGCACCCGATTGAACAGTTGTCAAAAAAGGCATTACTAGCGAATCCGATGGTTTTAGCTATGGTTTATGGCCAGTTGTGTGATGGAATTGCAACTATGGTAGGTATTGATTTCTTTGGCTACGGCGAGAAACATCCAGTTAGTAATGCAGTAATTCAATTCGGTGGACAGATCAATGATTCTATCGGTATTTCATGGGGCGAAGGAGCGTGGCTATTTGCTCTTGTAAAAGCAATTCTAGTCGCAGTTATCGTTTGGCTATTTATTGAAATGAGAGTTGAGAAAAGACAAGTTCACATGCGAATGCTGATTGTTCTCGCAGTACTTATTGTTGGTTTGGCTCCAGGTTTGAGAGATATAGGGCGTTTAACACTCGATGTATAATCCTAAATTTTCCTAATTTAATCTTCAATGTTAAATGTCGGTGCTTCTTGCATTGATTCGAGGGGTATTATGGATAGATTGCCGACAAGGGTAAATCGTGCAGATGCAGATTTTTCTAAACGCATCGAGCATAATTCAAATCTCATCAATACACTTAGACAACGTTTGGAGATTGCTTCTAATGGCGGAGGTGGAAAGTATGTTGAACGGCATAGAAGTCGTGGAAAATTACTGCCTAGGGAGCGTATTGAGAGAATTATCGACCCTGGTACGGCCTTTCTAGAACTGTCACCTTTAGCAGCATACGAACTTTATGATGGCCGAGCCCACAGTTCAGGAATAGTCACAGGAATTGGTATGGTTCATGGACGGGAATGTCTTTTTGTGGCTAATGATGCTACCGTAAAAGGTGGTTCTTACTACCCAATGACAGTAAAGAAGCACATAAGAGCTCAAACCGTGGCACATGAAAACCACTTACCATGCATCTATCTAGTTGATTCTGGGGGTGCATTTTTACCAATGCAAGACGAAGTTTTTCCCGATGTTAATCACTTTGGAAGAATTTTTAGAAATCAAGCAAAGATGTCAGGTGATGGCATACCTCAAGTTGCCGCTGTATTGGGTTCTTGTACCGCTGGAGGAGCATATGTTCCTGCCATGTCTGATGAATCAATCATCGTCAAAGGAAATGGTACAATCTTCCTTGCCGGACCTCCATTGGTCAAAGCAGCGACTGGCGAAGTTGTTACTGCTGAGGATTTGGGCGGCGCTGATGTCCATACGGCACAATCTGGTGTTGCAGATCATTTTGCTGAAGATGAACCAGAAGCACTGCGTTTAGTTAGGAATATAGTTGAAAATTTGGGTCCTCGACAATTAGCCCCAGCGGCGAGTGCCGAAGTTGAACCACCTGCTCACGACGTAGAAGACCTTCTTGGATTGATTCCTAGTGATAATCGAACTCCTTTAGACATAAAGGAGATTATTGCTAGAATTGTAGATGGTTCTAGATTTCATGAATTTAAATCTAGATATGGCACGACACTTATCTGCGGCTTTGCACATATCCATGGCCATAAAGTTGGCATTGTAGCCAACAATGGCATCCTATTCTCAGAGTCTTCACTAAAAGGAGCTCACTTTGTAGAATTATGTGGGCAAAGAGGAATCCCATTGGTATTCTTACAGAATATTACTGGCTTCATGGTTGGTAAAGCCTACGAAGCCGGAGGAATTGCTAAAGACGGTGCAAAATTAGTTACTGCAGTATCTTGCGTTAATGTACCTAAATTTACAGTAATCATCGGGGGCTCTCATGGCGCAGGTAACTATGGGATGTGCGGCAGAGCATACGATCCAAGATTCCTCTTTATTTGGCCAAATAGTCGAATTTCTGTAATGGGCGGCCCACAAGCAGCAGATGTTCTGGCTACTGTAAAGCAAGACCAAAGGGCACGCGAAGGAATGCCTGCGATGGAAGGAGATGAGTTGGAAGAATTCCGTCAACCAATCCTTGACAAATATGAAACGGAAGGGAGTCCTTACTATTCTACTGCTAGATTGTGGGATGATGGAATCATTGACCCTAGAGATACCAGAGATGTGCTAGGGTTATGTTTAGCATCTGCAAGAAATGCACCACTACCGGATGATAAATTTGGCGTATTTAGGATGTAATTTATCAATTGAAAAATCAAATATGCAATTGGAGTTTTAATCATGGAAAATATGCAAAACCCCCCACGAACTGAGTTAGTGAAAGTTGAAATTGATGGTTCGACATGCCACATAACGTTAAACCGCGAAGAAAAATATAATGCTCTCAATGTTCAGATGATTTCAGAGTTGTGTGAAATCTTTGAGTGGACCGCAAAACGCAGCGCAGGTCATGTCAACCAATTACACGATAGTGACGGACAAGAATATCTCAGAGCATTGGTAATTTCAGGTCAAGGAAAACATTTCTGCGCAGGCGCAGATATCAACATGATGCGAGATGCAGGGGCGCAAACTGCAGAAGAAAATCGTAAGGATTCAGAACGTCTCGATCGCTTATTCAACAGCTTATGGGCTCATCCTTGCTTCACAATTGGACTAATACAAGGAGTTGCCTTAGGTGGAGGTGCAGGGCTAATCGCGTGTTGCGATTATGTGGCAGCAACTGAAAATGTTAAAATTGCTTTATCGGAAGGCAAACTAGGAATTCTTCCTGCAGTAATCGGGCCATATGTCTACCGAAGATTAGGTTCTGCATGCTTTAGAAGGCTTGCTATGCAAGCAAGTAGAATAGATTCTGAAGAGGCCCTACGTATCGGATTTATTGAAAAGGTCGTCAAAAATACAGATGAGTTACAAGTTGCTTCTGTTGCAATACTCGAGGAAATACTTTCTACGGGTCCTTCTGCTATTTCACTGGCCAAAGAACTGACTTTAGAGTTTGATCATTGGGCTTTAGACGATGAAAAACTGCGACAGTTCACTTTAGATTTCACTAGTAAAATGCGTGGTTCTAATGAGGGCCAAGAAGGTTTGTCCTCTTTCCTAGAAAAGAGACCGGCTAATTGGAAGAAATAAACGGAGAGATTAGATGGTTAGCAATGTATTGGTTGCAAATCGTGGTGAAATCGCTTGCCGTATTCTTCGCGCTTGCAGTGAAGCAGGCCTCTCTTCAATTGCTATTTATGCTGATAATGATGCTAATTCCTTATTTGTTGAACTTGCCACAAAATCCGTACGCCTTGAGGGAGAAAGTATTACAGACACGTATCTTAACCAACAGCAGATTTTGAAGATTGCAAAAGAAAACGGTGCTGATGCAATTCATCCTGGTTTCGGATTCTTGTCTGAAAGGGCTGATTTCGCTCAAGCGGTAATCGATTCAGGACTAACATGGATTGGTCCTTCTGCTATGGCGATAGAAAAGATGGGAGATAAAATGACTGCTAGAACTACAATGAAGGCTGCAGGCGTACCCGTCATTCCTGGAGAAGAAATTGAGCAAGAGGATGCTGAAGAAGCATTGGAAGCAATTAGAGAGTCTAGCCAAAGAGTAGGATTCCCATTACTTCTCAAAGCATCTTCTGGTGGTGGAGGTAAGGGTATGAGAGTTGTTAATTCACCCGATGAACTGGATGATGCAGTTAGTGGCGCTCGTAGAGAGGCTATTGCTGCGTTTGGTGACGGCAGAGTATATGTTGAACGTTTACTAACTGGTTCAAAGCATGTTGAAATTCAAATTTTAGCAGATAAGCACGGTAGAACAATTCATCTTGGAGAGAGAGAATGTAGTGTTCAAAGAAGGCATCAAAAGGTGTTTGAAGAAGCCCCATGTCCTACAATGACTCCGCAATTGAGGGAAAGAATGGGTAAAGCTGCAATTTTAGCCGCTCAAGCAGTGGATTATGTAGGAGCAGGCACGGTTGAATTTCTGCTAGCCTCATCAGGGGAGTTTTTCTTTTTAGAAATGAATACCAGAATTCAGGTTGAACACCCAGTTACTGAAATGGTCACTGGAGTGGACATTGTTAGAGAGCAGATTAGAATCGCATCGGGCGAACCGATGAGTTGTGGAGAACTAATCATCAGAGGTCACTCAATCGAGGTTAGGCTTTATGCAGAGGATGCAACCAATAATTTCCTACCAGCAATCGGACCTCTAGTAGTTTTTCAACCACCAGTCGGACCAGGTGTAAGATTAGATACTGGAGTTCGACAAGGCGATGAAGTAACTCCAAACTATGATCCAATGCTGGCAAAACTTGTCGTTTGGGCACCATCTAGAGAAGAGGCTCTTCAAAGAATGCGCAGAGCATTAGATGAATTTGTTGTATTGGGTACCACGACTAATATTAGATTTCTTAGAGAATTATGTGATCAAGAAGATGTAATTAATGGTTCAACCGATACCACTTTAATCGACAGAGTTTGGCCAAATGGTTGGAAACCTAATGTTCCTAAAGAACTACTTAATGCTGGATTAATGATTGCTGGAATTAGTGAAAGTTCAGGTAAACATCGTAAAACGAATTCAGAAAGTCAGACGATAGAGGGTCCAATAAGCCCATTTTCTACAATTTCGAGGAGGTTTCCTTGATGCAATATGAATTTAGAGTGGATGGTGAAGTTGTTGAGGTCACTGTTGGTAAAAAGGGCGAAGATTGGGTTTTGTCGGGTAATAATGCTAGTATTATGACAGATGGAAGAATTAAGGTCGAGATGTCGGATGGAACTATTCATTTCGCTCATAGTGCTAAGGTAGGTGATACTTGGTGGATTCATTTATCGGGTCATATTTTCTGTATTGAAAGAATCGAACCGGGCGCTACTCAAGATCAAGGGGATGCCAGTCTTTCAGCCCCTATGCCTGGAAAAATACTACAGGTATTGGTCAAAAAAGGACAAAAAGTTGAACCAGGTCAGGCTTTGATGATTCTTGAAGCGATGAAGATGGAACATAGAATTGTGGCCTCAGAAGAAGGAATAATTAATTCTATTTTCTTTTCTGAGGGAGACCAAGTACAGCAAGGCGTTCCTTTACTTGAAATGGATTAAGCATTGACTTTCAAATTCTTCTACGTAATTTTTCCATCAGGGAATCAGCATTAGATAACTGGGTTAGACATTGTTCTATTTGCCCAACTTCAAATGCATCCTTGGCTAAAGAAATTGCTTTTTCACACTCACGCCTCTCTTTGTCATCAACTTTAATGAATGCAGCTTCACATTGATTTCTAAGCACTTTCCATTCTTCAGTAACAAAGTCAAATAATTCTTTAGCATCTTCGCTTGCTTGGCTTTCTTTGTCCAAGTCAGAGGTTAATCTTTCTAACAAAGTAGCAGCATGAGTCCATGATTTTTTATCAGCGGCATCATTAATTTGATCTAGACGCTTTTCCCATTCCTGTTTATCTTCTCTATGTTCAAATTTTTGAGTAAGTTGTTTTTTCTGTTTTAATGCTCTTCTTACATCATCCATTGCGCTTCTTTCGGCATGAATAGTTCTAACCACTCCATCCGCAAGGCCTGTTGCTTGACTTGCATTACCACTTTCTAATGCTTCTTGAGCTAATTTCATCCTTGAATCCATCTCTTCTGTATCAAGTCCATCAACTTGTTTTAATTGTCTTTCAGCTTCTTTTATCGACTCAGCAGCACGAGTCAATGCATCATCCCCTGCAGCCAGTTGGGCAGGAATCACAATTGCATATTCAAATGCTTTTTTAGGCGATTCAGACGTTAATTTCTTTTTCGCATCGGCAAGCATTTCATGTAGATGATTGAAATTCTGTTCAGTTTTTCCATCAAGTTGTCTTTGTGCTTCAGAAATTGCTTTTTCTGCTTGACCCCACCATTCAATTATTTCTTTGGCTCTTTTTTTGGCTTGTCTAAATAGCATTTCACCTTCGCGTAAAGAACCCAGTTTAAGTTCCCTAAGGCCCATATCATACGCCTTTCTAGGACGTTTAACAATTGGAGCAATTTCTTCTGCTTGTTCAACATATTTCCTTGCATCTTCAAGAACTACTTCAACATCATCTGCGAGAGAAAGAGAACGTTCAATATCTTCTTCGGCATTATCCAGTAAACGCATTCCCAGTTCGGGGTCAACATGACCTTCCTCGCCAGCAGTCATGACTAGGCTAGATGCTTGATCAACGGCAGAACCCTGAGCCTTTAACTCTAAAAGTCGAATTTCAAGTTTATCCAGTCTCTTTTGGAATTTCTTTCTCAACTCTCTTTGATCATCTCCTGCAACCCAAATATACGATGTGTAAACAAATCCAACAGTGATTATTGAAACATTGCTATACCAATCTAAGGTTGAAGGCTCAGGTATATTTCCAACAAATAAGGAGAATGCTGCTAGACTACCAAGTCCAGTCATTACGGCTCTAAATCTTAGAACATCTAAACCGCCAACCAGTATTAATTTTGAATAATACAGACATGATAAAGCAACAATTACAACAAATGCAGTTCCAAAAATATCAGAATATGAATCAGTTGTAAATTTTTGAGCGGCTATTATTAGTAATATAGGCCATGCTATGCTAGAAGTTGCACCGATTCTTGTTCTAGCTTTAGAATCTGGTAAACCTATATCTTGAACCATTAGACCCCATATCAGAATTAGTAATGGCAATCCTAGTGAGGATAATAAGCCAGAATCACCTCTTAAAGCCGAAGAAAGACTTGGCCAAACCAACCAAATTGCACTAACAAGAATAATTATAGCTGAAAAACCAGTTAATGATTCAATTCTCTTTTGTCTTTGTTCGATGGCGGCTTTGATGGCTCCTTCAACATCTGCCCACTCATCCATGTTGGCCGACTTTCGACCTAATCAATAACTATGCCCCTAAATGCATTGATTATTGACCAATAGGACTTTTTTCTCAACGGTAATGTTCATGGGTGTCTTGCTACCGTTCAAGTTAGAGGGGAGCAAATGAGCGGACTCATAACCATGGATGATTTGACTAACGAAGAGATTCTAAAAATTCTAGATGATGCTGAAAGGTTGTTACCTGTTGCAAAAGGAGATATTTATCTTCCATTGTTACAAGGAAGGATATTGGGGAACTTATTTTTTGAACCGAGTACCAGAACAAGAATGTCCTTCGAGACTGCTATGAAACGTTTAGGTGGCGATGTTGTTAACCTTGGAGATGTAAAGACTTCTTCAGTTGTAAAGGGTGAAACTCTGTATGATACTATTCAAATGGTTGACGGTTATACAGATATTATTGCCATGAGGCATCCTCGTCAAGGAGCAGCCCAATATGCCCAAGATTCCGCGTCCGTACCAATACTAAACGGAGGGGATGGCGCTGGGCATCATCCAACTCAAACAATGTTAGATTTATTCACAATAAGACAATCACATGGTAGTTTGGAAGGATTAAAGGTAGTTTTAGCTGGAGATTTGCGTTATGGAAGAACAGTTCACTCATTATCTCATGCTCTAACTAGATTTGGATGTGAATTGATTTTTGCAAGTCCTGAAATATTGAGGATGCCTTCAGAAATAATATCAGATTTAACTGAACATGGAGCAAAAATTACCGAAACAGAAGATCTTTATTCAATGATAGAAGATGCAGATGTCGTTTACATGACTCGAATTCAAAAAGAGAGATTTTCCGATGAAGATGAGTATGCTCGTTGTGCTGGAGCCTACAAACTACATGCAGACCATCTTGCAGATGTTAAGGCTAACATGATTATAATGCATCCATTGCCGAGAGTTGATGAGATTGACCCATCAGTTGATTCTACTCGTCATGCTAGATACTTTGAACAAGCCTTCAATGGAGTTGTTGCTAGAATGTCACTTCTCTGTAGTTTACTCGGTGTTGAAGTTCCAAGTAATATAGAAAAAGCTGGAGGTGAACTTTGATGTCTAACGAACACAGTATGAGGAGAGTAACTGCGATTAGAAATGGTACAGTTATCGATCACATTCCATGTGGCCAATCATTAACAGTTCTAGAAATGCTTGGAATTAGCGGATTAACTTCTGTTCCGGTATCTCTTGTGATGAATGTCCCTTCCAAGAAAATGGGCTCGAAAGATATCATAAAAGTCGAAGATAGAGAACTTACTCAGAGTGAGTTAGATAGATTGGCTTTGGTTGCTCCTGACGCACACGTTGCAATAATTAGAGCGTATTCGGTAGCTGAAAAATTGACAATTAATCTGGGCGAAGAAGTTGTTAATGTAGTAAGATGTACCATGTCTAACTGTATAACCTCAAATCCAAGGGAACCTTTACCACATCGACTAAAAGTTGTTTCTAGAGATCCTCTAGAACTTAGATGTCATTATTGTGGGAGATCGCAAAACCTAGATGAGTTAGTAGATAATGTCCTTTGAGGAAAAAAATATTACCGCTAAATCAAGGTTTAGAGATTTTTTTCGGCGGAAACTTTAGATTATGAACTTCTAATGAAAGGTCATGGATGAAACATTAAAACTCGATATGCATAGTAATCGAACTACTGCTGCAAGTATAGCAATAGTTTGTTTTGTAGTCTATCTTGCACTGATTAGCCTTCAATCTATTTTAATGCCTTTAGCGATTGCAATTTTACTATATTTCTTAATCAAGCCATTAGAGCGAATAGTTTTTCAAAAAGTTAAGAGAAGATCCTTATCCTACGGTTCAGTAGTACTTTCAGCAATATTGGTAATATACCTTATTTCAGTATTTCTTTATGGTAATCTATCTGATTTCATTACCGAAATTCCCGAAATAAATGTTGCTTTAGAAAAGAAAATAGAGAGGTATTCTGAAAAGAATTTGTATGGTCTTGAGGATGTGATATTTGATTCAGACTTTTTTTCAAGTATTGCTTCTCCTGATAATATCGAAACATTTGTTATATCGATACTAGGCTCTTTAGGTGGCTTTATGACTACAATGAGTACTGTAGTGGTGTTCCTATTATTCATAATTCTAGAAGAAGAAACTCTAGCATCTAGGTTTAATGCAGCATTCCCAAATTCTTACGGTAAAGCAAAGACCATAGTTTCTGGCGCATTTGAATCGATATCCGCTTATGTAGTCTCGAAAGTAACCTGTAGTGCTGGACAGGCTGCCGTCATGACCATTATTCTCTCACCGTTAGTATTTGATATCCCTGGATGGTTTTTATTTGGAATCCTATGCTTTTTATTAGATTTTATTCCAATTATTGGTGCCCTTTTTGCTACAATTCCTCCTGTAATAATCGGTTTTATTTTGTTAGAACCTAGTTCTGCGGTGATAATGGTCCTTCTACTGATTGCAAATCAACAAGTATTCGGGACTTTCATCGAGCCCAATCTATCAGGTGCGAAATTAGGAATTTCTCCAATCATTCTCCTACTAACTGTGATGTTATCCGCTCAGGTTTGGGGGATTGCAGGAGCGATAATAGGCGCTCCAATGATTATCATCGTAAGATTAATTTTAGAAGAAAATGAAGGAACCCAGCCACTTGCTAAATTACTAGCGATTTCAGTCGAAGAAGAATAATCATTTCAATTATCCATCGCATTTCTAACTTGAGAACGCATTTCACAAGCCTTACATTGCTCATTTGAAGTCATTGAACCGCATACTGGACAAGAAATTGGAGGCTTTGGTCTATTTTCATGACCGCCTAGTTCTAGAACTTGATTTCTTAATTCCTTGATATTATCGGCCATTCTCAATAAACCATGCCTAGTTCCTGGGACGTCGGCTTCCATTTGAGCCACCATTTCGCGATGCCTCCATCTTAGCGCACCTCTAGCATGCGGACATTCTTCATGGTGCATTGGCAGGTTCTTGTGAACTGCATAAAGATGAACTTCTTGTTCTGGTATCCATCTAAGTGGGACAATACGGGGTGGTAATCCATCGATCGGGGTTGAGGTATGAGGTGCTAGGCGCAGAGTTCTCTCCATGTCTCCATTAGACATATTCATCAGAACTGTTTGTGCCATATCGTCTAAGTTGTGTCCTAGTGCCATGATATCGGCATTTACTTTCTTTGCGAGATAATTTATTCCTTGTCGCCTAAAAACTCCACAATACGAGCATGGCATTCTAGAAGCATTACTATTTTCTTCTACCATCTTGGGTATGAGCCCAGCCACCTTGTCCATTTCTTCAAAGTCTAATTCAGGGTAAGAAACAGTTACAAATTCAACACCTAATCTCTCACATAGTTCTTCAGCACAAACAATTGATGGAGGTCTGTAACCTTCAATGCCTTCATCCACAGTACCTGCAATTATCGTTACATCCGGCCTTACTCCCAAAATATCGACTAGGGATTCTAGTAAAACTGCAGAATCTTTACCCCCAGAAATTGCTACAAATATGGTTGTATGTTCTCCTTTTACCAGTTTTAGTTGTTTACGTAGCTCTCTAGCGATCTTCTTGCGAATCGATTTTACTAGGTGCTGGCCACACAACACTCTTCCCGAGTATGCTTGTTCCAGAAGCGCAGGTTTGTCGCAACTATCACAACTCGGAATTTCAATTTCCATGGTTCCCAACAATTTGATGCGAGGGTTTCCTCGGTTTGAGGTCACCGCTTAATTTTCTAATTGAAAATTTAAATTTTATATTGAAAAATTCAGTAATAAAATGATTCTTATCTTTGCCGAATCAATTATTGCACTTCCTAGCAGGCGCGGAAAATATCATCATTATGTCTTACCGCGCATCGATTTGAAAGTTTTCCAGTTGGAGATTTGATTTAACTGCTTAAATCCCCCTTTAGGGGGATATTAACACAAAACTTCTTGAAGCCTACAACGGTGAGGAATGGTTTGAGCGGCTATGTTGCAACGAGTTTTAGCAGGTTTAACTTCTATTGAAGGGGTTGAACAAGCTATGCTAGTTGATGATAACGGTCATTTGATGGCATGTGTTGGTAATGAAGGCGAAATACCTCCTCTTGATACTGCCAATCAAATGGTATCTATAGCCTTGGAAACATGTACTGCGTTAGGGTTAGGGCAGTTATACGAGATTTGGTGCGAGGGAAAGAATCGCATGATGATCGATATCGCTGGCTCTGATAGAATAGTAGTATTGAGTGGAAAAGGTGGAAGATTAGCACGTTGGCGTCATGCGCTTGACCGCGACCGTCGTATCATAGCGACAACACCTCAGATGTGAGTATTATGTTTGATCTACCCAAAGGAATAACTGTCGATGAAGAAATAGATGTTGCTGATGGCGCCATACAACCATTTGCCCATGGTGCGATTAGTACATGGATTGGAAAAAGAAAGACTCCTGCTGGACATAGGTTAGTACGAGCAGGAAGAATTGTTGGCTGGGTAGCTGAAAGTAAGAAGGCATCAATACTCCTAGGTGGTTTTGAAGCAAAAGAAAGATTGAATGAAATAGAATCTGAAGGGATGTGTCGTTATGAGGCTACAAGCTATTCAATGGCAGGACTTGGCAGCATAGCCGAAACTATTCCGGAGGCATTTGAACACCCTGCTGATAGGCAAGGTTTGCTACCTAGAGGAGATTCTGTAGAGAGATTATTATCTCGAGATTTATCATCTGTTTTGTCTAAACTTGTTGAAAACGTAACAGTTCGTGGAGCTATTGCAGTCGATGCAGGTATGCTCATCGATTCCGCTGGCGAGTTGCCAACAGATGCTGATACACTTGCAAGAGAAGTTGGAACCACCTTGGAAGGAAGGGAGCAATTGGCTACAGGACTTGGATTATCAAATAGTGGACATTGGACACTCCATACTGGAGATGGAGCACTATTGCTTGCACAAACTGGAGAAATAGCAATTGCGGTTTGGACCGAGGCTAATGCCGACCATTCGGTAATTGTTAATTCAGCAGCAGCAGCTCTGGACGGAGAAATTCCTCCAACTGGAGGAATAGGCCAAGCACTTCCTGATGGTTTTGTCTTACGCGAAGGTAAAGGTGGTAGCGATGCGATACTTTCAATGATGGGAGAAGCGATTAAGGAAGAAGTAACAGGACATATTCAGTCGGGTAAATCATCTAAAGCAGTTTCTTTGGTACTATCTAAGGGAATTCCAGTCGCAATTTATGCTCCATCATGTGAGTCATTTGAAGAAGCGGTATTGGGCTTGACTGAAGCAAAGCGTGTAATTCGATTACACCGGCTGCCTGCAGGAACAATAGTCACAAAAGAGTCAGGAACTGTCCATGACTTTTCTTTGGCTTACTTTAGAGATCTTTTAGCAACGGTTAGAACTAGATCTGAAAGTAGAAGGGCTAATTTGAAGAATAAGCTAGACAATTTGATTGGATTTGAGATAGGAATGGAAACATTCCGCCAACATAGAAATAAATCAAAGTTCAAGGATACGGTTGAAGTTGTAGGTGCCGGATTATCTAATATCGAAGTTACTCCTGCACCTGGTATCGATGCAGGATTGAGAAGAAGATTGGAATCTGCTGAATTAAGAATTGATGAACTGAAAAAGGAAAAAGTCTTGTTAAATTCTAAGTTAAGCGAATCAGAGACTTCTAGGAAGGCTGCTGAGATACGTTCAAGAGAAGCTACAGAAACACGAAACATTCAGAGTGAAAAAGTCGAAGATATTAATTCTGAAATTAATTCAATGCAAATTGAGTTAGCCGAGGCACGGAATAGATGTGAAGATGCTGAACAACGTGCAGAAAGATTGGTTAAAAGAGTTAATGAGTTGGAACATCAGATTAGTGAAAGAGCTTCTGAATTAGCCAAAGCACTTGGAGAATCTGGCTCTAGTGAACAGTTAAGACAGTCGATTGAAGAATTAGCTCTAAAAGAAGCTGAATTGAATGCTGAATTGAATTCTTCAAGTGAGAATCTCAGCAAAGTAAGACAACAACTAGAAGATGATGAACGAAGATTGCGAGTATTACAAGAGCAAGTTTCAGCGACAAGAGAGAGATATGCTAGAGCGCAATCGGAAGCAATGCAAGAAGAAGAGAAAATCAAAACCAGTCGTTCCGAATTAGAAATTCTTGAATCCGAGTCAAAGGTTGCTCGCAGAAGAGCAGAAGATGAAAGAATTAGACTAAATACAGACGAGGCAAGACATGCTCAAGTTCAAGCAGAACTTAGGGAACTAATGCAAGAGAGGCGCGTATTACTCAGAGAGTTAGGTGACTTGGGTGCCAAGAGAGGGCACTCTGAAGCTGAATTAGCAGCATTAGTCGATAAAGCAGAACAATTATCACAAGCACATGAAGAAGCGCTTGCGGATATTCATGAAGCAGAGAGAATTCGAGCAAGATTGGCAGAAGAGCCCTTGGCTCAAGCATTACTAGACGATGCCTCAACTTTTGATGGCCTTGCACCTGTACTGGAGAAACTTGAGAGATCTAGAAGCCTTGGTTATTCAGTAACTCTTCTAGATAGAGCAGTTGAGAGGTCTTTACAGGTTATTCAAACTACAGTAAATCATGTAGCAGCAACTCCAAGGCATCTACTATCAAGTGAAGTAATGGAATTATTGGAAAGACAAGTTCCTCAAACCGCTGGAGCGGTAAGAGGGCTATCTAGATGGTCTGTCCAGCAACGTCTTGAACACCAATTAGGAGAAACTGTAGGAAATTTAGTTATAGATTTAGAGCGTTTATTGGAAGATTATGATAGGTCAATTACTATGCTAAGAAGATTGAGAAATGTTCTAGAGCAACTTGTAAGATTAGGCGCTCCACCTCATGAAGTTGAAACATTAATGTCGAACTGTAATCGCCCTGAATCACTCCCACACATTGCTCAAGCGACTAGAAAACTAATTCAAATCGCTTTAGATGATATCTATTTAGAAGCAGATCAAAGGGATGCTGGAGAAGCAATTTCTCTAGAAGAAACCGCTAGAGTATTAGAGGAATTAATTACACAGTTAGATGCCTCAGGATTAGCTAGTGGAACACCTCAAGGCTTACTTTGGGATTTCCAGCGTGACGGTTTACTGCCATATGAAAGAGAAACAATGGATCCAGCACAAAAGACGCCGATTGATGAGGAAATGGTGCAACACATGGAATCAAACCTATCAGGAGATGCAGTAATAATTGAATCTACTGAAAAACAACCGGTGTTAGATGAAGACGGCTGGGAAACACTCCAAGCACCAGTTGATGATTTGCCCAATGATGATTATTCAGCCTCTGAAATAGAGCCAACAGTTACAGTTAATGACGATGATGAAAGAGCAGAATTGGAAGCAGAATTAGCGAAAATCGATGCTTCTTGGCAACATCGTAGCGAACCTCTTGAAAGGGAGGTCGATTCAGCGTTAAAAGATCTTGAATCTAAACTATCAGACTTAGATATGTAGGGATAGATATGTCTGAAGTCGAATCGACGACAATTATTGGTCGTGAGGAACAAATGGGTAAGAAATATCCAATGTTCATTGAAAGAATCCTATTAGTCTCAGGAATTATTTTTTACATTCTTTCATTTTCTAAAATAATTCAAGAATTTAATTCCGAATGGTTAGGAATACTTGTTGCATTGACCATATACCCATTTATTATCTTATTCACCATTGAAATGATAGGAAGAATATTCCAAAGAATACACAATGATACAAACTAAATTTCAATGAATTCTTTTTCAGTAGTAACTACATTTTCTGAAGGTGTTCTTAGGGAATAAATCAACCCCCAGATTCTTTGCCATGGAATTAAGAATCTAAATAATGCCATTATTGAAAGGAACATTACTGCAGAAATTACCAATCCATAAGTCAAAGATAACTCGATAGATTCTGAAATTTGACCAGCCCATTGGCTACCCGTAGAATCACTTACCAAACCAAGTAGAACACTGTGGAACCCTAAAGCAACCATTGTAGCAACTCCTGTTAATCCTAAGAATCCAAATGTATGTTTTAGATGCGTATTTAGCATGTTATCCATTTGTTGGACATATTCAGGGTCTCTCTTGCATGACTCAGGAAGTCTGAAAGCATATTCTAAGTAACGAATAACTCCAAACGCAGATTCTTGGAAAACAAGGATTAGGACTGCGATTAGAATCAAATCAAATTGTTCATTAGTAACAAGTTTTAATCCGAAAAGACCGATAGTCGGTGCAGAAACTTGAGATTCTAATGTTGCTAAGGCTCCCCCATATTCACCTAGTTGAGATTTAATCAATGGGAAAGTCAGAATAGCATGAATCCCCAAGAATAGTAATGTGAAACCAATAGCCCAAGCAATTGATCTTCTAGATAGTCCCCATATGCCTCTAGAACCCATAATCACTGGTAATAGGTAAACAAACATAATTAACACAGACATAATCATTAGAAGTGGCCATTCTAGAGTTTCCAATTCACCACTATCTGGAAGTCTCAAATCAAAGGTGAACAACATTCCAGTGACCCAAGAAAATAATAGTCTACCTACTAGCATTGTGATTAAAGTAATAATGAATGCTAGCTTAATTCGTTGTTGTGTTTTCGGAGTTTGGAATGCGATCAAAGCCATTACTCCACCTACTATTAACCCAATAGTTAGAGGAACAAAGAATCTAGATAATCCAGTTCTTCCTTCTCCAGTGAACCAATCATTCAACGGCAATTGATCTCCAATTAGTAACTCGATAGAGTCGAATAGCATTGTGTGGTCAATAGATCCAACTACATATGTCGATACCACTTCTAAATACATTCCAATCAATGCAACGGTTGCCACAATTTGTAAAGCAATAATTTGCCATTGTTTTCTTAGTGTCTTTAGATGTAATGTACGGGCCCTAGCATTACCAGAAATGGTTACATCACTTTGTAATCCAACTTCATCTGCCATCTTAATACCCCCTTACCTGCATTAGTGCTTGTGATAAATCCATGTCTGGCATCCAATCAATAACTTGAGCACCTGAACCAGCTAATGAAGTCAGCCGATTTTGTCTTTCTAGTTTTAGTACCTCATAAGACATTCTTGGAATTCGGCTAACCAATCTTTCAAAGTCAATACTTGAAGGAGAGAGCACAGTTACTTCGTGTCCTCTTCCTACTAAATCTCTGACAGCTGCAGGTATTGTTCCATCTCCTTCACATGAAGAAATTACGAAAACAGGGCTGCCTCTACTAAACCTACCACTCAAAGAATTGGTAACCGCTTGTAATGGCATTTCTCCCTTAGCGGTTACTCCTGACAATGCACTTAGAATCTTGAAGTATTGCTTATCACCGGTATCTGGTGGGAGATAAGATAACTTTTCATCATATATCGCCAACGCTACAGAATCTCTTCTCTTTAAGAAGAAAGCAGCGAGACTTGCTGCAGATACTGTTCCCATCTCTAATGGATTTTTCAAAACAGTGCCTATTCTAGATATATCTCTACTGTCCAAAATCAGATATAAATCGGTTACAGCGTCACGGCACTTTTCATTTACCATCAACTCTCCAGTTCTTGCAAATGCTTTCCAATTAATATTTTTGAATGGATCACCAGGTACGTATTCTCTTAGAGAGTAAAACTCTGAACCTTGTCCTGGAGTTCGTAGTGTGGTTGCTCCAGTATACATTTTGGGCGTACGAGAGCGTAGGAAAGCATCTTCAATCTCTTTAATTTGTGGGAAAATGACAATATCGCTATGGTGGTCGACATACATTTCATCTACTCCAAGATTGAATGTATTTCTTGACCTTAGTGAAACAGGTCCAATTGAGTAATGTCCTCTAAGAGGGCATCGTAATACATAACGAATCCTTGCACTCTCGCCAGGGTTCAAGTTAAGTCTCATATGATTAAGTCCACTTCTCAATTTCATTTCATGGGGAATATTATCGTACACTTCAAGCAATTGAGTCTTACGATTTGAGCGATTTGTAATGACTAATTCGATATAAAGGTCGTCACCTTTGTATAAATTATCTGCAGACAAGGTTCGTTGAACTTCTACATCTCCATGGCCTGAAATCCAAGAATTAACAACAATGAATGCTATCAAGGCAAGTCCTAAAATCATCATTTGATTATTAGAAATCATCATCCCAATTAGAATTAGGGCGACTCCCCCAGTGAAGGTAAATGCAGCCTTACGTGTCCACATAATATCCCCTCACTTACGCCCCCAAGCCTTAATCCGTTTTACTACAGATACCGTTTGTTCCAAGGAATATTTCCCTGGCTCAATAGCAAATTTTGCTAATATAGGATCATTGATTAAACCGACCAATTCTTTTGCAGGCATCGCATGAAATTCTTCTCTTGTGAGTCCATTTTGATTTCTAACTTTAGAAAGGAATACTTGCCGAATTTTTTCTGTTTTAGAATAATAAGGATAACGATTAGCATCACCAAACCCGTAGTAAATTATTGAGAACACATGTCTCCATTGGTCAG
The DNA here is from genome assembly GCA_964001175.1 of uncultured euryarchaeote. Lineage (GTDB taxonomy): Archaea > Thermoplasmatota > Poseidoniia > Poseidoniales > Poseidoniaceae > MGIIa-L1. The sequence goes on from CAXFAS010000002.1 coordinate 46,176, forward strand.
GGTCTTTTTTCTTGATTAGTACAGCTTCAAAAGTTATGAAAAGAATAAGGAATAATACAAGCATGGCTAAACCTTCGCCAGTGAAATAAACTAGCATGAAATAAATTGTATTGTATGAATCAGCTAGAATCGCATTTTGTGGATGCCTAGATTCATCGAATATGACCATTGCATTTTCAGAGACTTGTCCATTTTCCTCATCTAAATTTGACATCAATGCTTCTGCAATAATATCCAATGCCCACTTTCGATTATCATTTTCTGGAATACACTTTTCGTTCTTAGTTACGCAGTCGTTTTCCCCATATTCGCCTTCTTCAAAACCAGTGTAGTCATAAATTGCATTAATTAAAAGAGAACCATCTGCGACAAAAATCACTCTGCCACCTTCGTCTGGATTACAGGTGACCTTAGCACATGCTTCAACACTGAGATTGAATTTGCCGTATAGATCGGGATTTTCCTCATTTCGTTCATCTATCTCTCCGTCACCGTTTACATCAAGCATAGCCTCATTACTAGTAACTGCTCTAATTGAAATCTCAGATAGTGGGTTACTATTACTAGGTATTAGTTCAAGAGATGTGATATTATTCAGTAGAACCTTGTATGTTCCATTGTAAGAAATTTGTCCTTCTTTCCAATGGTGGGCGCATACTCCTGCATCTTCTTCAGGCATTATTTCACCATCAAGTAGGGCACATGGATGAGCGCTCAAAGGAAAATCAACATTTGCCCATCTTTCATGAGTAGAAAGTGTTCCAACATCGACATCACTACCTTCCATGCTACATGGAGTTGCTTGAACGCACATCCAAATATAGTCTCTATTTAGTCTAGGTTCATATGTTGTATCGTATAGCTGATAGCCGCTGTATCTTACTCCAAATGCCTCAGCAATCGAACCTGCAAATCCATAATCCTCTAAAATTAGTGCAGTACCACCGTTTTCTACAAATTCAACTATAGCATCAATTTCAGATGGAGAATATCCATCTTCTGAAGCGATGGTTATGAATCCATCTTCATCAAATTGCGGAAGAGAAAGTGTGTCACGTTCAACTCCAGCGACAATATATGTCGTATTTCGGGGGTCTTCAATATCTGCAAGGAGTAGTGGGCTACTGACCAAAGAACGAGTTTCAACCCCCATTTCTTTGATATCTTCTCTAAATGCAGACATATCATTCCAATCATCATCATATGCCGAAAGTTGATTTGTATTCGAGAGGTTAACAAAATTACTTAGAATCATCAATAAAATGATGCCCAAAACTGACCAAAAGGCTGCCTGTAGGCCGAATCTACGGTAATTGAACTCTCTCCAATCTGCCATCAACTCACCTACTGGAACATAATTCCGACAAACCACGCGCAACACTTGGTTTAGAATGTTGTCTTTTGTTGAGAGCAAAATGCTCATACAAAATTTAGTTAAATCACTTATTCAAGTGAATTTTTTTAGAGAACCTGGATACATCGTTTACTGGTACTTTGACCTTACCATTTTCATGTTCCCAAGGAAGTAATGTTGGATTTAGATCTCCTTCAATAGTTACAATAATTGTAGTTATAGATCCAGATTGTACATCAAAGATAATGTCAGTCATTTTCCCAAGCGATTCATTATGTGAATCAACAACGTCTTTCCCAATCAGTTCACGAGCAAAAATCGCCATACTATTACCTCTAGTGATGATGAAGAATTAATTCACTCCTTGAATGCGTCGATAGTTTCTCACCAAATCACATTGTTTCCATACCATGTCCGAAATCACGGGAACGCTTAATGTTGGACATTCCTGAAGTCAATCTAGTTTCCATTTTCTGATAGTATTCTAGCATTTCAGGAGTAACTGTTGGTCTAACACGTCCAATTGCTTCTTCGAAATGTGATTTAGTTACTTTCTTTTTATTTGCACGCATACAAATTAATGCTGCTTCTCGACAAACTGCTTCGATATCAGCACCAGTAAATCCGTCTAATCCACCTAAGAGGTCCTTAATGGAGAATTTAGATAACGGCATACCTTGACAATGAATATTGAAAATTGTTTCTCTAGCACCAATGTCTGGAGGAGGCACATGCAGGACTCTTTCAAATCGTCCACTTCTGAGTAGAGCAGGGTCGATCATCTCGGGCCTATTAGTGGCTGCAACAACAATGACTCCATCTAATGATTCGACGCCGTCCATACTTGCAAGGAGTTGATTAACAACACGATTAGATACATCACTGCCTTCGGAAGCAGATGATGAACGCATGTTTGCAATCGATTCAAATTCATCTAGGAAAATAATAGATGGAGATGATTGTTTAGCTTTCTTGAAAATTTCTCTAACAGCACGCTCAGATTCACCAACCCATTTCGAAATCATCTCTGGTCCTTTGATACTGATAAAATTGGCTTGTGCTTCATTTGCAATGGCTTTAGCAAGCAGTGTCTTTCCAGTACCAGGTGCGCCGAAAAGAACAATACCTCGAGGGGGTTTGATTCCGAAATGATTGAATAATTCTGGTTTTGTCAAAGGCCATTCTACAGACTCTTTGAGTCTATCCTTGACATCTTCAAGTCCACCAACTTCTTCCCAAGTAACTTCAGGTACTTCGACATAAATCTCCCTTAGCGCAGATGGTTCGATATCTTTGATAGCATGTTTGAAGTCTGCCATACATACCTCCATCTTTTCCAAAACTTCTGGTGGTATAGTCTCCTCATCTAGATTAATTTCAGGCAGATATCTTCGTAATGCTTTCATTGCCGACTCTCTAACCAATGCTGCTAGGTCTGCACCTACGAATCCGTAGGTATTATCTAAAATCCAAGTTATCTCAAAGTCATCAGAGATAGGCATCTGTCTTGTATGAACATCCATGATTTCGCTTCTTCCGTCGCGGTCAGGGACTCCGATCTCTATTTCTCTGTCAAATCTACCAGGTCTTCTGAGGGCAGGGTCAAGCGCATCTCTACGATTCGTTGCGCCAATGACTACAACATTATCTCGGCCCTGCATACCATCCATCAATGTCAACATTTGAGCTACAACTCTTCTCTCAACTTCTCCACTAACATCTTCTCGCTTTGGACAAATTGAATCTATTTCATCGATGAAAATAATTGCAGGTGAATTTTCACTTGCTTCATCGAAAATTTCTCTTAATTGCTTTTCAGACTCGCCGTAGTATTTGCTGATAATTTCTGGGCCATTGATACTCTTGAAATGAGCATTAGTTTCAGTAGCAACTGCTTTCGCAATCATTGTTTTTCCAGTTCCTGGAGGGCCATGTAACAAAACTCCTTTGGGAGGGTCAATACCTAGTCTACGGAATAATTCTGGGTGTTTAAGTGGTAATTCAATCATCTCTCTGACCTTTTGCAATTGTTGGCCAATACCTCCAACATCTTCGTAAGTTATTCCCTCCGATTGACCGACATCGCCATCATCTATTGCTTCGTCTTTGATTATGATATCAGTTTCTTTGGTGACTTTTACAACTCCTTTAGGAGTAGTTTGAATCACAGCGAAAGGTAGGGCTTCAGCAAAAAGCGTCATTCCTGGAATAAAAATTCTATCTCCTTGTACTACTGGTCTGTTAGATAATCCTCTTCGAGCGAATCCCTCAATTCCAGGGCCAAATTTTACTTTTTGCTTGTTAGCCATAACTGGAGAAATAACTAGTTTAGTACATTCTTTTGCTTCAACCTTGGAAACTGTGACTTTATCTCTTAAACTTACACCAGCATTTTTCCTAATTATACCGTCTATTCTAATTATTGCCATTTTATTGTCTTCAGGCCGACTTCTCCAATAAATTGCTGCTGTGGACCTCTTTTCACCCTTAATCATCACAATGTTTCCTGGTTTCAAATCAAGTCCGCAATCCCCGGAAATTCTAGCTCGGCCATGGCCCACATCAGAGGGAATTGACTTTTCAACGGTTAGGGAAATTGACTCTTCATTATCAGACATGACATCACTCTCTTTTCAGCGTGGCCGAATATATCTAATTAATACAGTCGGACAATCTGCTTCATACACCGTTAATTTCGACCTATCTTAAACCCTACCAAAAAATTATGAAAAATTATTCAGCCTATTTCGACCATTATATTCAAGACATGGACTAGATTGGCCTCAACATGGTTCACGTATTAGAAGCCGGATTGAAATTTTTAGAGAACAATAACCCGAATGGAAAGCCTTGTGTAGAGGGATTCAATATTATCAACGGCCAGTTGACAAAAGCCAGTGATGGAAGTACTTTTGAATCTATTAATCCTGCAATTTTAACCGATAAACTTGGAGAATTTCCTCTTTCTACCAAGGATGATGTAAATTCTGCTTTGGACGCTGCTCATGCAGCATTCCCCGGTTGGGCGGCAACACCAGCTCCGACAAGAGGACAGATCATTGGAAATATGGGCCGTTTATTGATGGAACATAAAGACGCTATTGTTGCTTTGGAAACAAGAGAAATCGGTAAGACGCTAAAGGAATCTGCAGGTTCAGTTCAAGAGGCTATCGACACCTGTCTTTTCTTCCAATCCGAAGGGAGGAGACTTTACGGTCAAACCGTAAACTCTGAGTTGCCTGATAAAGAATTATTCACTTACAGAAGGCCATTAGGAGTTTGTGGAATTATCAATGCTTGTAACTTCCCTGCTGCAGTTCCATTTTGGAAGATGATTCCTGCTTTGATGTGCGGAAATACATGTGTTTGGAAGAGTCCACAAGATGCACCACTACTCTCCTTTGCTCTTGCAAGAATTATGCATCAAGCCGGTTTACCAGACGGAGTAGTAAATTTAGTTCATGGTAAAGGAAGCGGTGCAGGACAACACCTAGTTGATGCAGTTGATGAAGGGCGAGTCAATAAGATTTCATTCACTGGCTCTACTGAAGTTGGTAAGATGATTGGGGAAGTTTGTGGCCGAAACCTAGTATCATGTTCTCTTGAACTAGGAGGGAAGAATCCATTGGTAGTAATGCCTTCTGCAGATATTAACAATGCAGTAGAAGGTGCATATTGGGGTGCCTTTGGTACTGCAGGACAAAGATGTACTTCTTTGGGTAATTTGATTCTTCACAAAGATATCTATGATGAGTTTATGGAGAAATTCATGGCAAAGGTAGAAGAAACCAAAATTGGAGATTCTCTTGTTCATGATGGAGTTCTTTACGGACCAATGCTATCTGAAAAGTACGCAAAAGATTTCTTGGTTGGAGTTGAGATGTGTAAATCGTCAGGTGCCAGACAAATTTGGGGCGAAGGAAGAATTACTCCAGATAGTAAGCCTACTAATTTCCTAAGTGATGCTGATCAAGGAGTTTACATGTGGCCACACGTCTTTGTTGACGTTACAGAAGAAATGGAATGTTTCCATGAAGAGGTCTTTGGTCCTGCAATAACAGTTTGTAAAGCGAATGATTTCGACCATGCACTACATCTTGCTAATGCGAGTCCCTATGGATTGTCAAGTGCCATTTATACCAATGATCGGTTAGAAGCATACCGGTATAAAACAGGAATAAAAGCTGGAATGACAGGGATCAACAATAGTACTACTGGCGCTGAGGCGCATCTTCCATTCGGTGGAGTAAAAGGTTCTGGGAATGGAACTAGAGAATCTGGAATTTGGGTAATTGAAGCCTATTCTTATTGGCATGCGGTTAACGATGAATTATCGGGTAAACTTCAACTTGCTCAGATGGATGTTGAAGAGATTGAGATGGTTGAAGCCGAAGTTAATTGGACTGAATTAGCTTGACTTTTCAACTTGGAAATTGAATGAATTAATACTAGAGTTCAAATAGCAAAAAATAGCGCTTAATATTGTCAGTGATTAAATTCTTGTCGGGTGAATATTTTGGTGTCTATTTTTCTTGCAAATGAAGAGAAAGAGATTTCTTATGTTGAAAAACTTGAAGCAGCATACTTAGAATGTGAAATAATTTCCAAGAATGCTTCCAGTTCCTTCTATCGTTCATTTAGGCATCTACCTCCGGTTAAAAGAAAAGCAGTCAATGCCCTATACGCATTTTGTCGAAGAGTTGACGATATTGTTGATGGAGATTGGTTGCCTAATATTGATTTAAACCATCTCAATAAACAAGCTGAAGAGAGGATTATCGAGTTATCCAATATCCATAACTGTAAGCCAGCAAATAAAGAGCCAGGTCATACAAATCGTGTTAAGGCATTACTTTGGTTTAGAATTAATCTTGATAAAATTGAAAACGGTGAGTTAGTTGAAGAACCTATTTTTCTAGCCTTGTCAGATTCTGTAAACCGGTTTGCCATTGAAATAGACCATCTAAGAGATTTAATTTCTGGTATGGAAGATGATTTGTATGAAACAAACTACGAACGCTTTGAAGATTTGAGGCAGTACTGTTACAGGGCTGCATCTACAGTTGGTCTTTGTCTAGTAGAAATTTATGGATATGATGATCCAAATGCTAGAAGACATGCTGTTGAGATGGGTAAGTACTTACAAATGGTAAATGTTCTAAGAGATATACAAGAAGACCTCGATAGAAATAGAGTTTATCTTCCACTAGAAGAATTGGCAAAATTCGGTATTTCTAGAGAAGATTTGTATGATGAAAAGTTGCCACAAAGTGAAGCATGGCAAGAATTTATGCGTCACTATCTTGCCCATGTAATGTCACATAGAAAGAATGCAATAGGTCTTCTTCCTCTATTAGATAAAGACTCCAGATACTCTCCTTCACTTATGTGTGCTGCTTATGACGCTATCTTAGAAGAGGCGATGAAAAGAAACGGTGACGTTTTGTCTAGAAGATTGAAAATGAGCTTCTATCGTAAATTGCAATTTGCTCTAGGAGTAATTAGGAAGCCTAGATTGAATCTTTTACTAAGACAACCCTGAGTATTCTAAAGTGAAAATTAAGTTTTTCACAATGGAGTCTTAATCCCGATTGCTCTGACAATACACCATCCGGCTCTTGCCTCAAAAATAGCAAATGCTCCACCAAATGTGATTGATGCTACGGCATACCACCACAAACTGGAGGAAAGGACCCCGACAACAATTAGTAATCCTAAAACCATAGCGAAACCAATTGCCATTATTCCGGTCACTAAACGTGCTAACTTGCCTTTTGCTCCAATATTACATTCCATTTTTTCATCTCCATAATCCTAAACTATCTCTAAGAGCGGGCTCTAGATCTGAATGTTCGAATACATAGCCTGACTCAGTTAATCTTTCAGGAATCACTTTGGTACTTTCCGTTGTTAGTGAAACTCCCATCTTACCAAATAAGAACCAAATGGCAAATGGAGGTGTTGGGATAAAGGCAGGTCTTCTTAGGACTTTGCCTAAGACTTTTGCAAACCGCTTCTGCCTAACTGGTTTGGGAGATGCTATGTTGTAGACTCCTTCACACTCTTGTTTCATCATCAAATGATACATAGAATATATTTGGTCGTCCATAGAAATCCAAGAATACCATTGTCTTCCTCTACCAATCGGACCACCGCCACCTAATTTTGCTGGTAAAAGCATTTTTCCTAGTGCACCGCCGGTGGCATCTAGAACAATTCCAGTTCTGAGATTGATTGTTCTAACTCCTTCATCTTTTACTCCATTAGCAGCTTGCTCCCAATTTTCACAGATTCTGGGCAAGAAGCCTTCACCAGGTTGTGATTTTTCAGTAAGAACTTCGTCTCCCCTTTCTCCGTACCATCCCATTGCACTTGCAACCATGAATAATTCAGGCTTTTTCTTCAAACTAGCAATTGTTTTTGCTAATAGATTTGTACTATTTACTCGGCTATCTTCAATTAATTTCATACGTTTTTTTGACCATCTCTTGTCACCGATTCCAGCGCCACCAAGATGGATTATGACATCGAAACCTTCAATTTCTTTTGAATCGATTTCATCGTTATCAGGGATCCACTTAAGTTCTTTTTCTCCCTTTTTCACATCTCTTCGAACCAATCTCCAAACATCATGACCGCCAGTATCAAGGAATGCGACAAGTTGTCTTCCGATTAACCCAGATGAACCAGCAACTAGGATTTTTTTCCTTGGTAAATGAGCGAACTCCGAATGACGTTTTAGGTCTCTCTCTAAACGGATTTGTCTAGCAAAAAACATTCTTTCGATTCTTTTTCTAACCATTCTACCGGCAACTAATTTACCTAAAAAACCCATAGGAAGTTTGTAGTTAACCTTGTCAACTACGACAGAAGAACCATCTTCATTTTGTGAGAATTGATGCTTATGATGCCATGATTTGAAAGGACCTTTGAGCATATCATCTTCGAAGGAATGTGGTGGGTTGTATTTTGAATGCTTGGCGATCCATTTCATCTTAACAGGTCCCATTGGGAATCTAAAAATTCTTTCAGCACCATCTTCTAATGTATCATCAGCCCTAACTTCCTCTGCAACTTCCCAAGGAGGCATTAATCTACGAAAAGAACCCTTTCTTTCATGCCATGCGAAGGTATCTTCGACATTGGATTCGACATGGGTTTTGTGCTCGTAATTTATACTCATGTCATCTGCTCCTGAATTGTTGAAGGTATGGTTTTAGTTTGAGTTTTTTCTTTGTATTCTCAGAAGACATGTATCTAATTTTACCAAAAATTGCTCTTTCAGGACCCCATGCACGATCATGTCGACCTAGTACCCAAAAGATTCCTGTGTATGAATTTGGATCTCTTCCATCAAGTGCATATTTATCATTCAGTTCAATCATCCATTCAACTGCTTGCTCTGGTGTTTGTGCCCATTCAAGTATTCTTTTACCCCATAACATTCTAAGATAGTTGTGAATAATTCCGGTTTGAAGTAATTCCTGTTGTGCTGCATTCCAAACTTCATCATGAGTTTCAGCATTCTTTATCTGCTCGAATGTGTAAAACATTCTTTCGTCATCACTGTGTTCGGAAAGAGATATCTTAGCCCATTCAGGAATTGACTCATACTTGTTATGATTGGGGTTATGGTAGGCATTATTGAATCCTAGTTCTCTCCAAGTGATTATTTGATCTAAAAACGATTCAACTCCGGCTGATAGTCCCCACCAACCTTCTCTAGCACCTTTTCGCGATGTGGTAATATTTTCAGGAGTCCATTTTTCAGAATCTAGGATTTTTTCAACAATTTCGATAGAAGAGATATGTCCAAAATGTAGCCAAGGAGATAGTCCACTGACTGAAGGTTTTTCGATATTATTTCTATCTATGTTGTAACGGAATAATCTATTTTTTAGGAATATTGCGAGTTTCTTAGCAGCAGTATTTCGGCCACCTTTGGCTTGTCTAACCGGTTGGACCTCATGATCAATATCAATTGTTGAAAGGGCTTTCTTTCCAGTGGAACCTCCTTCTGAACATCTCCATAGCCATTCATAGGGCGGTATTTTAACCGAGCATTCTTCGATAATTGATTGATATAATTCATCATCAATCGAATAGTCATAATCGGAATTTATAGGTATTTTTTGCGGCCAAGTCTCTTGACATCTCGAAAAATTAGCATGAATGAATCTTCTAAAGCTGTGTGCCGTTGTAAAGGCACTACTTGTCCACGACATTGGAAAAACACCATTTGAATCAACAGCAATGACTTTTCTGTCTAAAGACCTACCTGCAGCCTTTGTTGCAGAAAGAGGGTAATATGTTGGGAAATCATCAGTAACAACCAAGCAAGCCCTTTTGGCTAGGGTTTTTAGTAATCCCATTGGGCCACTTAGAGGGGTTTCAACCCATGGTATAAATCGGATATTGTGTTCTTTGAAAGTACTGATATTTTCAACCATTCCTTGAATAACAAATGAGGTTATTCTATCATTGGCAAATTTATGACTGGTAGAAATTTCTTCGATTACAAGCAACGGCTTACCGTATTTTTCAGCTAATTTGGCAGCATACTCTAGCGAAGCATTGTAGTTGAATCTACGTGTTGCAATCATCCAGTATAGTACATACTCCCCGTCAGTGAATACATCTTGGTCGTTGACGACTCTAATTCTATCATCTAAGTTAGTTTTCAACGAGATCACCTCTTCTAAACAAGTGTAGTAAGTATGGATGTCCTTGAGACTTTGAGTAGTCAATTATCGAAGAAGGAATATCCGTTCCAGAGTTCAATGCGATTGATTTCATTGTATGACTTATCCATTCAAGGCTTGATAATTCTGACTTATCGACGTACTTCACTTGAGAAATTTCTGAGCAAGGCTTAGCAATTTGGTCAGGATTAACTTCGATATCATAAACAATAAAAATCGCTGGATGACCATTAAGGATTTTTTCTCGCATCGAATTTAAACCTACAACCTTGCCATCGAGCCCACATTCCTCTTTTAATTCACGGAGTGCAGCATCTCTAGGTAATTCGCCTGGGTCGACAAATCCTTTCGGCAACCCCCATTTGCCCTTGAACTTTCCTTGAGCCTCTTGTACAAGTAAAACCTTGTTTTCTAAAGACACTAACGCAGCAACACCTAAATCGCACGAGAGTCTCTTCATATCGCGATATCAACCTAGTTCACCTATAAAGCGGTGTTTAATATCATACACGGAAATAAACATTTGATTATAACCAAATCCATTTTTCTGTGAGCATGGACAGCAGAACCATTGACCCAATGAAAATTGAAGCAGACGCCCGCCTACCAACAGAATTTGGAAACTTTAGAGTAAGAGTGATGGTAGATGATAGAGGACTAGAACACGCCATCTTCTCAGTTGGCCTTGAAGACGAAGACAATCACGATAAGATTCCGCTAGTAAGGATTCACTCTGAGTGCTTAACTGGAGACGCCTTTACATCGTTAAAGTGTGATTGCGGACCTCAATTAAAACTGGCAATGCAAAAGATCCAAGAAGATGGTTGTGGGGCAATATTGTACATGAGGCAGGAAGGTCGTGGAATTGGCCTAAAGGAGAAAATTAAAGCTTATGCACTACAAGACCAAGGATTTGATACCTTGGATGCAAATACTGCATTAAATCACCCTGCAGATGCAAGAGAATATTCCTTTTGTGCTAAAATGCTGGGAAGAATTGGAGTTAGCCGAGTCAGTCTCTTGACTAACAACCCACTAAAGATTCAAGGATTGCTGGATAATGGTATCGCAGTAGTTAATAGAATCGAGCACATCGAAGGTAGAGGCGTGTTTAATCAAAATTATCTAGCCACAAAAGCCAAGCGAATGGGCCACATTCTTCCATTTGTATTCAATGAATAGTATTACTAACTGGAATATAGAGGCTTAGTTATGTCAAATCAGTTAGTTGGTCAAATAGCACCTGACTTTTCACTCAAATCCAGCACTGATGAGGTAGTCAAACTGTCTGATTACGATGATAAGTGGAAGGTTCTATTTTTCTACGCTAGAGACGGCTCACCTACCTGTAAAAGAGGCTGTTTAAACTTCAAAGAACAATATGAACTATTTCAATCACTTACTCCTCCTGTTGAAATTATTGGTATAAGCGAAGATTCTGTAGAAGACCATCGTAGATTCAAAGAAGAACTTGGTTTGCCTTTTCCGTTGCTCAGTGACCCTGAAAGAGAAGTTTCTGAAGCATATGGTGTTCCACTTTTCCTCGGCAGATTCCCTGGCAAATCCTCATTTCTAATTGGGCCAGATAGAAAAATTCACTATTGTTATGATTGGTTATTCAGGCCGAGGCGACACGTTGCTAAGATCCTAGATACTCTGAGCAAGTTGTCTTCTGGAGGGAAGTAATATGGACTGGACTGAACTTTTCGAAGAGGCGGGGTTAAGTGATAGAGAAGCTAAATCTCTAGTCATCCTATCTTCGTCTAAAGAACTTAAGGCAAGTGACCTTGCTAAAAAGTTAGGAACCAATCGTTTGGATGCTTATAATTCACTTTCTCGACTAACTCAAATCGGCTTAGTGAACGTTACTGCAGACAGGCCAATGAAATTTTCATGCTCATCATTACCGGTGCTATTCAAGCGCCTAATTAAAGATCAGAAGTCTAGAATTGATAGAACAACTAAAGCATTTGAGGGCATTATGTCTGGAGCCAAAGATGACGCACTAGAAAAGTCATCGCCAAGTGGAGAAAGTGATGCAAAATTTGCTGTCTTGAAAGGCAGAGAATATATCCAAAAGAGGATTGGTGAACTATCCAACGATGCTGAAGAACAATTGATTCTGTTTTTAGGTAAATTTGGGATTTTGCATCTATGTCGTTCACCAGCGATTGAAGAAGTCAATTCTGCTGCTGAAAGAGGTGTTGTAGTCAAAGTATTATCTCAGTTAGATCGAAGGACATTGAGGTTTTTTGATCAACTCCATGATTCAGTAGAAGTAAGACATTCCGACGAGATAAATTCACTCGGAGTACTACAAGATTTTAGTAATGTAGTCCAATTTTTATTTGTTGAATCTAACCCGGTTGGAAGAGGAAGAGAAGATGCTGCTCTTGTAGTATCATCTGAAGTATTTTCTAACTCGCACTATGAATTCATGATGGCTATTTGGAATAGGGCAGTCGATCTGGAGAGTGCAAAAAAGAGATTTACAGAAGAGAGAATTGTAGACCCTCTAAGACTTACAGTAGGAGAGGGGTCCTTCTTGGAACAATTCCGTGAAGCATTAGACTTTAGTGGTGAATTGCCTGATGAAGACACACCGTTTAACCCAGAATCTTTCCTTGAATCAAGTAAAGGAATAAATCAAGCAAGAGCCGCCTTAGAAGATGGCAGTGTTTTCAGTTTACATCAATTAGGAATCGATATCAAGACTATGCTTAGACAAGTCGGACAAAGAATTGGCGAAGAACTCGCCTTTAGCCTCAGAAATATCGAAGGTCATGTTGAGTTTTTGAGCGAACTAATGGATTGGTGGGAATATGCTGGACTTGGAGAATTAGAATATGATACATCTCCATTTTTCCATATCAAGGTTAACTTAACCCACCCGCCTACCGAAAAAGGAGATGTTTTGCCATTGTGGGAATTAGATGACGGAATTATCGAAGGAGCGCTACTATCACGGTATCCAGAAGGCAGTAATGTCCTTGTCCGTAAAGAGGAAAATGAAGATTCTGAAGAGTTGTGGAGATATACATTAATCTTTGTTGACGATATAGAAGAAGATGATGATTAAAAAAACATCAATTGATAAACCAAAACCTTGACTTCTAACTATGCGCCTTTTTACCTTTCTCCGTTTTATGCGGCAGATAACGAGGAAGAAGCCCGCTGACTTAGACTGGATTCAAAACCAAGGACTAATAGCTGTGAAGTTAGCTCAAATTTTTGCATTGAGGCCTGACTTATTAGGTGAAGAGAAATGTCAACAATTGCAACAACTGTATCAGCATGCAGCATCCATACCTGCAGAGTCATTGACTGAAACATTAAACTCCAAAGCGATAGATAATTTTGCTGACCACTTTGAGTATATCGAACAAGAACCTTTGGCTGCAGCATCAGTTGGACAAGTGCATCGTGGCACTCTTAAGTCTGGTGAAGAAGTAATAATCAAATTTGTCAAGCAAGCCAATTCAAAGGTCTTTTCCAAAGAAGTTAAACGAATGAGAAGTTGGTTGAAAATAATAATTTTATTTTCTCCTAGATTAAGAAAAGTCGGGAATCCAATTGCACTGATTAACCATGTTGCCGATTATACTCTTAGGGAATTGGATTTAAGAAATGAAATTAAAGGGGCAGGAGAATTAATGAAAATCCAACAAGATATTTCAAAAGATTTCCCAACCCCACTGCTCAGATTTCCAAAGTATTATCCCGAACTTTCCAATGAGAACGTATTGGTTTCTGAGTTTATTGATGGCGATTCTTTGGAGGAAGGAATCGATAATAAATCGTTGTCTTGGGATACATTACTTGACTTGTTCAGAATACATGGGGCTTATCTGTTTGGCGTAGGAACTTTTCATGGCGATCTACATCCTGGGAATTGTATTATTGATAAACAAGGTAAATTCGTTTTTATCGACAATGCTGCAGTCTGTCATGCGCCAAAAAACGTCAGTAAATCTCTGTTCGTATTTTTTGAAAAACTTTCACAACAGAAATTGGATGAAGCATTCATTGCTCTATTAGACATGACCGACCAACATCCTTCGGAAAAAAGGATGAAGAAGTATATGTCTAAAATGCATGAGATTTACCAGGACTTTGGCAAAAAACCAGTTGGTGAACAGAGTTTGACGAAAATTATGATGCAGACTGTTAGAGCTGCTGTTGAACTTGCGGGTGCAGAATTTGGTGAAGAGGCATTTCCGATTATTCGTGCCCTGATGTACCTTGATGGATTAGTTCTTAGAACTCATCCAGATGCCTATTTGATTAAATCAATGGGCCCTTATTTAGAAGAATTTAGAGAGAAATTAGGTCTAAATTGAGTTGATTAAATGATTCCCAAAATTGCAATCATTGGTGCAGGGATTGCAGGACTATATTGTACCAAGTCACTGTTGAATGATGGCTATGAGGTAGAATTATTTGAGAAATCAGATAGAATCGGTGGGCGAATGAAAACCGATTTGGTTAATGGATTTCAATTAGATCATGGTTTTCATGTAATTCAAACCGGATATGATTTGACTAAACAGATTATTGATTATGATAAATTATCCATTAAGCCTTATGAACCGGGAGCCAAGGTTATTCGTCCATCAAAAAATAAAAGTCGTATATGGAGGCTTTCAGATCCTTTTAGGAGACCATTTAGTTCATTCAAAGATGCTTTTGGTTTTTTTGCGTCTCCTTTTGATATGCTAAGAGTATTGAAGATTAGAAGACGATTAAAGAAGATGTCAGTTGAGGAAATTTTTGCTGAAGGTGACATGTCAACTCAAGAATGGTTACAAAGTCAAGGATTCTCTCAATCTTTTATCAATAGATTTTTCCATCCATTATTTGGTGGGATTTTTTTAGAATCAGAACTCAGAACAAATGAGCGTTTATTCAAATTTATTTTTCGAACTATGTCTAACGGAGATATGGTTTTACCTGAAAATGGAATCCAAGCGGTTCCAACTTATTTGGCAGATCAAATTCCAAGTAAGGTTATTCATTTGAATTCAAGAGTCGAATCATTCACCAAAGACTCAATCACGATAAACGGTGTTAAGAAAAAATATGATGCAGTAATAGTTGCTTATGACCATCGAAAAAATTTGTCTTCAAAACACGTGTGGACAATTTATTTTTCTGCCTCAACTTCACCCCTTTCAAGCAATCATATAATGCTAAATTCTGAAATAAAAAATACAAAAAATATCATCTCATATGTCTCAGTACCTTCAGATATTCAACCAAATTATTCACCAGATGGTAAGTCTCTAATTTGTGTAACAGTGGTTGGTGATAAATGCGAAGAACTTGGATTAATAAATGAAGAACAGGTTTCTAGTAAGGTTATCGAAGAATTATTTGATTGGTTTGGAGTTATTTCAACAAAGTGGTCATTAATTGATGTCCAACATATCGCTAATGCACTTCCTGAAACCGATTCTCAAATATTCTCATCCAAGTCTTCAAATTCGACAAAGGAATATTTTTCTTGTGGAGATTATATGGTTCATGGAAGTCTAGAAGGTACTCTTATCTCTGCAAAACAAACCGTTCAAGAGGTTAAGTTAAAACTAACAATGAAAGATAGTTAGTCCTAATTGAAAGGTTATTTTCCATATGGAATTATACTGTTCTTTATATGCCCAGTCAAGTTGAAGTGGCCATGCAAGAATCAAACAAACCTACCGCAATAATTATTGGTGCTGGCCCGGGAGGGTTAGCCAGTGCTTTGCTGCTAGCATATTCAGGCGTTGATGTCACGATACTTGAAAAAGAAGAGAAAGTCGGAGGCCGAACCAAACTCGTTCACAAGGATGGTTTCACATTCGACCGAGGACCAACCTTTTTTCACTACCCTGAAGTTATCGAAGAAATATTCAAAGCGATTGGCCGTGATGCTCACAAAGAACTCGGATTAATGCCTCTAGACCCTATGTACAGGCTTGTTTTCGGTGCTGGTGGACATATTGACGCAACAAGTAAACTTGACGAAATGACCGAAAGAATTCGAGAACTTGCTGGCGACAAGAATGCCAAAGGATTCGAAAAGTATGTCCTACAAAATCGTAAGAAACTAGATTTTTCTAAGCAATGCCTACAAACTCCATGGACAAGCCCCCTAAACGTTCTTTCTAAGAGAGCCATGAGAGTCGCTACGATTCTCAAGCCATGGGCGAGTGTAGCAGGAGATCTAAGCAAGCATTTCGATGACGAGAGAGTCAGACTCGCAATGTCTTTCCAAACCAAGTATTTGGGAATGAGTCCATTCCATGCACCGTCTTTGTTTACCATTCTAGCTTTCCTTGAATATGAGCACGGTATTTTTCATGCCAAGGGCGGCCTAGGTAGTATCACAAGTCGTATGGGTGAAATCGCTGAAGAATTGGGCGTTAAAATCCGCTGTAATACTCCGGTAAAATCCCTAATTTACGAAGGAAAGACTGTAGTTGGAGCCCGTATAGAAGGAGAAGAAATTCATGCTGATAAGGTCATTGTAAATGCAGACTTTGCTCATGCCATGACGACTCTTGTACCTGACGAAAAGAGAAAGAAATGGTCGAATAAGAAACTCGAAAAGAAGGGATATTCCTGCTCGACGTTCATGCTTTACCTTGGCGTCGATAAAATGTATGACTTACCCCATCATCAAATATATGCATCTTCGCAGTATGAGAAGAACCTCCACGATATTACAAATCACAAACTAACATGGGATGACCCATCGGTCTATGTCCAAAATGCTAGTATTACTGATGATAGTCTAGCGCCAGAAGGTCAATCTACTGTTTATGTTTTAGTGCCTGTACCAAATACGCACGATACCATAGTTTGGGATGACATTAAAGCAGATTATAGAGACACTATTGTAAAGCAACTAGCTAAACTTGGTTATGACGATATTGCAGACCACATCGTCTCTGAAACCGTGGTCACGCCAGATGACTGGGGTGCCTCAGATATTTATCGAGGTGCAGTATTCAACCTCACCCACGACCTCAAACAAATGTTATGGAGGAGACCACAAAACCGATTTGAAGAAGCTAAAAACTTGTACATTGTAGGTGGAGGAACTCACCCAGGTAGTGGCCTTCCAACTATTTTTGAGAGTGCTCGAATAAGTAGTAAATTGGTATTAGCAGATATGGGATTAGATCCTGACTGGAATGGTGTAAGTAATTGGTTTGCAGACATGAAGAAGCCGAAAATTAAGAAGGCGAATAAGGTCTCGATGAAAAATAATGCAACCGGTGAAGGGCATGTTGCATAGATTATCTGTTACATTCATCATTCTGATACTTTTGATTCCTGGATGTATTGAAACACAGTCAGTTATCGGAGATAAGCAAGAGGAAATTCCTCTTAGATTGACTTTCAAGGCTGAAACTCTGGATAGAGCCGAAGACCAAGGACTAACGTTTGATCTAAAAGAGGAATTAAAAGATGGACCAGTCTTGATATTATGGGTTGGTTCGTCCTGTTTTGGATGTCATGAATGGACTAATATGATACGTGAAAGTCTAGAAAACGGTTCATTAAATGAATCCACACTTTCAATTGTCAGTGTCCATGGTTGGTCAGGTATCGAAGGTTCAGAGGAAGTAATGGATGCCTTCGGATTAGATAACAATGAATCCTCCTATACTCCATGGAAAATAGTAATGGGTAAGAAAAATACTCCTGCGTTAGATTATTTTTCAGAACGAGATACAGGCTATGGTTTGTATGAAGCATATGGTAACCCATCTACCCCAACATTACAATTAATTGGTGATAATGGTATAAAGATGTGGCAATCAAAAAACTATTGGGCAAATTCTACAATTTTAGATGAAATATGGGATACTGCATCTAAGTTATGATTAATATTTAACAGTCGATTGACAATCAACCTCAAAGACTGCGGGTGCTAGCGTCATAATGTCCGCCCTATTTGGGCGGGTGGTGAGAGCTTTGGGTGAAGGCATAAAACTCCCGGTAATTAACGGACTGGGCCGTACTGATAGGAAAGACAAATGGTGGGCTCAACCACTTGTCATGGGTATCGGATTGAATATTGCCCTATTGTATACATTTTGGCGACTTTTCATCTATACAACAGATGGGACAATTTCCTATGACTTACAAGGTAGCGTAGTCATGTCACCCATATTTTCTCCTAATGTTTTGGAATGGGATTTATTCGGATTATCTACCTGGGACCATCCCTCTTGGGTTAATGCTGCAATCCTTGTTTTATGGATTCCTTTTGGTTTTAGAGGCACTTGCTATTACATGCGCAGAGTCTACTATCGGACTTTCTTTGCAAGCCCTGTTGCGTGCTGGGTTGATGAGCCAGATATCAGTAAGAAGATTGGATATAAAGGCGAAAAGCGATTATTTATTTTCAATAATTTACATCGATATTTTCTCTATGCAGCCATGATTATTCTTTTGATTAAATGGTGGGACGTAACCCATACCATGACCTTTGATGGTGGATTTGGAGTCTCCATAGGCACATTTGTCATGGGTATTGAAGCATTTTTACTAACTATGTATGTCACTTCATGTCACGCTCTTAGACACCTAGCAGGTGGAGTATTAGACCGCTGGACAACTGGCGTCAGTAGAATTAGAGGTAAATTATTTGGTAAGATTTCAATAATTAACAGGTCGCACGGCTTCTGGTTTTGGACTTCTTTGATATTCGTTTTCTTGGGCGACCTATGGGTTTTAGCAGTTTGTGAAGGATATTTTAGCGATGTGGCGCTATTTGTGATTTGAGGTGAAATGATGTCTGAAGATTACAAAAAATACGAATACGATGTCATAGTAATCGGTGCTGGCGGTGCTGGCCTTAGAGCGGCGATTGAAGCGGCAAGAAGTGGCGCTAAAACGGCAATAATCACAAAGTCTCTACTCGGTAAGGCTCACACAGTAATGGCCGAAGGCGGTTGTGCAGCAGCCTTACAAAATGCAGATCCTAGAGATGGGTGGAAAGTCCATTTTCATGATACTATGAAAGGTAGTAAATGGTTAGCAAACTGGAGAATGGCCGAATTTCATGCAAAAGAAGCCCCAGATAGAGTTAGAGAACTGGAACAATGGGGTGCTGTTTTTGATAGAACTCCCAATAATTTGATCAATCAACGTAATTTTGGTGGCCATACTTTCCCACGACTAGCTCACGTTGGTGACGCAACAGGTCTAGAATTAATCCGTACATTACAAGAAAGAGGAATTCATGAAGGGATCGACATCTTCATGGAATACACCGTTCGACACCTTCTCAAAGAAGGAGACAGAGTTACAGGTTGTGTAGCTTATACTAGAGTTGACGGAGATTTCCACGCCTTCTCTGCTAAATCAGTAATTCTTGCAACCGGTGGTATAACTCGATGTTGGTCTGTTTGTTCAGGCTCATGGGAATACACTGGTGATGGACACGCCCTTGCTCTGTGGGCGGGCGCTGAACTAAGGGATATGGAATTTATCCAATTCCACCCGACAGGAATGGTTTGGCCGCCATCGGTTAGAGGCATACTGGTAACAGAAGGAGTTAGAGGAGAAGGTGGTAGACTTACCAACTCTGAAGGTGAGCGGTTCATGTTTAGATATGTTCCAGAAATGTTTGCCGGTGACCACGCTGAAACTATTGAAGAATCAGATCAATGGGTTGAAGAAGTGGTATCTGGAAAGATTGCAACCGTTAGAAGACCTCCCGAATTACTCACTAGAGATGTTGTATCCAAAGCGATAAATTCTGAAGTCAAAGCAGGTCGTGGATCACCTCATGGAGGTGCATTCTTAGATATTTCACATCGCGGAGAAGAGGCTATTTTGAAGAAGTTACCTTCAATGCATCATCAATTCAAAGAACTTGCAGGAGTCGATATTTCGAAAGAACCGATGGAGGTCGGTCCAACCGCTCACTACGTTATGGGTGGTGTACTGGTTGATGCAGAAACCCAAGAAACGACAGTTAAGGGCCTATATGCATGTGGTGAAGCCGCTTCAGGCCTTCATGGTGCAAACCGGCTAGGTGGTAACTCCCTTTCGGATTTAATCGTATTTGGTAAGAGAGCGGGAGAATTTTCTGCAGCAAGAGCCAAAAAACTCGCTCAACCCACAATAGATGATTCTCAAGTTCAAGAAGCGATTAGTGTAATGCTAGAGCCGTTCAATCATGAAGGTGGAGAAAATCCAGGATTGATTTATGATGAGATGCGTGATATGATGCAAGAAAAAGTAGGAATAATTCGTACTGAATCGGAATTAAGTGAAGCTCTCGATGACTTGAAAGAATTTGAGAAACGCCGGAAGATATGTTATCCGGGAAGCTCAAGAAAATATAATTCGGGATGGCATCAAGCACTAGATCTAAAAAATATGGTTGATATATCATATGTTGCTACGTTGGCTGCAATTACACGTGAAGAGAGTAGAGGGGGACATACTCGTGACGATTTCCCTGTTCCTGAAGATGAATACTGGGGTAAGACTCTGAATATAATTTGGATGGAAGATGGCGAGATAAAGATACGACAAGAATCCGTTGAGGAAATGCGTGAAGATTTATCAAAGGTAATCAAGGAAGTAAAAGACATAATTGCAGAAAGAGCTGCTGAGGCTGGAGGTGAAGATTAATGTCTCTAAAAGGTAGAAAGCAAGATTTTTTGATAACTCGCGGTGAGGGAGAATCCTCGAAAATGGAAGACTATGAAATCGAACTGGATGAAGGTATGGTCGTATTAGATTGCGTCCATAAAATCCAATATGAACAAGAGCCAGATTTAGCAGTCAGATGGAATTGTAAAGCCGGAAAATGTGGTTCATGTTCTGCAGAAATAAACGGTAAACCACGACTGATGTGTATGACTAGAATGAGTGATGTTGTCGCTGAAACTCCCGAAGGTCAACCCATTGAAATTAGACCAATGAAGGCTTTCCCGCACATCAAAGATTTAGTCACAGATGTATCATGGAATTATGAAATGGCTCAAAAAATAAAGCCAATAAAAGGGCCTGATGAGATGAATTGGGAATTTAATCAAATGGAAGCAGATAGAGTTCAACAATTTAGAGAATGTATAGAATGTTTCCTTTGTGTAAATACTTGTCACGTGTTAAGGGACCACGCTCAATTCGAAGATTTCGCCGGACCAAGAAATCTAGTCAGGCTAGCCCAATATGAGATGCATCCGCTTGATATTGAGGATAGAGTTCCTGAAATAAAGAAAGAATTCGGTGTTGAGTACTGTAATATTACTAGATGCTGTACTGAAGTTTGCCCTGCCGGTATTCAAATTACCGATGATGCAATTATTCAATTGAAGGAAAGAGTAGTTGACAGATATTATGACCCGCTCCAGAGAATCTGGCGTACCTTAACAAGGAAGAAAGTACGTTATTGAAGGCGATAATTGATGTATACAATTGCCTTGGTAAAACATATTCTTTCAATTATTCTTGGAATATTCTTCATCAATGTGGGTATTGGTCATTTTATTGAACCAGAATGGTTTGAACCCATAGTACCTGCAATACTTGGAGATCCAACATTTTGGGTTTTACTAACCGGTGCAATGGAAATTGCTCTTGGAATAGGAATTATTATTCCCCAAACAAGAAAATATTCTGGCCTTCTGATGACACTATTCTTAATTGCAGTTTATTGGGCGAATTTGAACATGTGGGTAAATGATGTCCCACTTGAAGGAAAAACATTTGCTACTATTTGGCACATTTTACGATTATTGGCCCAGTTTGTAATGATTATAGTCGCACTATGGGTAGGTGGATGGATTTCAAGAAAAGAGCAATCATCCGAATAAAAATAAAAAAAAGCCCCTCCAAAGACCTTGGTCTTTGAAGAGGCAATTGCATTCCTCGGAACACATTCATCTATATTTTAGCCGACGGGTTGAACTCAAAGGTGTTCAATTCCGCTCTTTTTGACATTGGCCTTCTTGATCTTATCAGGTAGCCAGTCAGGGCCATTTGCAGGCTTGTCGACCATAGTGATGCTTCCGGTGAAGCAGTGGACACGCTTTGTGCCGCGCTCACGTAGGCGTATGTTCGTATGTCCGCGGGTTGCAGCTTTAAGGGCCGCTCCACGGGGTTGTTTGCTTGCAAAAACCTGGCTTGTATCTTTACCGCCCTCCATTAGGACGAAATATTTCTTATCAGACATTTTGGATAACCTCCGGTAGTTGTCCACACTGTACAGTATTTAGTATTTGCGCCGAAAAACCCGTTTACTGCGCCACATATGGCCCGCAAGACCCCATTCGAGACAGCATTTTGTGATTAGCATTGAGCAGTAATGCGTTTATTTTTAGAAATATTTTTCTTAATTTTATACATCAGCACCAGCTAGAGTTTTTGTGTTAATTACTCCCTTTACCGGTCTTATAGTTTCTACAACTGTTTTAGCAATCGTGGCTAAATCATTAGCAACTAATTTTACAATCAAATCATAATCACCAAATAAAACAGTAATGTCTTCAACATTATCAAAAGTTTTCATAATTTCGTAAACTTCCATTTCTAATCCTGGTGAAACATTTATCAAAACATAACCTACTGCCATAGTAATCATACCTTCCATAGATAGACAGCACATGAAACCTTCCAATAAACGGGGAAGTGAAAATTCGTAAAATCACACTTAAAATGTAGCATTTTAGCGAACTTGATAAGTAAGACGGCCTTCTATGCCCACATATGCCGGAACTTTACATGGCCAGGACATGCAAATGGGGTATAGTAAAGGTTGTAGGCGGCGATTTATGGGAGCATGAGGGTGACGTACTAATTACTCCTGCAAACAATCGTCTATCTGGAAGAGAAGGGTTAGATGCTATGGTTCATGCTAAGGCAGGAGAAGAATTAACTCAAGTTACTAGAAATATATGTTTAGAGATGAGGAAAATCAACGCCCCTCCATGTGCAGTAACAAATAATGTTGTAACAGAACCATTCGCTTTAAAAGATAAATTCAAGCATATTTTCCATGTTGTTGGACCCGATTGCCGCAGGCCAAATCAAGACGAGTCTCGAAGAGAATTATTGCCTCAAACGTATCATAACTTATTTGATCGAATTAAAGAAATGGACGATGTTAGGAAAATAGTATCTCCTCCTATTTCTATGGGAATATTTGGTTATCCTCACAGAGAAGGTGCTAGAATTACATTGGAAGTTCTTCTAAGTCATCTAGACGGTGAAGAAGATCCAGGATTTGATGAATTTTTGATTGTGGTTAAAGAACGTAATTTCATTAGCAACATGCGTACAGTTTATCGTGAATCAGAAGATCAACTACCTGGCATTGATACTACTAATGAATAGGTGAAATAATGGTCGACCTTGTATCAATGGTCGTCAGTAGTTTTCCTT
The DNA here is from genome assembly GCA_964001175.1 of uncultured euryarchaeote. Lineage (GTDB taxonomy): Archaea > Thermoplasmatota > Poseidoniia > Poseidoniales > Poseidoniaceae > MGIIa-L1. The sequence goes on from CAXFAS010000002.1 coordinate 69,627, forward strand.
CAGATAGGAGAACTTATGACAGTGTATTGATGCTATCTAATAGTGCTAGAAAAGTGAAATTGGTTGCTGAAGTAGTTCCCAAAGGGGTAGACCTTTCAATTATTACCAGTCAAAATAGAGTAGTAGAATCTCTTAAAGAGAGCAACATTGATGCTACAATTATCGATGAGAATTTGAGTTCAATAGGACTTGGAGTGTTGACACAGTTACATGATTTGATTCTTCAAGCCATGGGGGAAAGTAGAATTTCTAGAGGAGAGAGAATTCTAGTAGTTTTAGCTGAACCTATCGATGGAGTATTTTCAATAGATACTACTATGCTAAACGCTAATCGTTTTGCAAATTTAGCACAGGAAGTAGGTATTGAATTAGAAGTTTTGACTAAATCTATGGAACTTGCTAGGCATATCGCTAGTCGCGGCAGAGAGGGTCATGCAGTAGGTGCGATTTTTGCAATAGGTTCTCTGCCAATTTTGCGTAAACATTCTACAGCATTGGTACTAAACCCATTTAAGGGCCATAATAGTGAAAAAAGAAGTATTATATCCAAGGATAATCATGAAACTTTTGCTGAGTTTGCTTGGTTGGATGGCGCTATTTTCTTCAATAAAGAGGGAATTGCAAGCGATGCAGGAAGATATATCCAAGTTCCATCCGGAATAACTACCAAGTCTGGTGAAGGTGGGAGACACCTAGCAGCAAGAGCAATTTCTCAGTTGGCTGAATGTATCTCAATTTGTGTTTCTTCGTCAGGCAGTATTACTCTTTATGTTAATGGAAGAGATCGATATAAAGTCAAAATGAGTTAATCACTCAGACTCGTCGTTACTCAATTCATGGGGGTTTAACCCCTTTTCAGCAGTTTCCAATCTATGTGATACTATCTGAATCTCAATTTTAGCAGAATCAAGGGAGGCCGAGTTCAGGTTTCTCTTAATACTCTCTTTATTCCTTCTGATTGAAGCGATTCTTTGACTTCTATCTTTAGGCCTCAGTATCTCTCCACGTTGTGCCATTAGCCATTCTTCTAACAATGATTGCCCCCATTCGGGTGCACGTAAGTGGGCAGCAAAGATAATTTCTGAATTTCTATGTCTAAATCTAACTTTACCTTCTTTGGTTCTGAAAACTTGAATAGACCCTGGATTCCATCTTTCTTGAGGAATATGTAAATGATTTTGACAAATTAAATCTCCAGTGCTTTCTATCATAAAATCAACAATCAAAACACTATTATTCAATCTAATAAATACTTGAGCAAATTCATCGCTAACGACCCACTCCTCGATTATTACTGGTTGTTGCCCCCATGTCTCCTCACACCATGCAAGGATTGCGGCTTCAAATGAGACCATGATTAATCCTCATATCGATACTCTTTGAAGTTTGTTAAAAATTTGTTAAGGTTGAAAGTAAAGAACCGGTTGGACTACTCATGGCAGCAAGTTGGGGGGCAATCCAAATAGATTGGACTCTGATTTTTATTTTGATAATAGCTTGGTATATTTTGTTGCGAAATTGGGAGAGAAATGGAGTTTTAGATAAGTGGAATGCCACTAGAGTCTTTGGAGTAATTCTAATGGTTAGAAGTAGCAAAGGCTTGAATTTTTTAGATAAAACCGCAAAGCCTCGTAAGTTTTGGAGAATATATGGCGAAATTTCTCTATGGGTTTGCATTTTCTCTATGCTCTTTGTAGGATTGATAATGATTATCGCATTTATTTCAGCTCTATTCTCTCCTCCGACAGCAGACCCGCCTTCCGCAAGTGAACTCGTAGCAATTCCCGGAATTAATCCGATGATACCTCTAGGTTGGGGTATCCTTGCATTTGTTATTGCTTTAGTAATTCATGAATTTGGTCATGGTTTACAAGCCAGAGCGCATGGAATGAGGATTAGGTCATTTGGTTTACTTCAATTAGGTCCTCTGCCTTTAGGCGCTTTTGCTGAACCGCAGTATGAAGAATTGATGGGTGCGCCACCTAAAGAGAGAATGCGAATGTTCGCTTCAGGTCCAGCAACCAATATTTTTGCTGCATTCATCTGTCTTTTAATGATTGGAGGATTAGCCGGTCAATTTGTAGCTTCGAATGACGATATACATGTTAGAGGAATTATACAAGATCAAGGTGCTTATGAAGCAGGTATGAAACCGTGGGATACCATTGAATATATCGATGGTAAAGAAATTATTGGCTTGGATAGTTTCTATGAAATCATGGACGATTATTCTGCCAACGATACTGTAGTAATTTCAGTTTTACACCAAGATGGAACCAGAGAAAACCTCAGTACAACTTTTTCAGACAAACATGATTATTACATTGACTTAGGATGGAGTGAATCAAATCTTGACTCTCTAAATATTTCAAAGGGCGATCCTTTTTTGGGCATTGAAGGAATTTCTGAAGGAACCGCTGGAATTGATAGAATTGCAGGACCTTTATCTCCTAGGTGGGACGGAAATTTTGTTCAAAAAGCATTGGTTCTACCTTTCCATACTTTGGGCTTGATGATTATTCCTTTTGAACTTCAAGGAGTATCTATGCATCCTTTCGAAGAGTCTCTTTTGCAAGCAGATGATGATGGTTTAGCCTCAATTATAGGTAAATCAGGATTGTTATTTTTAACCAATCTTTTCTTTTGGTTAATGTGGGTAAATATTCTATTGGGGTTCACCAATTTGATTCCTATGGTACCATTTGATGGCGGACATTTGTTTAGAGATTTATTACGTGGGATTTTGAAAACTATACGAAGGATTGGTAAAAAGTTGAAAACTTGGGATTTGAATCCGATGTGGATTGAACATATTTCTAGTAAAGCCTCTAGTATCTCATCTCTTGCTTTACTTGGTATGATATTATTCATCTTGATAATTCCATATGTATGATTAAACACTCTTTCTTCTTGCCAATTCAGCAAAGATGTCAATTTGTGAAGGGAATTTTTGGTCCACTTCAAAATTTTCTGAAGTATGTTTTGATATGATGTTCATATCTGATTTTGAACTTCTTATCTTTAATTGATTAAAATTATATTTTTCTAAACCGGCTTGAGAGCACACTAATGCAATGAAATCATTTAATTTCATTCCTTTTTCCCAGTCTAGATAGGGTTTTCCCCGGTTAGTTTTCGGCAATGGTGGAATCAAGTGAGACAATTTTCTTAATTTTCCAGACAACCCTTCAATTTCGACTCTAAAAATACGCCATGAATCTCCTCTAACCCCCTTTAATCGATAAGCATACAACGGCATTAATTTACATCTTTCACCTTCATAAACCATTGAATCATATTGATCTCTAGTTTGTCCTGAAAGATATATTTTTGATTTTTTCCTAGACTTAACTTCAATTGGAAAACAAATATCTCCACGTAGTGCAAGTAAATCACCAGAACCATCCATCCCCGAACCTGCAGCTCTAACAACTAAAAACGGACGCTTAAGAATCAATCTCATCTTTAATTTCTCTTTTTCATCACATGAGCGAATGACTGATTCAACCCCTTTGGGAACGCCGGCTAGTACCTGCCTCAGTTCTCGTTCATATTGGCTACTCACGAATATACATCATTGTCAAGCGTTTTTGATTACTTCGGTCTAATATGCGACTTTATGTTGATTTAATATGCAACGCATACCTGCGACGATAGGTTTGTTGAGCATGACGATTTAGAAGGTATATGGCCAAGTTGGCGATTAGAACATCTAATTTCCAATTATCATATAAATTAATTAGAGAATTGAGGTCTAGGAAAATCAATTTCGAGGTTTTAGATCCGTCTGAAAAATTACCTACTAAGGATGTAATTTGGTTTGCTGAAAGTCACGAAGTATTAGAACAAGAACATTTAGGAAAAGCAATACCGACGAATATTGATACCATTGAAGAAAGTATTGATTTAGCATTACTAGTAATGAAAGGACTTAGAAATCCTAAGCAATTGATATTCGGTATTGATCCAGGCCCTTATCCAGGATTAGCTTGGCTGGCTGATGGTGTTTTTATTGGAGTTTCACAACTACAGTCTATTGAAGAGATTATAGATAAAATAGTCTCAATCTCTAATCTGATTCATTGTCAATCTTTATTGATAAGGATTGGAGATGGAGATCCTCTAATTAGAGATAGAATAATCAATCTCTGTATAAGGAATAACTGGAATATTGAGATTGTAGATGAAAGTAAAACATCTCGAGGATTACTTAGGCATAATCATTCAATTTCAGCATTAAGAATTTCTTCAATGAGTGGAACTAGAGTTTGGGAATTACGCGATATTGAACCTTCTTCAGGACAAATTAAAGAGATTCAAAGACAAAGTCGTAAATTTAGTAACGGACTTTTCACAATTTCTTTTGAGCAGGCTAAAATGGTTGCTAAAGGGCATTTTTCTTTACAAGAAGTGGTAAATAAAATGAATTATTCTTCTTCTGAAGAATGAACATATTTTAGCATCTCAATTTTTATCTGTTCAGATTCAGGAGATTGTTCTAAGATATTTTTCAACCCTTTTTCTAAAATCCAAGGTGAAAATAATACTAGGCCAATAACTAATCCAAGGTAAATAAAAGAGGATTGAGGGACAAAACTTGCTCCTGGCGAATCGCCTCCACTGGCCATTAATTTAACAGAACCAAGCCATGGAATCTCTCCTCCAGCAACGCCGATGAGCCATTCCTCTCTAACAGGGCCAGCAACTCCAGATTCACTATGGACTCCAGATGAGCCATTAACAGCTAAGCCGCCTTGATCTACTGAACATTGATTATTATCTCCTAATGTTAAGATTCCTGCATGCTTTGGTTGCCAATCCCAGACAACAAGAAAAGACTCAACATTGGCGTGTGCCATTCTTTTACAATCATAATAACCGGCTTTATCTCCATTGAAATGAATAGTTATTTTTTCTTGGTCTGATACATTAGTACCAGGTACATTCCATGTAAGGACACAAGTCCCCATTTCTCCATCAAGATCTATCGAGTGAGAATCCCATGTGCCGCCACTAGGGCAGTGTGCGGAATTATTATCGTCAGCTGTTGCATTTCTATCCGGTGTCATAGTTTGACTTACTTCCACTCTAAGAATGGCACGATGAATGATAGGAGTTCCTGAATCGCCATTCTTTTGATAAATAATCACATCACCTTCCATACCATGCATCTCATGTCCATAAGAAGAGTCTTGCGTTGAAGTCGCTTCAGCAAATGTAATAATATTTTCAAAAGATGTATCCTTTACAAGAATCAAGTCTCCGGCATCAATACTTCCGATCTCGCCGTCGACCTCATGAATCATTGAAGAAGACTCTACAACTACCAATGGTGGCATTATTCCTGTGTGTGCCCAGAGCCCAACTACGAGAATGAATATCATTGCTGCAGCGAGAGTAATCTCACGCAGTAGGTTACCAAAAGGTGTTGATTCGGTCAATCAATCACCTCATTTCATCTTTTTTAATCCTCTTTCTTGCAAGAATTCATTCCAACTTTCAGCATGTCCAGCGCCTAGTACCTTTGCAGCCTCATCACCCTCTGCACGTCTTCTCTTGAGTTCTGAAAGAGAATCTATTTCTTTTAATTCATCTAGAATCGATACGTAACCTTTCAAAGAAAGAAACTCAGGTGTGATTATCAGTAATAAAATTCCAGATAAGACGCCAAAGCCTATTGCCGCACCTGTGAGGTCTCCCCATTCACTGCTATCCTGTAAGAATAATAGTTGGTATCCTGAGGCTAAAAATAGTAATAATGAGGCACCAAATCCAGTTGCACTCAACATTAGTTGCCTACCATGTTGTTTTTCCCAAATATCCGAAATTAAGCCCATAATGGTCCCCGCCTAATCTAGCCACATGGGTTTTTATCTTTGACTTCTTTGATTGATTGTATTAACATTTAGGGGCATAATTGAATAGTAGTGTTTCCATCGCTAATTGTTAAGCGAGTGTTAATTGGGGCTAGACTATGAATCGAGCAGTTTTTTTGGTATCATTATTTTTGTTATCAATCTCCTCACCATTGGCTGCAAGTTCCTATACTAATTCTCAATTCGACGACGGTTCGACATCTTTTGAACATGTATTTTCTTCATCTGGAGATGTTAATGCAGGTGAAATAACAATGCCTTATGGAGCAGATGTTACTGAAGCATCGTTTACTTTCCGTGGTGAGGCTAGTCAAACTTCATGGATCAACTTTACATCTGATTCGGATTATGGCGGAACAGGAGATAATAATGGATATATTTCGGGCAATGTACCCAGCCCTTTCACCAGCGGATACAGATACTATCTAAATACTCAAAATCAAGGTATGGAGTTGCAGGGTAACCCTACAAATGTGGTAAATACATTATCTAGAACTGGTGATTTGGCATCCACTGGAAGTGCCATACACAATACAACTGGACAATTTGCAGCTTTAAGTGATCAAGGATATAATTCATTATCATTAAAATATCCAGATTTCACTGTTAGTAGTTCTGCTTCTTGGGGCTATGTAGGAGTAGTACTGTTGTATGAGGATGAATATTTTGTTCTAAAGTACACTTCTAGTTATCCTAGTCAACAACCTACAATTTTACGAATCAATTCTACAACAGGTGCATACATAGGGACTGCAAGTATGAACACAGGTTCTTGTTCAGCAACTTCTACCAATTCACTTTTTTACAATATTTATGATGCAACAGTTTACGATGGTTCTATTTGGACTGTTCACTATACTTATTACACAGTCAACAAATGGTCTGTAACAAAAACTGCAACTTCTTTATCTTGGAATTGTCAGAATACTTGGTATTCAAACGCTCAAGGATATATCAACGGAGTAGATTTTGACGATAATACAGGAAAAATGTATCTTTCAACTTATAGTTATCAATCTGCAGATCATTATTTGCATGAGGTAGATTCAACCAATCCAACTTTGATTAATGGGACTTGGTCAATTGGTTCTGCTGCAGGAATAAAGAGCAGCTATGGGGCTGGTTTAGTTGTCAATTTACCGACCATAATCTATAATGAATACGATAGGTCAACATCAGGATACCCTAGCAGGCATTATTTCTTCAATTTCAATGGTATTTCCCCCATTTTAATGGGTTCAGAATCATTATCCAGTAGAGGCCATTATGGTCTAACTGATTCAGATGATGGAAGAATTCTATTTGTCTGCCATTACACTAGTTATTGTAGTAGTTCTTCAAGGAAAATCCATAGTTATGGTGATGGAACTGTAGAATATACCAATCCTACTACGCTTTCTTCTGAGATTATATCAGGCAGGACCCAAACGCTTTCCGCTTCAATTGATACAATGACACTGAAGAGTTTGGTTGGATATATTCCAAGTGGTACTAATTTAGAAATTGAGTTATCAAATGACGGGGGTATGAACTGGGTTGGTGCATATGTAGGCCAATTAATTCAATTTCCTCAACTGGGTAATACTATTGATTGGAGAGTAGAATTAACTGCTTCAAATGGAGTTTCTCCGATTTTAGATTCAGTAGGAATTGAATATGTTGCAACTTATAGAACCAGTGGGTATTTTTATGCATACCAATATGTTGGTTCTGGTACATCATCAACAGTTGCTGCAACCTTAGACTGGTCAGGTTCAACCCCTACGGGTACCAATATCCAAGTTAGTTTTGGAGCAGCCTCTTCTTCCTCATCTTGCTCATCCAGTTCATCAGGTGTCCAAACCTGGACAAAAACAGAATCAGGAGTCACAAAGCCAATTTCTGGTTCAAGTTATTACCTATGTGTAAGAATTCAATTGACAACTTCTAATTCTGCAGTTACTCCATACATTACTGATTTGACAATTGCTCAACATTCGAATGCCCCATCTGAACCAGCACTACATATTGGTGGAGTTGAAGTTTGGAAAAGACTATCCAGTGAAGGGGCTTTGGTTGGAACCCAAAATGTGAGGACTTCCGACGCGTCTAGTAGCATTATTTCTACATTGAATAATTTAATTCCCGATACTGGTTCTGGTATGTCTGTGATTCCTATTAATATCTCTTCTGAAAGTTCAGGGTTATTGTCTCTAGAACAATTCTCTATAACATATATCATGAGAACTGTAAATTTAGATATCGAGTTTGATGAACAAGAAGTACTTCATCCGAGAGTCGAGCCATACGAAGTTGTTACTAGACATATCATTGGGGAACAAGCAAGTCAAATGAATAGGGCAGAATTGACACTTCTTACTGATGTTGGATCAAATCCTGTATTAGAGTGGGAAAATGGAGATATTTTTCCGCCACCAAATGACCCTGATAATTATATTGAATTAGATCAGAGTTCTTGGTCTTCAACCAATAATGGAATATTAGAGATTCATTGGAGATTTTCTGTAAATAGTGATTTCCCTGAGCAAGATGAAGTTAGGTTCAAAGCAGATTGTACTGATAACAGTGGAACAGATGGTTTTTCTCCGGTAGATTTGATTTCTAATGAAGCTGTATCAGTCAACCATTCCTATGGATTGGGATGGCTTAAGGTTAGAGATAATTCAGGATTAGTTGTATCTGATGATGTACCTGATAATTCATGGATTGCAGGAGGGGAAACTGTCTTTTTCCAAGGTGCAATGTGGTATGTTGGAACTGAAGATGCTCCACTTGACAATATGTTTGATGTTAGAGTCTCCAGAGAAGGATGGGTTGAAAGTAATGCTAGAGATACCAACAATAACAATGGAACTTTCTTTATTCCAATTACTATGCCTAATACTGACAAACCCGATGGATACACATTTGAAGTTCAAAACTTCAATGAAGTAAATCCTTCATTATCCATTCTTCCTAATAGCGACTGGTTTAGGACCTTCAAAGTTGATGCGACTGCGCCTCTAAAGATTGACACAAGTCCTAAGGATGAAAGTTATGAAGCAGCAAATTATAATCAAGAAGTAAGGGTTTTGGTTAAAGACCAAGTTGGAAGTCCAATGGCTTTGACTCTAAATTATTGGGTTGAAGCAGACCATGATTTGAATAGAAATGGACAAGCAGAACTGGAAGAGTATGCAAAGATAGTAGTTGAGAACTATACCGATGCACCAAATAAATGGTTTGAAGCAGAAATTGATCATTCACGCAATCCTAACATGGGCAGAGTTTCTTACTTTTGGGATGGACATGATTTGGCAGGTAATTCGATGTATAGTGAATTTCAAGATTCCAATGGCGATACTCAAACTTATCAAACCTCATTCGGCTTCGATTATGATGATGCGACATTCATAACAAGAAAAGATTCTGTTGCGGTATTTACTGGACTTGAATGGTTTGGTCATCAAGATGAACAACCTGTATATGCTGGAAAGACACAGAAGATTTCATTTGGCTTTGTCGATGAAAATACAGTTATTGATTTCGAGCATATTTCGTTAGTATTTGATTTCGAAGGTCCAAACCCGATTAATGATGCGCAAAGAATTTCTTATTCTGGCTTAAATGATACATTTTGGTCTGAAAGTCAATATCTAACTATTTTACCTTCCAGTAAAATGACACAGACTATCAATTCATCTGGGTTGCCACTTATTTTAATTGACTTCATATTCAAGTTTGAATGGGATTGGCCAGATGAAGAAATGAGTGATTTAGTTCTGTTATTCAAAGAGAGAGGTTCTGAGATGGATACTCAAATTTTACTTATCGAACATACCTTCAAAGTTGAAAATGATTTAGTAATCGCTCCATCCGATTATTCTGTTTCGGATGTAAGTGAGCCTAGAGTTGGGGAAATTGCCGATGGAACTAGGGTTAGGAATGATGACCGCTTATCTTTCAGTGGTAGAGTTGTTTATGAAGGAAGTAATATCCCGATTCCTAGAGATATTGGTATCTTAGTTGAAGTCTTTGATGGTGAATTGATATGGAGCGATGGTTCATTGGGTGATGGTGGTGAGTTCTTAGTAGAAGTACCTCTTTCCTCCGCCCAATCTTTACAATCCTCTCCATCCCGTACATGTTTAATTTCTATTACCAACATACCAGGTGAAGGCGAAGATATGTCGAATCAACTTGTTTCTACCACTCTACAAGTTATTGTTGATGATTCGTCTCCACGAGTAGTTCGTAGAATATCCCCGTTGAATGTTATCGACATATCACTTAATACTGATTTGACTAGTGTCCCAGTAGAATTTTCTGGGACTGAGGATGCTGATTTGACAGGTTCAATTCAAACTGTTCATTGGATAATGAAGGATTCTAGTAAAACCATAACAATTGGTTCAGGTTCTACAATTTTAGGAATGCAGCAAGACGGACAAAATGTGATTTGGTCTGGGAATTTAGATTTAACAGATAATGGCAGAATTATACCTAGGTCCGGAGATTTCGTTGGTTTCTATCTCACTGGATGGGATGCTGCCGGCAATCAATTCCCAGAAGTTTCGAATTCAGAAGCTAGTCCAATTCCAGAATTAGCACTAGATGATACTGATTTTGAACGGCAGTGGGTTAGACTTGGTAGTTTAGGACCAGAACTTAGCATTGAGAGTATCTCATTATCTGATGATCACGTATCTCCAAATACCAAGGTAGAAATTGAAGTAATTATTCTCAACAAAGGTGGTTCCACAGATTCACCCTTCAAGGTTGCATTCTTTGCCGGAGATACTGAAAAACCATTTGAAACAATTAATATTGCTGGAATTGGAGAAAATGAGAGGGTAATTGTATCAACCATATGGAAGGCTGAAGAAGTCGACAGAGTGAGAGTCGTGGTAGATTATGAAAATTTCATTATTGAAGTTAATGATGCCGACAATAGTGCTGAACACTCTATTGATGTTGCTTATTCAAAATACTTCGGTTGGATTGACGCCCCTAGAGAAAACCCACTAACTTGGATTTTTATTATCTTGACTTTAATCACTGTGACAGTAGTAATTTCTATTGCATCAAAAACCTCTCTTGACTTTTCAGATGGGGCGCTACAAGAAGACTATGGATGGGAAAATGAAGAGGATGAAGAAGATCTTGATGATTTAGAACATGAAGATTACTGACCCTTTTTTGAATGATGATTACTACAAATCCTCAAAAGTGGTAGGCTAAAGGATACTACACAGGGGTGGGGAGAGTATGTCAAATGTATTTTCTCTGCTTAATTCAAAACTTCACAATTGTCTAGATGAAAAAGGATGGAATGCTACACCGATTCAGGAACTTTCTATCCCCGAAATAATTGCTGGAAAAGATAGATTATTGATTGCACCAACAGGTTCAGGAAAAACTCTCTCTGCAGTTTTACCAATTATTCATAGGTGTTTAGAAGAAAATTGGGAGCCACTAGCAGTTCTTTACATAACGCCATTAAGGGCTTTGAATAGAGATATAGATCGCAGACTTAATGAAATTGCTGAATCAGTTGGACTGAAAGTTGGAATTAGACACGGCGATACTACTCAAAGTGAGAGAACACGTCAGACTCGTAAACCACCTCATATTCTAGTGACAACTCCAGAAACATTTCAATTGATGTTCACTGGTAAGAATTTGAGAGAATTACTCAAAACGGTTAGGGCAGTAATTATTGATGAAGTTCATGATTTGGCTGCCAGTGAGAGAGGTTGGCAACTTTCAATTGGACTTTCAAGACTAGAAGCTCTATCCGGTAGAAAGGTTCAGAGAATAGGATTATCAGCAACAGTTGGCAATCCAGAAGATGTTTCAAAGTGGCTTTCCAGCGAAAATGGAGAACCTATTATTGCGACAGGGCAGAGGACCACAGAATTAATTGTTGATACTTCTTTACCTATAGCAGAAGATGAAGTTGGTGGGATTGAGTTATCTTTGCCACCTAGGGCTCATGCAACATTTAGAGAGATGGTGGAAATAATCAGAGAAAGTCCTCCATGTTTACTTTTTGTGAATAGTCGTAATGACGCTGAAACCATTGCCAATAGATTGCAAAAGATGGCTCCTGATGTGAAGATTGGAGTTCATCATGGTTCATTAGCAACACAGACTAGAGTTGAGATGGAAGAACAACTTAGGACTGGAGAGATTTCAGGTTTGGTTTGTACATCTAGTCTCGAGTTGGGCATTGATGTTGGAAAAATAAGCCGTATAATTCAGATAAAGAGCCCACGTTCAGTTGATCGAATGTTACAACGTGTCGGTAGAGCAGATCATCGTTTAGGAGGTATTGGAGTAGGAAATATCCTCGCTTGGGATTGTGATGAAATATCGGAATCAGCAGTTATCGCAGAACGTGCAATGAAACAAGAGATAGAACCGGTAGAATGGAGGAAATCCCCCAAGGCAGTTGTAGCAAATCAGTTGGTAATGATGGCTCATTCTTTTGGTGCGTTTCCCATTGAAGAGGCTACTGAAATTCTATCTAATACTAATCAATTCAAGGATTGGACTAGGGAAAAAACCGAATCAATTCTAACTGTCCTTTCTGATGGATGGATTCTAAGGTTTACATCTAAACCAGAAGAATTACCATGGTATAGATGGCCTAAAGCAGTATATGAATTGGCTAGGCTTGAGAGCAAGCAACATTCATTACCTGACGAAAGACCTTTATTTTCTATTCCCGATGAAGAAATAAGTGATGAAATTAAGAAAATCAAAGTCAAGGTCCCAAAAAGGTTCCAAAAAGGTTGGTTTTCTACTGCTGGAAGAACAAGACAATGGGTGACAAATCATCTTTCAATGATTCCAGATAAACAATCATACTTAGTTAGAGATAGTGTAACCAGGAAAAGTATTGGTTCAGTAGATGAAGCATTTGTTCTTTCATTAAATGACTCAGGTGAAGATGAAGATGGAACTACTCGCAGATTTGTAATAGCCGGAAGAACATGGATGATAATAGACGCAGATCCTGAGAAATCAGAGTTACTTGTAGTTCCAGTTTCAGATCAAGCAAAGGCTCCTCAGTGGGTTGGAGAATTGCCACCAGTACCTCCAGATATTGCTAGAGACATTGGTCGGTTGAGGGGCATAATTGCCGAAGACTTGGGAATCGATCTAAATGAGAACGATATCTCCAAAGATGAAATTGATACAACGCAAATTTTCGATAGAAGAAAAACTCAGATATCGGATTACCCGCTAAATCAATACGCTTTAGGAATGCTAAGTGAAGAGATAGGTAACCATGTTTCTGTAACGGGTAGTTTACCTACCGATAGAACAATTACAATTGAGGAAAGAAATGATGCAATAATAGTAAATTCATGCCATGGTTCGAAAATTAATGAAACACTAGGTCATTTAATTTTGGCAATGGCATCTACCAAATCGGGACATTGGGGTAGGTTAATTGTTGAACCGACAAGAATTGGTTTACAAGCAAGTCAAGTCAAGGCAGAGGATATTGTAGGGTGGCTTAGAAATACCCCTCCAGAGGCATTAGAAGGATTGTTGAGTGTAACACTGCCTAATTCTAGACAGGTAAGGTGGAGATTTGCACAAGTTGCAAAAACATTTGGGATTCTTAGACACGGAGTAGATCCAAGAAAAATAAATCTTCAAGCACTACTCAAAAAATACCGAGGTACTATAGTCATGGAAGAGGTTTTGGAAAAATTATTTTTTGAAAGAATGGACATCGATGGTTCGAAAGATGTGTTAAATGCAATTCAAAAAGATATCATTCAAATTGAGTTGACTCCTTCAGGGCCATTAGGGATTTCGAGACGCTCAAGCAGAGATCTGTTACTGCCTAATTGGGATAATGCTGCAGTTAGAGAAAAATTGAAGCTACGTTTAACCAATGAAAGAGCCGTTCTTAGTTGCTTAAAATGTAAGGCTAAAAAGCGATTTAGAGTTGCTAGATATCCCGATTTAAATGATAAGAATATTTGTCTAAAATGTAAAGGTACAATGCTTGCTTGTTCTAGAGAAGGAATAGAAAAAATGCTCGATTCATGGATTAATTCTGAAGATGAGGCGGATCAAGTTAGAATGGTTAAGAATGCAGAACTCATACAAAATCGAGGTTATGAAGGAATACTTTGCTTAATGGCACGAGGAGTGGGAGAAGCAACAGCACAACGTATTTTGAGGAAGGTTCAGAGAAATGATATTGATGGTTTGTTAAAAGCAATTCATAATGCTGAAATCGAATATGCTAGGACAAGAAGATTCTGGGGTTAGTTAGCCGAATTTTGTAAATTTATTCTTTCTGCTGCTTCAACAACGTCTCCTTCCTGCCACCAATCAACAGCGATAAATGTCGGCCTCTTACCATGTTGATTCCAACATTCGTTCGCCCTTTCTACCAAGAAATCAACATCATTTGCTTCATCTGCTTGAGTAGGGTCTGCGAGTCCAACAGCATTACTTAGCCAATTATTCATATGGTAAACTTGTTGGTTTCCGTCACCTCTAAGAACATCACAGTTCATTTCAGAAGTACTCCTTTCACCGAAATTTGTTGTCCAGCTGTGTGTTAAGAAATCATGTATCCAAGGATGATTTGAATCACTCCCCTGCTCCCAAAAAATAACTACATTTGTTTTTTGATCAATCATCGATTGTAGAGTAGGCCAAGGTTCATTCATCTCATGAATGAAAACCTTGTCCATAATTCCTGAATCAATAAAAACCTGTTCTAAATGTTCGGGCTGTACATAATTTTCAACCAATATTGTTACCACATCTTGAGGTTCAGATTCAATTTTATCATTAAGACTTGAAAGCCAGTCAACTGCACTAACATTGCCGTAATGACAAGGGCTTGCGCCTCTGGAATCATCACCATGACAAAGCTTGACTTTACCTTCAGTCTCGTCATTCAGAGTCTCATAATGTGTATCTATCATAAAAGCCCTAATTCCTGCCTGCCATTGTGGGTTTAGACCTGTCCGATGATTACTTGCAGGGTAAAATATGCCATCATCTTCTGTTGCAAATGCATTATGTGTTTCAGGGAATGTTACATTATCATATGTCCTTAGACAGAGAATCAACATTCCATTACATGGTTTAGTGGGTTCCGGCTCCGGTTCGGGCTCTGGTTCTGGCTCCGGTTCGGGCTCTGGTTCTGGCTCCGGTTCGGGCTCTGGTTCTGGCTCTGGTTCGGGCTCAGGTTCAGGCTCAGTGTCAATGGTTGAATCATCATTTTCAGATTGATTTTTTCCAAGAGGGTCGGTAGGATCAATACAGCCCGAGAGTAACATGAGTAAGACAACTAGTAGAGTATTGAGTGTCCGGCCCATGCACCTGCGATGATAATATAAGACATCAAATCAGCGGTCAAGAATCAACAGTTCTAACTGAAAGACCCGCTTCATTAATCATTGAGTTTGAAATATTAAAATCTTCAATCCACCTATCAGGGATTTTTCCGGGATTTGGATAGACAATTTCTTTTATTCCGGCTTGAATTAATGATCTAGCACAACGGGTGCATGGTGGCCAAGTTACATATGCAGTACTGCCCTTTAGTGATACACCAATTCTTGCAGCATGCATAATTGCGTTTTCTTCGGCGTGACAAATCAATGGATATTTTTGTTCTCTATCAAGTAATCTTTCTTCATCATCTTTTATGCCTCGAGGAAATCCATTAAATCCAGTAGATCGAATTTCTCTGTCCTCTCCCACAACTACACATCCAACTTTTGTTGAGGGGTCTTTACTCCAATTAGCAATATGCTTGGCAAGTTCAATAAATCGTTGGTCCCATTTAACACTCATACCCTCACCAAACACCTTACGAGGCCTTTACCTATCATTGCTTCGGCAAAAGAGAAAGTTGTTCATCGCCATCTAATTCTAGGTATTGTAGAATATTTCCTTGAAGATATAGGGAACCAAGGCTTACAATTAGTCCATTTTCTGAAAGATCATTAGACCCAAGGAATTCTAGTGTTGATTGTACTTGTTCAAATTCAAATACATTCTTTGTAGGCCAACTAAAGCCACCTAAGATGTCTAAATCGACACCAGGATATCTACCGCCATGGGGCTTAGTTAAGCAAATTTTACAGGGTTCAATTTCATTACATAATCTAAAAATTAAATCCATCATCAAGTCTAATTCTTTTTGTGGCGAAGTGCCAAAAATTAGAGTCCACTTTAATTTTCCATCTATTACAGGAGCGGAAGATCTGATTATTTGTGTTAGTTCTGGCAGAATTCTTGCCAGCCCTGAAGGGTTATGGGCAGCATCAAGTAAATATGAATTTGAATTATGATTGAACTGTTGCAGCCTGGCAGGCCAATTCAACAAACTATCTGCATTTTCTAGCATATTATTTGGTAGATTAATCGCAAGTAATACTTCATTAGCTAAAATTAGAGCTTCTTCACGAGTAGAAATACTATCAGGGATTTCGATAAATTTGGGTAATGCAGGGAGTTTCTGCTCGTTCAAGTTGAAATTACCAGCATTTTGAGACTCATTTGATACCGCATTTCTAAATTCTTCATCATCCATATCTCTTACTATTATCGGTTTGTTTGGCCTTGCAATAGCGGCCTTTTCTGATGCGATATCACCAATATTGTCTCCTAGAATATCAGTATGTTCAAGCGTTATAGATGTAAGAAGGCAAATATCAGCAGGAACACAACGTGTGGCATCTAATCTTCCTCCAAGCCCTGTTTCTAAAATTATTACTTCAACTTCAGATTTAAATGCACAAACCAAGGATACTAGAAATGTCACCTCAAAGAAGGTAAGATTAATCATATCTGACTTCTTTTCACCCACCGACAAACGATAAATTTGATTTAGTCCATAATCAAATTCCTCTTTTGAAATAGGTTTACAGTTTATTCTAACTCTTTCTTCGACGCGTGATACATGAGGGGAAGTAAACATCAAGTTAGAGCATCCTGAAAGGGTGAGAGATGCAGACATTAGAGCGCATGCAGTGCCTTTACCATTACTTCCTGCGACATGTATTATCTTCTTGGTACGGAAATCTAAGTTTAACCTTTCAACCATGGAAAAGGTATTTTTCAAATCTAGAGACATACCATTTTGCTTAGTCATTTCTAACCACCCCCTGATATCAGACATATTCGCTCAAATTAGTCCATTCAGTTTTATTCAATAGCACCTCCGATTATATCGATTTATTTTCGCCCCCCTTAGGGGGCGAATCTCCGAGACACTCAAATGCAACATAGACAACGCAATAGTATGAGCGAACAGTTAGATGCCGGTTCCGGTGATAATCAAATCTCGCCAGAATTCGCTCAAATAGAAAAGGAATTATCGTCGGAAACTTCAGTTCTTTCATTGATGAGAGAACAAATGAAATCAATGATGGGTATGATGTCCATGTTCGTCATAACTATTCTTATTTCATTATTCATCAGACCTTGGTATGACGTTGCAGAATTACATGCTTTTGGTGAATCAGGTGCTACCCAGGCAAGATATATTTTTCTTGAACTGGTGATGATTTTTATTTTTACAGCCTTCGTTATCATGCTAGCTAGATACAAAAAAGAGTGGCTGATAAAGTATGGTATAATGGGTGTATTAGCCATTGCTCTGATGTATACGACAGTCCCACTTGCTCATATGTTTGTTATTGATTTTGATGTAGATGATTTTGAATATACTGATACATATGAGATAGAATCAGATTATTTAATTGATGTAGGCATGGACGGATTTATTACTCATGAACTACTTGGAAATAGTACCAACTGGGAAGATTCAATAAGTTTCTGGAACCAAGATAGTTTGTCTTCAGGACAACCACAGTGGACATACAATATGCCTAGGTTACCAGCTGACGATTCACAAACATTAACTGTGGTTAAGTCAGACGGTTATCTAACATTCTCAAATGGAGCATGGATTACTTCAATTGATATATCAAGTGGTGATATGATTGAGAATTATGCTTGTCACTTTGTAGAAGATGGCCAAGTTACGATTGGTTTGCAGATTGGTGACGGATTAACAAGTTGTGATTTAGCTGTAATAGTTGACATTGGCGTATACACATTTTCTTCTAATGGAGATGTTATATTCCATCGAACTTTTGAGAATAGCCCTGGAGTGATGGCTTTCCAAGCAAGGTGGGGATTGCCACCTAGTATCGATCTTAGAAACGAATTGATTGACGCTACGATGATCGAGCAAGAAAGAATGCTTCTCGTAACCGAATCAACCGCATTAGTTTTACATTTAGAAGAAAATTCAGAGTCTTTGACAGTTGATATTCAGAAAATAATTTTCCAATATGAGAGTGAAAAGAACATTACAAGTGTAGATTTTGGTCATTCTCCTTGGTCGGAAAATAGTATTTCATCTAATATGGGTGATGAAGGATTTTTGATTGTAGGAGAAGATGATGGTACTATTTTGGGATGGGAATGGCAGGATAATTTACCAAATGATGTAGGAGCCTTTACAGTTCAAGATAAGATGAACCTGGAAGGTTTTGTTGATTCTATTCAGAATGTTCAAATTACTGATTTAGATGATTCTGGTTATACAGATTTACTAATTACCTCAAATGAAAATTCACATTGGCTTCACACCAAGATTTTGAAAAATAAGATTTCATTCCCAGTTGATGAAAATTTCTCTCTAGGTGTGTTTGCAAATAATAATTCAGATCAAATTGAATTTTACTCAATTAATGCTGACTCAAATTTTGAAATAACCAGCGGAGAAATTACTGATGATATGTTTGCTTTAGAAGGATTACAATTGTATGAAGTTCCCTTTTACATAGGAATCTTTGTTGCAATTTTATTAATGATACTTCTCTATCTACATAGTGAATGGTATGTTGTTAACACTGTTGGAGTTTTAGTTGGGGCTGGAGTAATAGTTATGCTAGGTGTAGCATTTGTACCGACCTTGATTATAATATTCATGATTCTTGCCGCAATATATGATGCATGGGCAGTTTACAAGTCTAAACATATGCTTGAACTTGCTGACACCATGATAGGTTTACAACTACCAATACTATTGGTCGCCCCTCAAGATAAAGGATACTCATTCAAGGATGAAAAAGTATCGATATCTGATAATAATCCGGTCGAACTACCTCCTATGTCTGAAATGCCAGGCAAGAAAGTTAAGGTCAAGAAAAATAAGGAAGCCATGTTTATGGGCCTTGGCGATGTTATTTTCCCAGGGATGCTGGTTCTATCTTCAGTACAATGGCTCGATTCTGATTATGGTTTTAAGATTGCAATGTTCACATTATTTGGTGGATTATTAGGATATTTTGCTTTGATGACCTATGTTGCTAGAGGTAAGGCACAAGCAGGTTTACCACTTCTTAACGGAGGAGCAATACTTGGATATTTCATCGGTGGATTAATTTTTGCCGGGACAACAATTTTTGAATTAGGAATTACATGGTAGGATAAATATGCTTGGAATTCATATCTTTAGAGAACAACCGGATTTAATCCGTGCTGACCATGATAAGAGGGGAATAAACCATGATAAAATCGATCAAGTAATCGACCTTGACAAAAAATGGTTATCACTACAACATGAAACGAATCAACTGCGTCAAAAGAAAAACACTGCAGCCAAAGGAATTGGAGAGGCTAAAAAGTCTGGTGACAATGCTAGAGCCGAACAAATTTTGAATGAAGTTGCCAGTCTAGGTCAAGACATTTCAGTATTAGAAAAACAAACTGATGATACGCTTGAATTACGAGATAAAATCCGAATGTCTATTCCAAATATTCTTCATGATGATGTCCCAGTTGGGGCTGATGAATCGGGAAATACCTTGCATAGTGTACATGGTAAAAAACCTGAATTTGATTTCCAACCTAGAACTCACAACGAACTTATTGAGATGAATAAGTGGGTTGACCTCAAAAGGGCTGCAAAAATAACAGGTAGTCGATTCTTTTTCCTTAAGGGTGATTTAGCCCGTTTAGAATTTGCTCTTCAACAATATGCTGTTGATTTCATAAGAAATAGAGGTTATACTTTTGTCCAACCGCCTGTAATGATGAATAGGCAATCATACGAGGGAGTTACAGACTTGGGTGACTTTGAAACTGTCATGTATGGTATTGAACCAGATGGTTACTATATGATTGCAACATCTGAACATCCTCTTACTTCTATGTTCATGAGTGAGACTATTCCTGAGGAACAATTACCATTGAAAATAGTAGGAGTTTCTAATTGTTTTAGAAGAGAGGTTGGCTCTCACGGACAGTCAGATTTAGGAATTTGGCGAGTCCATCAGTTTACCAAAATTGAACAAATAATTATTTCGAAGCCAGAAGATTCATGGGAATTACAGGAAGAATTATTGAAAAATTGTATTGATTTGTGGGATGAATTAGGAATTCACTACGAGGTTGTCAATATTTGTACTGGGGATATGGGTACAGTTGCTGCTAAGAAGTATGATCTCGAAGCTTGGATTCCAGGTGCTCAACAATACAAGGAGATAGTATCTTGTTCTAACTGTACTGACTATCAGGCTAACCGATTACAGATTCGTTATGGGCAACCAGGTCATTCAGGGCAACCAATAGCACATACATTAAACTCAACTGCAGTAGCAACATCTAGGGCATTGGTTGCAATTATGGAACAAAATCAACTAGAAGATGGAAGAGTTGTAATCCCACAGGTATTGAGACCACATATGGGTGGGCAAGAAATTCTTGAACCTTGTAATTGGGGATAATTACAGTTCTAATAATCCTGCATCACGTATTGCTTTGAGATTCATATCTCCTGGTAATCCTAAGTCGACAGGCATCCCGCCGATGGTGACAATTATTCCTGTAAGGTGGGTAAATATACATGGAGGGAAGTCTCTTTCATCCTTATATTTGGACAATAACTTCCATCCATTGCTACCTTTTTCTTTTGCTTTATCTAGAGTATCTTCCATCGAATGGGCAATCCACCCATTTGCCTTCCAAGCATGTCTTTGTAGGTCTTTAGTAACCAATGCTGGAGCTGGTGCAACTGTATGACGATATGGCCATGCTTGTACCCAATCAAGTCCAGAGTCAATTAACCATTCAATTCCGGTAGGTTCACTACTTGCAGAAATTGTTTCTCCTACAGATTCTAGATACCTAAGCAGACTTCTCAAGTGAGGATGTCTTGAACGCTCTTTTCCTAGGGATTCAGCGATATTTGTTGCAGTATTGATTCTTCCTTCATCTAAGTGGAGTAAACTTCTAACTACCTCGCCATGAGACCATTTCTTAATATCATATTTCTTGATGAATCGCTCGATTAAGTTCAGTGCTTCTCCGGAACGACCCTCTAATCTCAATCTAGCAACATCTCCTAAAATCAATAATTTGTCTTCGGGAGTATTTCTCATTTTTATCGATGAGACAGCAATATTTTGTTCGAATCTATTTATCAAATCAATATTTCTTTTGGTTAGAGGATCGAGTGACAAGAGAGAAGCAACAGATGAATTTAGTTTCCTCTTTTTGGGTTGTAATAGTGAAGCAACCCACTTTAGTCTTGCAGATTCAACATCATCATCTGGAATCATTTGTAATCTAGGTTTTGCTTCAGCCAAGTCTCTTTGACTTAAACTAGCAGCGACCAAAATCAACCTTGCAATTTGCGCTTCTCGCCCGCCTCTTAATGCAAGAATGGAAACAGCATTATTTTCTGCATCATCCCAACGTCCCATAGCAGCATAAATCTCCATCATGGCATCAGTTTTTCTAACCAAATCTAATCCTTCCAATTGCTCTCCATAACCTTCCATTACCGAATCGATTCTAACTAGGGCACGGTCCCAGTCATCTTCCATAATCAGATTACGTATTGCCTTTTGTTTGAGATAAATCACGTCTTCCAATTGAGCCATTCTAGCACGGTCCTCTCCGACTGAAGCATCAAATGAAATATCTTCTAGACTAGAGCCAATCTTT
The DNA here is from genome assembly GCA_964001175.1 of uncultured euryarchaeote. Classification (GTDB taxonomy): domain Archaea; phylum Thermoplasmatota; class Poseidoniia; order Poseidoniales; family Poseidoniaceae; genus MGIIa-L1. Next base: position 91,499 of record CAXFAS010000002.1, read on the forward strand.
CTAGAACGTGCCCAGATTACAATAAAAGCGACTTGACCACCAGATGATAGCATCCATGTCAATTCTTCAAGAGCATCTTTGGTTAATGTAGTACAAACACTATTTTCCCAAATTCCACATTGTTCTCCTTGGGGAAGAAAACTAGAATCCCAAAAGGTAATCATCGCTAAAGCAAGAAGAAGCATAGATTGACCAGCAAATCCAGTGAAGCAGAAATTCAAAACCTTGGCTTGTTGTGAACGTTCTGCTCTTAGAAGACGGCTATCTGCTAGTTTTATGCCACCCTTCCCAGAAACATCTTGCACATCTAAGAACAGAATTCTAGCAACTTCATAGACAAATAAGAAACCGATAAGTGCTACGTTCATAAGCAGAAATAATAGAACCATTGTGACCATTGGTACTCTAATTCCGTCTTCAGGTATGAATGAAAAAAGTTCAATTAAAGCGAAACCTAGAATTCCTCCTTCTTCCATTATCGATGACTGTGGCCGGTATTCTGGAAGATTTAGGACACGATCTGAATGTGTGAACATATTCGGGTCTATTGATAGAGCTAGGATCGAAATAATAGTATTTAATGCAACATATGGCATTGCTATAAGGTTGATATTAACGATTAAGGCTATTGCTTGTTGCTTTGCATTTGGCTTGTGATTATGGAAAGCTGAGGCCTCTCCCTTTGCGATTTTCTGAGAAGACTGTCTAAGTGCTTGCCAAGATGACCCTAATACTCTTCCATAAGCAAGAATTGCTGGAGAGAAAGCAAAGAATGTACAAATGCTAAAGATTCTAAAACTAGGGACATCAAGAATATCAAGAACTAGTCCCAATACTAATACTAAAGCCATCCATAATATTGTTAATAACACATAAGAATAACTTCTCCAAACATTTGAATCTTGCAGAGTAGCCTTTCCTTGCCCGATTGGCTTAATCACTTGAGCACCGAGTGATGAACCACTGGAAATTATTGCAGGAATCGCAATAAAACATAATCCGATAGAAATTGATAATGCGTGGTAACCTTCCGAAAGGTCAAAATTAGTCATCATAAATTCAAAGAATAGAATTAAGGCACCTGTTAAGGCAAAAAGGTAGGTAGTTACACCGAATCTCATACCTTGAGTTTTTAGCAGATTTTTCACATCTTCGACACTAGAAGTTACATTGTGCACTTCATACCTTTTTTCACCCGTTTGAAATGCTACTTGTAGCCCTCTTAGTTGTCTTGGAACTACTTGTGTCCAAAAAAGCCAAGAGGTAATTCCGGCAAGGAGGAAAGGGACCGCAATAATTGGAGAAATTTCATTTATTATTGGCGGTGCAGCGATATTATCACCTCAAAATTAATCATCACTAACTGCTAGACTTGGGACCGGTATTTTGTTAGAAATTTCTTCTCCAATTTGAGAAATAAAATCATCCAGAGTAATTCCAGAGACTTGATCCCCATTTCTCGCTCTTAGGCTAACAGTACGACTCTCTTGCTCACCGTCTCCTAGAATAATCATATATGCTGGTTGTAATTTTCTATGAGTTCGAATTTTCTTTCCAATAGTATCATCGCCATCATCTATTTCGACTCTAATATTATTTTCTTTCAGTACTCTTGCAACTTCATGTGCATACTCTTTATGTTTTTCAGAGATTGTAATGATATGGCATTGTGTAGGAGTTAACCAAGTTGGGAATTTGCCAGCAAAATGTTCTATTAGAACACCACAAAATCGTTCCATTGAACCAAAAGGAGCACGATGAATCATTACTGGTCGATGTAATTCTCCATCACTACCTTTGTAGGATAAATCAAATCTTTCTGGAAGATTATAGTCTACTTGAACGGTTCCCAATTGCCATTCTCTACCGATAACATCCTTGACAACAAAGTCAATTTTTGGGCCATAAAAAGCAGCCTCTCCCTGCTCTTCGGACCAGTCAACTCCAAGGGATTCAGCTGCAGCACGACATGCATCTTCTGCTTTATCCCAACGTTCAGGTTCACCGACATATTTTGTAGAATCAGGGTCCCTGAGGCCTACTCTGACTCTATAATCTGTCATACCTAATTTGTCAAAAATAATTTGTACAAGTTCGATACAACCCAACACTTCTTCAGCGATTTGATCCTCAGTAACGAATAAATGAGCATCATCCTGAGTGAATCCTCTAACACGAGTCATTCCTGATATTTCTCCCGATTGTTCCCACCTGTATACAGTACCAAACTCAGCCAGTCTTAGTGGTAGATCTCTGTAGGAACGTGCCTTTGAAGAGTAGATTTTGACGTGGTGAGGACAATTCATTGGTTTAAGCATGTATCCCTCAATATCACCAGTTTTCATCATATTTGATAATTCAGAGCATGAACAACCTTCATCGGATAATTTTTTCATCAAATCTCGCTCAACCAATGGTGGATATTGTGAGTCTTGATAGTAGGGGAAATGTCCAGAAGTTCTGTATAAATCTAACTTACCAATATGTGGAGTAAATACTTGGGAATAACCTTGTCTTCGAAGGTGTAATCCAATAAAATCTTGTAATTCTTGTCTGACAATTGAGCCTCTTGGAGTCCATAAAATCAATCCTTGACCAACCTCTTCATCAATATGGAATAGTTGCAAATCTTTACCTAATTTTCTATGGTCTCTCTTCTTTGCTTCTTCCATTCTATGTAAAGTTGCTTTCAATGCATCTTTGGTTGGTTCTACAATTCCATAAATTCTAACCAATTGTTCTCTATCTTGGTCACCACGCCAATATGCTGAAGAAACACTTGTTAACTTACAAAACATCAGTCTAGAGGTATTTGGGACGTGTGGTCCAAGACAAAGGTCATACCATTCGCCTTGTTTGTAAATAGTAGATCCACCGCCATCTTCGATTTTATCATTTATTATTTCTAATTTGTAGGGATTACTAATGAAGTGATTTTGCAATTCATCATCAGTTAATTCAATTCTTTCCACTGTCAAATTTTTCCTTGCTAATTCTTGCATTTTTTTCTGAATTGGTTTTAGGTCAGCCTCGGTAATTGGTTCCATTGCAAAATCGTAGTAAAATCCTCGTTCAATCGCGGGTCCAATAGTTGGTTTTGCTTCAGGATATAATTCCATTACTGCTTGGGCTAACAAGTGTGCAGCACTATGCCTTAGGATATGAATTCCTTCATCTGAATTGGATAAAATTCCTTCAACATTGCACGACTCTTCTAATTGGTGTGACATGTCTTTCTCAATACCATCAACTCTAGCAGCCAAGCAGCCATGCTTCCTGCCAAGTGCATCAGTGACAACTTCAGCGCAAGTAATTCCCGAAACATACTCGTTTACAGTTCCATCAGGTAAAGTGATGTTAATCATAGCCATTATAGCCTCTCCTACAATATTGGGGGGGTCGCTTATCCTTCATGAAACCGCCGCACTAATTTCAATGTTAAGTGGTTAATTTTATGATGCTAGGAAGGGTAAGTATTGAAGAGTAGTAGGTTACAGATATTAACATGAGCAAGCGACTTGTTTCAACTATTATTGTTTCTTTTCTGATTGTTTGTTCCCCTCTTCTAGCATCCGCACAAATTACTACAGCCGATGAACCTCAAATCAATGTCCTATGGATTCTAGATGATAGCGGAAATAATGCACATGCTTACAGAGTCACATTTTCTGATAATGCCTCTTATGAAGTCGATATTGAAATCGATCAAATTAGAAATGGCTCACAAATACCTACATACTTTCAACAGGAATGGAAGAGTATTGATTCAAATCGAGTAGTAGATATTTATGTTAATACAACTCTACTGTTGGGTGACGAAGTACATATTACAGTTCAAATCAATAGCGTTGACGGACAAATTATTGTCCCAGTAATCGGTGAAAGAGAAATTACTATCGGAACATGGAATCAACCTATGGATGACCATGAAATCATGTTATCTACGGTATGGGATTTAGACCAAGCCTATGACAATGATGACGGTAATCAAGGGTTCTTCTTAGATTTTGAAGGTCAAGGCTGGCAAAAAAGAGAAGGGAATATTGTAAACTCATGGGAACTCGGGAATGGTTCTTTAATTACTCTAGAATCCACCAATGGTTCGACAAATAATCTTTCACTTATTCTTGATTCGATTTGGAAAAATGAGACCATAGTTGGAGGGGTACTGACCACTCAAATATTTGATGCAAGAGGGCATGGATTGCTAAGCTTAGTAGATGATGATGGAGAAACACAAACACATATTTTGGCTAATGTTTCTGATGCTTGGCTGAATCGTTCTATGGTTGGAGAGAGTATTTCAGAACGTCTAAGACTTGAGGCAACTGGTATTCTTAATGTTTCATCTATTGAGCAGTCGAATGAATCTTCGACAAATATTGATGGTGAAGTGAGTGTATTTTATCTTGAAACATGGGACGAGGACGGAGTCAGAAGACTACAGGATCAGCAATTTGAAGCATTGGCCGATTTAGTAATCATTGAAGAAGGAACTAGATTAGATATCTCATTAGACGGTCTAACCTCATCAGAACGGTGGGAAGATGGTATTCGCACTTTGCATAAAGAGGAATTAATTGGTAGTGGAACATTTGGATTTGAAGAACAAGACAACGAATCATCGGTAATGATTAACGGAACAATTTATGATTTCCATTCACTGATTGAAGATGGGTTGACTAAAATCGATAATTTACATGTTGATGGTGATATCGCCGGAGACGTTCAAGGTTCATTTGGAATAGTTAGGTACATTGAGGAAACGGGTAATCAAGCAAATGCTAGTGGTGAAGTTTTCTTAGTCAATGTCATTCATCAAGAAAGTTGGTTTAATCTGACTGGTGTCAATGGAGGAAATTTCTTTGACGGTGCTGGAATAGGTGCTAATCATAATGAATCGTGGGATTATCAAGTAGTACAATCGGAATGGGATAATCGTACTGTTAGATTAGTTTGGGAAGAAACTGGCGCAGACGCATCTAGCGGCGATGAATTACCCGAGAGAAGCCCAATTAGGATAGACGCGACTGCTCCTGAAGCGGAAGAAGGTTTAGGAAATATTACAATATCTAGAGAAACAGGATTAATGCCTATTCCTATGATTCCAGGAGACAATATTAGGCTCAACGGCCAAGAAGGATTGGTACTAGTTGTTGAAGCAGAATCCCTTTCTAATGACCCGAGAGATGGTCATAATTTCCATGTTGTCACTTGGACGGGGATCTACGAGGGTACTAGTGGAGGATATGCCTCTGGTGCAATAATTGACCAAGGTCCACTCAAAGGTTTAATTTCAAGTGTAATTAGGACTCTAGAAATTCCGTTTGGAGAAGAAAATGAAACTGCATACCTTAACGAAACCCAGTTACTTGAGAGAGTCCTATCTCCTTCAGTAGTCACAATCGAGGAGAATTCTGCTCCGCAAATAGGAGAGATTTTCTTACAACAAGGAATAGTAATTGGAGAAGGTGGAAGCAGTTCATTATTAGTTGCAAATATTACTGATGTTGACTGGAATATTGACGATGTTGTAGCCGACTTAACACCTATCGGTGGAGGGTTAGTTGAGATGAATGACAGAGGGTTAGATGGAGATCAGTCGGTTGGAGACGATATTTACTCAACGATAATTTTAGTTCCAGGATTGGAAATCGGTATTATTGAAATTACTATCACTGCTACCGATAAATTTGGTGTAACCTCACAAGGTGTTGGAGAAATAGAAGTAGTAAACCAAGCACCCCGATTAACTTCCGTTGAAATATTACCCAACGTCGGATATCGAGGGACAGTATTGGTTGTAAATGCTGAAGCGTATGATGGTCATGGTGTCAGCAATATTAGTATCGATTTACGAAACTATGGCGGTGATTTAGTTCCATTAATTGATAATTCAGGGGTATGGGCTGGACAAATTTCAATACCTCAAGGTATGCCTCCAGGCTATCAATTCATTGAATTTATCTTAGAAGATGGAGTTGGAAAAATTGGGACATCAAGTGTTTGGTATCAAGATCAACCTAACAGTCTAGACCCAAGAGGTCCACATTACATTTCAGATGAGATTTCAGTGCCTGTGGAGATAAGAGTTCTGAATTCTGCACCCGAAATCACGGTTCCTGAAAATAAAATAATTTCTAGATCCGAATCAGTAACGACTGAAATATTAGAAATCCAAATATTTGACGCGGATGGAGTTTTAAACGCAAGAGCAGATTTAGGAGTTTTTGCTCCTCTTGGTAATGATGGAGTTTGGACTACGATGTATGATGATGGAACCAATGGCGATAGAGTAGCCAACGATGGTAATTTTTCCGTACAACTATCTGTCCGAAGTAGCACTCCACTTGGAACTCATGAAGTTCTAGTTCAAGCAGCTGATAATTACGATGTTGTAACCTCTCAAGTCCCAATTTCGATTACTGTTGAAGATCAAACCTCTATAGTCCCGGGACTTGAAGATGCTTCATTATCTACTGAAATGCTTTTAGGAATATTTGGAATTTTAGTAATTGCAATCATTGTAGTAAGTGCCATGTTGCTTAGAAACAAGGATGATGATGATTTAGGTGGAGACCGTTTCGGATTTGAATAATTTCTTCAAGCGATAACGGTTTATACCTCCGTTCAGTGGGCGAGTTACATCTGCGAGCGTAGTGTAGTGGTTATCACCGGGCGTTGCCAACGCCTGAACCCGGGTTCGAGTCCCGGCGCTCGCACCAAATTGATAGTAAGACAAATGGTAACCTTTAACGCCTGTCAGACTATGGCTAATTAGGGCTCGATATGACTGAACGACGAACAATTTTTGTTGGCAAGAAACCACTCCATGCATATGTGCGTGCAGTAGTAATGGCTATGGAAGCTGGAGATAGAAACTTACAACTTGTAGCTAGGGGGGCAACTATCGGAAGAGCGGTAGATGTTGCCGAAGTTTGTAGAAGAAGGAGTGGATTTATTGCTCAAGGTTTACCTGAAGAAGTGGTGATTAAAGGCATAACCTGTGGCTCTGAAGTATTACCTACAGACGAAGGTAGAGAACGTACGGTAAGCGTCCTTCATATTGAGCTAGATGGAATAGGTGAAATTCCTGTTCAAGAAGAAGAATGATTGGCGAGAGATTTAATCCTCTTTTCAATTTCATTTGCTGTTTCTTCATAAACTGATAATTCATGCCCGACAGGGTCATCTAATCCCCAGTCTTGGTCAATTTTCATTGCTGGGCAATGAACTCCACAGCCCATTGAGATGACCATGTCATAATCGTCAGGAGAAAATAAATCGACGCTCTTAGGTTTCATTCCATCGGTAGAGATTCCTTTCGAATTTAATACGATTTCAGCATTTACGGCAATATTCTTTGCTGGATGCGTCCCTGCTGAGTCCGCTTCATGGCCCATGGAACGGGCAATACCTTCAGCCATTTGTGAACGACAAGAATTTCCAACACAAACAAAGAGAAGTCGCATGGTATTACTACCTATCAAAGATATATAATTAATTTCTATATATTGAATCTCAAATATTTTCTAGACCTATTATCTCGGACTGATATGAGAGGAATTCTAACAATCCAACTGCTAAAAGGCAGTCTTGTATATTTTCTTCTTTATGCCTTATTATTTGCCTTACACATTGTATTTGCAGCCAATGATTATGAGATATTATTTAGATTGGTAGCAATTACTATCACTATAATCACTTTCTTTGTTGGAATTATGATTATTTATTTTGGAAATATTTTATCAAACAGAGTCACAGTAAACAGGTATTCTTGCGTAATATCCATTTTATTATCAATTGGACTAGGTTGGGCTTATTCAGAAATGAGTTGGACATTACAGATTATTTACTGGCCATTGGTGGCAATTTTTTGCCATCTTTTAGTTGAAAGATTTTGGTTGGCAAAGCATGATTTGAAGTAGGTCTCTTATGTCTTATTACCATGGCGGAATCACCGTTGTCAGTTCATGACCCTAATTCAGAGGCTGTTGCAGACCAAAAAGCATCTCCTCAACAGCAGAAACAGATGGAGCAGGCATATGCACAGATGAAAAGAAAAATGTCTATGCAGGAAATTGGTAGAAAAATAAAACATAAGATCATGGTTTTATCTGGTAAAGGCGGAGTGGGAAAGTCTACAGTTTCAACAGGACTCGCACTATCTCTAGCACAAAGAGGACATTCAGTTGGAATTTTAGATATAGACATAACCGGCCCTAATGTCCCTAAAATGATGGGTCTCGATGGTAGAAGATTACATGTTGAGGAAGGTCGAATTCATCCTGCACAAGGACATCTAGGCGTGAAAGTTATCTCAATGGCATTTTTACTTGAGGATGAAGATACTCCTGTTGTTTGGCGTGGGCCTATCAAACTAGGTGCAATTCAACAATTCATTGGTGATGTCGAATGGGGGCAATTGGATTATCTAATCATTGACTTCCCTCCTGGGACGTCAGATGAACCTCTAACAGTTGCTCAATCATTACCTGATATAGATGGTATGGTAATTGTTACTACACCTCAAGACGTTGCTCTTTTAGATAGTAGAAAGTCGATTACTTTCTCGGAATCTTTGAAAGTTCCAGTTCTTGGTGTTGTAGAAAATATGAGCGGATATACCATAAGAGGAAATGGGCCTTCAAATTCCGAAGTGACAATATCGGGCCCAGGCGGTAAATCGCATAGCGCCACAACTGATGATGATGGAAACTTCAGTGTGATATTAGATATTTTCAAGCAGGGTGGAGGTAAATCCACCGCCGAAGAATTTGGAGTCCCATTCTTAGGAGCATTACCATTTGACCCAGGATTTGTTAGAGGTAGCGATGATGGAGTTCATCGTATTGTTAGCGAGCCTGATGGAGAATCAGCAATTGCTTTTTCTAAGGTTGTAGATTCAATTATTGATCAAATCGGTAATTCTACAAGTTCCGGATTAGAGATTATTTGAGTGATTACATGTCCGATAATCCACCTGAATTGATTAGACTTGAAAGAAGAGATTTAGATATGTTACTAACATATCAATCTGGAGAAGAATTCACAGTAACATATGATGACATTAGGTATTCTTGTCCTTGTGCGAAATGCTCTCCTCTTAGAAATGAAGATGAATCTAGTATGTCTCTTAGGAGGCAAATAGAAGCATTATCGCCAGAAAAGCCAAAGGTCAAAACAGTAGGCAAATACGCTCTTTCGTTTGAATGGGTTTCTGGCTGTTCTAGTGGCATTTATCGATTTGAAAGAATTTGGGCTCTAGCAAATAATCAAGACCCCGATGATGGAAGAGCCTATGTGCATGGAGTATGGTAGCGAAATATCGCATTTTGTGTGAATATTTATGCGAGGGTTTGATGTATAATCATTATGCCGTAAACATGGAGGACATTCCATGGATGGCATCTATCTCACTTGGATGATTAGTGCTTTAGCATTAGGTGTAATCCTTCTTCCAGTTTTTAAGCCACCTTGGATGGAATTAAAATTAACGACCTTTGTTGATTTTTTCCGTAGATACTGGATTCATATCCTTATGCTATTTATGATTTATAATGCTAAAGACGGATTAGACCAAGTTGATCGAATCCTGATGGCAAATACAGGTCTAGATATGACGCCATGGATCTATGCTGTTGAAGGAGATTTAGTTTTACATCTTCAGCAATTCTTTGAAGCAGAATGGTTAACAACTCTTCTAACACATTTTTATGTTGCAGGTTTTATGTTCATATGTTATGTGTCTGTATTTTACTTTGCATATTTTGATGATAGATGGATCTCTGATAGAGTGACACTAACTATCGCATGGGTCTATATTTTTGCAATTCCATTTTACCTATTCTTCAATGTTAGAGTTACAGGCGATTACATACCTGAAATGGACACACTTGCCTATTCTTTAAATCCAGAAATTGCTGATTGGTTTAGAAGAATTGACCCATTTACTAATTGTATGCCTTCATTACATATTGGCGTACCTTTTTCAGTTTGGCTTTGTCTAAAGAGGTTTGATGAAGATGATAGATGGTCTTTGTATCGAAAAATAGTATTAGGATATACAATCTTGACTTGTTTCACAATTATATATCTCGGAATTCATTGGATTTTAGATATCATTGGTGGAATGTTAGTTGCTTCTGCTGCTGTCTCAATGGCAGAGAGGACTTCTACTTCATGGTGGAAAATTTTTGATGAAAGAACCATTAATTCTAGATTAGTTACAGTTTTAACCAACCCTAAGAAAGCGTTTTCCATAATTTCAAGCAAACTAACTAAATTAGTTAAGACCTTCATTAAGCCTAAGGCCAAACAAACCGGAATACTTGCCATAGCTTTGATGATATTGGTGGTATCGGTCATCACTTGGGATTTGACACATCAATCTCTTTCAGCAAGCGGCGCTGAAGCGCCTGAAGGGGCTTCTGCAGCAGATGGTTGGCTAGTTACTTTAGACAATAGAAGCGAACTTGGGGCCTTAATTTTAGTTCAAGATATCTCAAAAGTGGGTGAAGATGCTATTCAAGTAATTCAACCGTTAATGAATTTCAATTCCTCATATTCACTTGAAAGTTCAAACTTAGTAATGGCTAATGATACAGTTTTATTTGTTGTAGATGTCAATTATCCCGACCAAATTTTACTTGAATACCCGGTAAATAATCCTGAACAAGTTTTGATTACCTCAACCAACGATGAAGATGTTATTTTGATTCTATCTGGTGGAGAAATTTCTGCAATTTCATTGAGTGGTGAGGAAATCCAACTCGGAATTACAGATCAAGATATCTCATTAATTTCTACTAATGGCTTAGAATATGCATACATAACACAGTCCAGTCAGACTTCGATAAATATTGGAAGAATTGGAACTTTAGGTTCTATTGCATATGAAATGAATGCAACTGCACCCGAAGAGCAAGATGAAGTATTGGAACAGTGGGGTACTCCTGTCGATATGATTAATGCTTCAATAACACAGATTGAGTTTGATACATCGTACATAGTTTCGACAATTAATGTTAGTAGTGTGGATAGAATAGTTATTCTTGAAAGGACTTCAAATGAGCAATGGATTGTTGGTGATGGGAAATATTCGGCTGTAGATCCTTCTCTTTCTAACGGAATACTTGCATGGTCTGGTTATGATCACCTTAATCCAACATTGCCTTTAGATGAATATCTTGACGGAGAAATTTACTATTTGAATCTCACAACCAATTATACTCATACTCTAACATCTGATAAAATTAATCAGTGGGGGCCAATAGTTCTAGAAAATCACTTGGTATACTTTGAAGAAAGCGGAGATAGTTCTGTGATTAAGATACACTCTTGGACTCCAGAATTGAAAACATATTCCAATATTTTACTTCAAATAGGCTCTGTATTGGGTATTATCCTTGTATTTGTTCATCTCTCTCAAAGGCAACATGAGGCCAAAAAAGAACGTAGAGGAGAGGAAGAATGATTCTATTTCTTTATGCTAAGCATTCTTTCAAGAGCGAGTAATGAACCTTTTTGGACATCTTCTGTAACTTTAATCTGATTTGGAATTTCACCTTCAGTTATTCTTTCAAGTACATCCATCAAATAGGCTGGGTGGATCATGTACATAGTTGAACATGGACAAATTTTATCATCCAAACACTCAATTTTTTTATCAGGATGTTCCTTGGCTAGTCGAGCAACCATATTGATTTCTGTTCCAATTGCAATTGAGGTACCTGGTGCTTGTTGTTGGACAAAATTTCTAATAAATTGTGTTGAACCATTTGTATCACTTGCGTCAACAGTCTCTCTAGGGCATTCAGGATGAACTACAACTAGACCGTCTGGGTTTTCTAGTCTAAATTGATCAATCTGCTCTACAGTGAATCTCTTGTGAACTGAGCAAAAACCATGCCATAAAATAAGCCTTGAATCATTTATTTGACGCCATCCTAATTCGTCTTTTTCTTCTCCTGGAGTCCATGTTGTCATCTTTTCAATCGGTATCCCCATTGCCAAACCAGTATTACGACCTAAGTGTTGGTCAGGGAAAAATAACACTTTACCATTTTTGCCTGCTCTATCAAATGCCCAATTTAGAATACCTTCAGCGTTGGAAGAAGTGCAAACAATGCCTCCATGTTCTCCAACAAATGCTTTCAATGCGGCACTAGAATTCATATATGTAACAGGAATAAGATAATTTTCATTTTCTGGAACCGGAGAGTCTGGATTTTTACGATTTATAGGGTCTTTTAAATCAGAATTTTCGAGGAGTTCATTCCAACATCTGGTAACATCTGCCAAATTCGCCATATCAGCCATAGAACATCCTGCTCGAAGGTTCGGTAAAATTACAACTTGGTCATCATCAGTTAAGATATCCGCCGATTCTGCCATGAAGTGCACTCCACAAAATACAATAAATTTAGCAGAAGAATCAGCCGCTTTTTGGCTTAGCATGAAAGAATCTCCTAAAAAATCTGCATGCATCACTATACTATCTCTTTGATAGTGGTGACCAAGTATTAGCAAATCATCTCCCAGTTGTTGCCTCAATTCAGTTATCCTTTCAGAGATAACTTCTTCTTCAGGTGACAAGGAGGTATCCATAAAGTCAACCGAGCACATCGGTAATGAAATTGTCATCGCTTTCAACTATACCGAAAAAGTAATCCTTTTTCAATGATTGTGAATAGGTGATTTTGATAAACTAAAGCATGAAGGGCTCGTTATGGTCTTCCAACCGCAAGAGCAAATACATCTTGGTGCCGAGGCTGAAGTCTGGTCTGGTTCATGGATGGGCAAGCCAGCAGTTAAGAAAATTAGAAAAAAAAGAGGCTGGAGACATCCAAATTTGGAGAAGCGCCTTGGTTTTAGAAGAATGTTATCAGAAGCGAGATTATTGATTCGAGCAAAGAAAGATGGATTAGAGGTCCCAGCTATTTGGGATTTAGACTTAGACGGTGGAATTATTGTTATGGAAAGATTACCTGGCAAGCCGCTAATTGATATTCTTAGAGACCAAAATACGAGTAAAGAAAATATTTCTAAAGCATTATTTAATTGTGGTTGTTTAGTTAGAAGACTACATCGATTGGCGATTACGCATGGAGATTTATCGACCAATAACTTTCTTGTTGATGATGACTTGAATTCCTATTTAGTGGATTTTGGTTTGGCTACAATTGAATATGAAGTCGAACGTTTTGGCATAGACTTGCATGTAATCGATGAAATCCTTGGTGCCTCCCATCCTTCAATTAAGGGGGGAATTGACATTTTCATTGATGGTTATTTAGAAGAGGAAAAAAGATTGGGCCCACCTACAGAGTTGTCGGGAGGAAAGGTTCCAACTGCCGAATCGGTAGTAAAAAGACTTGAACAAGTACGTTCAAGAGTTAGATATCATGGTTAGTCATCAACTAATAATCTTATTTCTTCAATACTTCTAAGTTCTGCAAGATAAATTTGCTCAATCGAGTCATAAAGGTCCTGTTCATCAGATCTCTCTATTATTTCCAATAATTCACCGTAAACTTCAGCAGCTTTTGCCTCTGTTTCAAGTGAATAATTTAGCATATCTTTGTAATTTGTAGTGTGAATTATTTGGTGCACATTTCTTTCTGTAACTGGAATACCCCCGAGTTGAACAATTCCTTTTCGTACAATATCAGCATGTTCAATCGATTCAGTCATTTCGGTATTGAACATTGGAGATAATTGTAATCGATGTATTCCTTTTACATTAGCGGAGTAGTGAGCATACATATTTATCGCCCTCAACTCCCAGCCAAGTGCTAGGTTCATTTTTTCAATAATATTATTATTTGTCATGGTATCAAATCTTAGGGCATCCGAAACTATTATGCCTCGCCCTGCCCCGAATATCCATCTGTTAACCAGTACTTAAGGTGTAGGTTTTAAGAACTCAATAATTTATCTCCAATAATCCACCCGAGCCATGCTAAAATAGGACATAAGGTAAAAGTCAAAATAAGGTAAATACTTGCTGAAGATGTATTTCCATCTTGAAGCATCTCTATGGTTTCTACCGAGAATGCTGACATTGTTGTAAATGAGCCGATAATACCGACTCCTAGAAATAGAGCAAGTTCTGTAGAAATGAGGCTTTGAGATACACTTAATGCTACTATTCCTAGAATAAAAGAACCAATAACATTTACTGATATAGTAGCAATTGGAAATGAATCATATGTTATCCATGAACTGATAGCATAACGAAGACTTGCCCCAATACTACCTCCTAATGCAACTAGACCGATTTGTTGTAGCATACTTGGGGCTGAGGTATTTTTGTTTTCAATACTATGTGAAAATAAATGTAAAAAGCCATATTTAGGGTAGACATGATAATCACCATCTACTAGCAGTAACATGAGCCGATTGATTTGGTTTTTGACCGGCAATAAGGGAAAGGTCAATGAAGCCAGCAAATATTTAGTACCTTTAGGCTACGAAGTGCGCCAATTAGAGGTAAACCCTGATACGATTATTGAACCTCAGTTAGACAACCTAAATGATGTTGCAATGTCTAAAATTGAACAAGCTATACTTCATTTGCCAGGCGGAGTCAATAGCCAAGATATGTTGATGGTCGAAGACGCAGGTCTTTTCATCGATTCATTAGGAGGTTTTCCAGGAGTTTATTCTTCATATGTTCATGAAACCTTAGGCTGTGAAGGAATTATTCGTCTCCTCTCTCACCTTCAGACTGAAGACAGTGTAAGATTAGCCAAACTAAGATCAGCAGAGTTTAGAGCAGTGGCAGTTTTATGGAAGCAGGGCAAGATATTTGTCGGGTCCGGAACATGTACTGGCTACATAGGACAAAAAATAGTCGAAGAGAATGGTTTTGGATATGACCCAATTTTTGTTCCGTTTGATTTAGACTCAAATGGTAAATCATTGTCGGCCGGAGAATATGGAGAAATTAGCACCCATGGAATGCCATTTGGGGGTGTTGAAATGGACACTAAGAAAAAATTCAGTCATAGGACTCGTGCATTAAACGACTTGGTTAACCAATTGCCATCAGCATGATAAGTTAGGAACAATTGCATGGTGGTGAGGGAAATGGGTTTCGCACGAAATGTATCGGCTTTGATTGCCCTTTCCTGTGGATTATACTATCTCACTTCAGCATCCAGTTTAACTGATGATGGAAAGTGGACTTTGATTGGAATAACCTTCTTGTTCACAATAATTTGGGTTATGCTTGGCAATCGTTCACCCCGAAGAGTCCCAGTTCCTGTATCTCATGAACATGAAGTGGAATCTCAAGATGAGGAAGAAGAAATTGTTGAACAAGCAAATATTCCTGAACCAGTTACTGAAGAATCTCTAGACGGCGCGACACTTAGAGAGAGAAAATTAGCTAAGATAAAGGCTAGTGAACTCGAGAGACAACAGTTAGAGGACTCTGAAGAAGATGACTTTGTATCAATTGAAGAAGTCGAAGTAGAACTCGAAGAGTTGCATACTGCAGATGAATATGTAGTTGAAATTAGTCCTGAATCAGTAGAGGACGCTGATATTGAAGTAACTGTATCTAATCGTAGAATTCAACATCAAGAGATTAGAGAAAGAATAGAGAAGAGGCGTCGAGGCCAATTAGCAGAAATTAGGGCATCAACAGTTAGGATGTGGGAAGAGCATACTGCTGGAGAAGATTTAGTCGCAGTATTACAAGATCCAAACCATGGCCAAACTGTTTTAATTGAGCCAGAGAATCCTAAACCAGGGCATATTTATGGCGCTACATTTGTTAGAATTAACGATACTCAAATATTGAAATTGAGGACTCCATTAGATGATGGATTTGAAGAGGTTGAGAAGAAACCGAGTCTACCACCTCTAGTCGGTCCAGATGGAATGCCTTTACCTCCTCTACCTGGAATGGAAAATTTACCTTTACCTCCATTACCAGAACCACCTACTTCTGCAAGCGGGGCCTTGGCTGCGTTGAAGGAAGAAATGGAAGATTGACGAGGCTATATTAATGGAATCAATCAATCATAATAGCCAAAAAAAATCTTCACACCATCAGAAGTTAGCTCTTTGGGGATTATTCTTAGTAGCCATTGCTCCAAGTATTTCAGTGATAACAGGATTCGCATTAAAAGCCGGATTTATAGCAATTATAGTATTTATTTTTACTAAAATTTGGATTTTTGGATTACCTGCTTTTTGGTACCTAAAGATAGAGAAGGGAAAGTTTTCACTTTCTATACCTAAAAATGGAGGGTGGAAGGAATCATTTTTACTCGGTTTAGGGATGCTTGTAGTTATTTTCATCGCTTATTTCATTCTAGGTGAAAAAATGCTGAAACCTGAAGATCTGAACGAAATTTTAGATTCTGTAGGTTTGACAGTGGCTTGGAAATTTGCATTGGCAATTTTCTTTTGGGTATTCATAAATTCAGTTCTAGAGGAATATGTTTTCAGATGGTTCATAACTTCTAAAATCGAGCAATTAACCGGAGGGGTTTGGCTCCCGATATTTATTTCTGCAGGCATTTTTACAATTCATCACACTATAGCACTAGCCTTCTTCATTGACCCATTAGGAAATTTCATCGCATCTTTAGGAGTATTTATTGGAGGTTCAATTTTTTCTTGGTTATATCTTCGTTATCGAAGTATTTGGATTGCTTGGCTTGCTCACGCGATTGCAGATATAGCAATATTCACTATTGCTTGGCACTTAGTCATCGGCTTTTGATTATCGATGCTTCCATTCCGGAGTTTCACGATTAAGAAATGCTTGAACACCTATTTCTTGATCTTCAGTATCAAAAATTTTGGCAAAATAGTCTGCTTCAACCGCAATACCTTCTTCTAAGCCTACTTCTAAGGCCGCTCTAATTACTGTTTTAGCAACAGCCATAGTACTCGAAGATTTACTGGAAATTAATTTGGCCATATTGATGGTAAATTCATATAATTCATCAGGAGAAACAACATGATTGACTAAACCAATTCTATTCGCTTCATTTGCATCTACCATCTCACCGGTCATGATTAATTCCATTGCTTTTCCATACCCTAGAAGTTTGACAAGTCTCTGAGTTGCTCCATAGCCTGGTATTAATCCTAGATTAATTTCAGGGGTTCCAAATTTAGATCGTTCACTTGCAATTCTTATGTCACAAGAACAAGCAACTTCACAACCGCCACCAAGAGCAAATCCATCAATCATTGCAATTGTTGGCTTGCTGAGAGACCAAAGTGCTTCAACAGCATTATTCGAAAATTTAACCTTGATTTCATCGCTTTTCTTTCCTACAAATTCAGTAATATCCGCACCAGCAACAAAAGAATGCGGCTTCGCTCTTTTTCCTTCTTCTGGAGTTAACGGCTTCGCTCCAGTTAATACAACGCATCGTACAGAATCATCAGATTCGACCCATTGACAAATTTTCTTGATAGAATCCATTACCTCAGAATTCAACGAATTCAGTTTATTTGGTCGATTAATGGTTATCAATGCCACATTCCCTAGGTTAGAATTTTCTTCATCAGATGGAATCAATTCGACATTTACAACTTCGCTTTCTGGTACGGCCATAGCAACCCCACAAGGATTGACTTCATGATATATGCGACGTTATGTTAAACCAATAGTAAAAAGTAAAGCATTCTTCGGTTGAACATGGGTGAATCAAATACTCCTTTAGTAAAGGCAGTAGATATGGCTAAGAAATACGGTGATTTCATTGCATTACATCCCTTGAATGTGGAAGTTCACTCAGGAGAATTCTTCGGAGTTTTTGGACCTAATGGTGCAGGTAAATCTACTTTCATAAAGTTACTGACAGGGCAATTAAAACCGAGTAAAGGTTTGATTGAAGTACTTGGAATCAATGCTGTTGGCGATCCTCAAAAACTCAAAGCAAACATAGGAATAGTTCCTGAATCCGAGTCTCCACCATCATTTCTTACACCAGTTGAATTTCTAGAGTTTGTTGCTAAATTACGAAATATTGATGACTATAAGGGGCAAGTCGAATATTGGCTTGATTGGTTTGGATTAGAAGAAAAAAGGAATACGATGTGTAAGGATTTGTCTAAAGGACAAAGACAGAAAGTAATGCTCTCTGCGGCTTTTATTCACAAACCAAAACTATTATTTTTAGATGAGCCATTTGCTAATTTAGACCCGATTTATCAACGAAAATGTAGACAGTGGTTATTAGATCATGTCAATGAAGGCGGGACAATTTTTCTTTGTTCACATGTTTTAGAAATGGCTGAGAGAATGTGCAATAGGATGGCTATAATTAATGATGGAAAAGTTCTTGCAGCAGGTTCAGTTAGTGATTTGAAGTTATCAAATAAAGAAACTTTGGAAGATGTATTCATAAGATTAGTTGGACGTTCGATAGAAGATGTTGAACGTATAAATGAAGAAGGTATCTCAGAGGAGGAGTAGAACTGGCTAAAATGATAATATCTTCCAAGCATTGGGATGATGTTAATTTTACCGAGCCAAGAGAGAGTCTAGGTACCAGTTCTCATGGGCAGAATCTTCTAACTCCAATCCGTGGTTGGAAATCATTCAAAGCAACTTTCAAAGTAATGTTCAAGGAGGAGTTTAGGAAAAACATTGAATTTGCCAAGGCTCGTCAAATAATCCTATTTCCGCTATTACTTTCCTTAATCACGATGATTTCAACAGTCGGATTACAATTTTTAGTAGGCGATTCAGCTGCTCAAACTAGTGATATTGAATCTAAAACCTTTACTTGGCAAGAGTTGCGATTTGCTCTTCATCTTCCTCTACTAATGTTCAGTTTAGGGATGGGGACATTTGCATTTATGGGCCGAGATGCTCTGATTAGAAGAACAGGAACTAAGAATTTCCTCCTTGCTTCTCCTGCATTACAACCATTACCAAATTCAATTGCTCATTATGTTTACTTCATCAAAGATTTATGTTTTTATGTTCTACTTATTCTGTCACCGATAATTTTTGGAATGTTCTTGGGTATTTGTCTTGAATCGATTGCATCAATCAAAACTCCTCTCGAATTTTCTAGTTTGCCATGGACATGGATTGCTATGACTATAACGCTGGCCCAGGGCTTAGTTTTCTCCTTTTTGGCATCTGCACTGTGGATGCGAGGTAGACCTTACACAATTTTGGGTCCGATATTCATTGTTATTTTTGGTATTCTAGCAGGTGTTGGAATTGTTGATTTAGATTGGATTTTACTTGGTTTGAAAGTTCAATCTTCTCAGAGCTTTTCAATTGCCTTTATTTCTTTAGTCGCCTGCTTGGCATTAGGTTTTCTTTCATCTAAATTAATCATTGATGATTTTGATGTTAGTGTGGTCGAAAAAGGAGACATGCTTGAACCCATATATCAAAGATTGAATTTTTTGGGCAAGGGCGATGTAAGGCTAATAGTGGCAAAAGAGTTCGTCGATCTTTTTCGCTCTGGTTCGATTAAAAAGATGACAGTATCTTATGCAATACCACTATTGGTTCTACTTGGAATGGCTTGGTTAATCGATTTTGCCGAGGCTCCAATCCCGATAAATCTGTTATCTTATGCGCCATTTCTTGGATTCTTTGGTTTCAACTTCTATTCATGGCTAACTATTTTAGATTCCCCGGAATTCATGAATGGGTTGCCATTACGCGTTCCACAATTAATTAGAGCCAAGGTTATTGTATATTTCTTAGCTACTTCTTGGATATCCTTGATTTTCATTATTTTAATGGCGTGGCGTTTGGATGAGTGGGCTTCATTGCCGACCAGTATCATCGTTATGTTTGCAAATTCGATTTATATTGTAGCATTGACTGCTTATCTAATGGGATTAAGGCCAAATCAAGCAATATTTGATGCTTCAATTATGATTTGGTTTTGGATCGGCACGGTTCTTCCACTACTCGGATTATTCTTACTTTCATTTACTCAAGGAGATGTTTCATTGTATGGTAATTGGTGGGAGCGAGCATCTCAAGATGGTTTAGCTGCAACAGCTGCGATGTATGATGAAAGTTTAGTTCAGCAAGGATATATGGGTATGATTTTAATTTCTATTGGATTACTATTTGCTTCAGCACTTTTATGGAAATTAATGGATAGACGATGGGGCAAAACTCATTTCATCAATTAATCTACTTTAGAATAAAAATTTAGGGGTTATATTAAGGGCGTCCGCCTTGACGAGAAATCATGGGAAGAGTCCTTGCTGTGTGTGGTTTACCAGGTTCAGGGAAAGGTGAATTTGCATCAGTTATGGAAAGAAATAAAATTCCTATTTTATCGATGGGTGATATGGTTAGAGCCGAAGTTTCAAGACTCGGATTAGAAGAGTCTCCAGGAATTTTTGGTGAAATTGCTGCACAATTACGAGCCGAGTTTGGAGATGATGTTCTTGCAAAGAGACTTTGCAATGCGGTTGATGAATTACTTGATACAAATGATATTATTTTGATTGAAGGGCTTAGAGGAACTGCTGAATTTGATTTATTCAGTTCACGCTGGGGTGAGAAGTTTTCAACAATAGCCATTACTGCATCTCGCGAGATTCGGTTTGAACGAACTCAAACAAGAGGTCGTTCTGAGGATGGAGATATATCTGCCTTTGAAATTAGAGAAAAACGTGAAACCGGCTGGGGATTAGATGTTTTGATAGAGAGCGCTGATATCACTCTTCCCAACGAATCGAACCTTGAAGAATTTCATAATATGTGTCACAACTGGCTTCAAGAAATTAGAAATTGAAAAGAAATCTCTTGGCTTTTTGTTTTGTAACGCAGGGCGACGATTTTCTTGTTAAATTTCAGCGAAGTGTTATAGTCGGCCGATGCGTGTGCTAGAATGCTTCGGCGAGGGATGATGTATGGCGCGAAAAAGAGGGAGTAGAGGCAAACGCCAGAGAGCCCAGCAAAGAGCACAGTATGATGAACTGGATAAATACCCAGTTTTGCCACCTCATGCTTTCGCCAGAGTAGTCAGAGATAGGCAGACATTGAACATCATTTATCAGATTATTGAACCGCCCATGACGAAGAAAGAACAAGAGTATAGAGACGAGATTATGGATATTTTTATTCGTTCTCTTACTGCAAACATCGAAGAGATTGATGCTAATCCGGAAGCATATATCAGAACTGCAATGGATAAAGTAATCAAGTCATATGGTATGAAAATAAATAAAAAATCCAAGTCTAAAATCTTCTATTATCTTCGAAGAGACCTGATCGGATATGGTCAAATGGATGTTTTGATGAATGATGCTAACGTTGAAGATATTTCCTGTGATGGTACCAATGTACCTATATTTGCTTATCACCGTAAATTCGAATCCGTCGAAACAACTTGTGTTTGGCCTAATGACGATTTATTAGAATCATATGTAATTAAACTGGCGCAGAGGTGTGGCAAGCATATTTCAGTTGCAGACCCACTTCTCGATGCAACATTGATGGATGGTTCTAGAATTGTAATGAAACTTGGCCATGAAGTTTCTACTCGAGGTTCTTCGTTCTGTATTCGTAGATTCAAAGATGATCCTTTTTCGCCTGCAGATATTATTGCATTTAGAACAATGTCATCATTGATGGTCGCTTATCTTTGGATTGCTTTCCAAAATGAAGTTCCAATGCTGTTTGTAGGCGGTACCGCATCTGGTAAAACTACTACTCTAAACGCTATGTGTATCTTCATTCCATGGCAAATGAAAATTGTTTCAATCGAATCTACTCGTGAAGTTAACATTCCTCAGCCAAACTGGGTCCCTGGTCTTACAAGACAAGGTTTTGGTGGAGAATCAACCGAGGGTGTAATTGGTGAGTTCGAACTACTAAAAGCCGCTCTTCGTGAACGGCCAGAGTATATCATCGTGGGAGAAATTCGTGGTGCTGAGGCATATGTTCTATTCCAAGCCATGGCAACAGGACACTGTGCTTATTCGACAGTTCACGCCGATTCAGTACCATCTTTAGTTCACAGGCTTGAAAACAAACCCATCGATATTCCTCGTGTTCTTCTTCCTGCTCTAGAAGCCTGTTCGATTCAGATTCAAACAAGAATTAACGGAAAGCGTGTTAGAAGAACAAAGCAACTTGTAGAGATTGTTGGTATCGACCCTAACTCACTTGAAGTGATCACCAATGAAGTATTTAGATGGGATGTCACTACAGATGACTTCATTTTCAGCGGTAAATCCTATGTTCTTGAGAAAATCATGGTTAAGTTGAATTACTCCCAAGACGATATGAGGAGAGAACTCAGGACTAGAAAGAGAATACTTGAGTGGATGGTTTTGAATGATATTAGGAAGGCTGACCAAGTGTCACAGATCGTTACAGAATATTATGTGAGACCTAATGAGATTTTAGCACGTGTTGACGGACTACGTTGATGAGGGGATTTTATGGAATTAACCGCTTGGCAGAGATTCTGTAATAGAATCCTAGGTAGGTTGGTTAAGAAGAGAGCCAGAAGGGATAAAAATCTCTCCGACAATCTAGTCAAAGGTTCAATGGGAATTATGCCCGAGGTATACTTGTCGACTGTAATCATGACCTCTATGGCCATTCTTCTAATTTGTTGGGGCCTAGTATCTCTTTTCTTTATTCCCGAAATAGGAGTAATTGCTTTTTGGGAAGGTTTGCAAGACCCAGCCACAATAAATCCTTGCTTAGATTGGGAATATTGGGAGCCAGAATTGGTAGATAAATCAAAACCTGGCAATGGGTGTCCGGATTATGCAACTAGAGTTTTCCCACCTTTCTTGGAGGTTCTAATCATTGGTCTTGGAGGAATAATTATTCCTTATTCTGGATACTTATTAGTTCGAGGTGGGGCAAAGCGTGAAGCAGCACGTAGAGGTTCTCAAATTGAAAAGTACCTTCCATATGCTGCATCTTACACTGCTGCAATGTCTGCAGCAAATGCGACACCTGCGAAAATTTTCCGTTCATTGGCCATGAATAGAGATATTTACGGCGATGTTGCGGACGATGCTGGTTTGATTTATCGCGACGTAACCTTACTTGGGTACGACTTAATCACAGCCATAAAAATGAGTGTAGATAGAGCCGCTTCGGTTTGGCTGACGGAGTTTTTCCAAGGAATGGTAGGTACATTAACAGCCGGAGGACATCTGAAATTATACTTCTTGAACAGGGCAGAACATTACATGAGGGAAAATAGAACTAGACTTCAACAATTCCTAGAGTCGATTGCTTTGCTTGCAGAATCATACATTGTAGTCGCTGTAGCAATGCCTCTGTTTTTGATAGTCATGCTGGTAATTATGTTCTGGGTTTCTGGTTCTGGCGCCCAAATGTCTGAAGGTATGCTATATGGCATTGTTTTAGGATTCATTCCGATGATTCACGTTGCATATGCAGTATTAGTTTACACCAGCAGTAAGGAACAAGAGATGTAGGGGGTGATTCAATGGCTAAAAAGAAGAAGAAATTGGTTGTTGAATTAGATTTACCTAAGGACGATAAAACATTGAAGAATCTATACATCATACTTTTCTTTTCAATTATAATCGGGCTTTCATCTGGGATTATGTGGGCGACTAATTCCGGTTTTATACCGACTACCAACGGAGAGCCCATGTTCACAAATATTTACTGTGGAGCGACTTCTTCGGATGAAGCTGGCAATAGTTACCAAGATGAATTCAATTCAGCGCAAAAACCATCTTACAAAGCAAATGAATCATGTGCGATTTTGAGAGATAGTCCCGATCAGTTAACATGGTCTGAACAACCTTGGGTAGATTTCCAGTCGAAAGGAAAAACATTTGATGTTCCTGGGATTTCAGCCGAAGATAAAATAGGAGTTGTAGTTGAACAACCATTAGAAATGACTTGTGATGTTTTGGCAAACCAACCAACAGAATATACAGCAGCGATTCGTGATTCGGATGGCAATACTATTCGATTCTTCAACGGGACCACCGGTAAATCCAGCGATGTATGTTTGATTGAAATAGAAAATATTGATCCTGGTGAAAATTACCAAGTGGTGTTCTTTTCCGCTCAAGAAGGTCAAGAATTATCATCTGCAGAATTTGAAATAACAGTGGACTATTATGATGGAATACCTGCAAATATGAATAATAAGTCATTTTGGCTTGGCCCAAAAGTAGAACTTGGACCATTTGATTTTAGACCTACAATTTTCCTCAATTTCTTTGGATTAACATTCTTTTTCTTAATATATCCCGCTTCTTTTTATTGGGAAAGAGTTGAGAAAAAGAAAAATGAAGTTGAAGAAAAATTCCCAGACTTCCTTAGAGATATGGCCGAGTATTGGAAAGGGGGTTTATCCATGACAGTGGCGGTCCAAACTTTAGCTAAATCAGAATATGGGGCGCTAAATGACGAAGTTAAGAAGATGTCTGATCAGTTGAGTTGGGGGATTAAATTCAGTGATGTCATCAAACAATTCTCTGAGCGTGTAGGTACTCCATTGGTCAAGAGGGCTATCACCTTGATTGCTGAGGCTGATAGAGCAGGTGGAAAGATTTCGGATATTCTTGTTACTGCAGCGAACGACTCTCGAGAGATTAAGTTCCTAGAAGGAGAAAGAAGAAGAGCAATTGGTTCGTATATCGCTGTTATTTGGACCTCCTATTTCGTTTTCTTAGGGGTTATCACCCTATTAGGTAGAATCTTTATTCCTGCTATTGCTAAATCAAACTCGGGTGATGAAGGGTCAGGAGACTCTGGTGGTGCTAATATTGGAAACATGACAATTAGGTCAATTGACCCACTTTTCTTCGTTACAGTATTCTATTACGGTGTGACCATGCAGGCGATTGGAAATGGGTCGATGGCTGGCTTAATGGCTAATGGTCGTTTTTCAGCAGGTTTCAAACATTCAGGGATGATGATTATTGCTGCTTTGATTGCATTCAATTTACTTGTATTCAATCCTGAACTAATTGGTGATTCTGCTTATGAAATTACTAAATCAATTACCACCTCAAAAGCATCCTACACGGTTGGATTAAACCCTTCAGGTGGAGCATTTATTCCAACTCCAATGAAGTGGGGTTGATAATTTGCGTAAAGATGAAAATGCCCAAGTTCATATCCTTGAGATGTTGACATTATTTTGGCTTTTTTTTATGTCTGCCACCTTTTTGATAAGAATTGACGTTCCTGATTCACCATCAATTGCCCATGATTCTTCATTGGAAACAGCGGGGGAATCTGCCTTCTTGTATGGCTTAGGGCTTGACGCAGAAGTTGAAGGGGAAAATCGGTTGGCTGAATTACTCAATAATAGTGATTTTGATGGAACCTGTGAACTTCTTCAAGAGGCTATTGCTAGTGGCAAGGAAGGTAATTGCTGGTTAGCTAAGAATAGTGCAACATCATCGCCATATGGCCTAGTTGGTTCTCCTTCAGGTTCCACTTTTGCTGTTCATAAATTAGTAGTAGTCGATGGTGATTTATGGACTATTACCCTAGATATTTGGAGTACCGGAGGTGGTGCTTGATGTATCTAAGAGAGAAAAATTGTACCGATAGGGATGCAGCACAAATGCTTCTTGCAACAGGTGTAGTACTACTTCTTTCACTTCTTTCTATGGCTGTATTCAGTGTTAAAGTTGCTGGAATTACTCAGTCTAACGATCCTTCTTCAAATGGTGTGATTCAAACTACTGATGAAGTGATTGACGCAATCCCATTACTGATTGAACATCGTACAATTACTTGGATTAATGCAGGTGTTGAAAGAATTGAAGCAGCTGAACTTTCAGTCGATAGTGTACATGATGATTTATTGCACCATGGTGAATTAAGGGGTGTTGAGGTTAAAATTCTTGATTTTATAGTATCTGATGTTGATGGAACAACATTGTTAGTAACAGGGGAGTTAGGCATATCAGATAGTAGTTCAACACTTAGAACAAATATTTCATTCACTATTTCTGCTTAGTACGGTTTTCATTCCATGCTAAGTCAAGTAGATGTTCAATTCGTTCAGCATCATCTTTGACTCTTGAGATATCAACTATGGGCCAATTTGAAATCTTAGACCTCTCAAGTAAACCTTCTTGAATACTCCTTATTCTAGAGAAGTTAGCTAGATATCTGTCCGCTCTTCTAAAGGAATTTGCATCTCTTGAGCGGAGCATCTCTTGATGCTTATTTTCTTCACCAACCGCTAAAATTACCCCTAGGGCTATTCCCCCAGCATCTCTCCAAGGGGCCAGTAATTTTTCACTTGG
This sequence comes from uncultured euryarchaeote, assembly GCA_964001175.1. Lineage (GTDB taxonomy): Archaea > Thermoplasmatota > Poseidoniia > Poseidoniales > Poseidoniaceae > MGIIa-L1. Next base: position 117,743 of record CAXFAS010000002.1, read on the forward strand.
GACAATATGTACACCTTCCAATAACAAATCGATTCCCTCTCGCAATGCACGATTTATGGTAGCCTCAATTCCTGATTCAACGGACTGACATGTATCCAGCCAATCGATAATAGGATCATTCGCTGAACCGATTGAGAAGGACGAACGGTGAAGGGCCGATTGTGCACCTTCTTGGTCACAACTTCTCATAATTTCACGAATTGCATCTGTTGATATTATTCTAGCGAATTTGCTTTTTGCAGCGATTTTGAGAGAAGCCGTAGATTTACCAGATCCAGTTGCTCCAGCAATAATTAGTAAGCGGGGGGCACGGTCTGCGATAGTTCTAGCAGTTGCTTGAGCCATCCCCACCTTACGCGCCATGTATTGCTTTGAGTGGTCTTTACTCATGAGTGTTGTCACATTAATTTAGAAATTATTGCTTTTTTGAAGTATTCAATCGAAGCGAATACCTTTGAACGGTCACTTCATGGATGGTTTATGAGCGCACAAAAAATGCTGATTGGCGGACAATGGGTTGATAGTGGAAATGGGGATACAAGCAACGTAATCAACCCTGCAAATGACGAGGTTATAGCGACAGTACCTAAGGCCACAATTCAAGATGTTGAAGATTGTATATTTGCATCTCGTAATGCCTTCTTAGATTCTTCTTGGAAAAACATGGACCCTGCACAAAGAGGCAGAATCCTCAATAAAATGGCTGCAGCAACTTATTCCAATGCCAAAGAATTAGCCAAAATAGAATCGGAAAATAACGGTAAGACTTTTCGTGAAGCATTGTCTGAAATTCGTTATGGAGCATGGACATTGGAATATTTCGCTGGACTTTCAGATAAGATTGAAGGAAGTACTATTCCAGTTCCAGGAAATAGGTTGAACTATACATTAAGACAACCTTTAGGAGTTACTGCTCATATCGTTCCTTGGAATTTCCCACTTCAATTAGCCATTCGTTCCATTGCTCCTGCTCTAGCAGCAGGTTGTACAGTAATTGCTAAACCTGCTTCTTGGACTCCACTATCATTACTGGCTTGGGCTAGAAAAATGGAGGAGGCTGAAGTGGGTCTTCCTTCAGGAGTGTTACAGGTTATTACTGGTTCAGGTGGATTGATCGGTGATGCTTTAGCAGGACATTCAGGAATAGATGGCGTCGTGTTAACTGGCGGTGTGCCAACGGGTCAAACAGTTATGGCAAAGGCTAGTGAGAATCTTACACCAGTTACTCTTGAACTTGGGGGTAAAGGTGCAAATATTGTATTCCCTGATGCTAATTTAAAATATGCAGCTAAGGCAATTTGTTTTGGAATTTTTATGAATGCTGGACAGATGTGCTGGGCTGGTTCAAGATTAATAGTACACGAGGATGTTCATGATGAACTGGTTGATGCAGTAGTTGCTGAAGTAGCAAAATGGAAAGTTGGGCCTGGAATGGAAGAAGGTGTAAGAATTGGAAGTTTGGTACACAAGAATCATCGTGATGAGGTAATAGAAAAGTTACATTCTGGTCTAAAAATGGGCGGCACTGTAGTTTGTGGAGGAAATCCGTTAGAAGGCGAAGGGGCTTTTATGGAAGCAACAGTTGTAACAGATGTTTCATCTGAAAATATCCTGTTCAAAGATGAGTTATTCGGGCCTGTATTATCAGTCACCAAGTTTACTGAAGATTCAGAGGCTCTTGAACTTGCTAATGATACCCCATTTGGATTATTAAATGGGATATGGACAAATAATCTAAGTCGTGCTCATAATTTAGCTAGAGATGTACAATCTGGAATGGTTTCAATCAATGAGTATCCAATTACTTTCCCTCAAACCGCATTTACAGGTTGGAAACAATCTGGAATTGGAATTGAACAAAGCCAAGATGCACTTAGATTTTATACCAAAGTCAAGAATGTAAATATCAAACTTTGAGGTGAAATTTTGACGATTGAAATCGAAGATTTAGAAATAGGAATTCGTAAAATTAAGATGGCAGGACAAAGTTCTGCACAGTCTTTTTCCTTAGAATTTTTACCAAGTATTGCTGATGCGATCGATAAAGCTTTGAGAGATGTCTCAGTAAAAGCGATTATACTTACTGGAGAAGGTAAATTCTTTTCTGCGGGAGCAGATATTAACGCCTTCGCCAAATCTATCGAGGATGGTAATTCACCACAATTAATACGTGATTTAACTGGCATTTTACACCCATTACTGATTAGAATGCGCCAATCACCGACAATTTCTGTCGCTGCAATTAATGGTGCATGTGCGGGTGGAGGCCTTGGTTTGGCCCTTGCCTGTGATTTCCGTATCGGTTCAAGTAATGCTAAAATGGCAGCCTCTTATTCAGGTATGGGTTTATCTCCTGATGGAGGGACAACATGGCTTCTTCCAAGATTAGTTGGTGTTCAAAAAAGTCGTAAATTTTTCTTGGAGAATTCAATTTGGTCTGCTCAACAAGCAGTTGATTATGGTGCAATTGACGAACTTGTTGAACCTTCTAAATTAATCGAAAGAAGTTGCGAAGTTGCTCAAAAATGTAGTTCTTGGGGCATGCATAGTAAGGAGGCTACAAAACATCTACTCGATGTGCAATCGGTAAATGACTTTGAGACACATCTAATGCATGAGAGGACATTAATTGAAGCAGCAGGTACGACAAATGACTTCAAAGAAGGGGTATCCGCTTTTCTCGAAAAGAGAAAACCAAAGTTTGATTGATCACTCCGGTATATCAGTTTCTTCAGCGCTTCCACTGGACCAATCATAAATCCCTTTACCGGATTTTTTACCTAATCTTCCTTGGGAAACTAATTTCTCAAGAAGTGGATGAGGTGTGTAAGAGTCATCATTGAAAGACTCTTTCAAATTTAACAGTATATCTCTTCTAACATCTAATCCAACTAAATCAGTTAATGCCAATGGGCCCATTGGATGCTTATATCCAAGAACCATTGCAGTATCGATATCCTTTGCACTTGCAACACCATCAGCAAGCATCCTGATCGCTTCATTTCCAAGTACGACTCCAAGTCTAGAAGTTGCAAAACCTGGGACATCGTTGACTAAAATAGTAGTTTTACCCATAATTTCTCCAGCAGTAGTCGCAGAATTTATTGTTTCATCTGAGCATGAGTCGTGCTTGATTAATTCAAGTAATTTCATAATTGGAACTGGATTGAAGAAATGCATTCCAATTACTTTTTCAGGTTTTCCAGAAGCCTCAGCAATTTTGCTAATCGATAGTGATGAAGTATTGGTTCCAAGGATACATTCTGGCTTTGTCAAAGAACCCAAGCGTTGGAAAATATCACATTTTAGATCCATGATTTCAGGAACTGCTTCAATAACCATATCGGCATTCTTCACAGCGTCAGAGAGGTCTGACACTGGGAATAAATTTGCAGCCCATTGTTCTTTTTGTTGCTCAGTTGTTTTTCCTCTAGCAATACCTTTATTCCAGAAAGAATCAATATTATTCATTCCTCTTTCCAAACCATCACTGAACGCATCGAAAAGATTTGTTTTCCAGCCACTCTGGGCACATACCTGGGCAATACCAGCACCCATTGTTCCAGCACCAATTACAGCAACAGTCCTAATCTCCATGTCTGCTCCACTACGAGAGACTTCATGATGATTGCTTGAACTTGGTAGGTTTACTCTGGGCTAAAATTACTCCTCCGACAATTAAGATAAACGAAAGAAGAAGTGATGTTCCTAACTTTTCATCAAGAAGTAAATATCCACTGAAAATTCCAAATGGTGGAACTAAGTATACGTATAGAGCACTTTTTCCTGCTCCGATAGTTAATATCCCATCAGCAAACCAAACATATGATATCACAGTAGAGAAAACTGCAAGGAACACCATCGCTATCCAGCTTTCATTACTGGGGTCTGGAATTCCATGTTGGAATGTTTCAATAAACATGATTGGAGTTAAGAAAATCAATCCGGCAACAGAAGACCAAACAGTCAACTGTAGCGGAGTCAGATTGGCTTCTCTATTTTCTGCAGGTGTAATCATTGCTTTTTTCATCAAAATAGTATTACATGCCCAAGAGAATGCTGCACCAGCAATTAGAATATCACCAATCGCTCTACTAGTGAAAGAAATATCGACATTAGGTGAATAATAGAATAATATTCCCACCCCAGTAAGTCCTAATCCTAAACCAATTGCTAGTCTGTAAGTCATTTTTTCACCTAAGAAGAAAATTGCTAAGATTGCTGTAAACAATGGGTTGAAGGTTATCATTAAAGATGCATCACCAGCAGCGGTGTATTGCATTCCATACATGAAAAATGCTTGATATACACAGGTCGAAAAGAATCCGATTAAAGCTAACCTCTTCCATTCATTTCTTGTTGGGATAACCCACTGCTTTGAGAAATATAGTAATACCAAGAATAGTAATACAGCAATTACATACCTAATCCATGATGCGACAAATGGTTCAATATCATTGGCAATTACTCTTCCAGCAGGCCAACCAAATCCCCAGATTGCTGCAACAATTAATAGTTTGAAATGAGTTAGAACATTTTTCATTCAAATCGCTCCAAACCTAATTGGAGCATTCTTGCTCTAGGCAATCCAATTTCAGGAAGCCCTTTGGCAGGTGCGTAAATTTTCAAACCTTCTATTCTAGAAACAAATAATCCATAACTAGCCATATCATCGGGTCGATAAGGGGTGTCAAGTCCCATTTTTGTTAATGTCTCACATGCCTTTTCAGTATAGATTGGATATAGATTAGTAGAAAAGTGAACCCATTCAGAAATTCTCTTTGTATCTAGATTATCTAAAGTTAGAAGGTGTTCCAGTAGTGATACATCTGGATAATTAATAGTCTGTAAGATCATCTCAATTTCCATCATGATGTCTTCAGGCCATACTTGAGGTTCCCTTTTGGACCATTTTTCTGAGATGAATACATGCTCAATAGATGCTTTTTCTTGTATTGAAAATATTGCTTTAGCGTAGTGTTCATCCTCAATGGTATCGGCTACAAGACCGGGTAATTCCGAATAGAAACGTTCACACTTTTCAGTGTCTATTCCATACAATGATACAGGAATCATGCTATCCCTCAAGGAATTTATGCAGAGGCGCCAATACCAGACTCTATTTGACGAGTAGACATTGGCTTATTGGCAATCCATTCTTTCTCGAAAAGTTGTTTTAACAATTCTTCATCTTCTTTTGTAGGTAGATTGTTATTGATGTAATTTTGCCATTCTTCATCAGAACCTTCAAATTTAGAGCCATCGGTATTGTGTCTTTGTTTTTTGGTAACTCCAATATCTCTGTTGAAGTTTTCATGAGGAACATAGAGCTTTATGGCGCCTTCAGGCAAGTATTTGTTTAGTTTTTCAACTTCTCTAACTATTTCTTCATGATAGTGACCTCTTGCTTCTTCGTTTAGAGTTTCTTTGTCGACTTCAATTCCAGATTCCAATTTCTTTCTTTCATCCCATCTTCCTTTAATTCCCCAGACATAAGCCCAGTGAGCCGAAGAAGATGCATCTACTCCGAATAGGTCATGAGCAGTGGATGCCCACTTGTTGATATATCTTTGAAGTAAGTCCAGAGGAATTACGCCTGCCTTGATTATTCTTCTAAGGCCATTAGATCCAGTTCCAAGGTGGAATGATTCCTCCTTAAGCATAGGACCCATGGAGGCTGCCAATGGTTTGAATGCAGATGTTGAGAGCATTCCCAATTGGAATTTGCCATCTCTATCTACAAACATAGTGTAGCAGAAGAAGTCTAACCAGTGCGGCATTGGTCTGTTGAATGCACCAAGTAATCTGTCTCCATCTTGTGCATTTCTCTCCAATAGTTTCTGAGCCTCACGGCGTCCTTGTTGACCAAAGTATGTCATCAACAGATATGCCATTTGCCATCCATGTCTTTGTTCTTCAGCCATAATCCTAGCAGCAGCATATCTGTCATAATCAGTTGGTGCCGTGGCTAGAAGGTGTCTTTGTTGTTCAACCGATGCAAATTCAGTGTCGCCTTGAACAGTAATCATAGTGATTAGAGCATCACGCATACTTTGGTGAGGAACTTGAAGGGATCTTTCCCACTTTGCTCTGCCTCCATAATCGCCATATTCGATGGTATCACCTGCTCTATCCCAGTCGAACTGAATAGAAAGGTCGAAATCACCTAACCAGCTTTTATCGAATCCAACTCTATCTTGCCATTCTTCAAAGTTTGCAATCCAGTCTTCCCATGTTGTCGGTAGGTTGTCCATGACAATGGGATAGAGGGGTTATCCTTATTGTCTTTGCGAACATGTTCGTATCAAACAAATATCTCTTGGTAATACTTGTCGATAACCTTGCATTCTATGGAATGTAACATTACTGAAAGAGTCGACTTGGAGATTCCTAATTCTACAGATAAATCTGTTAGCGTTATTTTCCTTGGTGCAGCCCAATATCCTCTACGTAAAGCTAATTCAAAGACTTCTCTTTGCCTAGAAGTGAGTAGTTTTTCTTGATTTGAACGAGTTGACTTAAGTCTCATCTGAATTTTTTGTAATTCTATTTCTTTTACCAATTGTTTGGCTTGCTCAGTTGAACATTGAATGGTCCAGTCAGCCCAACCGTCTATTACATCGAAAGGAGTTCTTGGAACCACGCCAACTATTCTAAGAGGTTTGATGAAACCACCTCCACCGCTAGCTATTGTTACACTTGCTTTATTGTCGCCAAGAAAATTAACCCTCTCAACACCTCTCAAGTTTTCTAAGTCTGATAGTAATTCTTGTTCAGCAGCAATTTGTGCAGTTCCTCTGCCTTTTCCTAATGGCATTGTTTCTATTATCTGTAAAACCGTATTTGGATTATTCCTTGTTACTTCACCAGCCCAATGATCGTCAGGTAGGCGAACTTCAATTCTAACAATTTGAGACATGTAATCACAGACTATGGATACGATCGTGCCTTGATAGTTGTTTACTTTCAACATCAATCATTTCTGAGAAGGTCGATACAGTACCATTACTGTTCATTTTTACGCCAGGCAAATAACCATCACATACTCCGGATGCAACAAAAATAGCATCTTCGGATTTACACAAATCTTTAGCATCCCATAATCTTGTTAAATCATCATTAACCATGTTTTTTGCTCTAGCCTTCTCTTCATCGGAACGAAATACGAGTCGCCCTTCAAAAACTCCTCCGATACCTCTGATTGCAGTGGCGGTAATGACTCCTTCAGGTGCCGCCCCTATTCCAAGTAACATGTCGTGTTCTCCTTCAGGTCTTGCAGCCCATAGTGCAGCGGAAATATCCCCGTCTCCAAGAAGATGTAATTGAGCGCCCATACTCTTTACTTCTTTGAATAAATCATTGTGCCTTGGCCTATCCAGGGCAATTATTCTAACCTCTTCAATAGGTTTATCCAGTACTGAAGCAACTTGCTCAATATTGTATGCAACCCCGCCATCGAGGCTTATGTGACCTTCCATTTCTGGGCCTGCAGCAATTTTATCCATGTAACAATCAGGTGCATGTAGCAGAGTACCTCTTGGTGCGGCTGCAAGTACAGCAATAGAATTGGGTAAGTTATCTGCACAGTTATTGGTACACTCTAGTGGATCAACTGCAATATCTATTGCAGCGACATCTGGATTGCCAATTTCACATCCGAGTTGTTCTCCAATGTACAGCATAGGTGCTTCATCTCTTTCTCCTTCACCTATTGCAACTCTTCCATCGAATGGGACATTATCAAAAGTAATCCTCATGGCTTCTACAGCAGCTGCGTCAGCAGCCATCTTATCGCCCTTACCTCGCCATTTTGCGCTTGCTATTGCCGCTTGATCTACGGCTTCTAAGAAATGATTTGCTAGGTCGGAAACTCTTCCCATGGACGAATGCTGACGCGTCTATTCCATCAATGAAGCGGTCGTAACTTATTTTGTTGATTTGAATTTTTCAACAACCTGTATTTGAGAAATAATTGTATCTGGATATTGGCCATTACTGTCCTTTTCCAATGATTTAACCATATCTAGAGCACAAAGAAGACCGGCGCTTACACCGGTTAACGCTTCCATCTCAATGCCAGTTTTATAGTGTGCAGAAACTGTTACTGTACAGCGTAAATTATCGCCTTCCCATGACCATTCAACATTGCAACCCTCTAAAGGAATAGGATGACAGTGTGGAATTATTCTCGGAGTTTCCTTTACCGCTTGAATAGCAGCAATGGTTGAAGCTTGAAGAACATCTCCTTTAGCGACACGATTATTCTTTATTGCATCAACAGAATCTGTAGAGAGTTTTAGTAATCCTGTGGCTGTCGCCCTTCTTTTGACGTTTGGCTTATCTCCAATTTCTACTATCGCATCAATTTTCTCATTCATTTAAACACATCCTAACCTAATCCTGCTTTCCACTGAACACCTTTGTCAGTAACTTCTTTTTTCCAGAGTGGGGCTTGCTTTTTCAATTCATCTATCAGCCATTCACAAGCCTTGAATGCAGGTTTTCTGTGTGCACTACCGACATGTATAGCTACTATATCTTCACTTGCTTTGACAATTCCAACTCTATGAGCCATCGCTACGCTAAGAACTTGAAAGTTTTCTATTGCTTGGACGGCTAATTGATTTAGAACGATGGGTAGTCTTTCTAACCAAGCATCGAATTCTAATTGTATGACATTTGAATCATCGTTCTTCGATCTAGTAATCCCTAAAAAAGATACAACTGCACCGCAACCGTCAAGATTCATTCTACTTTTTAGTCCATCGGCATCAATAGTATCATGGGCATTTTCAATCAAAATATGCCCGGTCATGTGTCTGCGAAGTAAACGCATAATTCAAACCTCACTCATACATGCGACAATCATGAGCGGAGATGAGCCGGTACAAATCATGGGGGCGGGGCTTTCAGGATTAGCGGCTGCAACTATACTTGCTAAAGCAGGTAGAGAAGTACATGTTCACGATATTAGAAATGATTCAGGTGCCCGTTTTGACGGTGATTTCCAAGCCTTGGAAAATTGGAGTATGGGTGTTGATTTCTTCGAACAATTGAAGGAATGGGGATTTGATACGGAGGAGTTTAAAGCAACAGAATTTAATGTAGTAGATTTGATTCATCCTGATGATAAAATCACTCAAGCCGAATCTGCTAAAGTTGCTTACAGAATAGTTGAAAGAGGCACCTCATCTCACACTATTGACCAAGGAATCAAACGTCAAGCAATCGCTGCTGGAGTAAAAATCCACTATAAATCCAGAGTTAAAGAAGAAGATTGCCATATTATCGCCTGTGGTCCTAAGGGTACATCAGCTGTCGCTTATGGGGAGATTTTTGAAACAGACCATCCTAACCATATAGGCTTTCAATTGAATGATAAATTAGCGCCAGGGGCTTATTCTTATCTGATTATAATCGATGGTATCGGTCTAATATGCACTTGTCTTTGGAGGAAACAGAAGAAAAGTGATAGGTTCTTGAACGAAACAATTGCTTGGTATGAAAGAAATTATCCAAATTTAAATCGTAAACCAATCAAACGAGTTGGAGGGAAAGGAGATTTTACAATTAACCGTAACTACAAGCAAGATGGACGTTACTATGTTGGTGAATCCGGAGGGCTTCAAGATTTCATGTGGGGATTTGGAATGAGAATGGCTGTTTGGTCTGGGGTGCTTGCCGCCAAAGATATTCTTGGAGAATGTGACTACGAAGTTGAAGTTAGGAAGCAACTAATGCCTTATGTTAGGACTAGCGTTTCTAATAGATGGCTCATGAATAGAGTCGGAGATAGAATGTTCAAAAGAATGTGCACAAATTGGATGAAAGATCAAAAGAAACGTGGCGATGGTTTAATTTGGATTGGAAAATTATTCCAGCCAACATTTTTCAAGAAATTACTTTACCACTTTGTTACTCCTTTCATGCTGAAAAAAGACCCTAAATCTATGGGTAGGGGAGTTAAGAGAATGCCATTTAGAAAAGCGAAAAAGCGAGATTACTGGGTACAGTCAGAAGCAGCAGAAGATGTTGCTAAACAATGGGATTTAATTCGGCGTAAGGGGGGAAATACTTCCTTTGAGGAAGATTCCGATTCTCCCTCGATTCCGAGTAAATAGTGTGCGATTTGTTCTTAATGTATCTCCTTTTGGCTTAATTTATGAGCGACCTTTATGGATTGAAACTGGAGCCTATGGCTAATAAATTAGTAAATTACGGAGTAACAAATAATGGAATTGCAGTTATTGAACTGACTTCTGATTCAGCGGGTGCGCCGCTTGAAGGTCCAAACGACCGTTCCCCTAACACATATACTCACGGAATGATGCGTGATATTGATGAAGCGATTGTTAAAGCGAGATTCGATGATGATGTCACCTGTATTGTTCTAACTGGAAATGGTGCCTCTTTCTTTTCTGCCGGAGCATCCATCCAGATGCTTAACAGTGTCACTCCTGGTTTCAAGTATAATTTCTGCCTACACGCTAATGAGACCCTTTCTCGTCTTGAACAAACTGCAAAATTAGTTATCTGTGCGATTAACGGTCATGCAGTTGGTGGTGGTCTAGAAATTGCTATGGCTGCAGATATCAGAATTGCAAGAAAAAATGCTGGTAAAGTCGGACTTCCTGAAATAAACCTCGGAGTTTTAGCAGGAACTGGTGGGACTGCACGTTTAACAAGATTAATCGGAAAAGCAAAAGCGCTTGAGATGATGGTTACTGGCGAACTAATGTCTTTCGAGGATGCACATTCTTGCAATCTAATTAATCATATTTGGGAAGGTAGTCCTGAGGATTTCAGAAGAGATATTCTTGATTGGTGCTCTCAATTCACACTTCCAAATAAGGCTGTTAAGGCTGTAGGTAATATCAAGAGGTCTTGTCAAACAGGTCCTGAGATTCCTTTCGAATACCATTTGGCATTAGAGAGAGAGTTACAGGCTGCATTGTTTAACAGTAGTGATGCTAAGGAAGGAATTGCAGCATACGTAGAAAAGAGAGTTGCGAACTTCACTGGAAACTGAACCAATAATAGGTGATAAAATGTCAAAATACCATGTTCCAGCAGATGTTCCTGACGAGTTAGTAGGGACATTCATTCAAAATATGGATGCAGCTACTGCTGGTACAGGTAAGATGAACCTATTTGCATGTGATCAGAAAATTGAACACTTGAATGATGATTTTTATGATGGTGATGAGGTCATACCTTTGTCTTCTAATGACCCTGAGCATTTATTTCAGATTGGTCAGAGATGTCATGAGGAAGGTACAATTGGTGTTCTTGCAGGACAATTAGGTTTGATTTCTCACTATGCAAGAGATTATCCTGAAATTCCTTATTTGGTAAAATTAAATTCTAAATCTCACCTAGTTAAGAAGGGTCAGAGAGATCCAATCTCTCAAGCATTGTGGGATATGGATGATGTAATGTCTCTAGTTCACAATGGCATAAATGTTGTTGGAATAGGTTACACAATTTACGTAGGTAGTGAATTTGAGCATGAAATGCTTTCTGAAGCAGCACAATTTATTCGTCAAGCTCATGAGTTGGGTATGATTTCAGTTGTTTGGATGTATCCGCGAGGTAAGGCGGTAAGCGATGAGAAAGATCCACAATTAATCTCCGGTGCTGCTGGAGTTGCGACTTGTATTGGTGCGGACTTTGCCAAAGTTAACTATCCTACTGCATGGGAAGGTATGACGCCATCGGAATCTCTTGCAGTTGCTTCACAAGCCTCTGGTCGGACAGGAATTATTTGTTCAGGTGGAGGTTCATTACCTCCAGAGCAGTTCCTTCAGAGATTGTGGGACCAGATGAATACCGGTGGTTGCAGAGGTGCTGCTACTGGACGTAATATTCATCAAAAGGAAACCGAAGAGGCAGTAAGAATGACTGCTGCATGCCATGCAATAATTTGCGAGGAAGCTTCTGTCGAAACAGCACTTTCAATATTTAATGGAGTTCAATAGTTCCAAAAAAGATAACCTTTACCGGTAGTTATGGTGGAGATAAATCCTGACATCACAAAAGCCAGGACTTTATCTTCAAATTATTATACTGATAGTAAAATTTTTGATGATATTTTATCAAAATTCGGAAGTTATTGGCAATATGTTGGGCATACTTCTCAATTCGAAGACGGTATGGTAAAACCCTTGAAAATTGGTAATGAGCAAGTAATTATTTCGAAAACTGCAGATAATTTCTATTGTTTTTCAAATGTATGTACGCATAGGGGGATGATTTTGTTAGGCGAAGAGGATTGCAAAAAAGCATTGATCTGCCCATATCACGGGAGAACATTTTCTATTGATGGAAAATTCAAGAATATGCCAGAATTTGAAAAAGCTGAAAATTTTCCTACTGCTAAGGATGATCTTTCTCAGTTTAATATCAATATTTGGGGAAATATGCTCTTTACACTAATCAATCCAGAAAAAGAAACCAATAGTTGGTTTGATCATATTCAACAGAGAATGTCGTTTTTGGATATTGAAAATTTTTCATATGACTCCTCTAGAGAACGGAAATATACTATCAATGCAAATTGGATTCTTTACGTAGACAATTATCTAGAAGGATTTCACATCCCTTTTGTCCATAAAGAATTAAACAAGGCTTTGGATTATGGTCAATATGAAACAGAATTGTTCACTGGTGGGGTATTACAAGTTGGTATTGCTGAAGATGGAGTGAATAGTTTTGATATACCAAAGGGACATCCAGACTTTGGCAAAAATGTAGCTGCTTACTATTGGTGGGTTTATCCTAATTTAATGTTGAACTTTTACCCTTGGGGACTTTCAATGAATGTTATTAATCCGATTTCAGAAAGTGAAACAGAAGTTAGATATTATGGATTTGTTAATGATGAAGAATTATTGGGTCAAGGTGCAGGTGCTGATTTAGATAAAGTGGAACTAGAAGATCAGTTCGTGGTTGAATCATGCCAAAAAGGAATGATGTCAAGTAATTATGATCATGGGAGATATTCCCCCACAATGGAGAGAGGTTTGCATCACTTTCACATGATGCTAACTGGTAGGAATTAATCAAAATCCGCCATCAAGTTTCGATGAACCGGTTGTAACATTACCTTGTTGGTCGATAATGATAGGGGTTCCTTCTTCCCAACCAGGGCAGTTGGATGAGACCCACGTGCGTGTTGCCCATTCACATATGTCATATCCTCCAGAAAGAATTCCAGATCTCTTAATGTATCCAACCTTAACAATGTCCTTGTCTTTTGACAGAACATTTCCTAGTTGTTGGCTTGTAGTGCCATGTCTCATTGTACTGTTTATATGTTCCAGAATTTCCGCAGTGTTGCGAGGTCTGTCTCCTAAAAATTTCTTTATTTTTTCTCTAATTCTGGTTGTTTTCATATTTTTCATCTCTCTGTCATGCAGCCATTACCTCAAGGATAATTGCCACTATTTGACATGACAGCGGTCGCTGATATAATAGTTCCTCCAACTTCTTCTACTTCGTTACATTTGATAACCAAATTCAGTGTAAAAAATTCACTTATCATGAATGGGTGTAAGTTATTTTTTACTTTTCCAATGGAAATTAGTAACTTCATGTAACTAAGTAACTAATTATTGTGTAACATTTATCTATATGTCGGATTTGGCACTTAACATGGTGACTTCAACATCCGGTAAGAGGATTAGAAGTAGTTACCAAAAAAGGATTTTAGAATGGTTAATCGATTCAGGAGGGTCCGTATCTGATGTAGCGCAAGCCCTTGATTTGAGAGTACCTCACGCATCTCTAGCCTTGAGCCAATTGAGAGAATCGGGCGATGTGATTAGAGATGATGATACTGGAATTAGGGGAGCAATACATCGGATCAGTGAGAAGGGTAGAGCGCGCCTAGAATTAGACGCTGTGGCATGTTTAGAAAAATATGTAAGAGAGATCCCAGAGAATATGGACGCTATAGTATTGGATTCAAATGGGCCAATGTTACTATTAGGTTATGCAAATAAGACCCCCCCGTCATTGATTCAGTTACCAATAGATCCTAATGATTTAGATGGAGATGGTAATTTCTTCTCCATTGGAAATGCAGGGGTGAGGTGGGCGACAATCAGAAATATTCAACCTAGATGGTATGATCTCAAAACTTTAGAGAAAGTCCCCGTTCAAGATTTACAATCAACTGGGACTTTAGATGATTGGACGGGTAGTAAAAATTATCTAATCTTAGTTAGAGCATATTTATTTGATTTTGATCGACAATGGAATATAGCACCAGGGACATGGTTTTCAAGTCCGAAAACCAATTCTCAATTACCTGCGAAACTTTCAGAAGGAAATCAATTGCTAGGCACTGTGCTAAATTCTGATTATCAAGTTTATCCGAATCAAATGATATTTGCTAACTTAAATTCAGAAATGGATACTTCTCTTTCAATAAACGCACTATCAAAGGATGCGATTGTAATAAGAGATTTTCCAATAAAAGAAAAAAATAGATTCTTACCACTAGACTGTATTGATTTCTGGATAAAGAAACAACATCCAAGGATGAATAAAGATAAGCTAACTGATTTATTATATTCAGTTAAATCATTTTTAGCAGGTAATTCAGACTCAAATATACCAATTTCAACACAAAGGGCAATAATAAGGGATTTTGGTGAGTGTAGATGGATTAATGAAATTCATCCGCGTATAGATGTAAATTATCTTTCTGAGATAGGTGCAATTTCCTTAATTGAGTATTTACTTTTTGTTAAGGAATATGATTTGGTAATAGAATGGTCATGGCCAACAATAAACAATCAAGAAATATTTGAAAGACTAAGAAATTCCAAAATTTGTAGACTATTAATTTCTAGAAGTACTGATGTATCTAATTTTACTAATTCTCAACTCATTTTGAAATCATTAAGTGAAATAGGACAAGTAGAATTATTTATTTCGCGTGAACAATCTATAAAATTAGAATTGTCAAATTTTCCAGATAACAAAACTTCGATTTACGTCGAGGAAGTAGTTCCTAAAAATGCATCTGAATTAGTTGCAGCTTCTTTATCAGATGATTGGGATTTGAGTCTGATGACAAATACTACAGCAGATTACAATACCCGCACTGAAATTTGGAATGCATTGAAATTTTATCCCAAAGGAGATGAAACCTGGGCAAATAAAATCGAAACTGAAAACCCTGTTGCGGCATGGATTGCGAGTCCACCGCAATTTCGGTACTCAAGATGGATTCGTATTGCTAGATTTCTCCCAGAAGGTTGGACTGATTTGTTAGACGTCACTGAACTTTCTACTGAGGATATTCTTTATGCGATTCCTATTGCTGGAATTAATTGGCAAGATGGAGCAATAGTAGAAATAAGAAATAGGTATTTATCTAATAATGAGTTGATATTACAGAATAAGAAATTTTTAACAATTGAAAAAATCAATAGTTGGTTTGCAATTACCGTTTTATTGAGTTCGAACGAGCTAGGAAAAGAATTCGATTCGATGATCGAATCCTGTCTAGAAATTTGGTTAGATTCTCCAAGGGTGGCAGAGAAAGTTCTTTCCACCTTATTCACCAGAAATTCAATTAACTCTAGAACTGAAGAAAAGATACTCGATTTATGCTTGATTGCATCTAAAGTTCATCCTAAAGATTCTATATTATTTTGTTGGGGTGAATATATTGAATGTATAAAAAACGATACTCCTATCTCTCTTGAACAGTCACGTAAATTTATGTCTGTACTTCCAATGAATTGGTGGTATGACCATGGATATGATTGGCTCAAGTTACAATTGAATTCAACATCTGGAAGAAATTGGTTATCAAATAAATATCTACCTTGGCCTTCCATTCTGTGTAGATCAATTGGTGAGAATTGTGGTCCGCCAGGAAATAAAGAATTATTTTCAAGTAAAAATTTTAGTTCTGATGAATTATTGCATATTATGATATTAGGAGAAGGAATTGGAAAGAAGTCTCTGTTAGATACTTATGATATGATTTTTAGTCATGAACAGAAACAAAAGTTACCCATAGGTAGGATTCATCCATTGTCTTGTTTACTAATTCGAGATACTAAGGTATGGCCTGTGATAAATCTAGATGTTCTCGAACAAGGGGATTTACATGTCGCTTCGTTGTTATTGATGAGATATTACAGAGAATGTTTAATCGAAAACTGAATCGATTAATTCAAAAGGTATAGCCCCGAGGATTAGATGCCGTACCCGCAACATCTGGCAGAGCTACTGTGAAATTGCAATGAAGTCTGAT
>CAXFAS010000003.1:0-110371 GCA_964001175.1 uncultured euryarchaeote
GAGGCTTGATGGCTATTTGGATTGAAGAAGATGCTAAAGTTCTAGTTCAAGGAATTACTGGGAAACAAGGTCAATTCCACGCTGACAAGATGGTTGAATATGGAACTAATATCGTTGGTGGATGCACACCTGGTAAAGGTGGCCAAACCGTCGAACTTCAAGGCAAAGAATTCCCAGTTTGGGATTCGATGCGAGAAGCCATTGCAGCCACCGATGCTGATGCTACTGTAATTTATGTTCCACCGCCATTCGCAGGAGAAGCGATTATGGAGGCTGCTGAAGCATTTGACTCAATGAAGGGAGAAGGAGTAGTGGTTTGTATTACTGAAGGAATACCTACCCTAGATATGGTCAAGGCTGTTTCATATGTTTATAATCGCCCTGGAGTTCGTTTAATCGGACCTAATTGCCCGGGAATTATTACTCCTGGTGAGAATGGCGGAGCAAAGATCGGAATCATGCCAGGACATATTCATGCAAAGGGTAGAATCGGAATTGTTTCCAAATCTGGAACATTAACCTATGAGGCTGTTGCACAAACAATGAGTATTGGAGAAGGTCAATCAACATGTGTTGGAATTGGTGGCGACCCAGTTAATGGAACTGGTTTCATAGACTGTTTGGCGGCATTTGAAGCAGATAGTCAAACCGAGGCAATTGTTATGATTGGTGAAATTGGTGGAAACGCTGAAGAAGAAGCTGCTGCATGGGCTGCAGAAAATATGACTAAGCCAATTGTTGGATTCGTCGCTGGTGCAACTGCGCCACCTGGTAAAAGAATGGGCCATGCAGGTGCAATTATTTCTGGTGGAAAAGGAACCGCTGAAGAAAAGTTTGCTGCTTTTGAAGCTGCTGGTATTGCTTGTGCAAAGGATCCTTCCGAACTTGGAGCAGTATTACTTGAATCTCTAAAGAAAGCAGGATTAAGATAATATGAAAATTAGAGAATTTGATGAAAATTCTCTAATCGATTATTATTCAAAAAATGTAATTGATTTTTCTTGGATTGATAAACCAAGTCAACACCAATTCAGGTGGAGGTGTTTAGATGGCACATGGAATACCTCAAGACGTAGAATTAGAGATAATGAAACATTTGTTAAAGCAATAAAAAATGATAATCCTACAGATATCTATTTTTCTACATCTTCCTGGCTGAACCCTGTTGATTTACCAAGAAAAAATGATAGTGAAAAACCTAGACCTGTTATGTTAGATCACCTAATTGTTTTCGATATCGATGTCGAACCCTTTAGTCTTAAAAATATTTCAAAGGCAAAAAAAATCGCCCTTGAACTTTATCAATGGGTTGATAAAAACTATAATTTTGATTTAATTAATATATCATTTTCAGGTAACAAAGGCTTTCATTTAATCTATCGAGACAGAGATAGACAATTATTCTCTATCGAAAATTTACTTGAACGAGAAGAGGCTGTGAAAAAGAATAGAACGCAAATTGTTCAAGAAATTTTAGCAAATGGTTTTGAAATTGACACCCGAGTTACTGCAGACACTAGAAGAATTATACGCTTACCTGGAACCATAAATAGTAAAACTGGTTGGTACTGCCACAAGATTGATCATGAAATTTTAAATCTTCCAATCAAAGATTTCATTTCTTCAATGCCTAAGCATCCATTGGCAATTGAAATACCAAAAAGTGCAAAAATCAAAAAGAAAAAAATCAAACCCAAAACTAAGCCCAAATTAAGTACTCAAAGCAATACTTGTATTGAAGTTAGTAACCACTTACCTGGAACTAAAGACCGATCAGCGTTGATTTGTTGGCTACCAAAGAGTTGGGGTGATTTAGAATCAACTATAGATAAAGCGAAATTGATTATTCAGGATGAGAAATTAGGTTCTTGCGGCTTTTGGTATTCAAATGACAGAGTTTTGATGATATGCCCCCGATCAATTCCGCGTGCCAAGTTAGTCAAAGTTTTTAAAAAATATCACTTCAAATATCTAAGTCGGCAATTATCGGAAAAAAAGCATTACTGGACTAGAATTACCGGAAAGCATTGGTCTGATTCAGGTTGGGAAGATGAATTGGAAGCAATCAATATTTTTGGAAAGGATGGAGACTCAGAATGTGTTTGGCAATGGTCAAGAGCACATATCGAAATTTCGAGAAGAATGGGTCTTCTTTTTGATTATGACGAATCTAATTGTTCAGGAGATAAAGAACCAAGCATTAGGATTGTTAAACGCCAGTGACAACTATAAACTTATTTTACAAGCACACATTGTCTCTAATGGAGTCAATACGACAATGACATTACGCAATGCGTCCATAGACACTACCGACCATGGCGCTTGGAGACCGCGCCATGGTCAAAAAGTGATATTATGAATTTTGATAGAAACATTTTGAACAAAGGCGCTATTTTCGCTTTTTTGACTTTCTTTCTTTTCTGGTTTAACTCACAAGGAGGAACTGACTCATTTTTGGGTGCAACTTTTTGCGGTCTTTTTGTGATGTTATGTTTCACTTTTATATCTTTAATTGCAGCATGGGAAAAAAAACACCTACAGAAAGTAACTACAAAGAATCCTTTTACACCGATTAATAACTATCAAAGTAATAGAAATTGGCAGCAAGAATGGGAGGAAAGTAAGCTAAGAAGAAAGAAGGCAACTTATGACCACATAATTAAGGTACATAATATGCAAAAAAATTCTATCACATCTGTAGATGATGGCGTAAGCCAATTTTCTCATATTTTCAATGTTGGAGAAAAAGCGGCTCGACCATTTTTCCAAAATCAACATGTCCAATCTGTTCTAGGTTTTTCCTCTTCTCAATCATCTTTCTCTAAAACTAGTGCTGGAAATATTCAGAAAACAAAAAAAGTTGATGAAAACTTTTGGGATAATGTCTCAAAAGGAGTTGCAAAAAATGAAGCGAAATCTGAAGAAATTTGTGCTGACCCTAATTGTACAAAGCCTGTATCTGCTTTCGATTTTCGTTGCTTCAAGTGCCGAAAACGATTCTGCGGAGATTGCGAGAGTGGAAAGAGTATAATGTGTAAAGCATGTTCATAGGAAAATTTCTTTCCTGTGTAACGAATTTTGAGGCACCATTGTTGAGGATTTGATGATGTCTACTCTAATCTTTCCTTCCTTGCTTCCGGCATAAAATAGCTCAGAGGGGCTAACAAACTCATTCCAGTAGCGTTGGAAAACTTCCGCTTTTTCAAATGATGCTGCCAAAACCTTTGGCACTGTATGATACATAACCAATCTATCTTTTACTGGCCTGAAGAATTTAGCAATTACTTCTGGCATAATTTTAGTCAGCCACGTATCTGTAATGAACTTAGATGATCTCGAAATTACATATCTTGGTTTTTCCATTGGTCCTAAAATTTCTTCTAAACAAGCACTGAATAATGCGCTCTCTTCTTCCGTAGCATTCTCAAGATGTAAACGGACCCATCCCCCACCACGGTCACCTCCGTCTGCACGACAATTTCTTGAAATCATACCAAGATGTATCAAACTATTAACGATTGACAGGGAAATCGCTTGGGTTAATGATTCATCAGTCCACGGTGTTTTATCTCTACCAAATGAAAAACCTCCACCAGAACCGATACTTAATTTTGCTTCAATTGCTGAAGTTGGTTTTGCATTGAATGGTTGACCAATTCCCCACAGACCTCTTACATGAGTTCTGTTTCTACTGCGCCTCAACATATCTTCATTGAAAACTGACATACCTTCACTAACACCTTCTGGTTCAGCTTCCGTAAAGGCAGCGTGGACGTGTCCGACGCCTTTCTCAATCGCACCATCATCACATACGCCATACAACTGCTTATGCTTCTTCTTGAAGCGCTCATAATCTGAGAATCCATTGGTGAACTCTTCTGCAAGGCAAATAATATCCCAATTATTGGCAACTTTCTCTGGCCATAGTTTATCCAGTCTAATGGAGCGACCTCTAAGTTGGTTGATACTCATACTTGTAGTCACAGTTGTTAGGTCTATCAATACATTAATCCTTGAAGCATCCCATCCTTCTCCGAGTAATCCTCTTGTTCCAATTAGACACTTTGTAATACCTGATTGGAAAAACTCGGTTATCATTAGTGAATAATGCCTAGGTATCCAATCTTTACCCTTACCAATTATCTCATGATAGCCATTTCTCAATTCATCACTTAAGCTAATTTTTAGATTTCTTTGTTTTATCCAATCATTTGCTGCACTCAAAAATTCATCTGCCAAATCATCATCGACAAGTACCGTACTACCAGTCATCAATATTGGATTTAGTAATTCCACATTACCACATCTTACTGCTTGTCTAAATGCAGCAACTGCTCCTCCTGCTTCATCATCCATTACACCTTCAACCAATGTAGTTGCTGAAGTTTTCTCAAAATCAGTGATAATTACTGCTCGAATATCTCCACCCAATGCTTGCATTTCAGAACTTAAAATTGTTGAAATTGCCTCGCTTTTTGTGGATGCATAAGCCATTATTCTTCCGACTGGTGATGCACAAGGACGAATGCCTGTTTCAGTTATTTGTGTCCCTAACATTCGTAACCTTTGAGTGACTAACTCTGCTTTCTCGTGGTCTAATTCGCTTTGACTTCTTCGCAAACCATATCGAACATAACGATCTAAAACCGGCCTCAATATGGCTAACTTATTTTGGTAATTGTCTAAAATATGCTGTTGTGGATGAGGAACTCCTGATGGTAAATCACCGATTGCATTTATCAAAAAAGCCCTAGCTGCATCGGCAAATGCAGAGTTTCTCTTGTTAAATTGTTCCCAACTTTCCTTCTTTCCGCCAGGAGATTTTCTCTCTTCTAAGGCTTTGAATAACCACTTATCAATTGGTAACGTAGCATTTTCATAATTGTGTTCTTTATGTAAATCATCGAGTATCTCTTGAAATTGATCATCCACTTGTGCAACATAACTCAACTCGTTTTGTGAAGGGCGCACAAAGAATGCTAAATCTTGATAAGGTGCTAAATTAGAATCTCTGACTAGGGCTGGAACAGGTACTTCATAATCAATATCGCCAAAAAACTCCTGATATCTTTTGGCATCCTCTTCCTCGTAATGTTGAAAATCGGGAGGCGTCGCAGTTAGACCTAAGACAATCGGGTCATCGAAAAACTCCCTTACTTCTGTAAGTACTCTGCCCCAATGATGAAGTAAATGATGACATTCATCTAAAATTATCAATCCGATTCCTATTTCTTTGAGTTTCTCAAGTGTTTTTCTTGACGAATTATTTAATGTCCATAAGGCATTGCCATGTTTAGAAAAGTCATCTCTAACTTTCTTTCTATAGATAGATAACCTTTCTTTGTAATAGTTGATATTCTTGATTTCAAGGTCTTCAATCCAGGCTATGGCAGAATCTTCATCATCTGCCTCACCATTAATTATTAATGATTCACTCCATAATTCAATAGCCACCTCATCTAATTGTTCACCACCACGTTTTGGCATAGTGATTGATTGGTATGTGAGAGAAGTAAGTAATCCTGGTTTTTTCGGGTCAGTACTAATATATTCATCTTTACCATCTAAATCAAATAAATCTGTTCTTGCAGCCCATTGTGCCTGTATCGCTGAATTGGGCGATAATACAAGTGTAGGAAGTCTAACTAAATCTGACCATACATATAATCCTAGAACTGTTTTTCCTGAACCCGGTGGTGCTACTATGTGGAGGTGCTTTCCATCGACAGCTAACTGAGGTTCAATTACCGAGACTGCTGCAATTTGAGAAGGACGAAGTTTGCCATCAAATTTAATTGATCCAAATTCTGGTAAAGCAACTTTCTCCATGAAATCACTAGGCTTAATCAACGTGGAGGGCCTCTATTAGGGCCTTTTGGAGGGCCTCCTTTCTTAGGACCTCCTGGTGGTCCGCCTCTCTTAGGTCCGCCGGATGGCCCGCCTTTAGGAGGTCCTCCTTTGCTAGGGCCTCCTGGTGGGCCGCTTCTCTTCGGACTGCCGGGTGGACCGCTTCTCTTTGGACCTCCTGGTGGACCGCTTCTCTTTGGACCTCCAGGTGGGCCACTTCTCTTAGGGCCTCCTGGTGGACCTCTTGATGGTCCAGGTGGACTTGACTTCCCTGGACCTCTTGGTGGAGATCTTGAACGAGGGTTGCTAACTGGTTCGTCTTCTTCGTCTTCAAATATTGCACCGCAATGTGGGCAAGACGAATCACTTTCTTTAACCAAACCTTCACATATTTCACATGCAAACATTTCTTCATCATCATCGGATGAATTTCCAGAAAGATTCTCTACATCTCCATCTCTAGAACGGAATAAATTAATTTCAACTAAATATTCAAATCCTTTCAAAGCAACCTCAGTTTGAATAGCGTGTTCAAAGGCTTGCTTAAGGTCTTCAGGAGTATCTAAAACCCTTCCATCATCAACGTAAGTAATATTCACTGAAAGAATATCACTCTCTAATTTAGCTTGTGGAGATTCTACAGCAACGCCTCTTTTTCTTGCTACTCTTCTAACTGCTACTTCGCACATACGTCTTAAGAATGCGTCATTTGGAGCTTCATTATTAGTGCCTAAAGCACCAGACAGAATATCTTGAGCTGGATTTTCGTTTCCTCTTAGGTGTGGAGGTAAATCTGCTCCTAAGTTGGATAAAACATTAGAAGCCGAGGTCTGATTCATATTTAGCCACTGGCTTCTTCTTTCATTTTTCATCGCTTTCTCTGCTTCAGCAAGGCGATTTACCATTTGATCTGTCGGAGAATTTGGATTTAAGTTATTATTTGTTTGATTATTTACAAGATTAGGATTATTAGTAACATTTCCAAGTGAACCCAAATTACCTCCAACCATTGGAAGATCATTTTGATTATTTCCTAAGTTACTTTGGACGTTTTGAGGAGGAAAACTTCCTGGCGGTATATTCTGTTGATTTTGTAATCCTTGAGCAATTTGTTGTAATAACTCAGGAGATATAGAACTTAAGTCAGTAGCATCCATTTCTCTTTGTTGTCTAACTGCTTCACCAGAGACTACTCCAAAATTTCTACCTCCAGATACTTCTTGGCCGCTTAAGCCAATAGAGTTAGGCGCTGTAAAGCCACCTGCACGCGACATATCCTGTCTTGCTCCACACTCAGGGCAAAAAATACTGTCGTCAGGAATTAACTCACCACACGAACCGCACTCCATAGTTTGCACTACCCCCTAACACCTACTCCAAAGCCTCTTTGCCTAAAGAATTAACTAATTTCTAACCCTATTATAATTTGATTATTATACTAAAATATGTAAACTGAACTATATTTAACCATAGAGTCAATAAGAAATAACCGTTGGATTAGCATGAGGGGATTAATTGTCAGTACTTATCAATGATAAGATTGATAATTTACTAAAGACTACTTCGCGCTCATTTTACCCAACCCTGAAATATTTACCGAAGAAAGTTAGAGGGCAAATTGGACTCTTGTATCTACTTGCAAGAGTCGCAGATACTATCGCTGATTCAAAATCTGGCGAAACTGAAGAACTATTGAGACTACTGAGAGATTATAACAAGGTAGCACAAGGTAAGTCTAATGATTTACCGGATTTTTCTAAACTCGCAGAAATACAAGAAAACCCGCATGAGGCAGAACTCTTACTCAATGTTAGTGATGTTGTAGATGGACTTATGGTTTACTCCGAAGAGGACCGTCAAAGAATGTTAGAGTGTCTTGATATCATTGTAGGAGGTCAAATTTTGGACTTGGAAAGATTTGGCCCTGCTAAAGAAGGAGGAAATTTATCATCTCTTAGTAATAATTTAGAATTAGACGACTATACTTTCCGTGTTGCCGGTTGCGTCGGTGTTTTTTGGACAAAAATGTCTCTAGCACATTTAATCACTTTAAAACCAGAAAAAGAGAATGAGTTTTTCGAGAAAGGTATTCGTTTTGGTAAAGCTCTTCAAATGATAAATATTCTTAGAGATATTCCCGAGGATTTAAGATTCGGAAGATGCTATATTCCCGAACAAGAATTATCTAGGCATGGTATGAAACCAGAAGACTTGTTTGAATCCGAAAATATTGAAAAATTTCGACCCCTGTATGATGAATATCTAGATCTTACTAATGACCATTTAGATGCTGCTATAGAGTACATTAAGATGATTCCAGAAACACAATTTAGACTCAAGGCATCTTGTATGCTACCTGTATTGATTGGACAGAGGACTGTTACCTTACTTCGGGATGGAAATATTCTTGATTCTTCAGACAGAATAAAAGTTACTAGAGATGAGATAAAATCTTACGCTAGGAAGTTATTACGCGCATTAATCATTCCTGGAGGAGTAAAAAGACTCCTAGAAAAAAATAAAAATTCATAAATTGGTTCTGAATGGTTTTAGTTAGTACTTATTTACTTACATTTAATTTGAATTATTTTTACGATAATTTTTATTTTTTAATGTTTTATAATTGATACTTTTTAGCAAAGAAATCAAAAAGGAGTAGTCATACAGGTGTTTGATAGGGATGTTGGAACGACGGAAACCTCTCGACTTACTTTTCCCTCTCAAAGGGAATGCTAAGAGTCGAACTGGTAACGAAGACAGCGAACCACTTACCACTTTACAAAGATTGAGAGCCGGTGTTGTTCTTGCTGGAGATGCTGTTAAAGCAGTTAGCGTTACTGCTATGGAGGCATTGCGAGAAGGTGCTACTTTCATCGGTATTGTATCAGAAAAGAATGAACTGGTAGACCCTTTTGAACACCTTGATGCTCCGATTTGGTCTGAGAAACCACCTCAAGAATTACTCAAACTTGCCTATGGTTATTGTGAAGAATTGACTATTAGAGAGGCCGGTAACTTCTATCACTCATTCAAGTATCTACCTGACGAACAAAGGCTTGCAATGTGTTCAGTTTATGCATTTTGTAGAAGAGCCGATGATATTGCTGATGGAGATTGGTCAGACAGATTCCCTGGCAGTGGTGGTGAAGAAAACCCTGAAGCAATTGCTTACAGAGAAGAGTTGGAGGCACTACAAGATAGAGGAACTATTCTAGACGAGGATTCTTATCTCAATAAAATAACTCAACTATTCTTCTTCAGGAAGAAACTTTCAACATGTTACACAGATGTTTTTTCTACCGATCCGGTATTCCTTGCTCTAAAAGACACCGTTCAAAGATATAATATTCCTAGAGATGTATTTGACGATTTAATTTCTGGAATGGAAGATGACCTTTACAACAACAGATACAGAACCTTTGATGAACTTTACAATTACTGTTACAGAGTTGCCTCTGTTGTTGGATTGATGTGCATTGAGATATATGGATATGAAAATAAACTTGCTCGAAAATATGCTGAGTCTTGGGGTATTTTCATGCAGTTAACAAATGTACTTCGCGATGTTGGCGAGGATATTGAAAGAGACAGAGTTTACTTACCATTAGATGAATTAGAGGCTAACGGTATTTCTGAAAATGAATTAGATGGAAAGGTTGTTTTGAATAAAACCTGGGAGCCATATTGCTATCACTATGCTAAGAGGGCAAGAACATATCTAGAGGAAGCAAAACAATTACTCCCTCTTCTACCTAGAAGAACTAGGTATTCTCCTGCTGCAATGATTGCCTTTTATGATAAGATTCTAAGACAGATAGAAAAGCAACAAGGAGATGTTTTTACTAAGAGAGTAAAACTCAACAAGATTCAGAAGATGAGTCTTGCCGCTGCTGTATATGTTAGACACAGAATTTTACCAAGATTCCTCGACCCTGTGTGGTCTGGTTTGGCTAGAATCGGATTACTGCCTTCAGTTTAATCAAGCATTTCTTGTGAAAGCTTGGATACCTGTGATATATCTTCCCAAGATCAAGTTATGAATATCATGAGTCCCTTCATATGTCTTTACAGACTCTAAATTTGCCATGTGCCTCATTACAGGATATTCATCCAAAATTCCATTCGCACCGTGAATATCTCTTGATTCTCTAGCGATCTGTAAAGCAATATCGACATTATTCATCTTAGCAAGCGAAATTTGTTCATTAAACCAAGTTCCATCATCTTTCTTCTTGCCTAAGTGGTATGCTAGAAGTTGCCCTTTAGTAATCTCTCTAAGCATCCATGCTAATTTATTTTGAACCAATTGGTAAGAAGCGATAGGATGGTCGAATTGAATTCTAGACAATGAGTAAGTCTTAGCACTATGGAAACAGGCCATTGCTGCACCTAGGGCGCCCCAAGAGATTCCATATCTAGCATTGTTCAAGCAAGAGAATGGACCTCTTAGACCCTTTACTCCAGGTAAAATTCTATCTTTAGGAATCTTGCAATCTTGGAATACTAGTTCACTGGTTACTGAGGCTTTTAGAGAATGCTTTCCTTTCATTTCAGGAGCAGAAAAACCTTCATCGCCTTTCTCAACAATGAATCCTCTAATGACTCCATCCAATTTGGCCCAAACAACTGCAACTTGCGCGATTGTACCATTTGTAATCCACATTTTAGCACCATTCAATAAGTAATGATCTCCCTTATCTTCTGCTTTTGTAATCATGTCACCGGGATTAGAGCCGTAATCTGGTTCTGTTAAACCAAAACAACCAACCCATTCGCCTGATGCCAACTTTGGAAGATAGTAATTTTTCTGATCTTCAGAACCAAAATCCCAAATTGGATACATAGCTAAAGAGCCTTGAACAGATGCAAAAGAACGTAGACCTGAATCCCCTCTTTCCAACTCTTGACAGATTAAACCATATGCGACATAAGATAGTCCTGGGCATTCATATCCTTTCAAAGGAGCGCCTAAGACTCCCATTTCACCTAGAGCAACTCGCCACTCATCAGGGAAAATTCCTTCTTCACAAGCATGTTCAATCTTGGGTATGACTTCTTCATCAACCCAATTTCTAACCATGTCACGTACCATAATTTCTTCTTCAGTTAACAGACTTTCAATATCGAAAAAATCGACTCCTTCGTACGGCTCCATTGTCTCCCCAATTGTTCGGGAGCATAGGCGCTTCAATAACCTAACTCTTTTTACGAGATTTCTTTTTCTTGTCAAAACCTCTTAATTTGGCATAATAATTTTGCATGGTTTTACTATTCATGTAAATCAATCCTAAAATTACTCCAGGTACAGAAATAACTACTACATAACCGATTATAACTACAACAAGGCTTTCAGCCACCTCTTCAGAGGGAGGGGAAAATGAGATTACGTTACCAAATGATGTTATAATAAATCCACTATTGAATGAATTTTCCCAGATAAAGGAAATAGATCTTCCCGAAATAACTGGGTCCCATATTGAAGCATCTTCAGATGAAATTTGGACGTATGCATCATCATCGACAGGATACTGCCGGACAGTTGAAAATGGTGCTAAAATAATAATAGAGGTGCTATCATGACCTCTTGATATTTTAGTAAAGTCACCTTCTAAAGTCGTATATTGCACTGGGTTTTTGGCTGATGACTTTGTTGAATCTATAGAATTAATTTTAATTATCCCGGTCCTTAATCCACTAGCAAATCCTAAACATTCATTCAGAATTGGTTCTGCACAATCAACATCTACCCATGTATGGGAACTTGTGCCTGATAACCAAGTTAAATTATGTGTTGGACCAATTACTGCTAAACCATCTTGTAAAGTTGACATTACACAAGAATCTATATTTCGATGACAAGAAATTCCTGTAATTGTACTATTTCTAGAATCATCTAAAGCCACAAAGCCAATTCCTTCAGCAAATTTCCAAACCCCACCATCTTCAGCTCCAAAGTATGCATAATCTCCAGCCTGTCTCCATTCAACAGTCGTCAAATTATGACCAATTATCGAACCAGTACCGTTTACTAAAGTAACACTGTTATCCGAAGTTTCGTATCTTAAAGCAATTCCTAAATCACCTGCTATAAGTGCAGCCTGACCCCTAGGGTGCCAAGAGATATCATTCAAATCTACATCTCTACCGGATAATAATTCAATATCTCTACTTCTATCATCAGCCTTTAGAGCCGATATTTCTCTTGCATAACCGTCTTTACCAACTAAAAGTACAGATTCCCCGTTAGGAGAAACATCACCTGCTAAAATACCTATATCAGATTCGGATAAAGATTCTTCAAGCTCCATTTCTACAACTGAACTGGCGGAAAAAACCGATGGAATCATTAGAATTGAAAGACAAAATAATACCAACAACAATTTGACTCGCATGTCCTGTCCAATTCTAGTTCAAACAAAACTCCTTCGCAAAGAAAAATCGCTTATTTAAAATAATTAAATCGAATTTAACGGTGAGCCTTATGTTCAATGGTGTTTTGCCTCGACTTATGGAGAAGTTTGCGGTTAGACGTGGAATACAAAAGTCACTTGGAGGAAATGCAGGTCTTGCTAAACTAGCAACAGAATATTTTGAAAATATTAATGCTGATGGTGAAGGTAAATTCACAGGTTCTTATGGGATCTTAACAAGTGTCAGTGGTTTTTTTGATAGTGATGGAAAACTAGTGGTTGATGTAGTTCAACTAAAAGGAGATGATTTAGGAGAATTACTTTCTAAAGATGGAGGCAGAGAAATAGCAATGGAGTCTAGAAAAAGATGGTCTGGATTCCTTGACGATGCAACAGGTTACAATGCCAAACAACGTGGTGATAAAGCAAAGGAAGAAGCAAAGAAATTTTCTAAAGCTAAGTCAGCAATAAAGATGGCTCATAAATCAATAAAGCTTAGTTCATCTGTTACACAAGAAAAAATCGATAAAGCAAATCAAATGATTGCGGAACTTGAAGAAATGATTGAGAATGGTGAAGCTCCTTCCGAAGGTAGAGTTAAGAAACTCAATGACTTATTTTGAAGTGGTCATAATGAATGTAGATTCTATCCTCGCTCCATTTGAGGAAAGATGTCAAAGATTAACAGAATTAGATGATAATCAAAGAAATAGAATTGCTTCTATTATTGGCGGAGTTGAAGAAACAGTCGGTATTGATCACTTGGTTGATTGTATTGCTGATAATACAAGTGTTGGCGGTGATGGAGTAATTAGGTGTTATGTTGGATTTGAACCGTCTGGCAAAGCTCATATTGGTTGGAAAGTTCTCTCTCTTCAGCTAAAAAGAATGTTAGATGCAGATATAAATGTACTAATTTTCTTAGCAGACTGGCATGCTTGGATTAATGATAAATTCAATGGTAAAATGGAAGATATTCAAACTACTGCGCGATATATGGAAGATACATTTAGAGCATTATTAGGCAATCCTCCAGAAGGCGATGGCCCTGGACAACTTAGGTTTTTTTGGGCTTCTACACTAATGGATTCGGGAGACTACTGGGCTAGGGTTTTGAGATGTTCTAAAGGGGCTACCCTTGCAATGGTTAGAAAAACATTCACGATTATGGGTAGAGATGAAGCATCATCTGATCACGATTTATCTAAATTCTACTATCCTGCAATGCAAGCATCTGATATTTTTGAATTGGATATTGATATTGCAATCGGAGGAATGGACCAAAGAAAAGCACATATGTTCATGAGAGATGTTGCAAGTAAATGGGGTTGGAAAAAGGCAACATGCCTTCATACCACAATTATATCCTCATTAAAGTCAACTGGAGCAAGGATGGAAAGTTTCGATCATAAAATGAGCAAATCCGACCCATCAGGTGCAATATTAATCCATGATACTGAAAAGCAATTAAGAAAGAAGATGCAAAAGCATGCGTATCTAAACCCGGAAGATGATTCATCACCTGTTTATGAATTAGCAGAGCATGTAGTACTTCCTGAATGGGGAGAAATAAATGTCACCCCCAACCCTAAGTTTGGAAATCCTTCTACTTGGACTGATTTACAATCCTTCAAAGATGCGGTAAAAAGTGGTGAAATCCATCCTCTGGATGCAAAACTCGGAGTTGCTGATGGAATCTATAGAGGACTGACTGACGTCGCTAAATTCTTTGAAGATAACCCTGAAAAACTAGATTCAGTGAACAAATTGATTAAGAATTAAACCTAGAGCTTGCTTCAATACTGTGTACCTTGAAAATGAATACTCTTCTGGTATCCATAGCAAAGTCTCTATTTGGTAAATGATCTAATTCTACCCATGCATTGATAGTAACCTCTTGATTAACAGATAAAGTTCCAACATACTCATCAGTTATCACGGCTAAATACGAATATATCTGATTACTATTTTCGTCATCTAAAACCTTTAAAATCATAGAAGGGCAAGTTATTTCCACATATTGAATATCCTCATAAACATTCTCTTCTACAACCATCGAAATATTTGTAGGGGGAGGTATTTCTGCTTTACCTTTTGATTCCCTCATTACTTTGACGTACTTATCTGCACAATCTGGACATGTAGTAGATCTGTTTCTTTCCCTAGCAAGCGACTGATTAACACTCCATGAATTACCACAATCATTACAGATGTACTTTGATCTCTTAAGCCAACCCATTGGAGTATCTAGGTTAGTTACCGTGGCTTGAAATGATAGTAATCTACCTCTATCCCTTGTTCTTACATCTTCTAAAAAATAAGAGAAATCTTTGTCAAATCCTACGATTCTAATGACAGGCCTAGTGATTGAATTTCTATTCTGAAATTGCTCTCTAATCACTTGATTTCCTAATTCTAAGGCCTTTTTCGGATTATTTGGAAAAATTGAGTGTAAAGGAGTATTTTTTAGTAGTTCCCAACTTACCTCAAATCCAAAAACTTCTTCCTCATAAATAGAGGACCTATCTAATTCTGATGAATAATTATTTTCAAATAATTTTCTCCATGCGTGTAGTATTGATTGTGCCTCCGGGTCAGGCTCAGTAGTATGAATCTTAGACATGGAAGTTGGCGCTGTTGTTGGCGGTTATCAAATTTTTCTGTAAAATTGATACAAGATAGAATAACAATGTTCAAGAGTCGTTTTACTTACGATACATTGTAAGCGTAGGTGTTGATATGGCGAAAATTGCAGTATTAGTTAAGCAAGTACCAGATACAAATTCAAAGATTATAGTTTCTGGAAACTCGGTTGATCTTTCAAGTGTAAAAATGGTAATGAGTCCATATGATGAATTTGCTGTCGAGAATGCACTCCGACACCGTGAATCATCCGGCGGCACTGTCACTGCCATTACAGTGGGAGGAGCAGGTTCAGAGAAGGTTCTAAAAGATGCTAAGGCAATAGGAGTTGATGAGATAGTGAGGATTGATTGTGATTCATATTTAGATTCTAATGCTCTACAAACAATTTTGTGCTCAATGATTTCTTCTGAAGGTTTTGATATTGTTTATTGTGGTAAATCTGCTGCTGACACCGGAGCAGGTTCTACAGGCCCTGGATTAGCTGAACATTTAGGTTGGTCTTCAGTATCAAATATCACAGAATCAAGTTTTGATGATGGCTTTTCTGTCGTGGCTCCACTAAATGATGGAAATGCTGTAATTGGTGTAAACTTACCTGCAGTAATTTCTTGTGATAAAGGAAATACAAAGGTTAGAAAACCAAATGTTAAGGGTATAATGCAAGCTAAGAGGGCCAGCGTTGATGTTAGGAGTTGTGAAGTTCCTGCCTCATCTGTAAATGTTGTATCTCAAAGCCTACCTGCAGCAAAACCAGCAGGAAAGAAATTCGAAGGTGGACAAAATGCTTCAGAAGTTGCGAGACTATTGAGAGATGAAGCAAATATAATTTGAGGTGATATAATGACAGATACAATAGTAATAGCAGAATTAAATAAAGGAAAAATTCACTCAACAACTAGTGAACTCGTAGCAGCGGCAGGAATGATAGGTGGATCATGTACAGTTGTTGTACCATGCTCCGATTCATCGATTGCTGATTCCATTTCTTCAACAAGTGGAATAGATAAAATTATTGTGGCAAAATCAGATATGTTCGCTTCTTATGATGCTTCTGGATGGTGTTCTGCAATTGATTCTATTTCCCCCAGTGGAATTATAATCACATCAGCAAGCCCACAGTCTAAAGATCTAGCTGCTAGATTGGCTGCTAGAAGAAAGATTTCAGTTGTTCAAGATGTTATAGCAATCGAAAATGGAAATTTAACATCTCCAATTTACTCTGGCAAAGCAATGCAAACCGTTTCTCTAAATGGCGACGTAGTTATCAGCATTAGACAGAATGTATTTGATGCAGCACCTGAAGGTGGGTCTGCTGAAATTTCTGTCATGGACGCATCTGGGAATGTTACTACCGCTGTGAAGGAATTAATTTCTAGAGCATCTGCTAGATTAGATGTTTCAGAAGCAAATATCATCATTTCTGGTGGAAGAGGTATGGGGTCTCCTGAAAATTTCTCACACTTAGAAAAAATTGCTGACACCTTGGGTGCTGCAGTTGGAGCATCTAGAGCTGCAGTAGATACTTGGGACGATATTCCTCACTCAATGCAAGTTGGACAAACTGGAAAAACAGTAAATCCAAATCTGTACATTGCAGTTGGAATCTCTGGAGCAATTCAGCACTTAGCTGGAATGAGATCTTCAAAATATATCGTTGCGATAAATAAAGATCCTGATGCCCCTATATTCCAACACGCAGATTATGGAATTGTTGCAACATGGGAAGAAGCCCTTCCTGTTCTACAATCTAGTCTTTCTGCAATGATGTAATCATAGATATTTACCAATGAATCTATTATTTTCTTCACTGGAATCTCCAACAAAAGGATTTGTTAGTTTTTCTATGCCGATAGTTGTCATTGGGCCATGCCCTGGATGAACTATAGTTTTAGGATCTAGCGGCCAAAGTTTAGTTTTTATTGAGTTGGATAAAACTGTAAAATCACCACCCGTATTTGGTAAATCTGTTCTTCCAACAGAACCAGCAAATAACGTATCTCCAACAAAAACGTGGTCGGGACCATCTGAAATCGATAAGAGTAAACTACAACCACCAAGAGTATGTCCAGGGGTATGAAAATTTTTCAGAGAGATACTACCGAAATTGTAAACCTCTTCATCCTCTAATAACTTATCAGCAACTGCTGGTTCAGGTACAATTATTCCTCTAGAAAGTGCTGAGGTTTTAGCCAAGGTTTGTAAAAAGAAATCATCTTTATGTAAGTACCATTCGACACCATATTTTTCAATAAAATATGGTATGTGTCCACTATGATCATAATGAGCATGGGTATTTACTAAAGCGACAACATTCCTTTTTTTGACCCCTCTTTTTTCCATCTCGTCGGCGCTTTTGGGACCAATCGACCAATCTGGTCCAGTTCCTTCAAAATTTTCAATCCAAGAAATTATTCTATCAGATTCTTCTCCACCATCGATAATTATTGTATCCCCTGTATTACAATCAGTAACAACTGAGCACCTCATTTGAAGACTTCCGACAATAAACGATTCTATCCAAGGAGATTTTAATTTCATAATTATACCTCTTTTACTATTTTTATCAATAAAGAATCACTGCTCCAGTTGCCATCTGAATCACAAATCCTCAATTCGAATCTAAAACTTCCAATATTTAATCTAACATTAAGTTTAGCAAGATCAGAAATTTCCTTACCTGATTCATCAATCCATGCCCATTGTTTTATTCGACCCTGGGGGTCGAAGGAGGAAGTTGCATCAAGTGTCACTACTGCAGTATTACCATCATCTGAAACAACCTTCTGGTCGTCACCTGCATTTGCGATTGGTACTTGGATTTCCTCGATGGTTGAATTTAATTCATCTAATATCGATTGTTCAGGTAGCATTGCTATTTTTTCCATAGCATCATCTAATTGAGAAAGTAGTTCATCAGAATCAATATCCAAAGTGCCAGAAATAGTAGAACGTGATTCATCAATATCCGAGGTATCAAGAGCTCCAATTAAATCATCTATTGATTCTTTGAGATTATTATATTCAGTATTTGATAAGTCATCCATTTCTTTTGAAGACAAATGTAAGGAGACTTCTTCCTCAGCATAAAAATCATCAGAATATTGATTATTAAAATTTGGTTCTTGACTAAACCAAATAGGTAATTCAGACTCTTCTATCTCGATTAAATCTTCATTTAACGATATCATACCAATCGGTTCAGCTGAAGTCCAATCATTCTGATCTTCTCCTGCGAATAAACAAAAATCACCTTTTTCTGAAATCGCAATAAGTTCTGGAATCCCTTTGTGCTCCACTTTCCAAATATCTCCATTATCCAAAATTCCAAAAATAAAGAACCATGCAGAAAAAATGATTTGTTTAGAATTATAGTTCAGAGTCTTAATTGGATACCCACATTCAATTATGGTATCTAACTCATGTTCTAAATTACCACTTGGACCCAATTTTAATTGTGAAACTTTACCACTACTGAAACCTAAGACCGGCCCTACATCTGAATTTGTTGAGGTAATTAATCTAGAATCTATATCTTTTCTAAGAACCAAATTATCATTAAGATAATCCCATATTTCTATCTCTAAGGCTTCTTCTTCCCCGGGAACTAAAGCGTATCCTTCTCTTCCAATCAATAACTTATTTTCTGAAATACCACCAATATGAGTTATTGACTCACCTATTTCTCCTCTTTTTGGCCGTCTCCAAATGGTCTCACTGCCATTGAAAACTCTAACTTCACCATTCTCATGGGCTGTAATTATTTTGTCTGAAAAAACTTCGATTTTAGATATTGAAGAATACTCCTCATTGAAAGAAATAATTTTACCAGTTTTAGAAACCATCAGAAGTCTACCAAGGGAATCTACAACAGCAAATCGTTCATTAAATTCTTTGAATTCAAAACCACCGCCTTCTATTTCTAATTTCCAAATTTGATCAAGTTGTTGGTTTAAACAATTAATTCCATAAATCTCATCTAAAATGAATATTAAATCATCTGAGATAATAGTTCCTGTAACTTTACCATCCGCTTTCCAAAAAATCAAATCTCCATCAGATTTACTAGCAGAATTTTTTGACAAACAAACTATACCATCTCCTTCCGACCATACTGAAAAAAGACCATCTCTCGATATAGCCAGAGTTGAAACTCGAGATTCAGGGTTAAATGCAACAGTAGCATCTCGAGTAAGCATAAATTATCGTAATGGACTTATACCATTAAACTGACTATTTTTTGCTTTATGTAATCCATTCACTAATAATTGGATGAATTCTATTTTTTGATGGGTAAAGGAAATGTTGCATTAGACAATCTATTTCTTTATCCGACCATCCTACCAAGGGTTCTAAAGTTGAAATCGGTGTTGTCTTAACCGCTTCTTCCCTTCTCCCAATGAAAGGCTCAGCCTCCTCTATAGAAAGACCTATTAAACCCCATGCTGGTCTGTCATGTGCATGACCTTGCATTTCATGTTCTGGTGTACGTGTCCCAATAAATGGATCAAAATTAGAAAGTAAATCAATAAATTCTTTTTTGGAATCTAAAACTGGAATCAGCCTAACTCCTCTCCTCATAATTAGAAAACCTTCCAGCATTTTTCGTTCCGAATTTATCTGAATCAAAACATCACCCTGAGCACCTGGCGGCAATCCTGAACAAGTCTCAATCCTGTTCTTTATCTGTAGAATATGGTTTTGTTCAACTACTAATTTGATCCATTCATCTGGATTACTGAGATTTACCGATAATGATGAATCTAACCGTATCATTTCACTACCTATTCCGATTTCATATTGTTTAGAAGTTATATTTCCAGTTTTAGCAATACGTTTGACTCTAACTCCAAAAGTTCTTTTTTTTCCAAAATTTGGAGAATTAACTAACACGGCATTAGCCACTTCTTCGGGAAGAAGTCCACAATCTAATTTTTCTACTCTATCAATTGCAACTACACCTAAGATACTTGATAGTATCCTTTCAACATCCTCAACTGAATTAGGTGACGATACATGGTCTTGATTTCTAATCACTTCATGAAATAGCGTTATTCCATTATTTTTAGCCAGTTCAAACATATTTTTCCGGAGTAATCTTTGAAAAGATCCTCTAACTGATTTAGATTTTAGTCCAAGTTCACCAAATCTAAGTATCCAAGAGTTTTGTGACATTAAATCACTCACGTAGAATCATTATGCATATCTAATACTTGGTCTTCATCACTGCTACTTTGCTTTGCAGAATCATTTCTCTTATCATGTAAAGCTTGTAAATACTCATCTGTTATATTACCAGTAACATACTTACCATTGAAGCAACTAGAATCAAAATCAAGTTCTAAATCTGAACCCATCAGGGTTGATTTTACTAAATCATCTAGAGATTGATAAAATAATCTATCACTACCAATCTTTTCATTAATTTCCTCTATAGAACGGCCGTTTGCAATAAACTCATTTACTGCAGGCATATCTATACCATATACATTAGGATATCTAACAGGTGGTGCTGCAGATGCAAAATAGACTTTCTTAGCACCTACATCTCTAGCCATCTCAATTATCTGTTGACTAGTTGTACCTCTAACTATTGAATCATCAACTAATAGAATATTTTTACCAGAAAATTCATGTTCAATGGCATTTAGTTTACGTTTAACTGATTTCTCTCTGAGAGCTTGACCTGGCATAATAAAAGTTCTACCTACGTACCTATTCTTGACAAAACCTTCCCTGTAAGGTACGCCCAAAGTATTGGCCATTTGCAAAGCAGCTATACGACCAGAATCTGGAATTGGAATTACAGCATCAATATCATGTTCTGGCCATTGCTCAATGATTCTTTCAGCTAGAATTTTACCTTGGTTAAGTCTAGCATTGTAAACCGAAATACCATCAATAACTGAATCTGGTCTTGCAAAGTAAACATATTCAAAGATACATGGTGAATGAACTGTGTTTTCTGCACACTTTCTATTAAATAAATGACCTGAAGATGAAATAAATATTGCTTCTCCAGGCTCAACATCCCTAACTATTTCAAAACCTAATGCGGTTATTGCAACTGATTCACTGGCTACAATCCATTCTGATTCGCCATCAACTTCACGTTTTCCGAACACTAGTGGCCTGATTCCATTTGGATCTCTAAAGGCTAATAATCCATAGCCAGAAATTAAAGAAACGCATGAGTAACCGCCCTCAACCTTTTCATTCAAGGCTTTTATTGCCCCAAAAACTGATTCTACATCCAAATGAGGATCTCCTTCGATTGAAAGGTCATTTGAGCGTTCGAATAACTCAACAGCTAGGACATTTAGAAGTATTTCCGAGTCACTAGAAGTATTCATATGTCTAAAATGAGAATCCAATAAATTCTTTCTAAGACTTTTAGCATTCGTCAAATTTCCATTATGAGCAATAGATAAACCATATGGTGAATTAACATAGAAAGGTTGTGCTTCTGCCTTAGAAGAAGAACCTGCTGTAGGATACCTTACGTGACCTATTCC
The DNA here is from genome assembly GCA_964001175.1 of uncultured euryarchaeote. GTDB lineage: Archaea > Thermoplasmatota > Poseidoniia > Poseidoniales > Poseidoniaceae > MGIIa-L1. The sequence continues at coordinate 21,416 of CAXFAS010000003.1, forward strand.
CAAATGACCCTCGAGTCTCTGCATATGCCTAGTGTAAAATATATCAGATACTAAGCCGTTTGATTTTCTAAGTCTAAATTGGCCATTCAAATCAGTCATTATTCCTGCAGCATCTTGGCCTCTGTGCTGTAATACAGTTAATCCATCATAAATCAACTGATTTACATGGACACCATTACGCCCAACGACACCAATTATACCACACATGCCACTGCCTCATTACAATCTAACAATAGGTTGTAGGTATAAATTGCCCTTGAGAGTTATGAATTTATCATGCTCTAGGTCTGTGTGACTTTTTAGCCCAACTATTCTTCCGCATGCGACTTGAAGCACCATATCCACAAGATGCGCAGACACCTTTTTGCTTGTGGTAAGCATTCCTTCCACACCTACGGCATCGGATGTGAGTAGTCTTTTGACGACGTCCCATTGACGGTGTTCCCTTTGACATATCTTCACCACAGTAAACGCCCCACCTACCTCCCCCTTATGAAATAAGCGGAAAGAAAATTATTCTTCTTCGTCGAAAATCTTTCTCTTTTTTCCACTAGTTAGAGTAGCAAACATTGCCCCAATACATATCGAAGAGGCTAGAGCAATTGCGAAGAATGAAACAATTGTATGTCCAATGTTGTAAACTGTTTGAGCCCTAACCGAACCATTGGATTCAAGTAACATTGGCCCTAGTCCTATTAGGGTAGTAGTTGCTAATAATCCTAATACAACTGCTAAAGACATTCCAAATAAAGGAGCTAAAGGCCTATTTCTAGAATCAGCATAAAAGAATAGATTTCCTAAAAGAATAACTGAACCTAGAGTGTATGAAGTTAAGATAGCATTGGCAAATCTGGTGAAAGAATCGCTAGTATCAAAACCAGAATATCCACCTGATAAACTAGAGTCTATAACCCAAATCAGTATTATCGGTAGCAAAAAAGAAATCAATAGAATCTTCAAACTTAGAGTTTGTTTAATTTCACTCAGATTCATCACCTCCGATATTTTGTGCGATCTTCTCAGATGCTAAAATCAATTCATTTTTAGATGGTTTTGGTACTGACTCAGGTTCACCAATAGAAGATTCATAAATATAAATAACAAATCCAAATACCAATATTGACATAGAAATTCCAATCAAAATACCAAATAAATCTGCCACTGAAAGCCAAAAATACTCTCTGAAAGTTTCAGCAGAAATATTCTGTCCATCAAAATTCATTCCACATATAATCATTAACATCGAAAGTAATGAAATGAAAATCATAATCCTAGATTCTCTTTGTCTTTGATCACCAATAGCCAACATCGATACCGAAAGTAATGCAGACATGCTACATAGCATTACTAAAAATGTTGGAAAGAAAATTAACCAAAATTTGTTTACTTCGGACCCTTCATACATTGGAGTGAAATCTGCCCATTGCATTAGAATAAACCAAATAAAAGATATAAAAACGCTTAGTAAACCCATTTTCCTATCGCTACTAGGAAGTCTACCTACTGGAACATTACCAGAAAAAATAATCAGATAAATTCCGAGGATTAGAAGGGCTGACGGCCCAATTATGAATCCTAATAAATGCCCAATTGCAGATGAGGGTGACGATGGTACTGTCCAAGGACTTACACATACTAATATGAAACCTAATAACGATAATAATTTACCAGAATTTTTTCTTAATCGATCTTTAGATGAAAGAGAAATCCATGCACCAAGTGCTATTACTGACAGAGGAAGCCAAAAGAATACGACTGCATTCAACATCTCTTCCATGTATTAGCCTAAGCAAAGCAATTAATTACTTCATCCCTAATTCTACACCGCAGTAGGTCGTTTTCAATACCTGCTGACATGCGGAGTTTCTAAATACCCGACTATGGTGGGTCGAATGCTCAAGGTGATACCATGGTCAAGATGCCACGTCAAATAAAGCGCTACAGCCCATCTGCTGGTAAGCATACAATGCATACTGTTGAGCGAGTTAAGAAGAGACGTGCTTCTGAATTAAAATGGGGTCAGCGAAGATTCCGTCGAGTTATGGCTGGATATCGTGGTTTCCCGCGTCCTAAACCAGATGGTAGAGAAAAGCCTACCAAGAGAGTAAATATTCTATTTAGATGTACTGAGACTGGAAAGGCTCATTATGCTCCTTGTAAAAGAGCAAAGAAATTTGAATTAGTCGATAAGTGAAGTGATTTTATGGCAAGCAGTTTTTTGAAAGTATCATGCCGAGATTGCGGCGCTGAAGTAGTAGTTTTTTCTAAAGCAACTAGTGTTATTCCTTGTTCTGTATGTGGAGCAACTCTTACTGCACCATCCGGAGGAAAGGCTGACCTCGTTGGATGTACCGTTATTGAAGCCCTAGAATAAGGAGGCTGAGCCTCCATGAGTAAGCAAGAAATACATAATGCTCCTGAAGAGGGAGAATTAGTAGTTGTAACTGTTAAATCGGTTAAACAAAACGGAGTTTATGTTGACTTTGATGAATTCCCAGGAATTGAAGGATTCATTTTCATAGGTGAAGTAGCTAGTGGATGGGTAAAAAATATCAGAGCATTTGTTAGAGATGGGCAACGTCTTATCTGTAAAGTAATGCGAACGAGAAAAGATGGCTCTTCATTGGAACTATCACTAAAATCAGTTTCAGAAGAAAGAAGGAGAGATAGACTTCAAGAGTGGAAAAATGAGCAAAGATCAAACCAACTTCTAAAGGTCCTATCTGAAAAAGTAGGATGGAATGAAGAAACCCGCGAAGAATATTATGAAGAATTAGTTGAATCTTTTGGCACTCTTTATAGTTCATTCGAAGAAGCAGCAACTAATGAAAATGCCTTACTAGATGCTGGTTTTGAAGGGCCTTGGATTAAAGAATTTATTGACATAGCAGTAGAGAACATTATCCCTCCTTTCGTTGAGATTAGAGGTAATTTTACAATTAGTATTAATGTCCCAAATGGAATAAATGTAATCAAGGATGCTCTTAATTCTGTAGAAGAATTTTCTTCTGAAGAAGAAGAAATTTCTGTTTCATGCTTCTACAATGGCGCTCCCGAATATAGGATTGAACTAAAGGCTCCAGACTTCAAGACCGCAGAAGATTTGTGGGTAAATGTTTCAAATACAGTTGTCAACCATATTACAGAAAATGGCGGAGAAGCGTCATCATATCGTGAGTGATTACCAACTCAATGATAAATAAAGACTGTTAGGCCACATCATGGCACGTCAAATGTTGCAACAATGTTTGGAGTGTTCAGCGTGGTCATTATCAACAACATGCCAAGTTTGTGGTGGCAAAGCCCAAGCAGCAGCTCCAATAAAATGGTCGCCCGAAGATCATAGAGCTTCTGTAAGAAGAAAAATGTATGATGTTAATTCAAAAAAGTGGACCGATGATTTACCTGAACTCGATTCATTAGAAGAAATGAAAATAAATGCAATCAATTCTCAAGAAGAGGAATGACGGTTGAGATTTTTATAGTTGCAAATCAATGTTTTATTTTGCTTTCAATGTCAAACATTATACTTCGTAAAGTATCGTTAGTAATTTAATGAGTTTGATGATTGAGTGGAGAGGTAAAAATACCAGTCTAGGTGAAAATAGATTAGTTTTAATTGCTCTTCCAGGAGTAGGCAATGTCGGAAAAGCATCTCTTGAAGCATTAAATGAGATAAATAACGGTAAAGAAATCGCTAGACTTCACCATACTGCTCTACCACCATTGGCGACTTTAGATGAAGATGGATTATTATCTCCTCCTCATTTATCTGTTAAATCTATAGAATCTTCCACAGGAGTAAATATTTTGACTATATTAGGTAATTCCCAACCGCTAGACCCCCAGTTTCAAGGAATGATGGCTAGAGAAGTAATGGAATTCTTAAAAACCCAGGGTGTTGAAAGGTTAGTTGTACTAGCTGGAATGGTTGACGAAGCAACTCGTAAAGAAACCTTTATTGTACCAAGTAGTTCAATTTTTAGAATAGAATTAGAAGAATTAGGAGCCGATGTTAGGAGAGATGAGCCAAGTTCCGGAGCAATAGGAATGGCTGCTCTATTGTCTTCATATGGCCCACTTTTTGGAATTAATTCCGCTTGTGCAATAGCAACTACTGTTGGTTCTAGCGGCGATATTCATGCATCTCAAAGAATTCTTGAGACTCTTGATAAATGGTTCGATTTGGGTGTAGCTTTACCAAAAGATGCAAAAGAAAAATTATCGGCAAAACTTGCTTCAATGGTTCCAGAAAAGGTTAGTGATCATTATTCTGAAATGACTGAATCACCTGATGCTTTCTACATGTGAAATGGCGCCGAGAGAGAGATTTGAACTCCCGTGTCCAAGGACAGTGGATTTCGAATCCACCGCAATACCGGGCTATGCGATCTCGGCAATGGCATTCGCTCTTGCGCCACCATCATAAGCATGGTGCTATAACGCCTAAACATGGAGATTCGATTTTCTGGTAGAGACCATGGAGAAACCGTTGAATTTGAAGGTAATATTACAGTAAGAGAAGCATTATTGAAGGCTAAGATTCAACCTTCTACTGTGATTGTTAGTTTAGATGAAAATATTATTCCTCATTCAGCAATAATAAAGTCTAATTTAGAACTTAAAGTCACCACTGTTTCATCAGGTGGATGAGATTATTTGTATCTTTGAATTCCTATTTATGTCTCCCCTTACTTGTGAAGCCCAAGCATCCAAACCAATATTTGCTATCAAAACTAAATCACCGACTTCGGCCATATCGTATTGATTACCCCAATCATTAGTCCAACCAGAAATTTTCATTGAACTTGATGAATCAATTATCATAAGTCCTCTTCTGTGCCAAGTTTTACCATTCCTACCGACCCCTTTCTTGTCGAATTTATATGCCAACTTTCCTACAACATTCCATCTAGCTCTAAATTCTAGCAAATCTGATTCTTCAGAAATATCCCTCTCAGTAATACTGATAGATCCAAGTGGATCTATCTTTAGTACAATTTCACCTTTCCAGTTAACCGTTACAACTGCATTTTCTACAATTATCTTATCACCTTTTGATATTTTTTCAGGCCAAGGCCTTAATCCATCTTCATTTTTATCAACTAAAATGTCCACCTTTGCCATTTTATGACCTTGAGAAACATTCAACATTGGCCTGTTGTACTTAGATTCAAAAACAGAAAATACCTCACAAATAATTGTTAATCTAGGATTCAAGTATTCAATATCAGTAGTTTCAATCGAAGTAAGGTTCCCTGGTACCACAAATGATTTTTCGATAGGGAAATCATCGTTTCCTTCACCACCCGGGCATATTTGCCTCCATTCGCAATTATCACATCTAATTACGTCCGGGGCATCTGTAGGAACTCCACCTTCAAGAAAACCTCTAACCGGACTCGGTTTTGGTGGACAATCCTCTATAGAAACTTCTACTGCCTTTAATTTATTCCACATCGAATTTAATTTACTTTCTAGTTCTTGTAAATCTTTAATACTTGGCGATTCTATCTGCTTAATTTTATTAGCACCTAAATACCAAATCTCTAATTCCTCAACAAGTTCTTGTTTACCATGAGTAATCCACCACAACATTGCATACATTTTCAATTGCTCAACATAATCACCTGATCTGTCACCTTTACCAATGCTAGCCTTTAAGTCAACAATTTTTATCGAATTATTCCACCTATAAACAAGGTCATATTCACCTTGAAACCAAAATTCAGGATGAATGGAATTAAGACTAAATTTTGCAGCATCCGGCTCAACAAACCATGGTCTAGTAATTTCCCATGCTTCAACCAAAGATAAATCACCATCATTCGACAGAGGGTGTTTTCCAATAATTTCAAACCCAAAACCATCTGGAGAAGGCCAATTATCTCTATCGCCTCGCCTCCACTTTTGTAAATTTGGACCACCGTTTAGATCTATACAATTTTTTAATTCCTGCAGATGCATTTCCAAGCCATTAATGCACATTTGACGACAGTAATTTGGATCTACATCTCTCCAATCCCCAGATTTTCTTTCATCCTTTTCCCATTCTAATTTCATCTCATTAAGAGATATTGGAAGATGAACATCTAATCTAGATATAGCCCATTGGCGAATCTCATCAATTGAATTTGGCCAAGATTTTTTTGGTAATGGTAGTAATCTCTGTGAAGGCCATATTTTTGTCCTATCTCTATCCGGTTGTCCATATTCGTCTAAGGGTATTTTCGATAAAGTATCATTGGATGCATTACTAGATATTAGAGCAGGAGATTCTTTTAGCATTCTACAAAATGCGTCTTCAACAGCTCTCCCTACGAATAAAACTGGTATTTGTCCGATTTTAAAATGTAATTTTTTTTCATAAAACCAAAGTCTAGGACATGAATTGAAACTATTAACTTGACTGGCTGATAATCGGTTGTAAGGTCCAACCGTATCATTGTCTCTATCTAGAATAGTTGCTGGCATACTAATGATGCTAATACTCGACCCTATTCAAACCTATTATCAATTAATCTTTAATTGTGATTCTAGTATTTCTAGAATCAATTCTTAGCTGAGGCAAACCTGCTCGCCAACCTATTTCAGCACCTATCAATCCAATCTTTTGACCTTTCTTGATCGACTCTAATTGAGAATTTATACTAGAACCAAAAGCAACAACTTCAACAACATTATCTCCATCCCAAACATATAGATTCAGCATAGTCCATGGTTTACCATCTAATCTAACACCATTCCTTTTCCTAACACTAAGGACAAAACCTTCAGCATTGGCTCTAGTTCTAAGAAGTCCTAAGCGAGTAATTGAATTTGATAAATCAATATCTTTAGATTTTAGATATTTCTCTGCTTCCGAATATTCCAGTACTTTTGTTTTGGAATCAACGTATAATCGTGAGTTACCTCTCCACACACCAGGTAAAGCATCTATGATTACAACCTCTCCATTATGACAATTGTGAAGATTAGGAAAAGCTCCAGGTTCACTCTCTTCGATAGTAATTTGCTTTCCTCCCGAAGATAGCATTGCACCTAATACAGGTTCAGAAAAGTGATTGGGAAGTGGACCCCATGAACCAGTAAATTGACCTTTGACAGTAACTCTGGAAGGAATTTTATTTAATTTCTCAAATGGTGGAGAAATTTCAATTTCCACGCTACCTGTTATCGATTCGATAATTTCTTTGTTATCCCATATGCCCTCAGAGTCTCTAGTGACTGCGCACCAAAAACAGCCTGGACTTTCTCCATTGCATTCACTTTGAACTAGGCTAGGAAATTTAACTGGCCCTTCACCAAACTTTTGCATCTGTGAGTGAATATCTTGGAATTCTAAGGTCATAGAATCGTATTCATCATTTGAAGGAGCTTCATAGGACACTCTTTCTCCGCCATCTAAATACCAACCTTCCATTCCATCAACTTTCTCACCATCATGGGTTTCTCGCCAAAGCCATGAATAAAATCGAAGTTGATGGACTAGAGAAGGAGCGAATTTTGAATCCTTATTACCAGATTTGATATCTATAATTCTTACATTACCATCCCATCTAAGAACTAAATCTAGTTCACCAGCAGCCCAGCCATCTGGATGAAATAATCTCTGAGGCTGATGAACTCTAGGATCTTTTACCCAAGGTCTTGCGATTTCCCATGCTTCACACCAAGTGACTTTTTCATCGCCTTTCTGCCATTCTATTTCTTCGTCCAATGACCATTTTCTCAATGTGAAATTATTCACTTTATCGGGTATTGGGAAAACTGGCTCATCACCCCATGCAGGAGATGGAATCTGAAACACAGATTCTCGGTTTCTAAATTTCTGTAAATAAGGTCCGCCACCTGATTCATAACATGCTTCTACTTCTTCTAAAAATAAATCAAGTCCACAATTCAACCTATGGATTACAGATTCTTTCTCAACCTGTTCCCAGGTATTTCCTTCTTTATGCCATATACCTTGGTCCCATAGTTCTTTACCGTTTAATAACGCTTTAGACGCATATTCTTCAACAAAGCTATAGCTCCAATTCTTTAGTTCAGAAAAAGATTCTATAGATTTTGGTCTCTTCATTAAAATTTCACATAAAGCATCTTCAATCACTATACCAAAAACTTGTGATGTATTCAGTGGACCTGATAAACCAAGTTTTGAACTCAAAAACCATTGGCTTTTACATCTCAAAAACGCCGTCAAACCACTTGCAGAAAGCCTAGAACGTGATTTACCTAATGGTCCGCCTAAAGGTGGTTTTCCAAATGGCATGATTTCACCTATCTTGATTCAAAGGAATAATAATCTCCAGAACTTTGTTGTTCTCTATCTTTCCTACTGTTATTCTTATTTATCCTAGGCCTTTTAGAGTCATGATCTCTTCTAAAAGTGATATTTACTCCTTTCAGAAATCTATTCATTCCTTCTCTAAGCCTAAATGGCCCTTCCGCTTTACCATGTGAACCACCTTCGCCATCAAAAACTAATAATGTATCACTTAAGATATCAATAAAATATACATCGTGATCTATAACAAATGCCGACTTTTCATTTGCTTCCATAGTTCTCCTAATTGCCTTTGCTGCTTCCATTCTAGCATTTGCATCCAAGTGTGCTGATGGCTCATCTAACAGATATAAATCTGCATCACGACCTAGACAAATTGCGATTGAAACCGCTTGTCTCTCTCCACCGGATAGTTTCTTTACTCTTTTAGAAATTAATTGATCTACACCTAGTGCTTTTATCACATTGACATTAAATTCTCCACTTCTCCATTTACCACCAATTTCACTATCCAACCACATTTGAACGCTACAATCCATATCCACATCTATGTGTTGAGGCTTATATGATACTGAGGATTCATTGGTGACCCATCCATCGTCATATTCATATTCTCCTGCGAGAATTTTTATCATGGTTGACTTCCCTGTTCCATTAGGGCCTACAACTCCAACAACTTCACCTCTATGAACCGAACCTTCTCCAGAGGAAAATTCGAAATCACCCAACTTTTTCTTTATCCCTGACCAAGAAACAATCTTCGAACCAGAAAAAGGATTACGGTCTCTGTGAGTTAAGAATTTTATTGGCTTGCTCCTAATACGTACATTTTGCTCGACCAAAAAACCATCCAAATACGAATTAATTGCTTGTCTAGTATTTCTTGCTGGGGTGAAAATTCCGAAAGCTCCTTTATCGCCATAAACAATATGCACTAAATCCGCTAAAACATCTAGTACAGCCAAATCATGCTCTACAACAATTACTCTCTTTGTCTCAGATAACCTTTGAATGATTTTAACTATCTTCATTCTCTGAAAAATATCAAGATAAGAAGACGGTTCATCAAAAAAGTATACGTCTACATCTCTCATTAGAGTAGCACAGATTGCCATTCTTTGTAATTCTCCACCGGATAATTGAGTTATTTTCCTATCAAGTAAGTGGTTAAGGTCTAATTCTTTGGTAATATCCTCAAATACTCCTCTCTCGTCTACTTTAGAAAGTAATTCACCAACAGTTCCTTCGACTCGTTTAGGAATTTTATCTACATTTTGAGGTTTTACTGCAATCTTTATTTTACCATCTTTTACAGAAACCAAAAAATCTCTTAATTCCCCCCTTGGAAGAGTTTCAATTATATCATCCCAATCTGGTTCTTTATTTTTCCAATCTCCAAGATTAGGAATCATTCTTCCAGAAAGAGAATTTATGGCAGTAGATTTTCCCATTCCATTCGGACCTAATATCCCCACTACTGATTCTTTAGAAGGAGTTGGTAGGCGAAAAAGTCTGAATCCATTTAATGAATATCTATGAACCATATCAGTTTCTAGTTCTGATGGAAGATTAATTATTTTTACAGCATCATCAGGGCAATGTTTGGCTCTAACAACACATGGAGGACATGCAGATTCCAATATCCTACATTTAGTACCCTCAACCTGAATACATTCTCCTCCACATGAACCGGCCCATCTTTGAAGATACTCAAATGCATTACTATTTGGTTTACATCGATCTTCAATAAGAACGGCTATCCTCAAATTAACTCCCCCTTTTTAATCGTATATATTTCTACTAATCAAACAAACTGTCCATAAGGACAGATTTGCCTAAATTCTAATCAAATTAGGCCCTTAAGGTGCTCGTGACCCTTGACCAATCTTATTGTACAAGGAGTAGGGAATTTCATACTAGCCTTACGAAGAGCATCTCTAGCAGTAAGATAGTGATCAGGTTGAACTTGGATTGAAATTACTCTTTGTCCTCTCTTGACGCGAGCAGCGGTTCCGACATTCTTTCCAAATGCACATCTCATTCCTTGAGATACACGGTCAGCACCTGCACCAGTTGCCTGTTTATTCTCTCTTAGAACATGATGTGGGAAGGTGTGGACTCTTAATGCATACCCTTGTGGACCAGCATCATTACGGATAGTAGAGTTGGAAATAACACGCGCAGCTTCTAGAGCAGTATGACGAATTTGACAGTTATTGTCTGATCTAAGTTCAACTATAACAGGAAACTCTCCTGTCTCAGCAGCTCTTCTATTTCCTACATGGAATTGCATAATACGGTTATTAGGAACACCGCCTATATACTTGCGTCGAGTATACGCAGGACCTTTCAAACGTCTGTACATTGATGCGGGTTTACGTGCCATATTAGACCTCCAAGCAACACTGCGAATAATGCTCCCTTTATCACTTCTCCGCATGATTTACATTTTTGGTATTGACGAAATTAGACATTAATTACCTTTATTCAATAAAAGCCTTCATGGAGTATACTGTACACCGGTAATTCATGGCGAAGGGTTGGAGGAGATTTCTTGAAGAAGAATCCGAGCACCAATGGCTAGCAATTTCTGTTTTCTTTATTTTCATTATTATTGGTGCGTTTGCAATTCATGGAACAAGTAAACTAACTGGTATGGACATAAATAATAATTCTGAAATGCCCGATTCAAGAATCATGCATATCGAGCATGCTTCAAATAATGACTATACCGCTATTGCCCATACCCCTGAAGGAATGTATTTGTATCAATTCACTAATGGTAAAGATACGATAATTCTGGATTCAAATTCTGAAAGTGGAACTTCTAATATTGACTTTTTATCATTAATGAATAACGGTTCTGTTGCAACTTCAATTTCTGAAAACTCGATTATGCTGATTGATGATGGTATTGTTTCTTATATTGATTTAAGTGAGGAAAGGGGCTCATTTGGAATTAACAAAATTTCACAAAATTATAATGAAAATCTAGATTCGATGATCCTAATTACTGATGAAGGTGATTTCACAAGTTTTAGAGGTGCTGGAGTTGATGGAATACCAAGTTCAGCGACACCAGAAACTAGTAATATTGAATGGAGAGATATTTCACCAATCTCCGAAAATGAATGGATTGCTACTGGTTTACTAATTTCATCTAATGGAGGAGAAAACAATCCTGCATCTCCTAAAATCACACCAGTAGTTGGTCATGTTATTTGGACAGGAGGGTTCACTGCTCCAATGATACAAGATATTGAGTTTGGTGATAGTGGAGAATTCCATTCAATGGTCAAAATTGGAGAAAAGATGGTTATTGCAGGTACATCACAAACCTTAGTTTTTGATTCTAATGACCTTAGCTTCGAATATATTGACATCACAAGTAAAGCTGCAATTAAAAGTGATTGTGAGACTATTTGGTTTTTCGGAACAATACACTCTGAGACTGTCATTAAGTGGAATGAACATGAGTCAAGAGTTATTGAATTGCAACATAAAATGCCAATAGAAATAGAAACATTCGGATCTTCTGATGAAATGATTTTCATGTATGGAACCGATGCTAGCGGCAATAATAAAATTTTAACTTTCGATTCTTCATCATATGGTTCTATAGAAAGTGGAAGAGGATTTTTGAACTTCTCATTCCTTCTGATTTTTTCTATCACTTTTGTGGTAATGGGATGGAATGTATATGACAGAATGAATTCATGATTATTTATATTGATAATCATTGTATTTTTTATTTTCCTTCAACAACCTTCATGTGCCGTATTCTATGACATCTAACTCCAGCGTAAGCCATGGATGTGATGAGATGTCAAAAAGGGGTATGATGGACCAGTTCATGGAAATCAAATCCGAACATTCTGATACAATTCTATTTTTTAGAATGGGAGATTTCTATGAATTATTCCACGAAGACGCTGAGATTGCTTCTGAAGTGTTGGGATTAGCGTTAACATCTAGAGATAAAAATGCAGAGGTACCTATTCCAATGGCAGGATTTCCATGGCATGCATTGGAAGATAATTTACGTAAGATGATAAAATCTGGATTCAAAGTAACTGTAGCTGAACAGGAAGACAAATTAAGAGACGGTGCTAAACTTCTCGAGAGAGTTGTAACTAGAGTCTACACTCCGGGAAGTTTGTATGAAGAATCATTGCTTTCAAGTGAAGATAGATCATTACTATCTGCAATAATACTTGAGAAAGAACAACTTGGAATGGGTGTAATTGATGCATCTACAGGAGAATCATGGGCTAGTACATGGTCAGGAAGTGATAGATTTAACCGCGCAATGGATGAAATTCTAAGATGGAATCCCGCTGAAATAGTTATATCTTCAAAAGATTCTGAGAATCCTACTCTATGTAATATGTTTACTCATCTTAATGGAACAGTAGTAACTCAACATAATGCCTCCGAAAATAAAAGAAGGAATAGGCTAAAAGAACTTTTGAAAGTAGGAGATTTAGGCCATATTGATTTGGATAATGCTCCACTTTCACTTGCTGCCGCTGGATTAGCAGCTGACTATTTGGCAACTGTTCATATTGCAGATTCTGTTCCTCTTAGAGATATATCAATAATAGAAGAAAAGGGAAATATGCTTCTAGATCAAACTACACTGAAAAATCTAGAACTAACCTCAACACTTGCTGGGGAATATGAAGGTAGTTTATTGTCAAGTATCAACTTTTGTCGAACTGCCATGGGTCGAAGATTACTCAAAACATGGATACTTCGGCCTCTTTCAAATATTGATGCAATAACTTCAAGACAAAATTCAGTCAATACTTTGTTCCGTTCTTCTAAAAGAATTGACTCTCTGAGGGAATCATTAAAAGGACTTAGAGATGTTGAAAGACTTGCTACTCAGTTAGCTTATAATCGCTCTAATGCAAGAGATTTGCTAGCCACATCAATCGCTCTTGAGAGAATGCCATCTATTGTTGGAATTTGTCAACAAACAGATGATCTTCTTCTCAATCATTTGATTTCAAATTTAGATAGTCTTAATGGAATGGGTGAAGAAATCAGAAGGACATTGGTTGATAATCCTCCGCTCAGCCTAAGAGATGGAGGGCTCATCAGGGAAGGATTTAATGATGAAATTGATAAACTTAGAAAGACAACTCAAGAAGGTCACTCCTGGTTCAATGAATTAGAGAAAAAACTGAAAAATGATTTAGATATACCTTCTCTTAAAGTTAGAATGAATAGACAGATTGGATGGTTTATTGAAGTAACAAAAACACATGAAAATAAAGTCCCTGAAGAATGGAAAAGAAAACAGCAGATGACTAATGGATCAAGGTATATTACTGATGAACTTATAGAAAGAGATGATTTATTGCTCACTGCAGACACTAAAGTAAAAGAATTAGAATATCGAATTTTCCGCCAATTAAGAGAAAAATGTAGAGGAAGTGCTCAGGAACTTGCAGAAATCGCTGGAAAAATTGCTTCAATCGATGTATTGCAATGCTTTGCAATGGTAGCAAAGAGAAGATCTTGGGTACGGCCAGAAATCATCGATTCCCCGATTTTAAAAATTGAACAGGCTAGACATCCTGTTCTTGAACAGCAAGGAGGATTCGTGCCGAATGACATCACTCTAGACAATAAGAAGAATTTCTTGCTTATCACTGGACCTAATATGGGAGGAAAATCAACTTACTTGAGAACTACTGCTCTAATATCTATACTTGCTCAAGCAGGCTCATTTGTTCCTGCTGAAAAAGCAAAAGTTGGACTCGTAGATCGTGTTTTTACTAGAGTTGGAGCGAGTGATGATTTACGAAGAGGAAGATCTACATTCATGATGGAAATGATAGAAGTTGCTCACATTTTGAAAAGAGCAACAAAAAATTCACTTGTACTTCTAGATGAAGTTGGTCGAGGAACTTCTACATTTGATGGGCTCTCAATTGCTTGGTCTGTAACTGAAGATATCTGTAATAGAATTGATGCTAGAAGTTTGTTTGCAACTCACTACCATCAATTGATAGGTTTGGAAGAAGACATAAAGAAAATAAAAAACGTTCATGTTCAAGTCGCTCAAAGCAATGGTGAATTGAAGTTTCTCCATACGGTAGGTGATGGCCCTTGTGATGATTCTTATGGAGTTCAAGTTGCTGCATTAGCCGGACTTCCAAGAAGAGTTGTTGAAAGGGCCTCAGAATTATTACTATTCTTAGAAAAACAAGCAAGAGGGGCTAGAGCTGGTGAATCAGGTGCACCTATGGCACGTGATTTAGGACAAGCCAGTTTACTTGGATATCTCGCAGCAACTAACTCTCAAAAGGATTCTAGCAATGAGTATGATCAAATTATTGAAGAATTAGATAATATTTTTACTAAAATAGACGAATTATCACCAAAAGAGGCTCATGATTATCTATACACATTAAAAAATTTGAGAAATGAAACAGGAGGAAAAACCGATGTCTGAGCCTAGAAAAATCGTTCAATTAGATGACAACACCATAGGCCATATCGCTGCAGGAGAGGTGGTAGAGAGGCCTGCTCAAGTAGTCAAGGAATTAATAGAAAATAGTCTTGATGCAGAAGCATCACAAATTACAATTACAATTGAAAGAGGAGGTTTTGATTTAATCAAAATCGAAGATAACGGTAGCGGAATTAAAGAAACTGATTTACCATTATCTTTAGATCGACATGCAACTTCTAAATTAAAAAATGTAGATGATTTACAGCGCATAAATACCCTTGGTTTTAGAGGCGAAGCATTAGCAAGTATTGGTATAGTTTCTAAATTATTAGTAGCTAGTAGGCCAAATGGAAAAGAAGGCCGATGTATAAATATGAAATTCGGAGAAAAACTTGTTATTGAACCATATGGTATGGCTGAAGGAACAATTATAGAAGTACGTTCTTTATTCGAGAATACCCCTGCAAGGTTGTCTTTTCAAAGAAGACCTGCAACAGAAAATGCAAAGATTGTCGATGTTGTTGTTTCTCATGCAATGGCTAACAAACAGACTAGTTTCAAATTGATAAATGATGAAAGAACTGTTCTTGATGTCCCAAGAAGTGATTCTTTGAGTGATCGTTTATATGACATTCTTGGTAAACAAGCAAATCAACTCATAGAGTTAAAAATACCTGAAATTGATAATTCAGCACCTGGTGAAGAATTGTGGAAGGGTTGGATAAGTACTCCAGATATCACTAGAGGGAAAGGCGATGACATCTATATTTTAATCAATGATAGACCTGTTGCTTCAGGCCCCTTTCATCAAGCGATAAGAAGAGGTTACAGAACAAGGCTTATGCAAGGTAGACACCCTATTGCTGTTCTATCACTTGAAATACCCAGTGATGAAGTCGACGTGAATGTACACCCTACTAAGAGAGAAGTTAGATTAAAACACTCATGGAGGGTTCTAGAAAGATTGGAAAGAGCGATAGCAAACACATTAGAACAAGTACCCACCAATCCAGATTCCACTGGAGGAATAAAAGAATTACAGAGTTTAGTATCTACTGAAGTTGAACCTGTTTCAAAAATATTTAATCAGGAGACAAAAATTGATAGTTTAGCACAAGCAGCAGGATTAGATATTATATCAAGCGCCCCTTCTATAGAGGTTAAAACCAATTCTAATATTCCATCTTGGGCTATTGCTGCTGGTTCTCAATTGAATCTTCATGGAAGTGAGGCAGAAGTTCCAAAAGATGACGTTAAGGCTAGACCTATTTCATCATCGCAAATACCTCAACAAACATTACCAGGAATGAAAGAAAATCCAATTTCACCTGCATTATCTCATGCTGAAAGAGACCTACATCGTCATTCAAAATGCGGTGTTGCAATATCACCAACCGAAGAAAAACCACTTGAACATGTAATCAATGATTTACCAGAAATGGAGCCTCTGTCTCAATTTGCAGATTCATATATTTTGGCACAGGCTGATGGTGAATTACTTCTAATAGATCAGCATGCACTACATGAAAGAATCAGGTTTGAGAGATTAAGGTATAATCAAAAGTTATGGGAAAGTCAAGCAAGATTACAACCACTAAAACTGGATTTTGATGCAAAACAAATTGCATTACTGGAATCATCTCTTGAAAGATTGAGGCAGGTAGGCTTCGAATTTACCTATCTAGAGGATGAATGGTGCTTAGTTAGTGCTCCAAATCTATTATCTGGAGAAGATGTGATTCCGTTCTTAATTGATTTATTACAAGATTGTTCTGAAGACGGAGCTCCACTAGAAACTGTTGAAAATCGTAAAGATCATCTTGCATTCCTAAATGCTTGTAGAGGATCTGTTAAGGCAAATGAAAAATTAACACTTCCTGAGATGCGAAGGCTTCTAGATGATATGAGGAAAATTCCAAATCCTTGGGCTTGCGTACATGGAAGACCAACTGCACTTAGATTACCTATTGACTCTCTAGATCATCATTTCGGCAGACATGGTTAGTATTATCAAGAAATTCTTTCTATAAATTTTTCATCAGCAATTTTGTGCAAACCGTGACCATCAATATTTGCCCCAACTCTACATGCTAATATGTATGCAGACATGAAGACTCTATGATCTCCAAAAGTATGTACTAATTTTTCAGTAGTTCTAGGTAATTGATTTCCAGGAATCAATACACCATCCTCCAATAAATCACATTTCATTCCGAAAGATTCCAAAAGTTGTTTAGTTGAGTTTAATCTATTACTTTCTTTGAATGTTGTATGTAAGGCACCTGTAATTTTCCCCCCAGAAGCCAATGCTAACATTAAGCTTAAAGGAGTAATAATATCATTACAATTTGTTATATCAACCTCTATAGAGCGACTGACTGATAATTTTTTAAGATTTGATTTATTCCAATTAATCCCAAGGCTTTCCGAGATATCAAATAAAATTTCATGACCTATGCATTCTTCTCTTTCTGGCCAGCCAATAATTTTCACTGGGACATCTAAACAAGATACTGCAAGCATGGCAAAACTTGCCATAGATGCATCTTTTGGAATCTCTAATTTTGAGTTCAACGATATAGACCATGGTTTGATTTTTAATCGATTTTCTTGTAAAACTATTCCTGCACCATTAGAATTACACATTTCTAGTGACAACTTCCAATGCCGATTAGAAACTGAAACTCCCGAAAATTGAATTTCAAGTTCTTCTTCTAGAGCTGAAGATGAAAGAATCCAGGCAGAGAGTGGCTGACTCGACTTAGAAACATCAAGAAGTAGTGATTTATTTTGACCTTCTTTGAACCATGGCCCATGAATTTTAACTGGAAGACGGAATTCATCTTGGAAAAATGAAACATCGACTCCTGAACTAGTCATTGAATCCCACAAAGATTTGGTATCTCTACCCCTCATAGACAGATCTCCATCAATAATTACCTCGAAGTCGAATCTTGAGCATAGTATTGAAATTAGTCTTAGTGTAGTACCAGAATTACCGACATCGAGTTTTTCATCAGGTTTTTTGAAACCATGAATTCCAACGCCGTGAATAATTACAGATGAGATATCATCTCCAATTAACTCATTACCGAGGGGAAATTTATTGCCATTAAGATCTACCTTTTCCATTTTCACACCTAATTGTATTAAGCAATTCTTCATAGAATTAACATCGTGGCCAGAATTATTTATTCCAAATATTTCTATTGAATCTTGACTTTGAGAGGCTAAAAACAATGTTCTTATCGCATGACTTTTTGATGGGGGTAAATTCCAGGAGATAATTTCTTTACTGGAAAATTGCTTGACATGTAATGAATTAAGTCTTGTACTAGAGTCGATTGATGAATCAGCCTGATCCAACCTTTCGCCACTAGACATGACATTTCCACTCAATCATACATCATCAAACCTTGTAAAACAATTCAATAACCTAATTGATGTAGAATTGTACATGAGATTAGAGGATTCTATGGGAAGGCCCCTTAGAGACCTCAGAATTTCAGTTACAGATAGGTGTAATTTTAGATGTACTTATTGTATGCCAAAAGAACACTTTGATTCAAACTACAAATTTCTTCCTAAAGGTCAGATAATTTCTTATGAAGAAATTATTCTAATTGTTAAATCAATGTTACCCCTTGGTCTAAGTAAAGTAAGAATTACTGGTGGAGAGCCACTGCTTAGAAAGGATATCTGTAGCCTAATTTCGATGATTAGAGATCTAGATGAAAATCTAGATATCGCTATGACTACTAACGGAGTGCTACTAAAAAATAAAGTTCAAACTCTGAAAGAAAGCGGCTTAGATAGAGTCACTGTAAGTCTTGACTCTTTAGATGATGATTTGTTCAAGGAAATGACTGATTCTAAATTCGAAGTTAGTAGAGTGCTGGAAGGTATAAAATCAGCTATTGACGCAGGATTAAAGGTTAAAATAAATTCAGTAATAAAAAGGAATAAAAATGAAAATCAAATAAATAATCTTGTTAAAACTTCTATAGAATACAATGTACCAGTCAGATTTATTGAATTTATGGATGTTGGAACAACTAATTCTTGGAAATTAGATTCGGTTGTTACAGGCAAGGAAATTAGAAATATTATTCAAAGAGAATTTGGACCTTTAACCAAGACTAAGCCAAATTATTATGGAGAAGTTGCAAAACAATGGAAAATGGCTAGGCATGATTTGGATATAGGATTTATTGAATCAATTAGTTCTCCATTTTGTGGATCATGCACTCGAGCTAGGATTTCATCTAATGGAAAGTTATTCACTTGTTTATTCTCTGAACAAGGATATGACTTACTAAGTATAATTAGGATGCAAGCAGATGAACATGACCTATCGGCATTAATCAGCGATATTTGGAATAAAAGAATAGATAGATATTCCGAAGATAGAAAGGAAGTAAAGGTAATTTCTAAGCCTGTTGAGATGTCTTATATCGGAGGTTAGTATTCAATTTCTGATAATTGAGTATCAAATAATAGCGTATTTGAACTTAAATCAATCAACTTTAATTTCCACTCACCATTATCAGAGCCAATACTGTTGGAATCAATTACAAAATAGTCTCCTTTAGTCACTGAATAACCCGCATCTCTATCATGGAATGAGACATTTGAACCGATTACTCCGTAAACATCTGAGTCACTAACAAGTCCTGATAATTTTTCACCATCCCCTGAAATTAATTGGTATTCTAGCTGAGATGGATCTAATGCTTGGTCTAAGCTGGTAAGTCGAACGACATGAAAACCATTTGATAATCCTCTAACACTAACCGAAGCTTCAGGCGATGATTTTTCGACTGATGTCAAGGCGCCTTGCATCATTACAAAGACCATACTTGATAGCATTACAGTGATGGCAAGAAGTAGAACTGTTGCAATAACTGGGCTAACAGCACGTTCATCATCAATGATTGACACTCGGCCCATGTATACCGGTTAACAAGATGACACTTGAACCAACCGCATATATTTTCCAAATTTTGAGGATTTAATAGGAAAATATTCTACTCGGATTATAATTTCCTCTTTGTGATATATTCAGAAAGTGCAAACAGGTGCTGCTTTATTTCAGAATCATCGAAAATCTCTAGATGCTTCATTGCCCTATCGAAATGATTTTGAATTAATATTTCAGTATAAGAAAAACTATCTGATTTTTCGAGTAATCCAATCAACTCCTCAAATAAATCATAGTTGAAGTTACTAATTATTTCTGCTAAACGCTCCCTACTTTTACCATGGTGGATAGTTAGTGAATGAATCAATGGAAGTGTCATTTTTCCTTCAAAAACATCAGAACCTCTTGGTTTTCCAATCGATTCATCACCTTTCAAATCGAGTAAATCATCAACTAACTGGTATGCAGTACCAATTTCCATTCCAAAATTTGCTAGAGCAAATTTTTGTTCTTCTGATGCGCCAGCAATAATTGCAGCAGAATGGCAACCACCTGAAAAAGGACCTGCAGTTTTTCCGCGAACGATATTTAGATAATCTTCAGGAGTTGTTTTCAAATTATTGATATGCTCAATTTGGGAAATTTCTGAAACTGCAATCTCTGAGCAATAGTTACCGATGATTGTAACTATTTCTTGATTATATCTTCCGCCCAAGGCATAACCTTGAACAAATAACCAGTCTCCTACTATTATTGCTTTAGCCAAACCATGCTCTGTATGAATTGTTGGAACTCCCCTTCTGTGGGTTGCTTCATCATAAATATCATCATGGACTAATGTTGCTGTATGTAAGAACTCAAATGCCTTAGCTAATGGCATTAAATCGTCTGGATCTTTTCCACCTGCCAACTCATATGCTAGAAACATCATTATTGGTCGTAAACGCTTTCCTCCTGCAAGAAGCATCCGCCCTGCAAGTTCTACCACTTCACCTGAATGTACTCGAGAAGCAATCATTTCTTCCAATGACTGTTCAATTTCATTTCTCAACTCTTCGAAGCGGTTTTCACTACCTCCCGAAATACGCGCCATGACACCTCGTGGTAGGGTGTCCTTCTTAACCAATGGTCTACGCCCTTAGAGCGCTAGGAGTGATTCTAGCCGAGGTGAATGTATGTCAGATATGGAGCGGTTAACCATTTTGACAACCCCGTCTAATGGAGATGGAGTCAGGCTTCATGTAGAAAAGATGGTTGAGCAAAAATCGAAAGAATTCAACCTTCTTCTCAAACAATTACCTCACATAGGTTCTGCAATATCACAATTAAAATCTGGAAATGCCGACTTAGTTGCTATGAGCGCATTAGACTGGAGAGATATAATGGAAGATGACTTGATTATATCTGCAATCCTTCCAAGAAGAGAACCAACCTGGGTTTTAGTTTGTGATGATAAACCAGAATATCTTATTCCAAATGCTAGAATAATTTGCGATAGTAAATTGATAACTAGACAATTGGCAAGATTACGAAATAACCTAAATGTAATAACTTCTAAAGAATTGATCAATGATTTAAAAATTGAAGAAGAAATGGATAATAGAGAATTGACTTCTTGGCTAGAAGAATGTCGCCAAAATCAGTTAATTGAAGGATTTGTAACTACTAGAAGCTTACATAGTTCTTTGAAATTTAAATCAAGAAGACATACTCTAGGTTTACAAAGAGAAAATCCAGAGAGAACCCATTTCATACCACCACCATTACATGGATTTACCTTACTTATATCAAGAAAAGGTTTTCCATCTTCAACAATTGATTCAATGAATGATGATGCAGCCTTAATCTGCCATAAAATAGAATCAAGTCTTTTTGATTCATTGGATGAAAAAATAAAGAATATTACTGGAATATACGTTGAACAACGGAAAATTGGTACCATCTTAAGAGAAGCAAAGAGAAGTAATGATGATTCAACCATTGAATCTGTAATTGGCAAGGATGGCAAGCCCAATGATTCCAATATAAGGCTACACTTGACTATTGAAACTTTGAGTTCTGATGGTAAAGTAACAGCAATGTGTGAAAGAATTATACCATTAGAAAAAAGTCACATGGGTATGGTAAATTTACTAAAAGAATTCAATATTCTGGTCAAATTAATGGAAGAAGAACGTCAAGAAACAAGCAGAATAATACCTGGTTTGCCTGAAAGTTATAATGAAGCGAAAGAGCCGTTATTGAATCTTGAAGATTATTCAGATTCGACTTCTTCGGATAAATCCTGATTTGAAATTAGTTTATCATAACCTTGTTTAGAAATATAATTTTCTAAATCAACTAATTCTGAAGGATCTTGATCATCACATAAATCGCTAATCCCTTGGTCTATGTCACGCCCAATCCTTTCCCATGTGGCAGCAAATCTCTGAATATCAAAAGCAAATCTCTCCACTCCTTCAACTGCAGACATATTCGGATTTAGAACCGTCTTTATTGATTCAGAAAT
This sequence comes from uncultured euryarchaeote, assembly GCA_964001175.1. Taxonomy (GTDB): domain Archaea; phylum Thermoplasmatota; class Poseidoniia; order Poseidoniales; family Poseidoniaceae; genus MGIIa-L1. The sequence goes on from CAXFAS010000003.1 coordinate 43,602, forward strand.
ATTTTCATTCGCAATTCTTAATCTAGAAATATCCTTGGCAACGTCTAGAAGTGTTGATCTTAAATCTTCAATATTATTATTCCTTGAAAACTTTCTTTGTGCCTTCTCAATACTTTTACGCATTCCAACAATTCCTGCAACCATGGCCTCTCTGGCTCTAGATGATTCTATGATAACGTTTTCAGCATTCGAAAGTCTAGTCCGTAATGATTCATCGAATGAAGATAAATTTGATTTAATATCATTTTTTACTGTTTCTTGTAAAGAATCCATCAAAGCATAGATTTCTTTTATCGAAGACTTTGCTGATTTCACACTCCTACTCATTGACAGCCCTATATTTGCCAAATTGTTATCATCCTTCAAATAATTGGTTCAAAAAACCATTTTTTCGATTTTTGGAATCAATGACAGGGTGTCGAAACCGCACAATTTTATACAAATCGACACCGAAGAAAGATATACCCCTTTGAATTCATAATGAGACAAGGTGATTTTTTGACAAGTAAAGGTGAACTGTTAAGCGAACTTTATCAAGCTCGTTTTGACCGCCTGAAAGAGATTGCTACAAGTTATCAAATGCCTAAAAATGGCTCTGTGGAATCTCTTAGAGCAAAATTAATTGCTACACTGATTCTAGATGAATGGGAATTAGGAAAGAATGATATAAAATCATTAAAGAATAAGGACATTGGACAAATTCTCGGAATTTTTGGAATCAAGAAATCAGGCTCCATTAGAGAGCGAAGGCAAAGACTGTACTTGCACCTTCATGAAGATCCAAAACAACTTACACCAGAAAAACTAGATTCAATGACAAAAAATCAATTGCATGAATTATGTAAAATTCTACAACTACCCTTGACTGGTGACAAGCAATCCCTATTGGTTAGAGTTGCAGGTGTTTTAGCATCTCAACAGGGTTCTTGGGGCAAGGTAAAAAAGACACTTAGAAGACCAAAAGACTCCCGTAATATTCCAAAGATTCCAATTCCTAATGAAGAAAATGTCACTCAAATAAATGAGGATAATGATGAACTATCCGTGGTAAAGACTGTTGATGATTTTGTATCAAAACATCCTGAGGGATGGACTTTTGAACAAGAGACAGAACTTAGAAATGACTTATCTGAAGAAGGATTTGACACTACTCGAAATGATGTTGCTCAAACTATAGATGCAGCTCTTCGTTCAAAACAAGAATCTGAAGATATTGAAACTCCAAACATGATTCAGACGCCTACTGAATTTGAGTCTCAAGTTAATAGTCTAGAAGTAGAAGCATCATTGATAGAATTGAATTCAAGAATTGCTGAAGTTGAGGCTGCTGGAAGAGATTTCTTAATGGTAAGTACATCAAGTGATGAAGAAGATTTGGAAGCATTTATTTCCAAATTTTCAGATTATGGTTTCTTAGTAGATGAGCCAGCGGTAAGGAATGTTATACGCAATAAGATAATGGAATTAGAATTCCAAACCCAAAATGAAAAAGATTCCATCAACTCCATGCCAAATTCATGGCGCGAAAGAGAGGCTATTAGAGAATTTGAGAATATGAGAAGTTCTCTAAGAGATCAACTCGGCAATACCTTGTCACTTCATCAAGGGGATTTGGTAAAGGCTAGAGTTGCTTTTGAAGAAATAGGAAGAAGCATGGGCTTAGATTTGAGAATACCAAGTATATCTGGAAGAGTTCATGCCTTATTCGATCTCCATGTAGAAATTAATGAAGCTGAAGCTCTTCAAGACCCTAGCGTTGCTAGAAGAAATAGAATACTAAGAATTCTCCACCATGGTTCAATACACCTATCTACTGGAGAAAGAAGGACTATTGAACGTCTTGAAAGAAATATCAAATCATTTGAAGAGGTTGTAGAAACTATTCTTGAATCTAGCGAAGGGAGATTTGATGAAGCTCAACAAGCATTAATTGTCAGATTCTTAGAATCAAGAGGATATGAAATTAATACTGCTGATTTAAGACCAAGAATTCTTGCATGTTCTGGAATTATTGGAGCTGAATTAGGACATCTTTCACCCTCAGAGATTCCTAGAGTAGCACCAGGAATTATCGTATCAGACAATCAAGTTGATGCTATTGTTTCGGAACTGAAATTACTTGCTGACGCATTCAAACCTAAGAACGATGAAGAAATTATCATAATAGAGAATGATGAAGAAATAGCTGATGCGGCAGATAGGCTAAAATCTGCTAGAGAACAAATTAATCACATTGATGATGTTCTAGCTAGATTGCGAGGATAATTACCTACTAGCATAAAAATTTTGGATTACTTGAGTAACCGTTTGTATATCCCTAATATCTCTTCTAAGAAGGTCATCAATAATCTTCTTCCTTTGTTCAACATGCTTCTCAAAAACATCAGGAGTTACACCTGCAGCTTGACAAATTATTTCTCTTAACTTTGAAGGAATTCCTGTTTCCTCTATTCTATCTTTTGCAGCATTATATTTCCAAATAATATTCAATCTAGGCTTCGTTCCTTCCATTCCTGCTATTTCAGCAACTTCGGTAATCTTTCTTACAGTGTTACCATTTACATGGAGTCTTGCTTGGATAATTATCAAATCCAAACCAGTAAGCATTATTGGCGGTACGTTCATTGGAGGATTTATCATTCTAGTAACCGTTTCTTGCGCAGTGTTAGCGTGCAGAGAACCGAAAGAGCCGTCATGACCTGTATTCATCGCTGTTAGTAATGTAGAAGCCTCCGGGCCTCTTACTTCACCAACAATGATTCTATCTGGACGCATACGAAGACTGGACTTTAAGCAGTCATTCATATCAACTTCAGGAGTGCCATCAGGCCTCTCTCTTCTAGTTTCCATTCTCAGCCAGTGATCATGATAAACTTGTAATTCAGCAGTATCTTCAACTGTTAACAATCTTCTATGCCATGGAATATACATACCTAAGCAATTCAAAGTAGTAGTCTTACCAGAACCTGTACCTCCAGCAATTACGAAGTTTGCAGGCCTACTATCAAGACCCTCTATCCAAACCCACATCATTGCTGCTAAGCGTGAATTTACAGTTCCAAACTTAACTAAGTCTAACATTGTTAGAGGGTCCTCTCTAAATTTACGTATAGTTAGGGTTGGACCGTCTGGAGTTATCGGCGGGATTGTTCCGTTTACACGAGAACCATCAGGTAATCTTCCATCAAATATTGGTACCATACCTGGGCCGTCTCCAAGAGGTACATTGGTAAAGGAAGCTATGTTTTTAGCGATTTGAATTCCCGCATCATCATCAATCCAAACATTAGTTCTACACATTCCATGATCTCTGTGAGCAACTTTGACACATTGAGTCCCACCATTATACATTACTTCTTCTAAATTATCATCTTCAAGTAAAACTGCGATATCACCGTATGGATTTGGATCTATAGATCCATCAACGTGATATATTGGTGATGGGTGATTCGGTTCTAGATAAATTGTTACTCTTCCATATTGTGCTAATACTTTTTCTGCCATTTTTTCAACCTCCAATGATTTTAACTGCGCCTAAATATAATCCCATAGATACCGACATCCAGAATGGTAGCCACCAAAGGAAATCTTTCATCCTTCCAAGCATTCTACCTGAAACAGATGCTGCTATTGCTGATGCTGCGGCAAAGAATAGAGAAAATGTTTGGTTAAACTCGCCTATCTGGTATCCTTTACTTGCAGGTGCGAATAAACCAACGATAAATGCGATTAGAACTGGTAAACCAATACAAACGAATATGATAATTAAGATTCCACGTGCTTGTAATTCGCTTTCTCTCTTGTTCATCAAGTCATTCAATCTTTCATAATCCATAGACAAGTCAGAAAGTATTCCTTGCAAAGGAGCATCTTGCTCGACAGCGGTTTCAATCAGAACTGTGACTCTTTGAACTTGGGCTGAACGTGTCTTAGAAGCAAAAGCAGAGAGTGCGGCATCAAAAGAAGATGAATGACTTGATTCTAAAGTATCTGCAAGTAACTTGCCTAAAACTCCAGGTGTATTCCTTGCTTGTTCTAACATTGCTTCTTGAATACCTCTACCCGCCCCAACTGCATCGGACAACGATTCTAATAAAGCAGGTAATTGATTTTCAATACTTCTTCTTCTCTTCCTTTCAATCATCGGAGGTATTCCTCCAGCGGCAAATGCAATACCTAAAACTGAAAGAACAAGTAAAAGCATTTGATCATTGAAGGCTTCAAGAATATCAAATATCATAATATCACTACAACCCAGGATCTTTCGTATGTGCCTTTAGACCAATCATAATCATTCCAACAAGAGTCATAATCAATCCTACATTAACTACTGATTTTATTGTGGATGCAGGAGGTAATTGCATAAAAGCTCCTAAGTCCCCACTCATTAATTGAGGAATTAATCCTACAATAGCCAGAATAATAGGTCCTATCATTCCAATTGAAAGTAGTGTTTCAGGAACTCCGCCTAAATCTTCAATGTATTTCTTAACATCTTCATTTCGGTCTTCTTCCATCCTTTTTCCTTGTTTTCTCAAAGTCTCTACCAAATCTGTATTTTGAGTTAAATTTGTGTACATAGTGTTTAACAGTCTTCGATAACCTTCAGATTCCGCCTTATTCATAAGACTCTTAACTTCTCTTTCTAGTCCACTAGACTTGCCAGAACGTAACCTTTCCATAATTTTCGAGAAGTCAGAAGAAATAATCCCATAACCACCTGTCCCTATTGTGTGTATGGCTGCTTCCAACCCAACTCCAGATGACATTAGAACGTCCATTGTACGAATAACATAGAGAATTTCTCTTTTTTCGTCTAATGAACGCAACTAAATCCCTCAATTGATATCTTCTATTAATTCAAAAATGAATGATTCATTCGAACCATCATATTCCATAGAAGCAAATACAACCTTTACATCTCTCTCTTCAAAAGGATCATGGATGCAAGGTTGACCTGAACGGAACATCGCTAAAATCCTCTTGTATTCGTCGAGTTGCATTTCTCCACTAATTGTGTAAATAGCAGACTCAGAGCCTTCATCGTGTAAATTATCTCCTTCTTCACCACGAACAATTGTTCGAGTCATTCTACGCGTAAGTCTAACTTTGATGTCTGCGTTAGGTATTCTAACCCAATCAGCGCTAGTTGTTCCCGTTGCCGGTCGAATAAAGAAATCCATTCCTGCCATATGATGACCTCTATGACAACCACAGAAGCGAAAGAACTTGAATGTGTTGGGGATAAATGCTCAAGAAACTATCCTAAACCACCCGAATGCTGGTTCATGAATTGAACCTTCATCAGATAATGATTCTATCTTTTCTTCCGCAACAGAACGTGCAAAGCCTCTAGCGGATGCATTGGTAATAAGAGTTTCAAAATCAACCCCATCACCTTGGTCTAACTTCTTGATAATTTCTAGTAATACATCTCCCAATTCTTCGGATTCTTCTGAGTCCCCTGAATCACTATCTGATGTATTGGTATCAACTAATTGCTGTTGCGCAGGCGTCGATGCAGCTTCTATTTTTCCTTCTGCAATATCCAATGCTTGCATTATGTTCAAATTATAATGTTCAAGATCAATATCTCCATAATGATTTCTTGATGCAACTAGACCTTCGACCATATGACTCGGTATTTCTGCTTTAGTCAATGCTTCAATAGTCGGTTCGAAATCTAAAGAATCTGTGAAAATTTTCATCCGTTCCAATGTTCCTTGGCACGCTTGAGTCAGCCAAACTGCATACCCATTAGAATCAATTTCACATGCTTCTTCTGGACGAAGAGAAGTATAAATTGCTCCTTCCTCGGTCTGGAATAGACGTGTTTTTGCAACCATCATCAATAAAATCGGTTCGCCACTTTCAACTCTAGGAGAAAGTAGTAATGTTAATTCCCTCATTGAATCGGAGGCATAGTCTCCAACAGAGAAATAATGAACACCAGATGGATCCCTAATTTGTCCTTGGTAAAGAACAGAACCGTTAGCAGTATCTCTAGGCTCAAGTCTTTCCAAAAGTCCTGCGACAATAACTCTGTTGACTTTTGAACCGAGTTTTGTGATAACAAAAGAGGGGTCAAATTCTCCAGAACCCTTCTCATTTAATGTTGATTCACCAAATTCAGATGCCAGCATATACCATGCAGACTGTCTTTTTATTGAGCGAGAAGGTTGCATTAGACCACTCCCCATTTTGCTCTAATTTCAGTAGCTAACATAGCAGGATCTAAATCAACCAATTCTGTTTTATCGGCTAAAACCATTGCTCCTTGTTCATCAACAATCGCCCTGCCGCTGGCTATAACTTGCTTACCCAGCAACTTTTTCCTAAGAGATTGAACAAACTCCATCTGACCGTTAGAATCTATCTCAGAAACAATATCTTTTTCGGTAGTACCAAGAAGATCTAATGTTGCTTCCTTGTTAATTAGGAGCGAAGATGTGGCTTTTCCATCATCGATAACCAATCTTAACCTGACATCTTGATTTCCTGAATCGTTGCCATGTTGAGCACAAATACCATCTTTTAGCACTCTCCTACATTGGGTGCAACGCATGATGATTCCGCAATCTTCTCTAACACTTGCAACAACTCCCTTTGTTGAAATTCCAACTCTACTAGAACCATTAACTAATTCACTTAATTCAACCTCAACTACATGATTAGTTAGGTCTATAGAAGAGTCCCATGGAGTAGATTCTAAAATTTCTACTTGAACTGCTTTGTCTACAGTAATATCTGGAATTCCTTGCCATGATCGCACTCTTACTCCCTTGAGTTTTACGGTAACTGGAAGATCAGAGCTTTCGATAGGAAGTTCTTCCCAAGCACTCATTCGACATTTACCGGAGGGGTCAGCTATTTGCCCGGACCAAAGAAACTTCTCTTGACCATCTCTAACAAAAGAACGCTTTGTCCATTCAGTCAATTGAACAATAGTTTCAACATCTCTAGAACCATCTCTCAACTGAGATATTGTTAAGATATTTTGTTGTAATAATGAATCTGCATCTGCAAAATTCGAATCATGGTATACCTCTACTTTTGTTGTTCTACCAAAATTAAGTTCTGGTGTATCTCTAAATGTTCTAACTTGAGCACCATCAATCTTGACTAAAGTGCCAACTTCATGTTCAAATGGCTCCCAAGATAAAAATCCAATTGTACCTGTTTCATCGGCAATTCTACCTCTGACAACGTCTATAGAACCGGAACCATCTTTCCTGTGAATCTGATCGGGTCGAGAAGAAAGAATTCTTCCAACTACACAGATATAACCATCTTTAGGAATACTATTAATTTCAATGGGCTCGCCAGGAGCAACAACTGGCCTCGTTCCTTCTCTTAGAACCGCTATCCTGGTACTTTGATTGATGTTAAGTGACATTCTGCCTTGATATTCATTTACTGATGCACCTTCAATTCTAACAACAGATCCTGGAGTAATATTAGAGTTAGGGCCCCAGTCTTTATACTCCCACCGAGTTCTTTGGCTACCTTCATCCCAAGGCGAATCTTCAAGTAAACCAAATGCTATTTGCTTTTGTTCACCTCTAATAGTCTGTTCACGTAGATTGTGTGAAATTATTTCTACTTCAATTTCAATATCTCTATCAGTCGATGACAATTCACTAAGACTAGCAACTTTTTTTGTCACCTTAGGGGAATCGTTAGAATTACTATTATTTGTTGTTGAAGGAGCCATGTCTCCTTTAAACCTACGAATTATTGAGCGTAAAGCGTCTTGAGGCGGAATATAAAATTCACTTTCATATTTTTCAAAAGCCTCTCTGATTTCATCCTTATCGGCATCCGGACACTCTGACAAAACCGCATTAATATGCGTTTCATACTTTTCGTCAGACATGTTCTCTCACCCCGACAGACATCATTCTCATCGATTGCCTGTACGGAGAACAGGCTTCGGGTTTTCGTGCGGATTGGTTAAGACTAGACACTCCCTTTACCTCCATGGTAACAGATACCACAGACGACAGGAAATAAAGAATGCCCTTAGAAATCAAGCAGGATTAACTCGTAAACCATTCATAAATAGTACATCTGGAATGTACATACTTCTTCCAGAGACTCTCACATCATTACCCAAGAAAACATCGCTTTGTAATGCTTTTGACATATTACCTGAAAGTCCTGCTTGTTTTACTGAACCGATAATTTCTCCCTCTTCGACTCTGAGTATCGAACTTGTAGTAACGGAGAAATCGCCACTTGTTGGATTTGCAGTATGAGCTCCCATCACACTATTTACGATATAACCTGTATCCATTCTTTCCAATAATTGATCAACACTATTCGATTTAAGAGTCGATGTCAATTCTAGGTTAGAACAAGTTGTAACAGGAGGACTTTGATGACCTCCTCGGGAAGCTGAACCTGTTGTCTCTGCATGTTCAATTTTACCTTCTGATACTAACTTTGCAGAGTCTCTGGTAGACCATAATGAACCAACCAATTTACCTGAATCAATAATCACTTGACTCCTGGTTGGAACTCCTTCTCCATCTCTAGAGGAAGAAGAAATACCTCCGCTCATCCTTGCATTATCTATCAATGAAAGATCTGAAGCAATGACATTCTGCCCCATTTTACCAGACCAAAATGATTCCATTCTTGCTAGTCTTTCGCCTTTTATTGCTGATGATACAACTATTGAAAACAGCGAGCCAAGTCCTTCAGAAGTCATTACAACTGGCAAATCTTGAGCGCCTCCATCGATTTTTATTGGATCTCTAGTTTTTTGAGCCCATTCAACGGAGTTGGCAACACAATTGGGAATTTTATCAATCAAATTCTTACTAGACTCTCCTTGCCAAGAACTAGTCAACTGTGAGTCTTCGTCTATAGAAACCTGTACTCCAATGCCATGAGAAGTAGTTATTCCATGATGTTCAATTCCTTCACTAGAAGTTAGAACACCTGCAGTAGCGCTAACTCCTAATCCACCACCCGTTACTACTGCCCTTTTATCTAAAGATGAAACCTCACTTAATATTGAGTCTGCTTGTTGTAATAGATCATCTGGTCCAACCGAAAGAATTCTTTTATCGAACAGGCCTTCTACTTCTTTGGTATCTTGACTACTGGGTAGTACGAATCCCTCAACTGGAGGTGAAACTCTAGCAATTGACATCGCCTGATTAATTGCATTTTCAGCCGAGTTAACATCTACCAGATAGGCATAACCAAATTTCCCATCTTCTAGAACTCTAATGCCGTATCCTCCGCCACCCCCTCCTGCAGCAAGAGATATCTTTCCAGCCTCAATGTCTAATTCATGGCCGTAAGATTGTAAGGCAATTATTTCCCATTGTTGAACATTATTTTTTTTACAAAGGTCGCCTATCTTTTTACTACCAGAAACCAATCTATCTAAAGCATCATCAGGAAGCATGTTCATCCCACCAATGCTTCTTTTATCCTCATTATTGGTCCACCATCTCCTACTGGAACTGTTTGACCTTTTCCACAAAAACCTGGAGCTGCAAGCCTAGAATCGGTTGTCAATCCGTCGACATCTTTCAAAATCTGTAATGTTAATCCACTTACGCTTACATCTTTTAGAGGAGTAGTTATAGAACCATTTTCAATAAGCCAAGCCTCTTGAGCAGCAAATTGAAAAGAGCCACGCCCGGTATCAACTTGACCTCCTCTAGAACCACAAGCATAAACTCCGTATTCTATATCCTCAATCAATTCATCAAGATCTTTGTGAGTTCCGCCTCTAATCAAAGTATTTGACATCCTAACTAATGGATGGTGAAGGCCATCTTGAGCTCTTGCTCCAGCATTCGGTTCTATTCCGAAATGTTGGGCTGATTCTCGGTGATTTAGGTAATCGGTTAAAATTCCATTTTTAATCAAACACTTTTCTTTTGTATCAAGACCTTCATCATCTATTGGGTGAGCACCATAACCAGTTCTAATTGTTGGATCGTCAACAACAGTAACTATTTCATTTCCAATTTTTTGTCCAAGTTTACCGTCTAAACAAGAATCTCCTGCCGCTACTAAGTCTGCTTCACAAGGATGACCTAGTGCTTCGTGAATGTAAACTCCTGTCAAATCTCTATCTGCTACCAATGGTAATTTTCCGGAAGGAGATCTCTCCGCTTTCAATAACCTAATGGCAGAAATTTTTGCATTATTCCCAAGTTCTGCCAAGTCACATGCCTCAATTAGTTCAAGTCCTCCTTCTCCTCCATGTCTTGTTCGATATGACACAACATCCGAACCCTCTCTAGCGGTAACTGTTGCATTAACTAGAGACCTTTGAAAAGACCAAACTCGGTTCATACCTTCACTCGACATGAATTCTGTATGGATATGTTCATCATGCCAGCCGCAAATTACAGATGCGATTTTTTGGTCATCGCAAGAATTTTCATGCAGTATTTTTAGATGTTCTAGTTTTTCATTGAGTTCTGTATTTCTTACATCCTTCCTAGGATTCCAATGAATTGAATCCTCAATAATTGGAACCTCGGCTAGTGAAACAGGTTTGTCTTTAATTCCCCTTCTGGAAGCAACGGCCCTTGCCAACTTTACTGTTGATTCAACTTGAAGAGGGATAGAACTTATGTCCGTAGTAGAATGAACTCCCCAAGCTCCATCGGCAAGTATTCTCATTGTTGCCCCTACTTCTTGTCCCGGAATTGCCCGCTCAAGTTGACCATCTCGAGTTGAGACACTTGAATCTGTAATGGAGACTAATCTAACTTCAGCATATTCAGCACCGAATTCTGTGGCTTTGTCAAGAGCAGATTGAATTTTATTCTGATCTAAATATCTCCTATGTCCATCAAAGGCATCTTCACCTGGAGCTTTAGCAATTACCATGAAATAGTCGAGAAAGCGATAGTGCTTGAACTCTTCTAATCTATGAGTTGAATTCTGAAGAAAGAATAAAGGCAATCAATGAATCTTCTAAATTTTTAAGATTCAGGTTTTCTTCTTCCAATCCCAATTTGATTGCGTAACTGATATCTAATTCAGGTTTATCAGCTAGGATTTCAATATTCAAATCTTCAATGATTTGATGATATTCATTTTCAAATATCTGTAGATAATTTGATTGAGGCGTTGCTGAATTATCCAAAAAATCTTGACTCTCTGGGAGGTAAACTAACCAACCTTTAGAATCGCCGTCCCCAAGACCTGCTTTAGAGAATGCTTCTGAAACATGATGAGTACCAGCAAGATATCTAATGAATTCTGCATCTATACTTCTTGCAAGTTTATTTTCTCGTAAGTGTCTTCTTTCACAACAATGCCAAGCAGTCCATAATTGATTGTTCGATAATGCTACATGGAAGCCCAACATAAGCCATCTACTGGAAGGTCTAATTTTCAAAAAATGTTTCAATATTTCTTCATTGGATAATTGACTCGAAGACCACCCGATACATGGAAATATTCCCAGTTCCATAATTGGCCCCAACAAGTTAGTTTTATTCAATCATCCGATACTTTTTCATCATTAAGTGGAATATCATCATCTCGCACTTTTTGGGTAAATTGAATCTTGGTATTGCTTTTTTGTTTAGATACTACGTTTTCAACCTCGCCAAGTATTTTATCTAATAATATAGGCCCCCAACCTCGTAAATTCAATAACTTATTCCTAATTTTAGAGTTCATTGACATCACCTGATTTGGAGTTCTTATTCCAAGAGTGGCCATTTCTCTAGCCCTTGAACGTCCTATGTTTCTAATATTTACTAAGGTTAGAAGATCTTCTTTACAACCATGTCTTGTTCTTTGTCTCAGAATATCTATTTTTTTTACAAGTTCAGAAATTTCAGCCATATGCTCATTAGAGAATACATCATCAGCAAGAAGAATTTCCTTGGAACCTAGTAGAAGCCAAGTCGCTAAGTCAACTCTATAATTTAAATCACCAGGACTGACATCTAAACTTTTCTCTATAGAACGCATGCTTTCTTCGTTATTCCATTTTTCTATTAACCAAGCAGATTTTACATTTCCCAATAGCATTTCATCATAAGAGGAATCTGCAAGTAATTGTTCTTCTACGGAATTCGTTTTAAGCCAAAGTTCAGAATTTATCTCCATATCTTTGTTTTTAGCCCATAGAGATGAAAAGTCTGGAGTAGTAGTGATTAAATGTAATAATCCAAAATTAGTAACTATTGAATCTTTACGAACCTCTCGTCTAACAGCCCTCCTCAATCCAACCCTCAATATTGAGGCTGAAAGTGGATCTAAGTATAATTGAGTCACTCTATCACCGATAATGGTAGATTCATATTTCATGGCTGAAAATTCATTCCTTTCATCTGAGTGCCAAGCACCAATATGAGTTAATTCTGTAGCCTTTTGGAATCCAAAGCTTGGCTCATTATAGGCTGAAGAGTTGTTTGTAGAATTAACTTCTCGAGTTGTCTTTGATAATTCTACTCCTGTCGTAGTATGAGCAATAGTAGCCCATGCAGGCATATTATCATCCCATTCATCAGATAAATCTAATTCTTTATCTGCCCTTTTTTCTGCATACGATTCGTCAACACCTAATTTTCTAATAAATCTCTCTTCGACTAGCCATTGTAACATTTCATCTATTCTTTCATTAAGAATATTTTTTGATACACTATGCCCTAAAAATGTAGATTCAAAAAAATCTCCAATATCTCCTCTATGTTGTAGACCTCCAGTGGAAATTATCGAAAGTAAATGTGTCCTAAGTGCTGGCTCACTAGCTAATTTTGAGGAAATGGATTCTATTTCTCCAAAGAAATATCTTTCACTGACATCATCAGCTATTTCCCAACCATCGGTGCCTTTACACAAAATCCATGCTTCCCCATAATCATCATACTTTGGACGTCCTGCCCTTCCAAGCATCTGTCTAACTTCCATAACTGGAAGTGGGCGATTCATTCCATCATCCCATCTTTTAACGTCTCTAACCAATACTCTTCTTGCAGGAAGATTAACTCCAGCAGCAAGAGTAGGAGTTGCTGATAATGCAATTAATAATCCACTTTTGAATGCATTTTCAATCGATTTGCGTTGTGTATGGGTCAATCCAGCATGATGAAATGCAACTCCTCCAACTATGCATTGGGATAATTTTTCGCCCATTGCTGTTTGGGATCTTCCTTCTAAAGTGTGAGAAAGTTCATTTAATTTTTTTAATCTCTCGGGATTTTCTTTTTCTAAAACTTTGAAAACTCGTTTTGATAATTTCAAAGCCTCGGACTCAGCGCTTCTTCTAGTGCCAACGAAAATCAATAGTTGGCCTTCTTGATCGATTGTGTCTTTAAGCACTACCCATGTTGGATGGGTTTTTGGACCTTCTAAATCTCTTGGGGGATTTAGTAACTCAGGGGATTTAGATACTTGTGATGATTGTACCATCCTAGGCTCCAAATGTAGGTCGTGAAATGTGCTATATTCTAATGCGACTGGGCGCCAGTCTGACTGAATTAAATCGGCATCTAACCATTCAGCAAGTTCTTGACAATTCCCAACCGTTGCTGAAAGTGCTACTAATTGAGCGTCAGGCCTCAAGAATCTTAGTTTAGTCAAATTTATTTCTAAAGTGGGCCCTCTAGTGGAATCGTTCATTAAATGAAATTCATCAGCCACGACGATAGAGACTCTAGACATCGTTTGAGAATTATTTCTAATTATTGAATCTAATTTTTCAGAAGTACAGACTAAAATATCGCATTCCTCAATTTTTTTTGCTTCTGAAGATGAATCACCAATCCCCAAACCTACTGTTAGATTTACTGCGCTTGCCATTGACTTTAAATCATCAAATTTTTCACTCGCTAAAGCCTTTAGTGGAACGATATAAACTGCCTTAGTACCAATTTCATCAACTAATAATTTCTTCATTATGGCCAAATAAGCTACCAAGGATTTACCAGATGCAGTAGGAATTGCAAGAAGAATATTTTTTCCACTAAACACTGAAGGCATCGCTTGTAATTGAGGAGGATGTAATTTCTCTATGCCCCAACTTTTAGACATAAAATCGATTACCTTTGATGGCAATTCCAAGTTCGAGATATGCTCTTTCTCGGCCGCCATGATACCACTGTCGCGCCAACAGTCCAAAAGGACAACGCTTCACCGAGTGATTCCGACACGCATAAGACCCCTCTGCTACTGTCCTATCAACATGAGCGATGAAATGGACTCTATTATCGAAGACAGACTTTCAGTTTTTGACGATGAACCTGACCTAAATGATTGGGTTGAAGTGATGTGCGGAGCCGCAATGGCTGTAATTGGTATTTTTCATTTAGTTCAACCAGGTGAACTCGTTGATCCAGATATTATGCGATGGTTTGCTGCAGCAGTAGTAGCTGCTGGTGCTGTATGGGCTGGACATGGTTTGAAAGATATGGCTGTAAAAGAAGTTAGACGATCTATTGCAATTCTTGAATTATCTGAAATGTCTTCCTCTGACGGGCCAAATCATGGCCTCATTAGGGATGTTTTACTTAATCCTGAAGAATACAAAAGTTTCCTATTAGAGGCATATAACTCTGCTTGGGAAGATGGAATAATTACAGAACAAGAATTAGAGGAATTAAAGTCATTTCAAACGGCTCTAGGAATCTCTGATGAAGATGCAGCAAAGATGAACATAGAAGCAGCTATTACTTCCGCTGCTAAAGATGGAGATATTTCTGAAGAAGAAGAATCGATCATTAAGAAAATCGCAGAAGACGCTGATATGGATGCTGAAAGCAAGGTTAAGGAAGCAAAATCAAAGGCTAAAAGTAAGTCTAAAAAGAAGTGATTAGACTTTTCTATCTTTCAAAACAATATTGCATTCGCGGCATTTATACTTGCCTTTAGATGGTTTCTTTCTCGGGAAATCTTTACCGCATTTAGTACAGTTCCATATCCATTTTGCATTCTTAAATCGTAAAAACTCTGTAAATTCACTCCCATGTTTAGATGCTCTATTGCCAGGCCATTCATTCTCCAAGAATCTAAATTTAGAATTATGTTCTCTAAAACCTAGTGCGTGAATGTATTCATGATGCAAAACAAAAGCAGCATAAGCATTCCATCTTTCCTCTAATAACTCTGGATGAATATCTATTACTTCTACATCTTGTGGATTTAGATCAGATATATCTGAACCAATTTTCCACCTGGTCACACCATGCCTCTGTGTAGCATTTTTTCTTAAAACACCTAACTTTATTTGCTTCAAAACCTGAGTGTTAGTTTTATTCCAAACTTCCATGTCCAGCATCAAATCTAAAACTATACTTCTTAATTTATCTAATTTAACTATTTGTTGATGATTAGGATTGACCATTAATCTAATCAACTCCATCTATGATAAGCAGGATGTCCCTCTTTAACCGCCACAAATAACCCACTTCCGGTTGCACAAACCTTACCTTCTGCTTCCAATAAAAGTTCGACTTCCACTTTATTTCCTTCAATTGATTTGACTTGGCTAGTGACGCATAGGATAGTATCAGTAGGAGTTGGGCGTCTAAGTTTTACAGAATAAGATGCTGTGACCGTACAAGGTGGTTGTTCGTCACCACTCTGATCCATGAGAGCAATTGCTGCAGTCCAATTTCCATGACAATCTAGTAATGTTCCAATGATTCCGCCATTTATCATTCCAGGAAATGCTTGATGGTGTTCTTCTGGCTTGTATTCTAGGTACAATCCATTTTCTATCCTAGTACTATTGATACGTAGACCTTCTTTATTTGCTGGCCCACACCCAAAGCAAATTGAATTTGCTGCATACTTTTGTTGAACCCCTAGTTCATCCATAAATAAGCGTAGATTAGTCCGTCTTTGTTTGTTTGTATAGATTGTTTCAATCGCATTGTTCTTGATGAATGAATTATTCGCACGTACATGGGTGGCAAGAAACGTACTGACAAGACGAAGGTTCGTGTTGCTCATGAATTGCCTAAAAGAAGAAGAATTGCAATTAAAGAAGCATTAGAAGCTCACCAAACAGAGGATAGGCCTGAATGGGATAGAGCGGCAGAATGGGGCAATATTCGTTTGTATCGGAAAATAATCAAACCAGGAACAATAAGAACAATTTCTTTACCATTATTGGAAGTTGATTTAGGAGACCCATGGCCAATTCCAGTTACAGTAATACATGGCGAAAGGCCTGGTCCTACAATAACAATTCTTGGAGGTATTCATGGAGATGAACTTACTGGTCCTTCAGCATGTACTCATTTGTTATCTAATGCTTTTACAGACATTGGTAATCCCTTGGATCCAAAACAGATGGCTGGGACATTAAGAATTGTCCCTGTTGTAAATCTTCCAGGTTACAGAGCCAAGTCTAGATATTTCCCTGATGGTAGAGATTTAAATAGAAATTTCCCAGGTAATTTCAAAACAACTACTACACGAAGAGTTGCTGCTCAAGTATGGAAGTACTTACTTAAAGATAGTGACGCAATTATAGACTTACATAGTGCTGCCAAAGGTCGTTCAAATATGCCTCAATTAAGGGCTGATTTAGCTCATGCAGGTTCCAATATACTTGCTAAAGCATTTGGCATTGAAATTATTTTAGATTCGAAGCCACCGTCTGGATCTCTTAGAAAAGCGGCTGTTGAAAATGACATCCCATCTATCACATATGAAGGAGGAGGGGCAAATTTACTGGATAATGAATCTGTAAAAGTTGCTATTCATGGCGTAACTAATATCCTAAGGTCATTAAGAATGATACCCGGTAAGCCCAATAGGCCAAGGTTCCGTATGTTGGCTAGCGGTTCTCGATGGTTGAGGGCTAGTGAAGGAGGACTGTTGGATATGTTTGTTACTTCAGGTTCCGTAATGCGAGAAGGAGAAGTTATTGCAACTATTTCAGACCCTGCAACACCTGGGTTAACAGTTGATATTGTGGCGCCAGAAGATGGTTTACTGGTTGGTGCAGCTACTAATCCATTTACAGCCAGTGGAATGCCGGTAGGGCATTTCCTACCAGTTTCGAAGCATATTTCTTTGCTAGAAGAACAAATTGATGATAATGGTAAATTCATTGTTTGTGGCTCTGAAGAAGATGCTATCTGGAGAGAAGAGCAGGATATTGACGAAGTTAATGTCGATGGTGAATGGAGTGGTGATGGAATTGATGGTGAATGGATGTCTGGAAAATCTAATCAACAAAAATCAAACTCATTCTCAGATTATGAAGAAGCAGATGCTTAATTCAAAAATTGCTTTACTGCTGCTTCAACCTCTGAGTCTTCCATATTTCTTCTTTGACTTTTTGCAACTTCAAATAGATGAGCAACTAAATCATCTGTAACCTCATAACCATTCTGTTCAAGCCACCAAATTATATTTGAGCGCCCTGCCATATGACCGATTCGGATAACTTGTTTTAGTCCAAAGTCACCAGCAGGGACTCCAGAGTAGACTCTATCTGCTAGCCAATTATCTCCTTTACGCATAGCCTTTATCACTGCTGAAGCATGAACTCCAGTACCAGTTTCAAATGCGTCTTCACCAAAAACAGGATAGTTTCTAGGTAGTGGGACTTCAATATACTTATTTGCCAACCTAGTGTATTCATCTAGGTGGGTCAAATCATTGTCAATTACTCCCATCAATTTCAAATTGACTAATGTTTGGTCAAGAGGGGCATTACCAGCCCTTTCCCCAACGCCAAGTGCTGTACCATGTACTACATCCGCACCTGCTTCAACCGCAGCAATATTATTTGCAACTCCTAAACCTCTATCTTGATGACCATGCCAGTTTACTTCTATATCGCTACGATGGTACCCCCCATCTTTGATAACTTCTTCATCAATGAAATTAAGTAATTTCTTTACTCCATTAGGGGTAACATGCCCGCAAGTATCACAAACGCATAATCTTCTGACCCCTAATTCCATGGCTCTTTGATAAATTTTCTTTACATCATCAGGATTAGATCTAGTTGTGTCTTCTGTAACAAACATAACCGGCACATCATTTTCTACGGCATAACTAACTGCTTTTTCCATTGTAGAAATTAGTTTGTCCATAGTCCATCCTTCGGTGTATTGTCTAATTGGGCTAGTACCCAAAAAGGCTGAAGCCTGTATAGGAATTCCATGTTTATTCTGCATTTCAACCAGAGGTTCGATGTCATTCATCAAGGTTCTAACTGCAGCACCTGGTCTAATTTGATAATCATTGGAAGTTATGTGGGAGATCAGAGCATCAATGTGCTCACGATGAAATGGTCCTGCTCCAGGTAGTCCAAGATCTACTTTTTGAATTCCCAGTTTTTCCATGTAAGATAATAATTCAATTTTTTCCTCGATTGACGGATTTCTTGCGCTAGGACTTTGTAATCCATCTCTTAGAGTCTCATCATCAAACCAAACACCGTGAGGATGATTAGAAGGGTTTCTATTGAAATCATAGTCTATAGTATTCCAATCATAAATCAATGAACGCTCATCCATAAAATCAACTCATTAGCCAAAAAACACTCCGGCCTAAGCCGTGACAAACTGTAATCATGTTTCAAGTCGTCGATTTTAAATCACTCTTCTTCAAGTAGGTTTTTCATCTCTTGAGCTGCTTCAAATTCTTCTCTAGTAACTACTCCATCACCATCTGTATCCATAGCATCAAAATCATCTTCTTCATCAATCAAATCAGCAGGTAGTCTTGCAACAAAGATGATTTCATCAGTAAATCCGGACTTATCACTATTCCTCAGTTCCATTATTCTGGTTCCTTTAGATTTCTTGGATTTGGTTTCTTTAGTCTGACTTGAACGTAATCTAATCATCATACCTTTCTTGGTTAAGACAAATAGGTTATCCTCTAAGTCAGGTATGTGCCTAGCAGCGATGATCTCATCATTTTCTTCATGATCAATGTTCATTGTAAATGCGCCTTTAGCACCCGGGTTTGTCTTTCGGTAGCCATCTGTTCTTTCTTTGAGTTCACCTGTTTCTTTGTCAACTTTTTGAATTCCTTCTGAATCTAAATCAGGTATCTTCTCTGCTGTTCCAAGTCTACTTCTCTTTGCCATACCGTTTTTGGTAATTGTAAGAATTTGAGTTTCGGTATTATCGGTAGCAATCATACCAACTACATGACCGCCATCTGCACCTTTACGGTTGCCTGTTTTAATGCCATATACTCCTGCTGAAACACGACCAGATGATCTTATCTTTTGACATGCAAATCTGCTTGCGAATCCAGTACTAGAAATCATTACTATATCTGAATCATCTGTTCCACACCTAACATTGACCAAACTATCGCCATCGAGTTTGAATCGAAGAGCATACTTACCATTACGATTTATTCTAACATATTCTTCTAAACGTGTCTTTTTGATCAGTCCAAGTTTAGTAGCAAATAGTAAATAATTTCCTTCAGGAGATTCTAATAAATCTCTAGAAATCGGTAAAATTGTTACTATGTTTTCATCGTCGCGTAAACTTTCTAGAAGATTCCTAATGTGTCCTCCTCTAGAATGTCGACTTCCAAGTGGAGTTTCCCATGCTTTCAACCCATATACTCTGCCTTGATCTGTGAAAATTAGTAATCTATCTTTACTAAAACAAGTGATGATTAACTGAGGGGTATCTTCTGCTTTAGTGGCAACACCTTTGAGTCCTTTACCTCCTCTATTCTGTACTCTAAAAGATTCTACTGGTAAGTGGCGGATATAATTATCCTCACTTAGCGTTATAGCAATAGCTCTTTCTTCAATTAGGTCTTCTCTATCCATTGAAAGTGGCATTGGATCTATGTAAGAACGTCTCTCATCTCCATGTTTTTCAACCATTTCATTTAATTCTGTCAATAAAATATCTAGTCTTCTACTACGAGATGAAATTATATCGTTTAGGTCTGCAATCTTTAATTGTAATTCAGAATATTCATTCTGAACTTTTTCAACATCAAGCCTACTCAATTGGTACAATCTTCTTTCAGCAATAGCCTTTGCTTGAGGTTCTGTAAAATCAAATACTGCTATTCCGCTCATAGTCTCATCTCCTTTGAGCACAGATTCAAATTGTTCACGGCTAGCGCTTGCTTTACCCACTGCAATAACATCATCAATTCTGTCTTGAGCTTTTACCAAACCTTCCAAAATATGTGCTCTTGCTTCTGCCTTGCCCAATTCAAACTTGGCTCTTCTTTCGATAACTGACTCCCTATGTTGGACATATGTGTGGAGAATAACTGGTAAAGTAAGTAGAACGGGTCTTCCATCTAGAATACCCATCATGTTAGCAGAATATGATTCCTGTAATCTGCTTGATTTGTATAATTGGTTTAGAACAGCATGTGGATCAGCATTATTCTTAACTTCAATTACAACCCTAATACCTTCCTTTGAAGATTCATCTCTAATATCTCTAATACCGATAACAGTCCCTTTACTGACCAGTTCAGCAATATGAACTAGCATATCCGCTTTCTTAACTTGATAGGGTATTTCATGAATAATAATCTTCTTCCCCTTTTGGTCATCTAGTACATCGCATTTTGAGCGAACATGGAATCTGCCTTTACCTTTGGAATACATGTCATATATTCCATCGACTCCATGAATACCTGCACCAGTAGGGAAATCTGGACCCTGTATGTGCTCCATATATTGTTCTATAGAAATTTGAGGAATTTTATAATCATCAACTCCCTCTTCAATAATTGTCTTAATATGCAGATTTATTGCTCCTGCTACTTCAGTTAGATTGTGTGGCGGAATACGTGTGGCCATTCCAACAGCAATTCCATCGCTTCCATTTAGGATTAGGTTTGGGAGTCTAGACGGCAGAACTGTAGGTTCTTGTTCTGAATCATCAAAATTTGGTTGGAAATCAACTGTATTTTTATCAATATCTTCCAACATATGTTTTGAAATTCTATCTAAACGACTTTCAGTATATCTCATTGCCGCAGGTGGATCTCCATCGATTGAACCAAAGTTACCTTGTCCATCGACCAAGGGATATCTTAAAGAAAAGTCTTGAGCCATTCTAACCATTGTATCATAGATTGACTGGTCACCATGAGGGTGATACTTACCCATTACTTCTCCAACAGAACGGGCTGATTTACTGAATTTTTTATCTGCGGTATGCCCTCCCTCATGCATCCCGTAAAGCACTCTTCTATGGACTGGTTTTAGGCCATCTCTTGCATCTGGAAGAGCCCTTCCAATGATTACAGACATTGCATAATTAATGTAAGATGTTTTCATTTCTTCTTCTAAGGGTTGATTCAAAAGATTACCTTGAGGGATTATTTCGTCACCTTCGATGTTTTCAATGTTCTCTTCATCAGATGTCAAGGTTGGTCACCTCCTTTGCGTGTTTTTCGATAAACGCCCTTCTATCTGGGACATCTTCTCCCATTAGAATTTCAAATAATCTATCTGATTCTTCAGCATCTCTTATTGTTACCTTAAGCATAGTTCGAGCCTTAGGATCCATAGTAGTCTCCCATAATTGCTCAGGATTCATTTCACCAAGACCCTTGTATCTTTGTACACCTATTTTGGCATTTGGATTTCCAGCCCTAAGTTCTTCAATCATCTGATCTCTCTCTTCATCGCTAAAGGCATATTTGCTAACTCTACCTTTTGATAATTGATAGAGTGGCGGTTGGGCTATGTATACATGGCCTTCAGAAATAGCTCTTCTCATAAACCTCCATATGAAAGTTAACATCAATGTACGTATATGAGCACCATCTATGTCAGCGTCAGTCATTATAATTATCTTTGAATACCTAAGTTTTTCAGGGTTAAAAGCCCCTTCGTCATCAGGATTATTACCAACTCCGGCGCCTAGAGCTCTAATCATAGTTTGAATTTCTTGATTTTGGAATACCTTTGCTATATTTCTCTTTTGTCTTTCAACATTCAAGATTTTACCTCTTAGAGGCAATATTGCTTGTATTCTACGGTCCCTGCCGGTCTTAGCGGAACCGCCAGCAGAATCACCTTCTACAAGATAGACTTCGCATTCAGAAGGATCTCTAGATTGACAATCAGCAAGTTTACCAGGAAGGCCACCCCCTTCAAGGACGCCTTTTCTTCGGGTAAGTTCTCTAGCCTTTTGTGCTGCTTTTCTAGCCTTAGAGGCAAGTAAGGCTTTCTCAATGATTAACTTAGCAACCGAAGGGTTTTCTTCGAAAAACTCCCCCAATTTCTCATAAACAATGGTTTGAACTATGCCTGTAACCTCACTGCTAACTAGTTTATCTTTTGTTTGCGATGAGAATGATGGGTCTGGGTGCTTAACGCTAACTATAGCGGTTAGGCCTTCTCTAACATCATCGCCTGAGAGGCTCTCACCCTTCAGTAAATTCTTTTTCTTTGCATAGGAGTTAACACAACTAGTCAGTGCTGTCCGAAGTCCTGACATGTGAGTGCCGCCATCTTTATTCCGGATTATGTTAGTGTAGCATCTAATAGATTCACTAAATGCATTTGACCACTGTAGTGCTAGGTCGATTGTCACGGTTCCGATTTCTAATTCCTTATCGCCAGATATTACAATTACCTCTTGGTGCATTGCTTCTCTAGTTTTATTTAATTGAGATACGAACTCGCCGATTCCACCTTCATATAGGTGGTTCGATATGTGTGGTTCTTCGCCTCTTTCATCGATAATCTCTATTTCTAACCCGGCATTCAAGAATGCTGTTTCTTTCAGTCTTGTATCTATCTGTTCGAATTCAAACTCTATGATTTCTGTAAAAATAGTCAAATCCGGTTTGAATGCTATTGTTGTCCCAGTGTCTTCACAATCTCCGATTACTGCCAATGGAGAGGCTGGAACTCCTGCATGATACCTTTGCTGGTGTATTTTGCCATCTCTATGAATTGTAACTTCCATCCATTCAGAAACTGCATTTACTGCAGATACTCCGACTCCATGCAATCCTCCAGAAACCTTGTATGAGCTATTATCAAACTTACCTCCGGCATGGAGTTTGGTCATGATTACCTCTGCTGCAGATACTCCAAATTCATCATGCACTCCAACTGGAATCCCTCTACCAAAATCTCTAACTGATAATGTTCCATCTGATTTCACTCGGACTTCTATCTTATTGTTGAAACCTGCAAGATGTTCGTCTACTGAGTTATCTACTACTTCCCAGATACAGTGGTGTAAGGCTGAGCCATCGTGTGGATCTCCAATATACATTCCCGGTCTTTTCCTTACCGCTTCCAAACCTTCCAGTACTTGGATACTAGATGCGCTATAATCTTCACTCATTTTTTCAACTCCGGGTTTTTAAATTCTATAATCACTGAATTTAATTTTGAAGGGGGTTTTTTTCACTACAAAACGTATCTTTTCCATCATGGAATTTTGCCGCAATGCATTGATTACTCGTCCTCAACTCCCCTACCATTGTTAACCACCATTGAAGGTGTTTAAAGGTAGTGGAAAACATAGCAAAAATATGTTCAATTTACTAGTTATTTCTGCTTTTCAACATTACTAAAATCACTTGTTTTCTATTTGTATAGATACTCCTCTCAAGCGTGAGCGTTAATAACACCCCCTAATTGGACCAATTATGGCTGAGCCGAAAGTGTGCGTATCTTTAGAAGGTATTACAGTAGATGAAATGATTGATGAAGCAAATAGAGCAAATATTGCTGGTGCTGATTATGTCGAAGTTCGATTTGACAAACTATACTTAATCAAACCCGAACCAACCGTTTCAGAAAATGAAGATGGAGAAAAAATTAGTAAAATGCCACCTGAAACTGAATGGACTGTGAAAGACTTCGAAGAAATCGATATCGAAGAATCTATTTCTGCACTCAAAGAGGCAATCCCTGTTCCTGTAATTTTTACTGTTCGACCAGTTAGAGAAGGAGGCTTTTTCGCTGGAAATGAAAAGCAAAGGCTTGATGTATTGAGTAAAGCGATTAAATCAGAGGTCAGTTTTGTTGATTTAGAACTTTCAATTGAAGAAAAAGACAGAAAGAAACTTCATTCCAGTGCATCAGATTCTGGATGTCAAGTAATCGCATCTTATCACGACTCTAGTGCCACTCCTAGTGCGAACGAAATTATAGAACTAGTCCGATCGAATTACGATAAAGGAGATATAATCAAATTCTGCTCCTCAATATCAAATCACCAAGACTCTCTTCAAATAATCGAAGCGGCCCACACACTGTCTAATGATGAAGAACCTCATAGCTTGATGGGATTAGGAAATGGTGGCGATTGGGTTAGATTACACGCCCCAATTCTAGGCCAAAGTTTAGTTTACGCAACTATGCTTAATCATTTCAGGTTATCAGATAGAGGATTGATTAATGTCAGAGATTTGAGAGATGCTTGGGCATTATTGGAATATTGAATCCAAATCTAGACATTTGACCCTGTAACAGAATGAATAGTACTTATTCGTATTATTCGCCATTGTTATTGCTTTTGATAATATTACTGTCGGCAATATTTACTCCGTCTGGAGGAGGTAATTCAGCTGCGGTGTTGAGAGATGGAACAATGCCAGTAGATTGTTGTTCAGCCTGTAGCCCAGCTCGCATGTATCTTGCGTTTAGTATAAAAGGAAATATTGCAAAGCCGATAATCAAAACCAAGAATACCAAAGAAACGGTGAAATTAGGAAGTATCAACGTTCTTTCTGTAGTAATTATCGTAATATCAGCAGCAGTAATTGTTTCAGGAGGTTGCGCATCATTGTCATGGACATTGTCCCATGTATCAACTACGATGTAGAAATCTTGCCAATCTTGATTCCCAAACAAACCAGAATATACTTCTGGGCCGTCAAGACTCAAAGCAAAATTAACTTCATCAACATTCTCATATTGATGGGCGTCTCTAAAAGATTTCCAACCTAAGAAATTAAAACTCCTCCATTCAGGCGGAATATCACTTAATGATTCTTCAGCATCAGAATACCAACGATTATTTGAATGAGAAGAAAAGTAACTTTCCTCATACTTGGTATATTCACTAGAAGTGAGTAAATAAATATCGGCATTAACATTCGAACCATTTACTTGATCAAAGTCTTGGAGTGTGATGCAAATTGTTGTTCTGTGATTTGCTGAAAGGTTAACTTTCAACGCACCAACACTATCATTGCCAATTAAAAGAGTCGCATGATGATTAGAAACAAAAGGGTCTAAAGTCAAATCTTCTTGTTCCCAAGGAGCATAATACATCCATTCCGGTTCTGGACTCAATGACATATCGATAGAATCTTCTTGACCATTTGAAGCATCATTACCACCTCTATCTTTACCATTTCCTGGGCCTTCGTCAAAAATATCCCACCAACTTTCATATGGATTAAAATGGGGCACCATTGCAATTCTCTGTAATGATTGGTTCCAACTTACTGGTTCTATATCTCCTTCGCAGGCATCTGCTGCAGAAGCATTATTGATAATAGAAACAGGATTATTAGCTGCAGGGACAATGAGAGGTAAAAGGAACATTACAAGAATGAGTAAAACGATTTTTGGCCTCATTCAATCTCCTCATTATGGCTCATTAGTTGACAGTTCAAGATACTAACGATTAAATTCTTCTCCTCAAAGGTCTAATGTATCCACTTTCTTCGCTCCTACGTTCATCCTTGGATAGAATCGCTGGTGCTGGTGGAGGGGTGTGTTGATCCATCCCTAGAAGTCCACCTTGAACTTCTACATGTTCAACATCAGCATACGTTTCAGCGGCTTGCTTTGCTTCATCTTCTACATCACTAGATTCTCTCATAACTAACCAACCAAGTATCAAAGCTACTGCGATTAAAGCAATAAAAGTCGCTAAACTAGAACCTGCTTCTTTAATCCAATTCATCCAGTCTTCAACCTCGAAATCTGAAAGAGATGGGGGGTCGTCTGGCTTGGGAGCAACATCTACCTCTTCGGTAGCATAAGCACACATACCTAAACCATCACAAGCAAGTAAGCCGATTTGATATTTACCCGAATTATTCCATGTAGTCTCAATTCTATAGAATAAGTCACTTGAAGGAATAATATAATCATCTTCAGGATCTCCATTTCTATCTTCATCAAATTCTAAGTCTATATCCCATTTTACTATTAAACCTGGATCAATATATTCATCAATGTCATACAATGAACCATCATCTATGTTTGTGTCGCGATAAATCAGAATTTGTTTTTCTAATTCTAAGTCTGTAATATTTGCTGATAAATAAGTGGATTCTTCCATTATTATCTCTTCTGGAAGTGAAATATCAATGATATTTGGAGGATTATCTACCATTATAGTAAAAGATTGCCTACTAACATCCCCTGTTCCAAATGCATCTCTAACAGTTAGAGTGACAGTATATTCTCCAGGATTTTCATAAGAATGCCATGGCGATGGTTCGTGATTTAGAGGTGATGCATCTCCAAAATCCCAAGTATAGTCAACTAGACCATTCCAACTATCTAGAGTAGAATCAAGTGGTGAAAACTTACCCTCGAACTTTCTATCACCATCTCTAGTTCCATCAGAATCAAAATAAAGCATAAAATTAGGAGCCGTGAAAGTATTATCTTGGTCATCAAAAGTATGAGACCAAGCATCAGGAATGAAACCTTCGGGCATTGGAGTTGTATCTGTGACCTGTTGCCCTGAAACCCATGCATCCAAAATTTTAACTGAAATTATTGGTAAAGGATTGGATATTCTAATAGTTAGTGATTTTGAAATGCTTTGGTCGCCTTGTTCATCTATAACAAACAAACTAACAGAATGGACTCCAGGTTCAGTAAAGGTAAATGTTGTTTGAGGTTTATCTCCATATGTCCCATCACTGAATGTCCAATTGAAAATTAGATCACTTGAATCGCCCATTGTTCCGTCGATATCATATGAATTTCTTCCATCGAAAGTATAAGGAACATCTGTATCTCCATCTTCTACTCTAAAGTCGATTAGGTTGGTTCCGTCTTCCGTAGAGGTCTTAACAACGAACTCGGCGATCGGAATTTGATTCAGGACATTGATGAATAATTGAGTTGACGATTGGCTACCATCATCATCCGTTACGGTTAGTAAAGCTGTTTTCAGTCCAGGATTATCCCATGATGGGTTAGGATAAGCAAGTGTTGAACTTGTTTCAACAAAGTCATCATTCTTATCGGTTATTCCTCCACCTAAGTTAACCCCATCGGGGAAACTCCACTCATACTGAACAATGCTACCATCATCATCAGCAAATACATCTGGCATTAAAACAGAGGTATAGGTATATGTTGTTAGATTATCAGAGTATATTTGATATGGCACTCTATTATTGACATAAACCAAAATATTCTTTTGTCCTGAATTGATTCCATCAAAAATTGTTAATGTAACATTAAATGTTATATTTTCGCCTGTAATATCTCCCCATTCATGCTGAACCAAGTAAAGACCAATTCCAGAATCTATAGTGCCATCGCCCCAGTCCCATTGGAATAGTAAATTCTCAACAGGGACATTATCTGAAGACTTAGAGCCTGAAAATTGAATCAATTGATCAGTAAATATACTAATTTCACTATCTATTACAATATTATTTACAGTAATAATCGGAACTGGAGATGAATCATCAGTCACATTTACTCTGTGAAGTTCAGGTTGGGACCAAACTCCTCCTTGATCCATAATCTTCAATGTGGCATTATAATCACCTATGCTTTGATAAGATCTAGTAGGGGATTTCAGAGATGATGTAGTCCCATCACCAAAGTCCCAAAGATAAGCAACTGGAGAGTCTCTGTAAGGTAGAGAATTATTGTCTAATGACAGACCCCATGCGTCAAAACCTCCTCCACTGAATTCAATATTCTCCCATGTCTGAGTTTGATTTGATGAAATACTACCATTAGCACTCGGCATCATGTTTGATAGAGTCAAGGGTGCTGTAGAAGTACTATTAATCAAATTACCAATCATATCATACCATTCAAATCTCAAAGTATACTGGCCATCTAAATTAGATGTGAACCATACATTGCTATTTGTGTCTTGACCACCACCGGCAGAAATTCTATTTGTTATGGAGTCTACAATTTGTCCTGAAGAATCGATTACACTAACTTCTACATCTAAATCTTCAAAGAAAGCATTGGAAAATACATTGAAGTTTACACTGGAAGTATCGTCATTACCGTCACCATCTCTATCTGAGGTTTCAGTTGTGTTTATTGTCAGAGTTGCCGGAGAGGTGATTCTTGCGGCTTCGATATCAACCGTCCCTTGCGGATAAGATGTGCCACAAGAAGTATAATCACAATCAGCAACGGTACTAGCATACCAAGTGATAGCCCAAACTTCATCGGTTAAGTTACCAAAACCAGGTACTAATGAGGTTGCAACATTACTCTGGAAATTTAAATCAGATACAGACCACAATCCATCGATAGTTGATTTGGATACAACTACTCCATCGAATTGACTTACATCAGAGGTTAATCTAATTGTCAAGGGAGCAGGAGATGAACCGCCAGGTGTGAATTTGAAAGCCCTAATCCCCCAACCTTCGACTGTATGGCCAGTAGAAGACCATGGAGAACTCCAGTCACTGTTTGTGTCTGCTGGCTGCACTCTACAAAATGATCCAGACGAACACGTAGGTGTTAAATCAAGATTTGAAAATCCATAAATCCCTTGATCAGAATCTAAAACTGCTGCTATTGAGAAATTTGCAAAAATTTGTCCCATTGTCCTGCCTATTGAACCACTTTGTCCTGCTGGCGGAGATAGCGCTAATTTTTCGACTCCGACACCACCTGTTGCAGAATCTTGTACTAATTGTCTAACAGCAGCTCCACCGCCTAAATGATCGGCAAGATACATTGTAAATATGAATCCAGCTCCGTAATCAGCAAATCTTTGATTCCACCATCTAACAGATAATTCTGATGACTCAGTCCATTGATTAAGGTGACTGACTAAGGTGGAGTCCGCTCCAAAGCAAAGATATATGGCAACATCAGCATTACCCTCATCAATCCATAAATTTTCATAAGGATCTTGTGCATTGTGAAGAAGATGTTCTAATTCATGGGCAATAATCGATTTACCCCATGATAATGTAATATCTGCAAAATCAATGAATACCGATTCTCTTGAACTCGCAAATGAAGGAGAGAAATAACCTCCTGTGTTATACGGGCCATCAATATCGTAAATTATAATTTGAACTTGACAATTATTATCAATATCTGGAGGTGCAAGACCTCTACCATCTTGGTAATCCTTACCGTAATATGTGGTCATTGTAGGATAAATTGTACTATCCCAGGATGATGCAAGATTGTTTAATACAGTGGATGAAAGAGTTCTTCCAGTTTGGACAACAAAGGCAACAGTACTGGTTGTTTTTGCGACATATGCGTTGATTGAACCTCCAGAAGTTGGAACTGAAAGTTCATCACCTACTAGATGAGGATTACATACTCTGCCGCTGGACCTACCGCTAGTTACAGGTTCGTACACCATATCATCAACACCAGGCCTCCCTGCATCAATCCAAGCCTGCTTCATGAATCCATATGCTGAAACAACAGGCTCTGGTTCATCTATGAATAAGTACTGAGAGCCATTTTTTGGGTCAAAATCTTTCAAATCGCCTATTATGACTCCCCCAGCATTGTATGGAGTTCTATCATTTCCATCAGTGGCATCAGCGGTTGAGGATGGGATTAATGGAGACAAAACTGATACAAAGAAAAGTGCGATTAAAAATAAGGCTTTATTGGAACGATTTTCCGACATAATAAACTACCCAAATAATTGCGATACTGCTATCTAATTGAGCGAGTCGAAAAGAGGTATTTAAGGGTCAGTCTAATAGGAGTCATTAATGCTCATCGGTTTAAAGGTTATTTCATCACAAAATAATCGACTTTTTATATTTCTAATAATCGGCATACTACTAACTAATAGCTCGATGGTTTTAGCTTCAGAAAATGATCAAGAAATAAGTTATATTGAAACAGAACCATGTGAATATTACGGAAATTTTACATTTAATTCTACGGCTGCCAATCAATCTGTACACTGGCAAGTAGATTTGGGGCCTAGATTACCGGGCTCAAATGCCTCTTTTACCCTTAGAGAATCAATCAAAGAAAACTTAACTGGATGGACTTTTGAGGAAGAAACACATTACAGAGAAAATTTCAATCTGACAAACTTGATTGCAACATACAAGCCTGCTAATTCCTCTTCTCAAGAAATTTATTTTGTCGCTCATTATGATTCACGCGACCGTGCAGAAAGAGATGATAATGAGAGCCTTAGAAATACTCCAATCGATGGTGCAAATGATGGCGCAAGTGCTACTGCTGTTCTTATTGAGATGGGAAAAATTATTCCTCAAATGAGCCTAAATCATTCTGTAAAGTTATTTTTTACTGACGCTGAGGACCAAGGAGAGAGGCCAGGAATATATGGCTCCAAAGCATGGGCCGAAAATCGAACTGATGATGAACTTAGTAATATTTCAGCCTTCATTGTCATTGATATGATTGGAGACGCTGATTTACATTTCACTCATGTTTGGCCGGGAACTTCTGAACTTTGGCTGACAATTCAACCATTGGCAGAAGCACTAGGTTTAGTTGAAGGGGAAAATGACTGTTTGGGGAATCCTGGTGAAGATATATTTGATATTGAAACATCATACGGCGTTATTGATGATCATGTTGCGGCATATGAACGTGGAGTTCCAGCAATAGATATTATCGATATTCACTCTGGCGAAGGGGCTGAAAAATGGGGAGGTTATTGGCATACCCATAACGATACAATAGACAAAGTTAGTGCTGAATCATTAGGACGAATAGGACAATTACTGGAATTAGGATTACTAAGTGAATCATGGATTTTAGATTCCACTCATAGTATTGATAATCAGGCATTAGAAGATCAAGAAAATTCAGATAATAGTGAAACAAATAGTATTGAGAATAGTTTTACATTAGGGATTATCTCACTTTCAATTACATTCGGACTCTTTCTGGTAATTTTTATCCTAGATTATAGGATAAAAAAGATATAATGTTGCGCGGACTAATAGGGGAAGGGGTATTATCCGCGCACCTTTACAGATACATTGAGCGGAGGGTTAAACTTGACAGAAAGTGACTTTGAAGAACGCCGAAAGGCGCTCAAGGAACGTGTCAAGAAACAACTCGAAAAATCCTCTAGTGATGCTGTAGAAGAAGAAATTGTAGTTCAAGAGACATCTGTCGATACAGCGGTCAATTCATCGGAAAAAAGAAATCTTGAAAGACTTTTACAATTAGAGGTAGATGATAAATCAAGAATTAGAAAACTCGCTTCAATATTAATTTTAGTAGGTAGTATTTTAGGAATTTTTAGTGGAGGTATTATCCTACAAGGCAATCCTTCTGAATTACTCAATTCATCAATTTTTGATCAAACTCAAAGTGTTGATATAACCGGTCAAACACTAGATTTAGAAGGTCATGGAATTTACAATGTCAGTATTGTTTTATTGGATTATGATAGTTCTGAAACTATTCAATCCACTCTAACTAATGATAATGGCTATTTCCAACTTAAAAATGTAAAAGCAGATCGAATGATTCTAAGAGTTTCCTTGGATGGTTACGATACTATAGAGCGGACATTTGATGCTGTTGATGGATTTATGCAACCATTTACTATGAAAAACGGGAGTGGTTTAGTATCTGAGGATTTCATATCTGAGGAATCTGGATGGTCTCTTGAAGCTGCTGTTGGGTTGTCAACATTTATTGGAATAATGACTATTTTGACCGGTTTTGTTGGGATACAAGCATCGATTGAAACCAAAAGAGCCAAGAGGTATAGAAGAACTCAATATATGGCTGGTGTAAGTCTGTTTAGTCGAGGGTTAATCATATTTGGACCCATACTAATTTTAGCAGGAATGGGGCTATTAGTTCTAACAAAAGAGCAGTTTGAAGATGTTGAAGAGGTGTGATCATGTACCTCATATCTATTGAAGGGGGAGATGGTTCAGGTAAAGGAGAGGCTGCTAGAATAATCTTAGAATTAGTAAATGATTATCCATTTCCACAAGTATACTCCACACATGAACCTAGAAGGCACAGTGAACTTGGTAAATTAGCCCTTGACTCTGTTAAAACGGGCGATAAAACCCCTCTCCAAGAGGCTGGTTTATTCGCTGCCGATAGATTAGATCACTCGCATACATGGATAAAACCACTTCTTGAAAAGGGAAATATTGTGATATCAGACCGTAACATACATTCATCTTTAATTTACCAAGGAATAGTTGGAGAATTAGGTCTTGAACAAGTTTGTAAAATGAATGCTGCAGCAATGATTCCCGACTTGGTTATTTGGATTGATTGTGACCCTGAAAAAGCGATTAAAAGAATCCAATCTGGCACCCTTAGAATGACAAGTCAAAAACAAGAATACTTTGAAACAACCGATATACAAAAGAAAATCCGTAAAGGCTTCAATGACTTACTTTCAGGCAAAATTAAGGTCCCTGAGCCTTTCGACAAATGTTGTGTTGTTGGACCCATATTAAATGAAGGTGGACTAGATGAATTGAGAAGAAAATTGAGAGATGAATTGCGTTCTTTTTTCAATAGAAAACCAGCACCTTTAAATGTCGATTCAGACCAAGTAGACAGATACTTACTTAGTAGCCTAGTCAGAGATGTAAAGAAACAAACTCGACTACCTGGCGCCCCGGAAATGAAAACTGCAATTCATATTGGGTGGTTATCGGGAAAAAGTCCTAGTGAATGGATGAAACTTGGAGAGGATTTGTGGCCTAAAGATAGTGCAAAGGAATTTGATGTCCCTGCTACTTCCTATTCTCAATCATGCTGGTCTATACTAGGTACTCTTTCTCTAATTGTTGGTTCTACTGAAGTCCCGAGATTACACAAGTCTCTTGGGCCTCACAGAATGGTAACTCAAAGACATACTCAACGTTTAGTAAAGTGGCTTGAACACGAAAGATGGATCCACAAGCAACAATCTCATGTTCCATTTTCCGAAGCCAAGGTTTTCAAGTTAAGAGATGAAAAATTAGGTTATGGAAGATTAGCATTGGCAATGTGGCCTCTAAGGCCATCTCTTGCATCTTGGAGAAGAAGTAACCCTAATTCTAACTGGGAAGATTCTCTTCCTGAAATTCTGATGCATGGTACTGAAAAAACTCCACCATTATCGATACGTAAATCGGTAGATAAAATTCTAAAACGTTTAGAAATGTTGACAAGTGGTCATGAAAATTGTCCTACACCAAAAAATTCTGATGAATTGGTAATTTGGTGGAAAACAAAGCCTCCTAGCTAATTACTCCTCTTCATTTACTAACTCAAATCTAAGTCCGCTTGGCAATTGAACTTCACCAGCTGATTTGAAAAATTTAGGTCTTGCAGAGTACGTTGCTGCAATTAGAATTCCAAAACCAATACCGAAAGCAACTCCAGTAATTGGTCGCATAAGATTATTTGACTCATAAGAAGTCAGTAATTGGGTAAAGCCATCGATGATTAAAGGAAGGCAGAATAATGTTCCAATTAGAAGCCATGCATAGGTTCTGAAATTCTTTCTATATATCTTAGATAACCAATGATCTGGAAAAATAGACAGACAAGTATCCTTTATAGTCCAACGGTTATATCCCCTTCTAGAAAATACAAATCCACCGATTGCAATCCCAAGGAACATACCGATATCACGAGTACATACAGGCATTTGATTACCGTTTATTTCCCATGAACGTTCTGCTTTATTGTGGCAATTGAAGTCGCCAAAAGCATATATGAAGCCAGTAAAAAGATCAAGTTCAGACCAAGCAAATTTCTCCTCTTTACCATCATTTCCTGAAGAATACAATCCATCCTCAGTCATGTAGTCTAAAGCATTAGCTCTAGCATCTAAATCAGGAACAAAATCAGTAGGTAGAGCCATTGGGGAAAAGAAAAATGATACGAAGAAAAAGCCAAATATCCCAAAAATCCACATCCCGACCTTTATCTCTCGGGTTCTCTCTTGTAGACCGTTCTTCTGCACGTTTGTTACTAAAAAAACATAGACTTAATCATTTTGTCAATAAAAGTCTTGATGAATAATGGTGAATTGGTCGGCATGTGTCAGAACAGGAAGGTGAGCCAGTCGGATTATGGATGGGCTTACAAGCCGGTGCCTTGATTGGATTATATCTTGGCTTCTCTTTAGCAACTATATCGGTTTTGACTGACGCTGAAGAAATCAATCGTACACTGTACTTGATGTGCACTCCTCCTTTTATTGTTTCAATTATCCTAGGACCTTTCTTATCTAAAAGAAGGAAACCCGTTAAATTGAGCATGAAACCTCTTGAAAGAGCTAGAGAACTTCTTGAAGACTTCAATGAAGGTCAAGGAAATTGGAGAGTATTAAGTCACGTTACAAGTGATGGAATGAATATTAGAATCGACATGCATAATCTAAAAAATATTGAGGGTGTAGTTGATGCAGCACTAAAAATAGCGGACCAAACCACTGTCAAATTAATTGTTGGAAAGGGCACATCAAAGAGTTCTTCACCTGAATTAAGAGACCGAGTTCTAACTAGAGTCGAATCTAAAGTTAGCGTTCTAAGAAGAACTAGAAAAGCAAAATCAATTGAAGTAAATCCCGATACAAGTCAAGAATATGATACATATCAAAATAAATTGAACAAAGTCCTCTTCATCTTACTACCAATTGTTACATTTTTGGCTTGGTTGGAGATGAGAAATTGATAAAGCATATTTCAACATATATTATGACCTAAGAAGTCAAGCGCCTAATATGCGCGAGGTCTCCCTGTTTTGGAAGAGGGCTAGGCTTAGAGATCTAGATATCGCCGAAATTCTTGATATTTTCAAGCATTTGGAGTTTTTATCTTATGTTAAACGTGTTCCAAAGGATGTTCGAATAATTGTCAAGGCTAATTTCTATGAAGGTAAAACCGTTGATGATATTAGTAAATTATACTTCTTAGAACTTCTAGAAGTTATTCTTGAACCAATAGGACCTAATGATAGTTTTATTCTTTTAGTTAGACTGAATCATTCATTGTCAAACATTAACGCAAGAACTAATGGTACAAGTGCAGTTCCCGGTTGCAGATTAGATGGTGAAGGATTAACATACATCATTCAAGGGCCTCCAATGAAACTAAGAATTGTCACCACATTAGCTAGGATTTTATCAAAGCCTGATAGAACCAGTGCTAGAAGTTTAGATTTCAAACTTACTTCAAATAATTCTATTTTAAGCCCTAAACAAATTAAACTGGCTAAATTCGCCTATGACAGAGGTTTCTTTGATGTCCCTAAAAGAATTAGAGTTAGTGATTTGGCAGAACAAGTTGGATTAGCAAGAGCGACTATTTCTGAACATTTGGCCCGTATTGAGGCAATTATTATGGATGATATGTTTTCATCTTTTGATGAACCATATGTCGACCCTGAAACAATAAGGTTGATGTTAGATACAATAGAATTAGATGCGCAAGAAGCAAATATTGACCAAAAGAAAGGGATGAAGAGAATGCTTGAAAATATTAGAGACAACATCAAAAATGAAATTGCACCAAATATTCTTCATGACGACAAAGAAATCCCTTCATCTATGGATGAGTTGGTAGAATACGGTATGCAAGAACATAAAGAAAATATCAGTCAAATTGATCAGATAATGGTTGAAAAATTCTCATCTTTAGATTGATTTGTAGGATTATTTAGAAAGCACCTAGTGTTACCCCTAACATGACCCGGATGTCAGAACTCCTAAAGAGGCTGGTTGAAGGTGGTATCGAAGTAACTAATGATATCAAGAAAGTAATGATTGAAACAGATATTGAATTGTTTTCTGATTATGACTGCGAACCTTTTTATTCAGATAGACCTATTCCATTTACAGAAACTGAACTTGGAGAAGTTAAGACAATTTCAGCGCCTCACATGATTGTTACTTTGCTTCATTACATGGAATTATTGGAAGGTCAAGAAGTAATTATTGTTGGTTCTAAAGGAGGCTATTTAGCAGCATTAGTTGCACAATTGATAGGGGAAAAAGGGATTGTTAGAGTTCTAGATACCTGCTCAAATGTTATTTCACATTCTAAGCAGAGACTTACCCATTGGCCAACAATTGAATTTAGAGAATTAGAATCAATAGAAGTATCGCCAGTTGCATTCCCTGGAGAATTTGATAGAGTATTGATAACTGGCAATATAGAAGAATTACCAGATTGGATAACTGCAAGGATTAGTGATGCTGGATTTGTTATTGCTCCACTTGGTCCAAGTAGTAATCAACATTTGATGAAAATAGAAAAACAGGGAGATCATCTATTGCCAACTAATCTAGGACCTGTTTGTTTCGGATCATTGGAAAGTGAAAAAAATGAAGACCAATATATTAGTCCAATTGAACTTGCTGAACTATTAGAACTTGTGATTCAAACATGTCAAGAATTAGAAATTATAGAAGAAGATGAGATTAATCAATTGCAAGATATTATTGCTGAACTGTATTTTTTACCTGATGACTTACCTCCTGTTGGCGAAGGAGGAATTCCGATATCTAGCCATCCTATGTTCAAATCATTAATAGAAAAGTCTGATTCTTTTATTCGATTTTGGCCAATATTACAAGTTATATTACACCCAATAATCAGACAAATTGGATTTGAGAATTGGATTTTTGATGATTTCGAGAGCCTAGAATAACTCTTGAGGTGAAATAATGGTCAAGACTTCAAATCCATTCGCTTCTCAATTAAATCACAAAGATGTAAGTATTAGGAGAAAAGCAGTACGCACTTTATTTGAGATGGATGACCCTCAAAACTTAGAGGCATTTCATTCATTGCTCAATGATAAAGACTCATGGTTTAGGTCTAAAGCACTTGAAGCTCATAGAATGTGGGCTAGTAAAATTGGAATTACTTCATTAGAATTTTTAGCAAGTCACAGAAGTATTGATGCTAAAAGATGTGCTGCAAACCTACTCGAGGAATTTGATGAGGATACTAGTGAAATTGCTAAAATATTATTGAAAAATGATGATATGATCTGTCAAATAAAAGCTAGTAAAGCATTGGTTAAATACGATATTGATGGGACATATACGAGAAAGTTTTTATCTTCAGAAAATGAAAAGATTGTATCTATTGCATTATCCAGTGAAAAAATTTCCAAGGAACAATTGATTGAAATTCTTCAAGGAAAATCAATTTCTGTAAAGAATGTAGCATTGAAAAAATTATACAATTATGATTATAGCATAGATGATGATATTTTGCTAAAATTAATTGAACAAGGAGTCGAAGAAAAAGAAATAATCCCTTTTGCAATTAATAATTCAAGTGAATGCCTGATAAAATTAGCACTAGGAAACGACTCAAAAGTAATTAAAAAATTAGTATTAGATTTGAAAAGCAGATTTGATTCTACTGAAGAACCTGTAATTCAACTATTAATAGAAAATAATTGTCATGTCGTATTAGGTAGATGGTTACAAGGAAGAAAAGATACTCAGAGCGACAAACTAAGATGGGAAATTATTGAAAATGAAGAAGTAGATGAAATAGAGAGATCTAGATTACTTGAGCGACTATTAGGACGAACCAATGAACAAGAAATAAAGATAAAAGCGGAAGAACTATTAAAATCAACAAATAGTGAATTATTGAAGATTATAGCACATAACCTTTCAACTGCCGGTGATTAAAGCGTATTATGCGAGAGGGTTATTCGGGAATAAGCTTTCTTTTCGACGCGACTGAGGGAGAGAGTAAACACTTACATGTTGGGCTAGAAATAGAGGGCCCATTTACTAAATCAAATTTAGTTCTTAGTTTTCCTAGATGGGTACCTGGGTCTTATTTTCTAAGAGAGCCAATACAATATATGTTTGATTTTGAGGCACGAAATGATAAAGATCAAATTCTAAAATCTGAAAGAAAAAATGTAGATTCAATGAAGATTGTATTAACTGAGAATACTAGTTCTGTATCAATAAAGTACAAGATTATTGCAAGAGAGTTATCTTGTCGCTCAACACATCTAGATAATTCTCACGTCCATATGATGCCACCGTTTACTTGGTTTCTCCCAACATCTGGAATTGACTCGAATAGGATGGATATGATTCATCAGATAAAGTCACATTTACCTGAAGAATGGATTCCAGCAACTCAGTATCTTCAAGTATCTAAAAGCAAATGTAAAGGAGCACTTACTAATAACACTGGGAATACATTCCTATTTGAATCTCCAAATAGAGATGAATTATTAGATGGGATTATTGAAGCAAATTCAAACCCAAATATCACTTGGGTTGTTGAAGGTAGAACTCATCACCTAAAAATTTGGGATAGTGGAGGATTTGTTCCTAACTCAGATATGCTGGATAGATTCAAGCTTGATATGAATAAAATTATTCGAGAACATCATGCCCTATTTGGAATTCCTTCATGGGATAACTATGTCACTGTGCTGCATTTTACTGAAAAATCTAGGGGTGGTTTAGAACACTTAAATTCACAAACCTCTATGTTACCTAGACAGTGTTTGATGCCTGGTTTTATTGATGAATACAGAGATTTAGTCAGTTTATTCAGTCATGAATATCTACACCAATGGAACGTTAAAAGGCTTAGACCGAGAAATTTCATTAATTACGACTTGCAAAAAGAAGTTCATTCTGACCTATTGTGGTGGTTCGAAGGTACTACTTCTTGGCTAGGAGATGTTCTTTGCGTTAGGTCCGGAGCTTGGAGTGAGGAAGATTGGAGAAAAGATTTCCTCCGTAAAATGAAGAGACATACTTTGAGACATGGAATGGAAAAAGAGTCTTTAGCAGAATCGAGTCATGATGCCTGGATTCACCTTTATAGAAGCCATTCCTTTTCTAGAGAAACTCAAATTTCATATTACTTAGAAGGTGAGTTGGCAATATTCTGTCTAGATGTAGAACTTAGAAAGCGCTCTAACGGAGAATCTGGGGTTTGTGAATTGATGTCTCTTTTATGTAAAAAGTATGCAATTGAATATCCTAATGTCGAAAAATTAGGTGTCAATTATAATGATATCAGATCTACTCTTACCTCTATGAAAGGTGGACTAAGACTAGGTAAATTACTAGATTCGCTAGTTTTTGAGAGGAAGGCTCCTGATGTGAAAAAGGCTTTACAATTCTTTTCTCTAGATTTGGTTACTGAAAAGGCAGTCAAAGATGATGAGGAATTAGAAGGTTGGTTAGGTTTACAACTTCGTCAATCAAATAAACAAATTTTAGTTAGTTCACATCAACAAGATTCACCTGTAAGAAATATCATAATGCCTGGAGATGAGATTTTAGCCTTGGATGGATTTAGAATGACTGATATCGGAACCTTGAACAAATTCTTGAAAGGAATGGCTAATAAGGACACTGAGATAACTTATACCCATGAAGGGATTATCAAGAAATGTACGTTAGTACTTCCAACCTCACCACAACGACTAGTAAAACTTGAAGGAAAAGGAAATAAAAAATGGTCTAGATATATTAACTCAAGGCAAACTACTTCAAATTCTCCAGAGGAATAAATATTGGCGGCACATCATAAGAAAAAATATGTCTGCTAGTTTTAGGAGGATATAAGTCGCCAGATAGACACATTTCTATTACCTCATCCTTAGAAATGGAATCTAGGTTAGAATTAGGCCATATTTCGACAATTATGTTTTCATCGCTAAGGTAATCTACGCAAATTGCAGGAACTAAATTTAAGCTCATTAAATTTGCAACCGAAAAACGGTGATGTCCATCTAGTAATGAACCTGTATTCTTATCTACAATCAAAGGCTTAGTAAAGCCGCCCCACTTTTGTGTCATCTGCAGTAACTTATCTCTAGCTTTTTCTTTAATTTCTTCATGTGGCTTTAACCATTCAAGTGGGACCAAAGAAACCGAATCATCACTCCACATAATTAAATCGAAGATGGTTTGAAGGATAATGCTTTGGTGCAATTGATTATAGGGAGAATGGGGGAGATAGTTTGAGGCGACTGATAAACGGCCTGGAAGCTGATTTAGTTGGCATTACATGTCCTCCAAAAACTAGAAACTTTATCCAACATTTACCAGATGATTTAATTGAAATTCTGAACAAAATAGCAACAAATAGTGGTGGTGTTTGGATTGTTGGAGGAGCTGTAAGAGATTGGTTAATAGGACATAAACCTGAAGATTTTGATTTAGCAGTAAATTTTACTCCAGAAAAGATGCTGGAAATATTTCCTGATGCGATCCTAACCGGAGAGGATTTTGGGACCTTATCGCTAAGAGGGGAAAATTGCTTGTATCAAGCAACTACGCTTAGAAGCGATGGAAAATATTTCGATGGTAGAAGGCCTGAAAATGTAATTTGGGGAGATTCCTTGAAAAAAGATTTGGAAAGAAGAGACTTTACTATTAATGCAATGGCAATTGATGTTGCCAGAGAGTTACTATATGACCCTCATAATGGAAGAAATGATATTTCTAGAGGAATTATTAGAGCGGTCGGAAATGCACACCAAAGGCTATCTGAAGATGGATTAAGAATCATGAGAGCATATAGATTTGCAGACAGGAGAGACAAAGGTGTTTGGGAACTAGAAAATAGTCTAGAAATCTCTATATCTCAACAAAAGCACATGCTAGATAATATCTCAAGAGAACGAATATTTATTGAATGGAAGAAGATTCTTTCCGGACAAAATTCCAGCAATATAATTCGAAAAATGGGACTTATGGGGGTATTAGACAGATTTTTAATTGGTAAATGGGATGAGAAATTTAACATCTTTGAAGCATTAAAAAACGACCTTTCAATTTTTTCTGGTTTAGAAAAATTTGCTCTTATGTTAAGTGAAAATACTAGTGAAGAAGTGACAATGATTTGTAAAGAATTAAAAATGTCAAAAATTGAAAGAAATCATATTATTTCAATTCATAAAAGATTTGGACATATACCAGAAATGAGTAAACAATCAATAAGGAAATTTCGATATATTTTGCAAGATTTTACAATTAAGCATCTAAAATTAGAGAAAATAATTATCAATTCTAATATTTCTATTGGTGGACTAAGTGCGCCAACTCATGATACTATGATGGTTGAGGAAATTATTGATTCTCTTCAAATTATTGAAAAACAAAAAACTCAATCTGAACCACTTGCAGATGGAAATTGGATTATGATTCAAACCGGCTTGCAGAAAGGTGAGAAGCTCGGTAGATTGAAGGCTTGGCTGCATTCAATTCAAATCGAAAGAGATTTAGTAAGTTTATCTCAAATTGAAAAGGTTCTTTCTACGCTTTCATGGAATAATACCGATTACAAAAACTGGCCGGAGTTGAAATTCCCATAGTTGCAGTAATTTGAATAGTTAGAGGCTTTACCATTATGTGAGGGGCGTAAATGATAATTGAACAGTTAGAAAATAAAATCTCATCTGGAGCGGGTTTGAATTCATTGACTGACAATGAATTATCACAATTAGCAATACACTTTGTAGGAGATGCTCCTCCATCTCATGTCCCTAGAGAAACCATAATCAGTATTTTATCAGAACAAGATAGTGTCAAAAAATGGCAGCAAGGTGTAATTGAAAAGGCTAGATTACTAGCAAGTAGTAAAATTTCAGAAACTGTTGAAAATGTTCAATCTAAGATTGAGGAAAATGATGATAACCCAATGGTTGCTGTGA
The DNA here is from genome assembly GCA_964001175.1 of uncultured euryarchaeote. Taxonomy (GTDB): domain Archaea; phylum Thermoplasmatota; class Poseidoniia; order Poseidoniales; family Poseidoniaceae; genus MGIIa-L1. The sequence goes on from CAXFAS010000003.1 coordinate 85,381, forward strand.
TAAAGGATAAGTTTGGAAAATGGCTTGTTGATTCAGGATATACTGTATCTGAATTGACTGTAAAGTTAGATAAAAATGTCGATGGAACAATTACCATGGAGGAAATTTCTGAATTCATTTTTGATTTGACTGGTACTCAGCCTCCTAGTTGGGTTTTATCTCATGTTCATAGTGTATTGGATAGAAACTCAGATGGGATAATTGAAGTTTCTGAGTTATGGTCTTATCTTGAAGAGATCGGATTTGAAATTCCTGAAATCGAAGATCCTGTAATCGAAGAATCAAAAGATAATATTTCTGAAGTTGAAACGTTGATATCAGATGAAGAATTTGAGAGAGAACTTGAAGAAATAGAATCTCATGTAGAAAATGAAGTTGAACAAATTGTTGTAGAAACTGAATCGAAAATTGAACACGATGAGATTGAACAAGAAGTAATTGAAGAAGTAAACAAAATATCAACTAATATCGAGAAAACTATTGAACTTTTAGAAAATTCAAAGCTTCATAGTGAAGCATTATCTATAATCTCAAACTCCTTAGAAGGAAGTTGTAATCTACAGATTGAAAGGATAGAGAATAATCTAATGGTTTCAGATAGTTATCGTGGTGGAAAAACGTTAGTTGGTTTATTAGATGGCGGACCTTACAGTGTTGCAGTATTATTTGAACCTGAATTTAATGAACTAATTGATCAAAAAGTAACTAAAACAAAAATTGTCTCATTTGATGCTAGATTATTTGAGTGGTCTAGTGGACTTAGACAAGCTAAACTCAAGGGTAAATCACTGATAATTTAAAATTAAACAAGTGAACGAGAAATAACAATTCTTTGTACTTCTTGAGTCCCTTCATAAATTTGGGTGATCTTAGCATCTCTGAAGAATCTCTCAACTGGGAATTCTTTGGTATAGCCATATCCGCCCAAAACTTGTATGGCTTTTTCAGAAACCCACATTGCGGTATCGCCAGCGAATAATTTTGCCATACTTGCTTCTTTGGTGTGTCTTGGTCCGCCGTGTTCATAGTGCTCTTGTTTTGCCCAAGAGGCTTTGTAGACCAGTAAACGTGCAGCGTCTATCTTGGTAGCCATATCAGAAAGATAAGCCATAATCATTTGATGATATGCAATTGGTTTTCCAAATGCTTCTCTTTCATGTGAATATTTTAGAGCGGATTCATACGCGCCTTGAGCAATTCCTAAGGCTTGTGCTGCAATCCCAATACGACTATTATCTAAGGCATTCATAGCAATCGGGAATCCTTTTCCGACGCCTTTCAAGACATTCTCAACAGGGACTTTACAATCTTCTAAAATTAATGTACAGGTATCTGAAGACCTGATTCCGAGTTTATCTTCTTTCTTTCCTACCTTGAAGCCTTCAAAACTAGAATCTACGATGAAAGCAGTAGTTCCACCATGTTTCTTTACACCATAGTCTGGATGGTCGACATCTTTAGCGAACAGTACGATAATTTTCGCCTGTGCACCGTTTGTTACCCACATTTTCTCACCATTCAAAATATAATTCTTACCATCATCAGATAGTTTTGCTTTACAAATCATTGCTGCAGCATCTGTACCTGCTCCTGCTTCTGAAAGAGAATATGCACCTACTTCACCTGCAGCCAATCTAGTCAGATATTTCTGTTTCTGTTCTTCATTTCCGTGTAAGGAAATTGTCTTAGAACAAAGGCCAACGTGAACACAGAACATGACTCCAAAAGAGGGATCTACTCTAGAAAGTTCTTCGACAATTATTGATTCTGAAATATCATCAACTGGAGATCCGCCATATTCTTCTGGAATTGTAACTCCTTGAAGACCATATTCAAGAAAAGATTCCCATTCCTCCGAAGGAGGTGTTTGAGTCTTATCTCTATGTTCTACTGTGGGTGCAAGTACAGTCTCAGCAAAGTCTCGAACCATTTCCCGAATCATTTGCTGTTCATCGTTTTCTGCAAAATTCATGTTTCTCCCTATACACCCCAAAAGGCCGTGTTTCTTAACCCGTTTGTATAAAGTTGAATTTCTGATTTTCCCAAACTATTCAAATACAATGCCTTTGAGGCGCGTTTAGGAGGAAATGTTATGGAAGATGAAACCCTACAATTTAAGGTTGCACACAATAGGAAATATTCTACTTCTCATTTGTGGTACCAAGAAAAAGATGACAAACTAATGATTGGAGTTAGCGAATTTTTGAAATTTGAAATTGGCGAAGTTCTAAGAATTATTTTGCCCCAAGCAGAAACAGAGGTCGATGAAGGAGATGGAATGTTTTCAATTTGGACTGCCGAAGAAAAACTACCATTTGCCGCTCCTTTCTCCGGACTGATAACTGAAGTTAACGGAGAAGTTGAGTACAGCCCTCACCTAGCAAATGAATCACCATATGATCTCGGCTGGATTATCATTCTTGAACCTCATAACCTAGATCTTGAATTACTCTTAGATCCAGATGAATATGTTGATTATTTAGCAGATCTATGAGTGGTGCCAAGTATGAATGCGATGGACCTCTTAAGAGAAAGTCTCGCAAATGCTCCAGTAATTTGGAAAGGTGACTATCCTTATTTTATTCACCCAATTACTGATGGTGTGCCCCGATTAGATGCTAATGTTCTATCTGCAGTATCTGAATTATCAATTGAATCAATCGATTGGAAAGATATTGATTTAATTCTAGGAATTGAAGCGATGGGACTACCATTAACTTCTCCAATTAGCGTTCAGACTGGAATTCCTTTAGTTATTGCTAGAAAAAGAAAATATGACCTGGATGGTGAAGTTACTATCGACCAAAGTACAGGTTATTCAAAGGGTGCAATGTATCTAAATGATATCAATCCCGGTGAGAAAATAGCTATTATTGATGATGTACTATCCACTGGTGGCACACTCAAAGCAGTAATTGAAGGAGTTAAAAAGGCTGGAGCTGAAGTAAAGCATATTCTAGTTGTTGTAGAGAAAGGCCCTGGTTTAGAGAAGTTAAAAATTGACTATCCAGCCATTAAAATTGAATCTCTAGTTAAACTTGAAATGGATGGAGAAAAAATAGTTTTACTAAACTAAGTTGGTGATATTATGGATTTAGACCGTCACGATTTTGAATTAGATGATTTAGTCAAAAGAATCAGAGAAAATGATAATCGACTAATTGCCTTACAAGTTCCTGAAGGATTGAAAATGCAAGCCTTGGAAATGATGGATGAAATAGAAACTGAAACAAGTGCTAAAGTTGTTTTAGCAGCTGACCCATGTTATGGCGCCTGTGATTTAGTGCATGATAAGATGAGTATGATGGGAGTGGAATTAGTAGCTCACATGGGGCACTCACAAATGAATATCGATTCAGGTATGCCAACACAATTCATAGATGTAACATATGATGGTGATCCTGAGATTTCACCAGTAATTCCTTACTTAGAGGCGCATAGGAAAATGGCATTGGTTAGGAAAAGTGGACAAAATACTGAACAGGAATTATCTGATGATAAAGCAAAAGAAAAATTCCTAGACGCTGTTGGACGACTTTCCCCCCTAACTGATACAAAACTTGGACTTGTTGGTTCTATTCAACACCTTCACTTGCTACCTGAATTTCATGACCGTCTTGAGAAAGCCGGCTTTGATGTCACAATTCCAATCGGAGGTGCAAGGCTATCATTCCCTGGACAAGTATTGGGTTGTAATTACTCCGGAGATGACCCTTCTATAGGTCATTATCTGTTTTTGGGGTCTGGAGATTTTCATCCAATCGGTTTAGTCCTTCACACTGGTAAACCTCTAGCAATGTTGGACCCTTATACTGGTGATGCTGAAGAGATGTCTTTAGAAAGAATTGAGAGGATTCTTAGGCAAAGATTTGGACTGATTATGTCATGTGGAGATGCTAAATCATTTGGTATTCTTATTGGTGAAAAACCAGGACAAATGCGTAGAAGTCTTGCTTTAAAAATGAAAAGAACTCTAGAAAAGCATGGCAAAAAAGGATATTTATTGGCCTTAGAACATGTTGGACCAGATTTAATAGACTTCTATCCAGTTGATGCTTTTGTAAATACTGCATGCCCAAGAATTGCAATAGATGATGCTGTTAGATATAGAAAACCATTGATCACACCCTTCGAATTAGAAGTTGCTTTGGGTGAAAAGAAATGGGAAACTGGATATATGTTTGATGAAATCCCTTAGATGGGTTAATTTTCGAACTTTTATTGAAAATTCCATCCGTATGTTCAATAACGGTTGGCGAAAGGCTTCCCATGTTATGAGTGACTACCTCAATAGAATCGGTGCAGGATTTATCATTGATAACAATGAAGTTCTGGACTTTGATTTTGTCCCTAATGTCATCGTTGGAAGAGAAGATATTCAACGCGAATTAGCAAATAAGTTCTCTTCAATAGGCGATTTAAATTCCAGTTGTCGTGCAATAATTACCGGCCCTGTTGGAAGTGGAAAAACAGTCCTAGTCAAAACATTCTGTAGAGATTTACAAAATCATCTCGCCAACAAAAGAGAAATTCTAGTCTCCCATGTTAATTGTCGTAATGCTTCTACAAGTACTAGAGTCGTTCAAAGAATACTACATGAAATTGACCCAGGTCATCCTGATAGAGGTCTTTCAATGGGAGAATTATTACTCAGTTTAAGAAAATTAGTTCGTAGAAACTCTTCTCACTTAATCGTAGTTCTTGATGAAGTCGACCATATGCTTAGAAAATCCGGTGATGATTTGTTATATCAACTCCTTCGAATAGATGAAGATCAACAAGGAAAAGGAACATTATCTCTAATTTTAATTAGCCAAGAGCAAGTTCTAGATGTTCTAGAAACTGCAGTGATTTCAAGAATGGGGAAAACTAATCTTTTACCAATACCACCGTATAATTATGATGGATTGATTAAAATCGCTGAACAGAGAGCAGAAATGGCTCTACATGAAGGAACTTATACCAAGGACATTATTTGTTTGATTGCTGATAAGGCAGTCCCTAGTGGAGATGCAAGATTAGTTATTGAGTTAATCAAAGCAGCAGCAGAAGCAAGTGAATTTAGACAAGATGCTCATACTGAAAGAGTCATCACCATCAACGATGTTCACTCACAGGACAAGATTCTCGCTGTCGAAATGATTAGTGAAATTGAAACTGTTGACGATTTAAAGCCGCATGCTATGCTTGTTCTTCTTAGCATCTGTCGAAGATTAAGGAAAAAAGAAACTATGACAACTGGTGATGTGGAAAGTTTGTATGAGGTGGTTTGTGAAGAATATGAACAAGAAATGAAGAGCCATACAACTATTTGGAAATATCTTAAGGAATTAGAAAATCGTCAAATCATTGTTTCAAGGATAGATACCATCGGTGGCGGTAGAGGGAGAACTACTCATCTTAGTATGCCGCATTTTTTACCAACAGACATTGCTAATCGGGTAGAAATGTTGCTAAAAAAACGACTGAAATGATTTTTTAATGGCTTCAAACCATGCGGTGAGGCTAAATACGGGTCGATGTTCGGCAAGGTGTCTTAGAGTGATTACTATGGCTGTCGGTCAACAAGGAGAATTCGTAGCTGTCGTTAACGACACAAACCCAAAGAGTAGCGGTAAAGCCTACTCATTGAAGATTTCTGGTAACAACCATTCACAATTACTAGGTAAGAAAATTGGAGATGTCATAGATGGGATTTTCGTTGGAGAAGGAGAACAAACTCTTTCCGGATACAAATTACAAATTACAGGCGGCTCTGATAAAACTGGAACACCACTAAGAAGAGATCTCGATGGTGGGTCAAGACAAGCAGTTCTAGTAACACGTTCAACTGGATTTAAAGGCCATAACTTGGTATTCAAAACCAAAAGTGGAGAAAAGAAAAGATTCAGATACAAACCTGATGGACTAAGAAAGAGAAGAAACTTTAGAGGAAATACAATTAATCAAGATACTAGACAGATCAATCTAAAGGTTGTCGAATCTGGAAAAAAATCCTTGAGTGACATTCTTACTTCACCAAGTGAGGAAGCATCGGAGTGAATCCCGAGAGGGTTATCGTAAATTAGAGGAGGGAGCAAATGTCAAGAAAGCTTCCTTCACAACCTACTGTCAACATAGGGCTTGTTGGTCATGTTGACCATGGAAAAACCACTCTTACCAAGGCCCTATCTGGAATTTGGACTGATACACACTCTGAAGAAAGAAAACGTGGTATTTCTATCAAATTAGGATATGCAGATACTGCATTTTACAAAACTAAAGATGGTACTTTCTATCCTTCAGGAAGGCACCCTGAAGGAAAAGAAGATTCTGAAAAAGAATTACAAAGAGTTGTTTCTTTTGTTGATGCACCAGGTCACGAGACTCTGATGGCAATTATGATCACAGGCGCTTCTATTATGGATGGAGCCCTGCTAATGGTCGCCGCTAATGAGCAGTGTCCACAACCTCAAACTAGAGAACATCTTATGGCTCTAAATATATCTGGAATTAAGAATATTATTGTAGTTCAAAATAAGATTGACCTTGTAACAAAGGAAAGAGCGGTTGAATCATATAATGAAATTAAACAATTTCTAAAAGGGACTGTTGCAGAAGATTCACCTGTTATTCCGGTTTCAGCCCACCATGATGTTAATCTAGATGTTCTAATCGATGCTATTGAGACAACTATCCCTACCCCCGATAGAAGTGAAGATTCTCGAGCAATAATGCATATTGCACGTTCTTTTGACATAAACAGACCAGGAACAAGACCTACAAAGATGCGTGGAGGAGTTATTGGTGGCAGTATAGTTGAAGGCGAATTCAAAATAGGGGATGAAATCGAAATCGGTCCTGGAAGAAAGATCGAAAAGGGCTCAAAGACACATTGGGAACCTATTTCAGCAACGGTTAGTAGTATGCAAGGCGGTGGAAATAATCTAGAATTAATGCATGCTGGAGGGCTCTGTGGAATGGCAACTGAACTAGACCCATCAATTACTACATCTGATAATTTATCCGGTCAAGTAGTGGCTTTGAAGGGAAATCTTCCTGAAGTTCGCTCAAAAATTAGTATTTCAGTTGATCTAATGGAACATATGGTTGGCGGAGATGGAAGTAATGCAGATAAAATTCATCCACTAAGGAATAACGAGATGTTGATGATTAATGTCGCTACTGCTACTTCTGTTGGTATTACTAGAAATGCTGAAAAGAAAAAAACTAATCTAGAATTAAGATTACCAATATGTGTAGACCCAGGGCAAAGAGTTTCTCTTTCTCGCAGAATTGGCTCTAGATGGCGACTGATAGGCTATGGTATAATCCAGTAGAGGATTTTTTATGTCTCAAAGCATTATTGTAGATGCTTGTGGATGGGTTGCAGTAATTGATTCGGGAATAAATATTGATCTAGAATTAGAAAAAATATTTGGATCATTTGAATTAATCTTATTAGAATCTGTATTAGATGAATTAAAAGAAATTGAAAATGATAGGCCAAAAAGAAAGACATTATTGATTTCAATGCTGGAAAGTAAATCTATATTCATAGAAAATAGTGAATTCACACATACTGATGATCAAATATATTCAATCTCAGAACAATCTGATTATGCGGTACTAACAGTAGATAAAGAATTAAAAAAGCGTCTCTACAAATCCTCAATTAAAGTAATTGAGGTAAATAAAAATAATCATCTAAATATTATTGAAAATCTATAGAAGTTATGGTAGAGTGAATAAAACATCATCTCCATGACCGTCTAAAAATCCTAATTTAACACCAGCATCGATCCATGCATGGGCATAATTAATTGCTCCAAAAGCCCTTACTAAATCTCCCTTGTTTAGAAAATGACGAGCATCATAAGCATAGTCATCAGCCATTCTTAGTAAAATAACTAATTTATCAGCATCCAGAGTATCTTTTTCTACTAAAGGAGTAGCCTTTTTCCTCGCTCTATCTGTAATATCAAGATATTTCTCAACCCTTTCTTGAGTTACTTTCTCTAAATCTTCACTCATTCTCCATCCTCCTTTTGTCTCTTTAATAGACGCCTTACATCTTCACTTCTACCTAGAGACTGGTATAATTCAACAGCAAGAGACAGCCTTCCTTCATCTTCTGCGTTTTGGGCTCTTTGGAATATTGCCTTTCTATCATCCCAATTCTTTGCTAGAGCAGCATCTGCTGCAGCCTTATACCTACTTTCTCTTTCTGATTGAGCTAAATGAGGAGCAGTCCAAAATCGTACCAATCCTTGTCTAGTTGCTGAGACCATTGAATCTGCAGTTAAGGCTTCAAGCATATCGCCTAAATTCATGCCCCTACCTAATTCTGTAACTTCTTTTTGCTGACTACTTGAAATATGAATTAAATGTCCCTCAATTCCCAATACCCACCAACCATCTCCGCATCTTATACCTTCCATTGGCTCTAAAGAATCTGATTGTAATCGTTCTATATTATCCCATCCAAATGGGTGAGGGATTCCTTCCCAAATCTCTCCATTACTTGATTGAAGTAGTAATCTTCCTGCTGAAATATTTGTCACCCAACTCCATATCCTTTCTTCAAGTATACGCTTTTGATATTTTTGAGCGAGTTTACCACAACATAATTTTCCATCGCTCGACTGCCATAGTAAATGTTCTCTGTCTAACCATCCAACTAGTCTGCGAACTTTACCGCTATCAAAACGGCGGATACCTTTGCCTTCATGAGTGAAAAGGTGTAATTGACCTTCTCTTCCAGATAAAATCCATCCTCCTCCAGGCCTTGATGAAATATCAGTAAATCCTCCAAATGTTGATCTACCTTCATGAATCATACTCCCATCTATTGTTGATATTACGTAAAATCCATGAGCTGCTAGTACTGCTAAAACTCCGTTATTTGCATCCATGGCATGGACTTTAAATGGCATATCTATCTTCCAACGGACTTCACCATTAGATTCAATTAAGACTAATTCAAGTCCACTGCTAATAGCAACTCCACCTTCAACTGAAGCAATACAAGCGATTCTAGTTGGTGCTTGCCAAGACCAAGAAATAGTCCAAGTCATTACTCAACACCTCCAATCAATCCCCATGCAGTCAATTGAGCTCTAGCAGCTTGTGTTAATTGGAAGTAACGACTACGTCCAACTGTTCGAACATTCAAAATACCAGATTTCAATAACCTATTGCTGATTTGAGATAATCTTGGCCTTTTTATTTTTAATTCATTCAGTATCTCCTTGTCAGAAGGTGAATATCTCCTCTGTTGGGCAATTGAAACTACATAAGATTCGCTATTTGAAAGAGAGGATAGAACGAGAGGGTTCAATGTGAAATCTTGCTTTTCACCTTGCTTTTCTCTACGCATTTTAGATAATGCTTCAGCTAATCTATTAGTATTTGAGGAACCTGAATCTGAAGACACATTGGTTATCAATAAATCATGTAATGCCTTGATTAGCGGAGATAGTTGGTCGTAATTATGATTTTGAGAATTATCTATTTCATTAATTTGATCTAGTTCTTGATATTCATTTACTATCTCACCCAAATCTAATGATTGTTCTGAATCAAATTCAGGTAGTCCTATCTCATCATGAATCAATGCTGCAGAATCTTCTTCTGAATAATCCGTTTCAATCATTGGTGGTTCGATTAAATCTTTAGAAACCCATAACTCTGCGCCTTTAGATTGATCATCTTTTACCATTTCTCTGGGGCCATCATCTGCTTCTGCAGAGAAATCTCTTGTTCTACCGAGTAAAGCGTTGAATGTACCAGCATTAATTGAAGGTCTAGGATTAGAATCTACAATTATTATTTCTTCATTATCAGGTGTTGCTGAAAATGTGAATTCTTCTATTGGTTGATCTTCTAACTTAGAATCCGATAATTCTTCTAAATCAAGATCAAAACCAAAAATATCTGATACCTCTACCGATGGAATACTATTATCGTTAACTGGTTCCCTTTGTTGCCAAGGTATTGAAGCGTCAATAATATCAGCATCTAATTCATCTAATTGAACCTCTTGTATTTCTTCAGGTAAATGATTGATACTAGACTCATGTATAATTTCATCCTCTTGTTCGGACTTATAATTACTATTGATTAAATCATATTCTGTTTTATAATTCTGCTCTGATGGATTTGAATGTATGGATTGATCTATTGAATCTCGCATATAGCGAATCACTTCTGATGGTTTACCTCCACTAATTGAATGTATATTTTGTGCGTCTTCTGATGATAGTTTAAACTCTTTAGAAGTTACAGAAGAAACTCTTTTCTCGACTAAAACTTTAACTTCATCTACTGATAATGGCTCAAGTGTTTCAATACTGGCGAAACTGTGTAAGATACTATCCGGTAAATTACTACGCTGTTTAGGTTCAATTACTACAACAATAACAGCTTGTAATCTTTCTAATGAGGGTAATGCGTCACGCAATGCAACAGTCATCACCGATGTCTCCACTGTCGGCATATCGATTACTATCAACGGAATCTTTGATTCATAGGTCCTAGATGCTTCAACAATTTTGTGAACTAATTCATTCCTACTTTTTGGAATATTATAATCAATTAGTTCAGAGTATAAATTTTCAAGAAGACTATGGGCTGGATTAGATGCTGAGATATGATCAATGTGGACATAAACAGGGGCTTCGCTAGCCGAACAGCGAAGTAAGGAAGTTCTACCAGAACCCATTTCTCCAACTAATAATAATCTACGGTTAGATCTAAAATTAATATGTCTAGAAATCCTCCCTCTAATATCTAAACGACCTACGTAAAGGGATTTTTGACCTGTTTCCAATGGACTGGTTGAAAATGGATTACCTCTCAATACAGGAAAATCAATCTGTAACCCCTTCACTCGCATAACTCAGCAATTATGAATAGGTATTTGATGTTTCACCTGAAAATATGGTCCAAGACACCCGTTACTAAGCGTCAATCAAGAAGCGGTGGTGTCTTTGAGGGGTCGAATAACGAGTTGTTAACGCATTCTTAACGCGTTAGTTTTCCCGTTAATCCCGTTAAATTTCAAATTTCCCAGAAATTATAACTCCCACCATAAATACTCAGTTGAGTCGATTTTAGACGATTACTTAATTGCCCAAGTCACCTGCAGAACACTGGGGAGAACATTTGCCAGTAGAAAATAGTCGTTTGAGCGGTTTTTTCCGCCATAGCGTACAAGAAAGGCGTAATTTAGTGAAGAAATTGGCTGATTTAACCGATGAACAAGTCCAAGCATTAGCTGCAAATGGTGAACTGGATGACGATTCAGCAGATAGAATGATTGAAAATGTTATTGGAACGATGTCTTTACCTGTAGGAATCGCAACTAACTTTGTTATCGATGGAAAGCATTACTTGATACCATTCTGCCTTGAAGAATCAAGTGTTGTAGCCGCAGCCTCTAATATGGCTAAACGTTGCTTGAAAATGGGCGGATTTACTACACAAAATGATGCTCCGATGATGATTGGGCAATTACAAATCCTAGAATGCCCCGATATTGAACAATCACAATTAGCAATACACCAAGCCAAAGATGAATTAATTGAACTTTGTAATAGTTTACCTTCGACTATGGTCAAGCTCGGAGGAGGCTGCAAGAGAATAGAAACAAGGATAGTCGAGTCACTCTCTGGTCCAATGCTGATTTTGCATATTATCGTAGACTGTAGAGACGCTATGGGAGCAAATGCAGTTAATACAATGGCAGAATTAATCGCTCCAGAAGTTGAAAGGCTAACCTTGGGCAGAGTTCATTTGAAGATCTTATCTAACCTTGCAGCCCATAGATTGGCTCGAGTAGAGGCCACATTTACGCCTGAAGAACTATCTAATGACGGCACTAAAGAAAATGGCCATGAAATTATCAAAGGAATAATTGAAGCACATCATTTTGCTCTTGCTGACCCCTTTAGAGCCGTAACCCATAACAAGGGAGTAATGAATGCCATCAGTAGTGTTTCAGTAGCTTGTGGGCAGGACTGGAGAGCAATTGAAGCAGGCTGCCACTCCTGGGCTTCTTTTGCAAATGAGAAATATTCCTCGATGACTGATTGGAAACTTGATGATGATGGCAATTTAGTTGGTAGCATAGAGACTCCAATGGCGGTCGGGATTGTTGGTGGAGCATCCAAAGTTCACCCCGTTGCAAAGACAAATATCGCAATACTTGGTGTTAAATCTGCAAGTGAATTGGCAGGAATAATTTGTGCCGCTGGTTTAGCACAGAATCTAGGAGCACTTAGAGCTCTTGCAACGAATGGAATTCAAGCGGGGCATATGAAGTTACATTCTAGGAATATGGCAGTTAGTGCAGGAGCAGTTGGCAAGGAAATAGAGTTAGTAGCAACTAAACTCCAGTCACATGTAGGACCAAAGACCCAAACCACAGTTCAAAAGATTCTAGAAGAGATAAGGAGTCAATAATTACTCTTCTTCGAAATTAAGTTTAGACTGGATCGAACCTTCTGATTGACCTTCTTCTTTCAGTACTTCTTTTCCAACTAGCCCATCTAAAAGACCAGTGTTTTGAACTTGTTCTCTAAACCACTGCCTAACCCTTTTCCTATCTGTATAAGGGCATCCAAATGATTCAGAAAATCTTCGAGTAGTTGTAAGACGTCTAGTATTTCCATCTTTTCTACGATCAATCATCCCGTATTGGGCAAGTTCTCGAACATAATCATATGCCTTTTGACCTAATAACTCAATCAATCTAGATTGAGCCATAGGCTGATGATAAGCAATCAGAGAAGCGGCCTTAAGCAATTTTTTAGGAAGTTCCGTTTTTGCTTCTTTAGGAAGATGTTCTGCAATATCTGGTTTTACTTCTATTGCCCACCTATCTCCAACCTCAGCAATTTGTAAAGCCCCGCCTCTTCTTCTTTTGAGAGTTGAACGTAACGAATATAATGAGTCTAACATTTCATCTTCATCATATCCTAAAGACTCGCTTAATTCGGAAACCGTCATAGATTTACCAGCACCAAATAAAGTTGCTTCTAAGAGTGTATCTATTTGTATTTCTGTAATGTTAACACTTCCTTACTCGACTAACCAATCATGCTTTTCGAAATCCTCATCGCCATCAGAAATCTCTACTTCTAGAACTTCTAATTGTTCTTCAAAATCTTGAGATTCTAATTCTTCTTTGGCTTTTCTTTCGGCTTCTTCAATTATTCTGATTTTCTCTGCTCTCTTCTTGGCAAATTGTACAGAACCAGAATCCTCGGAATCTAATTCAATTCTAGATTTCTCATCCAGTTCTATTATTGCTTGTTGGACTTCTTGGAAATCATCTAACTCAGGCCATAAATCCTCTAAGAAAATTTCACCATCGGGCACTTCATCTTGACTAATTGATGCAAAACCTCGGTGAGTTAAGAATAATCCAGCAATAAAAGATGTGACCTTTGCCTCATCTTGATACCCTTCAGGCACTACACCGTATAATTCTTCTAGGATAGTCCTAAGATGGCTCATTACCAAATCTACTGGTACCTTACTACTATTTATCTCAGCACAAGACCTTCTTAGTGCAGACCAGCATCTTCCGATATCTCCTTCAAGGTCTTCATTGTGCATTCTACTTCCAATATTTTCCAAATAGTCTTGTAGTTCTTCTTGATGTGCAATCCTATTTTCTTCTCTAAGTCTTAGTTCTTCAGCATCGTCAGCAGCGTCTTTGAAAGCGGAAAGTAATTCCCCTAAAGTAACTGGTCTACCTTCGTCTCTCCTCACTCTTTCTCCAAATAGTGAAGGGAGTAATTCATCTGCATCACCTTGAAGAATAGAATTAGTAAACATAAATGCTTCATCATCATAATCAGCTTCCCATCCAAAATCAAACCCTTCATCCCATTCTTCCTCTTCATCATCTCTTTGAACTCTATCAAAAAGATCTACTGCCTGATGGTGAAGAACTTCCCATGAGAGGCGTATCAATCGCCCGCAAGCAGGTAAGTCAAGGTTTTTTGAGTTGTTTTTTACCCTCTGAGTGAAGAACTTCAGAAATTTGGAGAGGTCGATATTCCATGCATCTAGACCTTCTTCTCTCACCAAAGACAATACTAATGCTACTGAGCGATCGAATGGATCTGTTAATGATTGAAATTCAGCCTCTTCTGTTTCTGCAATAGAGAGAATCCTGTCTCCGAATAATTGAGCTTCTGTATCTTCTTCTCCCGATTCTAGGAGTTGGTTTATGACATCTTGTCTAAGAAACCACTTGTCTAATGCAGCCTGTTGTTCAGCCAAATTACCACCTCAAATTTCCTCTTCGGACTCGATTACTTCTTCTTCAAGCATTTCTGAAGCCTCTTCCGTAGATACGGCTTGCCTCAAATCTTGCATTTCTTCAATATCCTCTGTAAGTTCAGCAGTTCTTTCTCCAAGTCCAATCATAGAACTATCTTCTTGTGATTTTTCAATATGGTTGAGTAAGCCACCCAAACTACCTGGAGGAGATAAAGGCTCAGGAACTTCTGGCATTTCAAATTCGACTTTTTCAGCCTCATCTCTCCTCAAAGCGTTCATGCTAGCAATCTTCTCAGCCTCTTTCTCGGCCTCAGCACCCAACTTTATAGCGCGCTCTCTGTCGAAATCAACAATTCTACGACTGCAACCATCGCCTCCATGAGTTATTCCGATATGGTGGTCAGCAAGTCTTAGTGAAACCTTCCTTAGTGTCACCATGATGAATTGTGCCTTCTTACTCCTTTGTCTACACATTTCTGCGATTCTTTCAGCATTTGTTCCATCCAAATTCTGATCGACTTCATCGAAATAATAGAATGGACTTGGATCATAGTCTTGAATTGCAAAAATAAGTGCTAATGCAGCCATTGATTGCTCTCCACCTGAAAGTTGAAGTCGGCTAACCTTAGATGATTTTCCTTTTGGCTTAGCCCAAAGTTCTAATCCTCCCTTAAATGGATCGTCTGGATTCTCCAAGTATAGTTCTCCTTTTCCTCCATCACTTAGAACGTTATATGAAACCTTGAAATTTTCATTTACCTGTTCTAATACCTTTACTAGCCTGTCTTTTCTTTGTGTTTCTAACTTTTCGGTTACATCAATTAACGAATTTCTTCTCTTTTGTAGAATCTTGAAATCGTCTTTCATGTCATTTAGTCGAGCCTCACAACTCTCGAATTGCTCAATTGCAAGCATATTCACCGGCCCATAAGCCTCCATTCTTCTTTCTAATGATCGTACCTTCTTTTCAGATTCACCAACAGAAGGTAGGGTCTTATTGGATTCTGCTGGTTCTATTCCTGCAAGTTTCATTTCCTGTAATAATTCAACAAGAGCTGTCTCTTTAGTTATCAATGAGCGACCTACTTCATCACTCATTCTTTTACGAGACTGGGCATCAGTGGCTTTTTGTGTTAGAGAAGTCCTTAGGCTACCTCTTTCATCAACTAATTCTAATCTTTCATCTTCCAATCCTTTGTTCTCTTCCAAGAACTCTGAAAGTTCTTCTTGTTTTTCTTTTAATTCTATAGAATCGGTTTCTACGGCTGATTTTAATTCTTCAATTAAGACTTTGTCCTTTGAAATAGATGCATCTAATGAGTCTATTCTAGTTTGTGTATCAGATACTCTTTGAGATAATAATTCTCTATGAGTACTTCCACTTTCTAGAGCAGTTTCTGCTTTAGATTTGAGCCCCTCTGCATCTAAACGTTTCATCTGAGCTGAATGCATTCTATCTTTTAGATGACTTGGACTTGCCAACTCGACAGCTTCTCTAGCAGATTCGCAGTGTGCCTCCATAATTTCAACTTGGTTTTGTGAACTATCTAGGTCTTCAAGGTTTGAACGCGCAAGTGATTCTAATTCACTAAGCTTCTTTTCTATTTCTGCTACAGCGCCTAGAGATTTATTGTGGTTAGTTTTTGCTTGCTTTAATTCGGCACGCCATTCTTGTAATCTAACTGCATCTTCCCCATCAGATAATTGGTTAATATTAACTCTAATAATTTGCTGTTGCCTTCTTGCTTCGACAAGAGCAGCGGATACAGTATCAGACATCAAGCGAAACTTCTCTACTTCTCCAGATAATTTTTCGACTTCGGAGGCACCTTTAATTCGGCCCCCAAAAGATACTGACATCTTTCTCTTAGAACCACCAATCATTGCGCCACCGGCTTCTGTAACATCTCCTCTGAGAGTTACTAGCCTGATGCCGCCCATATGAGCCCTAGCTGTTGACATTGAATCTACAATCAAAGTATTTCTCAAAACAAATCTAATTACAGTATCTATTTTTGGATCGTAATCTAGAAGTTCATGAGCAAAACCGATTACTCCTGGTTTATTTGAAACCATAAGAGCTTTTCCAGCTGCTCTAGTACTTGTTAATTTATTCAATGGCAGAAAAGTTGCACGTCCTGCCCTATTTTCTGCTAACCACCTTATTGCTTGGGCCGCAACTTCATCGTTTTCAACGACTAATGAAGTCATTGCACCGCCTATTGCCGTAGCAAGTGCAGATTCATGAGAATCATCTATTGGAGCGCATAATTCAGCAATTGAGCCTATAATGCCCTTTAGTTCACCTCTATCTCTAGCAGAAATTACGGCTGCTGCGCCACCTGCCATGCCTTTTGAACCGCTAGAAGTTTCCATCTCTGCCCTTGTTCTCTCTAATTTCCTTTCCGTCTCTCGTAATTTAGTTTCTATAATTTGAGATTCTTCAACTAGTTTTTGTTCAGCATTTTGTGCGTCGATTAATTGTTTTGATAATTTATTTCTATCTTTTTCAGGAGAGTTGCCAGATAGTTCTTGGCCTTTAAGTTCCAACTCACCCAATGTCAATCTTGCTTCTTCTGATTCGTTTTGAGCTTGTGAAAGTTGTTCAGATATTATTTCGGCTTGTGCAGCGGTCCTATCAACTTCGCTTTGAACTTCAGAAAGTTTATTTCTAGCATCTTCTAATTGCTTTATTGCTTTAGAGAGATTCCTAGATAACTCAGCGCTTTCATCATTTGAGGATTCCATAATATTAGTTATTTCTTGCTCCTCTAATTGTGCTTCTTTCAATGCCGCATGTGCAGCTTCTAAGTCTTGCTTTGCAGAATCAAGTGATTCTGAAAATTCTTTTTCGGCAGAAGAAGCCTCTTCGAGTTGAATGATTAAATTCTCCAATTCGGCTTGGTTTTCAGAAATTTTAGAAGTCATATCGCCAATTTTATCTTTATTACCATCGATTTTTAGGTGTAAGTCAAAAATCTGAGTATTTAGTCCATTAGAATCTCCACCCATCAATTCTTCAATCTGTTTTTGTAAAACTCCGATTCTATCTTCTAATGCGAGAAGAGATTTTGCACCTTCCCTTACTTCAGATTCCAACTCATTGGCCTCTTCCAAATATCGACTTTGTTCACTTAACTGATATTCTTTTTCAGCTAATTGGCTAGCATAATTAGACTGATATGCCGTAGTTCTAGCTTGGTTTAATTCATCGGCTAAGTCTTTTGCTTTTACAGCAATATCTTTCTCTTTCCTTAATTCTTTAAGTCGGACTTTTTGTTCTTCTTCCAAAAGTCCGATTCTTTCAATGTATGCTTCGACATTCTCTTTTTGTTTGTCGGCCTTTCGGATTTCCTCATCGTATGATGTTACACCTGCTACGCTATCAAGTACCTTTCTTCTTTCTTTTGAGGTCATTTTAGCTAAACTGGTTACATCTCCTTGTAAAACAATATTATATCCATCTGGTCTTGCATTTGCAGCACCTAAAATTCTGTGGAATGATTTTTGACTACTTTCTTCACCGTCTAACAAATATTGAGTTACTACATTATTTGATTTAGTGAGGCGTATCTTTCTAGTCATCCTAACTTCATCTGAATCAATTGGTAATCTTCTCCTCTTACTAGATAAAACTGGATTTGCAAAAATCAATGTTACTTCGCATGAACGAGCAGGTTTGGAATTTTTTCCACCATTGAAAATCAAGTCTTTCGAATTCTGAGCCCTAATCGTCTTGTTTGAACGTGGACCAAGAACGAATTGTATAGCGTCACCGCAATTTGATTTACCAGATCCATTAGGCCCTGTTATTGCAGTAAATCCTCTATCTAAGGGGATAGTTACCTCGCCCTTAAATGATTTAAAATTTGAAATTTCAATTTCTTTTAGATACATTCCCATCACTCATCCGGAAAAATCTCCGACCTTAACGGGCACATCGGGAATCTAGAGGTATTAAACTATGCGAGAGATAAAGCCTCAATAACACGGTTTACAGGGGTAAACTATTTTGCCGTTGAACCGCTTAAATTGTGCCTGTCCAATCGCATTTCTTACAACCGCCACCTTTACAATATGGGCATGTCGCATTTACTTTGATACTGCTCTTACTTCTAGACATGGAAAGTTTAGAATCTCTGTGCATCAATGGAGAGCGGGCTACTCTTTGTTGCTTTCCTTCTAACTCCGATAGAGGTCTTGCAGTTGTCCCGAACGTTGATCTAAATTTATCAGCAACTTCTCTTCTTCCTTCAAGCCTTTTATTGGTTTGTTCAATCGCCTCAGCCTCCCAATATTTAGGACCACGCATCAAAAATGCGCCGATAACTGCCAAGCCAATTTGAACAAAAAGAGGAGATACATCGAAAGGAATCAAAGTTGCAATACCTTCCGATCCGACTGCAGTAGGTAAAACATTAAGCCTATCAAGAATTGCTAATCCGAAAAATGAACACCCTGTAACAAACATTATTTTTCTAATTCTTACAGCCCATCTGCCTTTTTGTGGTAATTTAATTCTACCCACTAAAAGGATAAATAATCCCTCACCAAGAAGTAGAAAATCGGCACCATTCCATTCCCCTACTGGACCCAAACAAAAACTGTCATTGCCTTGTGAAAGCTCAAGTTCGATATCTGAAATAGCACAATGAGGCTCGACCATCTTCATTACATCTAATTTGGCCGGCTCTGAACCATCAATAATTTCCGGAGCAATTAAACCGAATTGGACATTTACAATAACAAATGATACCATCAATATCCCGATTGTTGGACCAATGTAGCGGCCAACTATGCCCATGTACTAGCGACACGGTATTTACTGATAGTGATATCGCTCAAAATACTCAAATGAAGGCGTCCCCACGAATGTATTGAGGGGCACAGTATGGCTGAGATAATTATCATTGGCAGCGGCATTGCAGGTTTATTTGCTGCATTGAAAATTGCCGATGCCGATAATAATGTCACCGTAATAACAAAACAACGATTGAAAGATTCCTCTACTAATTGGGCACAAGGCGGGATTGCTGGCATTCTTGATAAAACTGATCTCGATGGTATCGATTCACATATCCAAGATACTCTAAGTTCTGGAGATGGCATGTGTGATGAGATGGTTGTAAACGAAGTCATTAGAAGTGCTAGCGACTGTATTCATGAATTACTAAAAATTGGTGTTAAATTTGAAAAGAACAAAACAGGAGAATTTAGTTTAGCAAAAGAAGGAGGACATTCTTCTAGGAGAATTTTTCATTCTAAAGACGCAACTGGCAAGGAAATAGAAAGAGCGCTAAGCAACGCAGCTAAGAATCACAAAAATATATCTTTGAAACCCAATATGCTTGCAATAGACTTGATTCAATCGGAACATGGTAATCCAAGCGCTGGAATCACAGGAATTTGGTGCCTGAACCAAGAGTCCTCTAAAGTTGAAACATTTTCTGCAGATTCAATAATTCTTGCAACTGGCGGTGTTGGACAACTGTGGAGTCAAACCACTAATCCTAGTGTTGCAACTGGTGACGGGCTTGCAATGGCCTGGAGAGCAGGTGCCAAAGTCAAAGATATGGCATTTATTCAATTCCACCCAACTGCACTAAGCATTTCGACAGATAGACCATTTCTAATCACTGAAGCATTGAGAGGAGAAGGAGGAGTCATACTGGATTATGAAGGCTTGAATCGATGGAAAAAAGATTGTAAAGATAGTTTGGCGAGAAATTTACAACCCCCACACCCTAATGAGTACTCTTTCATCTTAGAATTCTCACCCCTTGGCTCCATGGCCACTAGAGATATTGTTGCTAGATCAATCGATATTAATCTAAAAAAGTCTGGCCGTAATAATGTATTCTTGATTACTTCTCATTTAGATAGTAAGTCCCTTCAAAAACAATTCCCTAACATTCAGTCTAGACTGGATAGACATAAACTCAAACTAGGCATTGATGACTTACCCATTTCTCCTGCAGCACACTATGTAGTTGGTGGATTAGATGTCGATAAGTTTGGTAGGCCCAAACTAAGAGATAGCGACGAGATTTTTCCCCGATTATATGCTATTGGTGAAGTTGCCTGTACAGGAATGCATGGTGCTAATCGGCTGGCATCAAACAGTTTATTGGAAGCAGTTGTATATGCAGATAAAGCATCGAACCATATTATCAATAATGTATCCAATATAGAGGCGAAAGAAATCCCCCAGTGGAGAGAGGAAGGTCTCGATTTGTTGGTAGAACATGCACCTATTGTAAATGACTTAACTTTACTCCGTTCTACAATGTCTAAAGAAGTAGGAGTTGTACGACGCTTTCAAAGATTGGAAAGAGCATCGAGAAGATTGAAATTATTAGGTCAAGAAATTGACTTAATTTGGAGAAATTCTTTTGCCACCAGAGAAATAGTAGAACTTAGAAACCTTATTTTAATTGGACAATTAGTGACTAATGATGCATTAAATAGAACCGAAAACAAAGGATTGCACTATAATTCTGATCTCTCATGAATTAATAGATTTAATCAATTCGCTTAGAAGATGATTTCTAGGCGTTGAAACACCATATCTCTCAGCGCGCTGAACAATTGCCTGATTTAGGAATTCGATTTCAGTGCTTCTGCCCTTTTTTATGTCTTGTAGCATGCTGCAATAATTATTCTTAGTAGACTCTATTACATGCGATAGCCGAGAAATCAATTCTTCATCCGAAGGCAAATTCACTCTCTCCTGTCTAGCAATGTTAGCACCCTCAATCATGACAGAAGAACATAATTCGAATAATTCAGGCTGCAATAAATTACCATTTTTACAACCAATTAGAGCTGCTATAGGATTTATGCTAATATTTAGCAGTACCTTGGACCAAACTAAACTTCTTCCGTCTTCAACCCATTGAGGATTAAGTCCACAATTAGAAAGTAAATCAATCAATTCTTCAGCCTCATTCAAACCGGGTCCATCAGTAAATCTTCCAATAGAGATAATTCCTTTTCCAGCCCACTCTATAACTCCGGGTTCAGGCCTCCAAGCACCATGAGATATAGATGATGAGAACACTCTTTGAGGTCCGAAATATTCGATACATTTCTCAATATGCCCTAGACCATTACTGAGGCATAAAACCTTAGAATCTTGATGCAAAAGATTTCTTGATTTATTTATCATATTTTCAACATCATTTGCTTTACATGTAATTAGCAAATAATCTATTTTCCCATCCAATCCTTGGTATATACCAACTTCATCAAGTGATACAATCATATTATCATTAGAGACTGAAAAATTCTCTTCACCCTGAACTTTTATCCCGCTTAGTGCAATTGTTGATCCGTGTTCTCCTCGAGCATGAATCAATAGATTTCCAATTCCAAAGTTAGAGATCTTTGCCGCAATTAGTGAACCGATTGAACCGGCTCCTAAAATGGCTATATTCATTTTTCCACCTCACATATAACTTCCAAGATATATGTACACTTGACCATCTTGATGATCTAACCTCATGGTCGAAAAAGTACTATTTGAGGGGCTAAATTCAAAATTATTTATTCCAGGATTAAGATTTGGAGTTGAATCAATAATTGACCATTCTTGAGTATCATTTCCTAATGTTATTTGCACAATATTTACTGGAATCGAATTATTTGATGGATTATAAATCTCAAAATCTGACATCTCAGGATGTAATAGAGTTCCATTCATTGCTGCAGCCCATACGCTAGTCCAAATACGATGAGATGCTCCTTCTCTAGAAATAATTAGTTCTGGACCTCTTTCAACAGAAATATTGTACTCAGGAATAGGATAAAGGGATTCTGAACAAATAGTCAAGCTACCCTTATCTGGAACTTTTAGAACTAAAGAAGTGTTTTCTTTTAGTGTTGGAATTTGTGCAATACCTCGATATTCCATATCCCAAATCCATGATTCATTAATTGAACTAGGTTTTGCAGGAGTACTGACCTTCGGCTCAAGTTCACAATATTGAGTATCAAGTGATAAGATATTACCCGGACTGATAACAAGTCCCCAGCCTGTTAGATTACTACTATCAACATTCCATCCCTCAGAAGGTATTATTGCTCTATTTGGCAATAATGGTTGCATTGGTAAGAAGGTATTGTTATCAATCATTACAATGTTTAGAACATTTGACCTCATTAAAACAATGAGATCTTGTCCTTTGATACATAATTGATCGGATTCTGGAGAAATTGACGCATTTAATCCTTGAAAACCTTCAATCCAGTACATTCTTGTTTGGAAATCTATAGATTGCGAAGATAACGGGAAAGAGACATTTATATTTTCTTGGGAGTCGATATTTATCTCTAAACAACGCTTAACCTCTCCGTTGGATTCGATTAACTGCCAATCAGAACTTGGGTATGCCACCAAGTCGGGATGAACTCTAATCGTATCCCATGAGGGTTCATTATCTACGTATGTGATAAGATAAATTTCCTCTGAAATTGGAGAAAAGATCTCACTATTCCAAGTCATATTCAGTATTACAGAAGTCTTCATACCTGGTAAAATTTCATCACCACAACCTAAACCATCTATTGAAGGTGAATCATCATCGCTACAGTCCCAATTTATATCCCAATTATCAGAAACAATCTCATTAACTCTAGCCAAATCTAATGACCAGTATTGTTTAATCGAAGAAGGATTAATTATCTCAATTTCCAACTCTCCTGCCCAAGTTCCATTGAATTCAAAAACTGAAAATTGATTTTCAAAGTCGTATTCTATAGAATCATCCCAATCATCATCCATAGCGAAAGGTGTTTGACTTGGAAGTGATATCATGAATACTAAAAAGAGCACTAAGCCCATTTTCGATACTGAATTGGGTTCTATACCTTTAGGTTCGTCAAGAACTATTGGTATTCTTTTATCAGAACCCATGAACAGCAATAGTGGGATAATTACACCAAGAATAGGCAACCAAATTGTAAATCCATCGAATGCTTCAAACATCCATGCAAAGACTAAGATTATCATGAATAGGAAAAACTGGTTTGATGGATTTCTAGCATCATTAAGGCCTACTCTGGCGACTAAAACCCTACCGCCTGGGAAAGTAGGAATCGGTAGTAATGAAATCCATCCATAGAAGCAGAGTAATGTTCCGGCTTTAGTAAATGGATGAGCCCAAAGTAATCTGACAGAAATATCATCATAGGTAATAACGCTAATTAGATTTACCAACAAAGGAGCATCAGAAACATACTGCTTTGAAGTTATTTCAACAAACTCTGGGGTCAAAAATAAACCTACTAGCCAAAGAAAAGTACCGAAAGATACGAAGATAATAGGCACAGATAAGGCAACCCAGCCCAAAGATTCTCTATTTTTCCACGGCCTTGCATCCATTCTAGGTAGTGAAGGGATGAGTAATAGTCCAAATGGCCAGATCAAATATGATTTTGACAAGAAACCTAGGCTGAAAAGAGCGATTGTTGGTTCTGGAAGTGGAAGCAGATGTCCAACTCTAACTCCTTTTCTTTCCGCCCACTTCTTTTGAACAAATGTCGCAATCAGCATTACTGACATTACTGGTAAAACATATCCAATAAGAGCATCCAAAAATAAAGAATTTTGAAACCAACCACCCTCGGGTATAGAACCATCAATCCAGTACATTCCTGCCAAAGAAAGTGATACTGCAGTCAAAGACCACATCGCAATTAGACTCTTTTTTGATGGAAATTGTCTTTCAGGAAGAGGTAGTACCTGTAGAATCCATGGTTCACCAAACTCTAGTTTAATCATCCAACCAAGTTTTTTCAGATAATTATTTGCGGATTCAACAGAATCATGTATATCTTTTTCATCTTTTGAATCTGCTTTCCAAATAGGCCACCGACTTCCACCAATCTCTCCATACAAATGGAAATATCTTTTCAAAACAGATTCTAGTAATTGCTTTTGATCCCAAGGCTTTTTTTGAGCAATCAAAGGCTCAATTTGCTCTGAGTCGATAGTTTTTGAACCATTAGCCTCAGACATTTGACTTCCTCGATGTTAACCTGTCGGGATTTTCCTACTTTAACCATCGGAGAATAAGGATTGAAAAAATCAATCACTTATTCTTGAAACGCTTGAGACGGAATGTTTCCTCTCTTTCCATTTCTTCTAGTCTAAGTTGAATAAATACCTTAGCTTCTTCTAGTTCTGGGATTACTTTGAACTCCAAAGCATTTACACGTCGCTTAGTCGCTTCAATTTCTTCTAATAATCGCTTAAGTGTAGCTTCCATTTCAGAAGCAATAACAATCTTTTCAATCAAGTTGCTAAATGAATCTCCTGCCTCATCAATATACGGAGAAGAACCAATGTATCCAACTCCTCTCTCCTTGAATGTTGATTTCAAGTTAGAACCGCTGACACTAGGAACAACTACTCCCATTATGTTTCTTCTCTCAACTTCGACTTCAGGATGGGCACTGTTAGCAATTGCAGTTGCCCTAACAGCAAGACCACCTTCTATTGCATTAGCCAAATCAATTCTCTGTTTAGCTAATCTGTAGGAATCTGTAAGATCACGCTTTGCTTCAATCATTTTTGATAAAAGTTGACGGAACTCATGGAATAGACCATCTCGCTTCATCTTCAGTAATTTGTAGCCATTTTTAGTTTGTTTAATCCTTGCTTTGAGCTTGATTAGTTCACTTCTTGTTGGTTTAATATCCAAAGCCATGAAAAATC
>CAXFAS010000004.1:0-86270 GCA_964001175.1 uncultured euryarchaeote
CAACTGTGGAAGCAGCAACAACTGAAGAGACATCCGAAGAAACGGATGATTCAGATGACTCTGAAGATAAAACTCCTATGAAAGGACCAAAGTTTTGAGGTGAATTAAATGTGGGAACATAAAACAGTATCAAATAAAGAAATGATGTCAACAGGAAGAATGAACCCTAGTGAAACCTATGTTAGGTTGATGGACGAGGTCGAAGAAGCAGTATCAGCAGCACAAGTTAACGAGTTTGCCCACGAATCATTCCTCGAATACCTACCTAGAAGAGGTCCATGGGAAGAATTAACTGAGACGGATATGGCTAAAGCAGATCCTCGAAGTAGATACATCGGACCTGCCAAGGCTAAATTACTCAATACAAACCTGTATTTGGGCTCTACTTGGATTGAAGCCGAGAGATTCAAATTCGAGCGAAGAATTCTGACAGTTGCAGATTTCCTAAAGCAAAAGACAATTATCAATGCTAACATGTGGACTCCTAAGCAATTATTTACAACCCAATCATTCTTTTTCTGTTCAACAGGCGATGAAGAAAGAATGGGCGGTTCATTCCTAACTGGAGATATGCCAGGCGACAATCACATTTTCCTTGGTAAACAAGATGGAGAATTCGCTGAATGGGAAACTATTCTATGGGGATTAGGCCATAGAGGTGTAGTTCCAGATTCCGACCCATTAGACAAGTGTTTCTACCCTTCTTTGATGCATAGAAATGTTTCATTTAACAACAGACTTGGATGGATACGTTATTCTCCAGCCGGGTTTGGAAAAGACGCCAATGGATTCTTAGTAACTAGACCACATACTTGGATTTGGCCAGCTGTTAATGGAAATAGAGATACTCCAACCGCATTCAACCTACTAGTTAACTTACCAGACCGAAGACTTTCATTCGGTGAAGAAGGAATTACAGATGTATTTATGACAACAGGAAAGACTTCCATGTATTCTTTAATGGGAATGATGAGTTCTTCCACTGTTAGACAAATGTTCGGTGCAGGTTCTGAAATGGTACCATTAGAATTCCATTGTATTGAACCAGGACTTGATGAGTGGATTGCTAGAGCGAGTGATGAAGATAAGTATTCGCGATTATTCGAAGTTTGTGCTTGTTTAGGTTACATGTTAACCGACCCGCAAGTTGGAACATTAGGAGGCTCTTCCAAGAGAAGAAGACTATTGATGTATCCTACAGACCAAGGTAACTTGTTAACTTGTGTAAATGCAAGCCAAGTAGCTGACCACGCTTTAAAATCAAATTACGAGGCTACAGTATTCACCAAACTCGACCAAGCTGATTTCATGAATAGAGTTACTCGTAGATTCAAAGCTTATGCAGATTTAGTCGCTGCAAGTGATGTAGCCAAGGGAGCTCGCTGGATTAGCCAAGCCGACTTCCATGATGGAGAAAAGAAAGTTACTGGCCCTCCAGTACACTCAATTATTTCTGTAAGAGGATACGATATTATCGATATGGAAGAATATATGAATTCATTTGATGATATTTCTCAAGCACCAGAACGTTTGATGAGGAGAATTGTACAGTCTATCGCAACTAATGCGTTGAAAACGATTTATCCAATGGATATACTGGGTGAAGGAGCAGGTGCTGCCCCATTCTCCCACATATTTGGAGCCAAAGACGATAACCCACTAGTTTACTATACAGATTTAAGATTCTTAGTACCGACCTCAATCGATAAGTTACGTACTATGACTGGATCTCGTGGTGCAGATAGAGGAAGAATGAGAGAAGCATATACTGGATTAACAAATGCCGATGCTATGACAAGTTTGTCAATACAAGACCTATGTCTTCCATTCTTAGCAGACCTTGGTAAAGATTCTTGGCAAACAGGAACAGGTCTTAAGGAAGGCGAAGTAATTATTGAAGTAACTATGGCAGTCAATCCAGCAAGAGTTTGGAGAGCCCTGCTAGAGCCTACAACTAAGGAAATATTCGATCTACCAAAAGGCCATAAAGGAACTGCAGCAAACCTATGGGGTGACATCTTCATCAACAACGAAGCACTTCATTCCAAGATGGAGAAAGATGGACTTGGACATTATCTAAACCTATTGAAGATGGCCTACCATTGGAGTAATGATGAATCAAGAAAGATTCATAAATTGGATAAGTAATTCTTGTGAAAGGTTTCTTCAACAGGCGATTATTAGCCAGCCTCATGGCTCAACCAAATGATGGCTCAGGTCGCGCACCGGTAGCCATAGTTAGGCCTACAACCTCTGTAACTAGTGGTGTTGAAGTTACACAAAAGTTAGTCGGTGCCGCTGTTGCATTTGGTAATCTTATCAGTGGGACATTCGGTCCGAATGGCCTTGATAAGATGCTATACAAAACAAATGGAGAGGCTGCAGTAACAAATGATGGTGCAAAAATTGTTGCAGAATTACTTGTAAAACATCCTGCTGCAAAGGCATTTGTCCTTCTTGCAGAATCCCAAGAGAATGCATGCGGCGACGGAGTAACGGGTTGTCTAATCATTGCTAGTGAACTAATGCGTGAAGCAGGTAGATTACTTGAGAAAGGATTACACCCCTTAATTCTGATAAATGGTTATCAAAGTGCTCTCAAATATACATTAGATCACCTTGAAGAAGTAGAAGAAGAAGTAAGTTTGAGCGACAAAGAAATTCTTCTCTCGATTGCAAAAACAGCAATGACTGGAACATCCGCCGAAACCAAAGGCGATACAATTCCAGAGGCTGTAATTGAAGCGGTAATCCAAGTTGCAGATACTGATGAAGAAGGTACTCCGGTTGTTAATACAGAAGATATCCGTATTTCTAAATCGGGCGAAGGCAGTATTTCTCAAACAAAATTAGTTCGTGGACTGATTATAGAAAGGCGTATTGGGCTTGATAGAATTCCTAGAAGTATTGAACGAGGTAAGGTTGCAGTATTGTCTTGCCCCCTTGAAATTCAACAAACAACTCGAGAATCAGAAGTTGAAATATCAACCGCAGAACAATGGGAAGGATTCATTGATGCTGAACAAAAAATATTAGATTCAAAATCAGAAAAAATAATCGCATCAGGGGCTAAGGTTTTGTTTTGTGCTGAAAGTATAGATTCACGAGTACTACATCGTTTAGCTGATGAAGGGATGTTTATCTTAGATAATCTAGAGAGAAGCGGGGCTGAAGATTTAGCGAAAGCGACAGGTGCTCTTATGATTAATCATATTGATGACTTAACGGAAGAAACCCTAGGCGTCTTCGATTCGCTAACGGTTTCAAAAATTGATGATACTGAGGAGCCTAGAGATAGAATTTATCTTGAAGTTGGAAAATCTTCAGGCCTCTCAACAATAGATGTTGGAGGCGGAGTAGGTGTTGCTAGCGAGGAAATTATTCGTGGTATTTACGATGCTCTGCGTTCTGTTTCTGCATCTATCTTGACAGGTTCTGCTGTATGTGGAGGCGGTAGTTTCCATATGTCTGCAAGTCTACATGTTAGAGAAAAGTCAGAAATGCATTCTGGCAAAGAACGCTTAGCAATGGAGGCATTCGCCAGAGCATTAGAAGCAATTCCTGCAACTCTTGCATCAAATGCCGGACAACATAGACTAGATTCTCTTTTATCTCTTACCGCATTACAACGTAATGGTTCTAGTAATGCTGGAATTAACAAAGATGGGGAAGCGAGCCAACTAGACTCAATTTTTGAGTGTGCTGATTCAGTCGCACATGCAATTGAAGCCGCTTGTGAGACCGCTTGTGGTTTACTAAGAGTCGACCAAGTAATTTCTGCTAGAGGCGATTAAATCCTAATCGCTATGTTCATGAGCGTCGAACTAGAGCGTCGTAATGGGCAATGTTATGATTGATTCTAACCGACCACGTGCCCTACTTAGCGTCTATGACAAAACTGGCATAGTAGAATTTGCTACTGCACTATCTAAGATGGGGTTTGAATTAGTTTCTACTGGAGGCACTGCCCGTGTTTTATCCCAAGCAGGATTAGAGGTTATTGGAGTATCAGATGTTACAGGCCACCCAGAGATTTTTGATGGTAGGGTGAAATCTCTCCACCCTGCAATACACGGACCATTACTGGCTAGATTGGAGACTGAAAAAGACAGAAAGGGATTGAGCGATTTAAATTATCCGCCAATCCAAATCGTTGCATGTAATCTATATCCATTCAGCGATGCTGCGAGCCAAGAACCAAAATTAGAAGATTCTGATCTTTTAGAGATGATCGATATTGGCGGCCCAACAATGGTCAGGGCTTCTGCAAAGAATCATAGAAACGTAGTGATAGTTTGTAACCCTAGAAATTATGATGAAGTTATTTCAACAATCCAAGAATCTAGAGGTATTCAAAATATTGATTTATCCTTCAGACAAAAATTAGCTTTGGAAGCATTTGAGCACACTGCCGCATATGATTCAGCAATATCAGATGAACTACATGCTCGCTGGGTTGGCAGACCTGAAAATTACGATGATAAAGAACAGCAAAGTATTCGTCTACCGTCGACATTACTCACTTCAGCATATATCTCTCATACACTTAGATATGGTGAAAATAGCCATCAAGCTGCCGCTCTATACATCGACCCGAAAGAACTGGGAAATCATTCGACATTGGTTACTGCTAAGGTAGAAGGTGGCAAAGACATGTCTTACAATAACTACTCTGATGCAGACGCGACCCTTCGGTTATGTCGTTCTCTTTCGACAGACGAATGGCCAGAAACTCCTCATGCATGTGTTATTGTCAAACACAACAACCCATGTGGCGCAGCACTTGGGGCAACTCAAGTAGAAGCATATCAAATGGCTTTGGCCAGCGACCCCGAATCCGCATTTGGCTCCATAATTTGCTTTAATGAGCCACTTGAGGAAGATACTGCTGAATCAATGGAACCGTTATTTATCGAAGTTTTAATGGCACCAGAATACAAGGGTAAGTCAAAAGAAATTGTTATGAAAAAGAAAAATCGGAGAATTTTAACAATCCAATCTCCTAACAATAGACTTGCCCCTCTTCAAAGAATATTAGTCAAGAAACCCGTAGAAGGGGGCTGGATTGTACAAACAGAAGAGGCGCCAGTAATTGATTGGTCTAAGGCTCAAGTCCCCACTAAGAAGCAACCTACAGAAGCAGAGATTGCTAGTATGAAATTTGCAGTTAGAGTTTGTGAACAAGTCAAATCTAATGCAATTGTAATGGTTCAAGGTACTGCTACGGTAGGAATCGGTCCAGGCCAAACAAGCCGGGTCGAGGCAGTTCGAATTGCTGCAAGAAGGGCAGGTAAGAAAGCGGAAGGATGTGTTTTAGCCTCTGATGCCTTCTTCCCATTCAAAGATGGTTTGGAACAGTCTGCTGATGCAGGAGCGGCCGCCATTGTTCAGCCAGGTGGTTCGATTAGAGATCAAGAAGTAATCGATGCAGCGGATGAAAGAGGAATTTCGATGTTATTTACTGGGCATAGATTATTCCGGCATTGATTGCGAAGCCCTCAAATCATCAAGCCACTACCGTCAATCATGGCGACCTCTAATGGTAATTTCAGAAAAGGTCGGCCGGAAGATCCTCTGCGTTGTGCAATATTTATCTCAGGCTCAGGTTCTGGAATGAACGCCTTGTTGCAGTATCAAAATTTGAAAAAGCAGTGCGCTCATCGCACCGTTTTGGTTATTTCAAATAACCCAGATGCTGGAGGAATTGAAATTGCTAGAAATCAGGGAATCCCTGTGGAAGTTGTTGAATTACCAGAGATAGAAAATAAACAAGAGCGTAGATTAAAACACGAATCTGAAATTGATAATATGTTAGAAAATTTTAATGTTGAATTAATAATTCTAAGTGGATATATGAGGCTGCTGAGCGCAGAGTTCGTCAGTAAATGGAATATGAAGATAGTAAATATTCATCCATCGCTTCTACCGAATTTCCCCGGCGCTCACGCACACAGAGATGTTTTGGCTGCTAAAGCTAAATTATCGGGGTGCACAGTACACTTTGTTGATTCCGGAATGGATACTGGAAAAATCATTGCCCAAAGAAAGGTTCCAGTATTTCCCAATGATACGATTGAAACATTATCAAAAAGAGTCAAAGTCGAAGAACACATACTATATCCATTAGTCATCGATGAATTATGTAAATAATTTCAATCATTGAAGTTTCATTGTGTTGAATAGCCGCTTTCTAAAATCAGCCAATCTTGTTAATGCTGAAGCCGTTCTAGCCCCAAACCAGGTTAAATCTTCACCATCAACATGAACAACTTCGGGAGCAGTACCTCCTGCAGAGACGATATCTTTCCCGATAGACTCTCCTTCTTCTGACGTGAAGTTATATGGCTCACTGGTAAGCAATATTAACTCAATATGATGTTCAATAAATTCTTCAATGGTTATTTCTGGATAACCATTTCCTTCTGGTTTAGTATCGATGACATCAAAACCAACTCGGGTTAGTATCGCACCAGAATATCTTCTAGGTGAAACAGTCATCAAAGGATTATGCCATATCAGAGGTATGGTCTTGACTGATAGACTATTTTGTTCTAGCGAATCTAGAGAATCTTGACAGAGATTAGCTAAATTTTCCCCCTCGCTATATTTGTTACATGCTTTTCCTAATTCTCGCAACATATGCGGTACATCATCGGGAGAAAGAACTTCACTCACAAATATCTGGTAACCTTCCTTGGCTAGGGTTTGGTATACTGATAACGGATTTTCTTCTTTATCCATGACGATTAAATCAGGCTTTAATTTACGAATTTTTCCAAGATTTGGAGTTTTAGTACCACCGATCACCATCACATCTCCAATCATATTCTTTGGATGTATGCACCATGATGTTCTTCCAACAACTTCATCGGAAGTCAAACCAAGCGCAAATAGAGTTTCGGTCAGCGAAGGTACCAAACTCACTATCCGCATGAATCTTCTATTTCGTCTAGGTTGAAAATTATGTTAGTAATCAATCTATCAAGGGATTAAATGATACATCTAGCCGTTATCGCTCAAATGGGACTGATATGGGTACATTAGTGAAAGGTCAAGCAGCAACATATGTTGAAGAATTATGGATTGAAACAGAAAAGAGATATGAGATTGTATGCATTACTAGGGAGGTGTCAAAAGTTATATCAGAAAGCGGTATAAAAGATGGTTTGGTACTAGTAAACCCAATGCATATAACAGCATCTTGCTATGTCAATGATTTAGAATATGGGCTTCATCATGATATCATGAAATGGTTAGAAAAGATTGCCCCTTTCTATGGAATAGATGGAAATCAAGGGGAAGAATACCATCACCACAGAACAGGTGAAGACAATGGTGATGCCCATCTAAAAAGACAATTACTCGGGCAACAGGTTACAATGCCAGTAAAGAATGGAAAATTGCATTTAGGTAATTGGGAACAAATACACTATGCGGAATTTGATGGTCAAAGAAGAAAGCGAATATTAGTAAAAGTTATTGGAATAATTTAACTTTAGACAAATTATTTTGCAAGCATTTTAACTTCACATTCATCGAGTCGAGTTTTTGCTACAACGTGCTCTGCATCTATTGCTAGAACAGATCTCCAGCCTAAGCTAGCTTGTTGATATCTTTCTGCCTCATGATGTAATGCAGCAATATGTAAGTGAGCATCGATATGGTTACCATCGCACTTAACGGCTGCTTCAAAATCACTTAGTGCATTATCGTCCTTGCCCCATTCCAAATACAACAGTCCTCTTTGATGCCAAGCAGGAGCATAGTCCGGTGCAATTCTTAGTGCGTCATTAAGCGGCCCCTCTGCTCTTTCAGGTCTATTTAGAGCAACAAAACAAGCGGCTAATTGTGTTAATGCTTGGTGGTGGTGAGGTGCTTTCTCAAGAACCATTTCTAAATCAGATCGGGCACTAGACCACTCCCCCAAACTCATTTCAGCCTCAGCCTTTTTGAATCTAGCAAGAGTAAAATTAGGCGCTAAATCTAATAGGATTTCAGCATCGTCTAGCGCCTTCTTTCCTTCATCTAAAGCCATGAAAATACTACATCTGTTTAATCTTGCACGCATATGCCCAGGGTCTTTGTCTAGCGTTTTCCCATAGTAATCCAATGCTCTGTCTAAATGACCAGTTCGAGCCTCGATATTTCCTCTTACATAGGTGATAATCGGACTTTGGCCATGTATATCGGCAATGTCAATTTGTTGAGCTGCTGCTGTGATATCGTCTTTATCTAAGAATAGAAGCGCAGCCTCTGCAGCAACTGATGGGTCGTCCTCTGGCAATAATCGCCCTGCTCTTGCCAATGCCTCTTCTGCCGAATCAATATTTTTCAAAAGCCTATTCGTTCTTGCCATTCCAAGCCAAGCAACTCCTAATTCTCGGTTAAGTTTTAGGGCGTTTTCAAATGCTGATATAGCCACAGATAGTAATGTAACATCAGTTTCTCCAGTACCATCTCTAGTTCGGTCTGCATTTGCTAAGTGTAGCCGTCCTTCAACGACATGAAGTAGTGCATGATCAATTCCAACTGGAGTTCCATCGAGTAATTTTTGAGCATCATTAATTCTACCATCAAGTAAATTCCTTGTCGCTATACGGGCTCTTAATTCACCATTCATTTTATCCTTTTCAAGCGCTTTAGCCAATGATTCTTCAGCTGCAGATGCTGAACCTTCAGTTAGTAATAAATCGGCTTTGAGAAGTATTAGATCAACACCACCAGCATCTAATGCAACTGCATGTATTGCAGATTTTAGTGCATCCTTCAATCGATTTGTTTTCGGAGCTAATAATTTAGCCTTCAAGGCCCATGCATCTCCAGATTGTCGATCAATTTCTAGACATTTATCAGCCGCTTCTAGTGCCTTTGAGGTTTCATCTTCCTCGAATAGTAAATTCGCATAACTTAACCAGTCACCAGCTTGGCTTGGATCTTCACTCAATGCATTTTCAATTGCTTCTAAAGCCTCGGAACGCGAACCTGCTCTGGCACGTAATCCTGATAGAAGTGATCTATCTGCAGGAGTATCTAACCCTAAAGCTTCTAGTCTTCTTACATCTCTTTCTGCTTCCATATCTCCCATCTTTGCTAATAGGTGTGCGTGGGCGCGAAGTAATTCTGGGTCATCAGGATGGACAGTCATTCGCGCTTCTAACCAATGTCTTCTAACGTCTCCGTCTCCCTTTTCTATAGCAATATGTTCCAATGCTTCCAAAATATTACTATTTCCTGGAGAAGAAGAGTATGCGATGCCAAAACATGTTTCAGCCCAATCATAACGTCTCAGTGAAAGACTAGCATGGCCAAGTTTGTGTGCGGTTACAGGCTTTAAACCCATATTATCAGCAGTCATATTATGAGAATCAAAGGTTTCTAAAAGCCGTAAAACTAAATTTGAAGTGATCTCATTTAGAATATTAGAATCGCCGACATTACTTTCGATAGAAACAGAAGAAACCAGCATTTCAAGAGCGTTTAATGCTTCAACAAAAAGACCGTGCTCATCTAAAGAATTACCAATTTCTCCAACTTGCTCTAAATGCGTTATAGTATTGTGAGCTAACAGTGCACCATCAAGTTCAGGATTTGTTGCACGCAATGCTTCAACCATGCCATTCAAGCTAGCCAATCTAGAATTCATTCTAGAGACTTCACTGTTGAGATGGCTGAAATGTGCACCCTGACTTTGTTGTAAAACTAGATTATTTTCAGTTACTTCAACTAACTTGTCATGAGTCTTTTTTAGCCAATATCCAGTTCCTCCTCCGGCGCCTATGACAGCGATTCCAAATAAAGCAGTTAGTGGTTCCATAGTGCACGAGTTTTCTTTGCCCCTTTATGCTCATCGGCTAAACTTAGGATGAACAAGCCTATTTCACGACCTTTTATTTTATACCGAAGGAGATAAAATTAATGAAAAACCTTCTTTTTTTCTTCAGTTCTTTGCTCACATTCAAAGGCTTTCGCTATTCATCAGTGTTGAGGTCGTCATATGGAAGGTCATGCTAATGGCGAATCAAACCCGTCATGGTTTAATGATAATATTGAAACTTGGGCGAATATGGGTTGGGATATTGATGAGATTGAAAAGTATCTTGATGAAAACTCAAGTACTGCAACAGAGGCCTTGTTAAGGGTTGAATATCTAGTTAATTTATCTAATAATTTAAGAGATAGATTAGATTTTGAATGGTTGGAAAAAAGCGACTTATTCAATGAATTATTCTCTAATTGGTTAGAAAAATTACACAATCCAATGAATGGAGAAATAATTCAACAAGAATATGAAGAATGGGCAAAAAACAACCGGCCTTGGGAATTAATTTTCCATCAATATAAACCTGAGTGGGATGCAGTTAGAAAAGGAGATGATATGCTGTTATTGCTAGCCCGTTGCGACTCATTAGACCCTTCATCACATCCACAACTATTTGTCCTTTTACCGATGTTCAAGTCGCCAGAAATGTTGAATAAAATTGATCAAGAATTATCTCTCCTAGAGCAAAATGAAGCTAGACAAAAAAGAACCATATTTAGTTCTGTAGAAGTTTTGAATGAGCAGGGATATGAAGTAGAATATATTATTGATTTACCAATGATCAAAGGATTAGAAGAAATCGCTGAAAAGCAAAGATTGCATACAGAATACGAAATTCTAAGATTGCAGATTATCGATAAATTATCACCTTTTGATGATAAGATTGCAGAAGAATATGAGGGGCATAGACTTGCCCTCATAGGGCGCTCAACCGAAATAGACTTGATTGATTTTAAATCAAAAATTTCATCGATTAGCGACGATTTGCACCAGCGTCTATCCGATGTCAACGATCAAATTTTTGAATGGAGGGAGAAAGGGATAATTTTTTCTCATGATGAAATAATTCGTCCTGATGAACTAATGCAATGGGAAACGAATTTACCGGAACTTCAACAGAGTGTTACTAAACATCTGCATTGGCTTGAACAATACCAAAACCTAGTAAAAATTTGGCCTGATGAAAATGAAGGACAAAATTATGCTGGGTATCTTGAAAATACGGAAGATTTGATCGATGTGGTAGAGAATCTTTTGCAAAAATCTAGAGAATTAGAATTAGAATCATTATCTATAATTGAAAGTTATCAAACTTTAGGTTTAGTTTTAGATGGTTATGAATCGCTAATAGAACAAGACCCGAGAAGTGCTCTAAATATGATTAAAGAATCGAAGAATCTATGGCAACAAAGAGTAGAATGTATTGAGAAACTATTAGACATAGATGTTTCATTTGAAGGCGAAGAATCGTTAAACAAACGTATCGCACTACTACGAGAAATCGAAGCCGGGCAAGATATTATTGAAGATACAATCTTGATGATTGAGAACCTTTCCAGGCGAAGAGTCAGACATCGCAGGATGTTAGAATCGGAATTATTAGATTTGATAAAGCAAGGTAAGGCGTCTGAAGATACCATTTCTTCAAGATTAAATCTATTGGAATTTGAAGATTTTATAGCCCATTCTAGGAAATTTGGAATGAGTAAAAATGTTACATTAACCGGAAATTCTGTAATCACATCGTCGATTAGTGAAAGGTTGGAATCTAAATTAAGAAATGAGTTATTACAATATGATAATGCTGGTTGGTATACAGGACATTTGAAGACTCAACTAGAACAAAGCCCTATTGAAGTTGCGAAGATTATGGGAGCAATTAGGCCATTAATTTCAAATCATGAATCTTTGAGAAGACGACTTTCAGCATTGCCTTGGAATCGAGATGTAAATCTAGCAATCCAAGTACAAGAGCAATTACAAGATCCTCTCAAATTATCACAACTTAGTGATAATATTCCCTCTTTTATGAAGCATCTATCTAAAAAAGATATAGAGGATTCTGAATTTATTTTTGTTGCTTGGAAACCTGAACCGATAAGAAAAACATTGTTACCTATTCCAGAAACGATTCAACATCCTAAAGATACCCTAGAAGATGCCCATGAGGCAATGTTAGATGCAATGGACGAACAAAATAAACCTGAACCAGTAGAAATTAAGCGAGAAAAAGAATCAATTGGTGTAGAAAAAGAGTCAACTGCGAAACATAAAGAATCTGAATTAGAAATAAACACTAACGTGAATATTGAATCTACGCTGGAGTCTCGCGAACCGAAAACAGAGCTAAAACCAGTTGATAAGGTAGTAAATAAATCCTCAATCACATCAATTGAAAACGAATCTTTAGAGACTTATCTTGGCTTTTTAGTTGCTTTAGGTTTGGATGAAGATGCAAGTAATATTACAGTTCAAGGTTCTAATTCAATCGACTATATTAGAAAATCAATAGCGCCCCATGTAGGGATTGAGCCAAGGGATATGAGGATTGATAGAATGTTGAGAATCGTGTTGAGGTTGATGCCTAAAGGCGAGCCAAAAGATAAACGAAGAATTACAATGTTAGATCAAATAACCTCTGTATTGCCTAAGTACAAAAAATGGATGAAGGCAAGACTCGAAGCGCGTCATTCTAGCGCCAAAGGAAATTTCTTAGAGGATGCTAAAAGGCTTGGAATTGCTTTGAATAGAATCCCAGGTCCAGGCTTCCCAGTACCATTAACTAACGATGATAAATCATTACCAAATTCTGCAGATTTGGACGGTTTATCCGATGAAGTAAATATTCTAGTAAACAGTATGAGCATCCCATCTGCTAGTGGAATTGTAGTTGAAGCAGTTTGATTCACTTTAATTCTTCTAGTAATTCATTTTGTTCATCAGCACTCAATGACTCTTCGACAGGAGAGGCTTTCACTGCAATTTCTGGGGCTTCTGGTAGAGGTGCATTTAATGGTACTTCACCAGCATCAATCGGTCCCAAACCTAATCCAATTGGAGGAGGTAATGGCGGAGGTAGAGTGGCTGGCGGTAGAGGTGATGTTGCTAGAGCGGGCGGAGCAGGAGGGCCTGTAGGTGTTGGTGGAGCAGGCGGGGGTAGTGCAGCTGGTGGCGGTGGAGCATGTATTTGTGGTGACGTGGAGGTTGGAGGTCCAGTAGGTGGCGCTGGAGCAAGATTTTCCTGGGGCACTGAATCAGAAGATTCGTTTTGAATCATTTCTTGAGGTGGCGGTGGAGGTGGTAAGTTGTTGGTTTCATTAGGCGTACCAACTACTTCGGATAAAGGTGGAGGAGGCGGTAATGAATTTGTTTCTTGGCTTTCCATTGGCTGATTTAAATCAACTGGAGGGCTAGGTGGGGGTAATTGGTTGATTTGTGGATCAAATGATTGCATTGGGGAATTTGGCCCAGTTGTTGGTTGATTTATCTGTGGTAATTCTTGTGGTTTCGATAAAGATTTATGAAGATCATCAATAGATTCTGTATCAAAATCCCCAGTCTCCATATATTTAGCTAAGGTAGGGCCAACTAAAGCCATACTAGCTCTAAATCGTGGCCTATTTGAACCATATCCAGTGAATGTAATTTTATGCTTTGAACCATTTGCTGAAAATTCTAGACTATGGACTTCTAGGTGCATGTATAGCCATCCAAATAATCCGATGCCGATTAATAACTGTCCTAAAAGCGAAACCGCCGGAACAACAATCGAGGCTAATAATCCAATAAAGAATGAGCTAACCCACAGCCACTGGTGTTTGTGCATCAATTCATTGTGATTGTGCGAAAATCCTGTTAGTTCGTGTTTCATAGCTGATTTAATATTTAGACGTCTCTGACCATCTGCTCCATACTTCGATTCAACAATTCTAATCAAATTATCATTGATTACTAACGATGTAGAATTTAACCCGTCGGGGCTTTCAATCAAGGGGAATTCTTCAACCTCGTCGCCGGATAGCGCCATTATTGGCGCAGCTCTAATCGGAAGATTCCATTGTAAATTTTCCTTATTTTCCTCTGGGGTTACGGATTCTTGCATTTCGCTACTTTCTTCGTTGCTATCCTCGGATAGCCCCTCTTTTTCATCGACTACGGGCTCTTCGATATTCTCTTTTGATGAATCCTCATCAATTGATGAAAATGGGTCTTCATCATCCGGCCAACTTGGCGCATCGCTATCGCTCATAAACTAGGCACGGCTAAGACGCTTCTTAATATGCCCGAATTTTGCTGATAGCATTTTACTTAACTATGGAGTTCAACTAACCATGATTTAACATCATCACGTTCTTCGTAACCTTTCCCAGCTTTTGTACCTACAACTGTCTCAATAGCAGCACTAGAAGCGATCTCAAGTGTTCTATCACTTAATGGCCCATTGAAGACAATAGCAATTGCTCCATCTGCCTCTTCAGCAGCTTTTGCTAATTTAGATGGTCCGATAGGTTCAGAAACCGAACCATCGACCATAACGAATAATGCTTTATTCTTGTCTAATTCACCTAAATGATCGAAGAATTCATGCACTTCGGCAGGAACTTCTTTTTGAGCAAAGGTCTCATCCATATCGTCAGCCCAATTTTTGTCTTCAACTCCCGCTTTCTTATCGTCACTTTTCTGCTTTTTACTAATTTGATGAGCGAATTTACTTGCTTCAACTTTCATCGATAGGCACTTAGTGACGGTCTTTTGGGGAAGAAGTTCCCATTCTTGACCAACTGGAGCTTGTGCGACAAAGTCAACCTTCATCATTTCCATTAACTGGCTGAACAGCATCTCTCCACCGCGGTCTCCATCTATTGCTAGAATTACGGTTTCTTTACCATTTGCTAAATCGATTAGTTCTTGTTTCATTTCTCCAGCACCGTCTGCGCTGATTGAATTTTTAACACCACAATTTAGTAAATTCTTAACATCATTTCTTCCTTCTACGACAATCAACGATGAAGAAGATTCGATGTTTGGGCCACATGTTAGTCCATGAAACGAGGTAGCTGTTCCAACAGTTAATACCGAACGAACTTCTTCGATAACAGTCTTAGAAGCAGCTTCTCCAGAATTAACCATCTTTAACAGTAATTCCTTTGCTCTATCAACAACAGTAGTTCTCTTGTTTGCTCTGATGTCAAGAATTTCCTTAACTACAATTTTTGCAGTACAGGGGCCAATTCTATCAATTGTTTCTAAAGATGATGCAATAATTGCAGTTTCTACATTGTCTAGACTACTAGGGATAATTATCATTCCATGGACTTTTCCGCCCTTGGTTTCCATTTCTACATCTACGTGGCCTATTCTAGCCGTTCGTTGTAATTTTCTTAATTCTAGTTCATCACCGAGCAAACCCTCGGTTTGACCCATTATAGCACCTATAATGTCTTTTCTTTGAACAGTTCCGTTTACCTTAATATCAGCGCGAATTTGGTATTTCATCGCCTTGCTTTGTTTTGAGTTATGCCCTCCACGAGGGTGTGATTTCTTAGCCATTTGAATATCTCCTTTAATATCCACATCTTGAACCGAAATTTAAGAGGAAACCCTCTCAATTTTCCAAAGCCGCAAGACGAATCATGAGGCGTGAACAGGATGTGAACAAATCTCCGACAATCCAATACTTATTGAATGCTCTTGTTGAAAAATCATATTTTTATCGATTTTTAATGAGCAACTAATTCAAGAACAGTAAGTGCATCGGCTAATTGTGTCCGACATTCTGTGCCATAGTTTGGAAGCTTTCCAAAGCACGATAGAAGTCATGCTCGTAGACGGTATTTTGACTAGAGAGGAGAAGCGTCTTGTCATCAAATTAGCTAGTGCGTTAAATCTTGATGAAGACGAACCTTCTAAAATCTATGAAGCCATTAGGAATGGCAAATCTGTAAAAGGTGGAAATCCAATCACGCTCTTAGAAGCGAAGGAAATTTACACCAAGGTATTCGAAATTGCTATTGTCAATGCTTCGTTATCTCGTGATGAGTTTAGGGTTTTAGCACATTTGAGGGATTTATTCGAAATAGATGATGAAGAACACGAGAAGATCGAAGCAGAACTTCGTGAAATTGTTAAAGAAAAATTCGAAGACCCTAATGTTATTGACAAGATGTTAGGAACTCTTAGAGATTCGGTTAATTTAGTCGGCGACTTATTTGATGTCGTTCGAAAGAAATCAACTGATGGTGCCAAGAAATGAATCTACAACTGGATCAATTATTGGCAGACACATCGCCAAATATTCTCAAGTCTAAGCGCAAGACATTGAAATTCTTACTTCAAGCATATCAAGCAGGAACTCCTGGTATGAATACCAAACCAAAGACAGATATTTTGGTCAAACAAGGGGCCTTTACTTTTCATTATGGCTGTACAGACCCGGAAATGCGAACTTTGACATCATGGTTGCTAACCAACTCGCCTAGTAGGAAAAAATTGGCGAAAATTATTCCTAAACTTTGGAAGAGGCATGGAAAAGAAGATCTAAAATTAGTAGGGTTATTACTGGCTAATTTAAACAAAGAAGATTTGAAAGAAGACCCATGGATCGTATTTATCCATTTATTTAACAAAAGCGAACCACTGGAAACAATTTTGGAAATCGCCGAAGAGATGAACCGTTCAGAAAATAAGATTCCAGATGATGAATGGCTTATCGCAATGGCCCAACAAAGTGATTTATGGCATCAAGTAGCCATGCTC
This sequence comes from uncultured euryarchaeote, assembly GCA_964001175.1. Taxonomy (GTDB): domain Archaea; phylum Thermoplasmatota; class Poseidoniia; order Poseidoniales; family Poseidoniaceae; genus MGIIa-L1. The sequence continues at coordinate 16,577 of CAXFAS010000004.1, forward strand.
TTTATTTCTGTAAGGAGCCAAGGTATTGGGGAATTAAAGCAATTAGTAATCTCCGCACCTACGGGTGGTGAATTATTTGAAAAGATAAGAAATAGCCTATTGAAATCAAATACTTGAAACACCGGTTATTCTTAGCATTGTTATGAGTGAGAGGTTTCTTCCAACTGAAGACCCGGTAATGGAATCAGTCCTCCAGTGGACGGTCAATAGGGATGCTCAAGATGTTAGACGGCTGTTGGAATGGCTACCTGAGGCACGTTCTTCAAGAGAGAGAAAGGCGCTTTTGGAACGCGTTAGAAGTTTATTATTAGAGTTAGAAGGCGCCATGAATAGACTTGACGAACTTCATTGATGATGCCCATGACTACTTTTGTTATTTTAGCCGGCGGACAAAGTTCACGTATGGGCCAAGATAAATCATTGATGGAAAGAGGTACTAATCGGATTTATCATTTGTGTAATGAGATAATAGATTCTAGAATAATAACTCTTTGCGGCGACGAATCTAGAATAGATTTGTTCGAAGGAGAAGTTTGGCCTGATCCAAGTAATTTATCAGGGGCTTTAGAGATCATCAAGTGGTGTTTGAATAATATAGAGGGTAAAATTCAGTTAATCCCATGTGATGCATTCAATTTAGAAAAAGAAGGCATTAATTGGCTTCATAATTATGAGAATGCAACACCTGTAGATGGTTTTGGTAATCGTCAACCGCTATTGTCATTGATTTCAAATAAACAGTTACTCAATTTTTCAAGCAGGAATATTAGAGATCTTTTTGCAGGGATTCCTTCAGTAGTAAATGAAGAATTTTCAAAACAGTTCAACAATTTCAATACCAAAGATGATGTATTAAAATTAGATTAGTAATGGGAGAATTCTACACCATCAATGGCATGAGTCACTTTATGTCCATTTTCCAATACGGTTCCAATAATTTCAACACCAGTCATTTTTTCCTGTAACCAATTACAGATTGTTTTTGCTTTATCAGCATTCACTGCAATAATTATGCCAATACCCATATTGAAAGTACGGTACATTTCACGAGTTTCAACTCCACCTATTTCTTGGAGCCAAGAAAATTCGGGATGTACTGGTAACGGGTCACTGATGTGCCAGCCCAAGCTATCATGCAGTCGTAGCAGGTTGGATAATCCTCCACCGGTTACATGACAAATTGCACGTAGGTCGCTGATTGAAAAATCATCATTTTTCTGGGCGTGATGAATTAAATCAACTACTGGATCACAGTAGATGCGCGTTGGGTTTAGGAAAATCTCTCCTAAAGTTATTTTTTGATTTTCATTTCCAGCGAATCTCAAGACATCTCTTCCAAGACTATCCGCATCAAAAGGGGCCTCACTGGAATAGTCATAATTTGAATGTTCAATTATTCTTCGAACCAAAGAATATCCATTAGAATGAATTCCAGATGACGGTAAACCGATTAACACGTCCCCCTCTTGCAGATTCTCACCAGTTATCGCTTCACCTTTTTTGAGATATCCTAAAGCAGTTCCTGACAGGTCTAACTCCGTAACTATGCCTGGTAATGATGCGGTTTCCCCGCCCGCCAAAGTAACTCTAGCAATACGGCAAGCCTCAGCAAGAGATGCTCCAAGGGCGGCATGGGTTTCTGGGTCTGGTTTAGGTACAGCAACATAGTCGACAAATGCAATAGGTTCTGCACCAACGCATAGTAAATCGTTGACATTCATGGCCATACAATCTATTCCAACTCCGCCCCATTGATTTAGTAACGAAGCGATTTGAAGTTTACTTCCTACGCCATCGGTGGCTAGTGCTAGAAGATTATCTCCAAATTCAATTAGCCCGCCAAAGCCGCCAGGTAGGTCAACTGGCGCCCCAGGTGTTCCAGCAGGTCGAACAGAACGTCCTAAAGAAGCGATTAAAGAAGCAACAGCAGACCCTTCCAAGTCGATGTCGACCCCAGCACTTGCATAGTCCATTGGCTTGGCCATGTCTATTCCATCCAAAGGCAACTCATGAATAAACCGGCTCAACTCATAAGGGATTTAGATAGCAGTGGTAGACTGATATCTAGTCGATAATCAATACCAGAGTGTGTGCCATCAAACTCTTGCCATGTATGCTCAATCCCCAATTCCGATAGTCTAGCAGTTAACTTACGACTTCCGTACTGTATACCATATTGGTCTTGATTTCCACAGTCGATAAATAATAATTTTAACGAATCAAGGTTACTTGAATTTGATTCAATCAAGCGTAGAGTATCGAAATTAAGCCAGTTTGACCAACGTTGCTCGTCAAGTTCACAATATTTCATATCCACAGGTAACTGAATTCCAAAAGGATTTGTTGCCTCGGATTCACCTGGATCATATGAAGCAGCCATAGCACAAATCATCAATGTATGAAAATCGCTAGAACTCATCTTACCGGCTTTCATCACCGAATCAACATATTGAGCTGGTGTACCGTAATTCGAAATATGAGTAATAGTTTCAGCAAATGTAGGCATGAACATTGTTTCAAATCCGACATCACCTGAATGACTTGCTATTGCGTCCCATTGATTTGGTTTAGTAAGTGCATTATACAATGCTCCATATCCTCCAGATGATTTACCAATCAAACCAAAATTACCATTACAAGAATAACGTTGCATAATTGATTTTTTTAGTTCACTTGATAACCATGAACTCCAATTTCCCATTACCGGCGAATCAACAAATTGATTTCCCCCTAGAGAAGTAAAAGTATCAGGTAATACCAACAAGCAAGGTTTCATTTCTCCGAGTCTAACCAACCTTTCATGTCGTTGTAAAATACTCTCTGAAAATGCCTTCCAACCCGCTCTGGCAGGTCCAGAAGAAGTAAATGGTGCTAAGTAAATTATCGCCGGTAATTGTCCGCCCTTCTCAATTAAATCAATCCCTTCGGGCGTATTATGAACTATGATTTCTCTCGAAGTAGGATCTCCAAGGCGATTGTTTAAAAGATTGGAATCTATAACAAATCTATCAATTCGGCCAAGAATCGGTGCGAAAGAATGCTTGGGCATAAACACTCTAGAAGTTCTTTATTCATTGGTTCTGCGGTCATGGCGAATGGGCAATGGACATGGGCGGTAATGATAAAAAAAGGATACAGAGCCACCGTTTTTCCAGTGGAAATATAGGGGTGAGGGTTTACCTAGAAAAGAGTACATAAACGGTTGACGTTTTGCCAAACTGTTCGCGACATTGAATTAGGGGGGAATGAGTTGTTACAAGAGTTTGATTTACCAGCGCGTTGGACCTCAATGATTCAAGATCTATATGCTGAAGCAGTTCATAATCTCGCACAAAATTGGCCCGATGAACAGTCTTTAGAAGTTTCATACCGAATTATTGAGGGCTTTGATGACGAGTTTGCTCAAGATATCATTGAACACCCGGAATTACATTTCCATGCAGCAAATCATGCACTTAGACAATTTTTACGAGATGCAGGTCACCCTACCATGTTTCCTTTTGTCCGTATAGTCCATCTGCCAAGTGACCAAGTTAGAATAGTGTCTCAGTTACGCTCAGATGACATTGGCCAAATGCTTGCTATAGACGCTGTTACGACCAAAATTTCAGGCGTCCGACCTAGAATTTATTCAGCGTCTTTTGAATGCGCATCTTGTGGACATGTAACTATTGTAAATCAACCCAATGAGCAAGAATTAGTTGAGCCCATTGAGTGTTCACAAATAGATGGAGGGTGCGGAAAGCCAAAGCGGCAAACAAGATTTGTTTTACAACAGGAGGAATCGATATTAATCAACTCCCAGTTCATTGAACTGCAAGAACTTCCCGAACAGATGAAAGGAGGTATTCAGCCTGAAAGGATTATTTGTATCGGTGAGCATGATTTAGCTGGTAAACTAAATCCAGGTGACAGAGTTAAGGCGAATGGTGTGCTATTCATACGCTCCCAAAGGAAAGGCGGAAAAGATACACCTGTTTTCGACATTTTCCTCAGAATTCATTCGCTTGAACGTCAAAATGTACCATTAGAAGAAATCAAGATTTCCGAAGACGAAGAATTGGAAATTAAAGAATTGGCTAGTAGAAGTGATATTTACGACTTATTCACTAAGAGTATTGCGCCATCTATTTTTGGAATGGATCGAGTAAAGGAATCCTTGATGCTACAACTCTTTGGTGGAGTGGCCCGGTTAAATCCAGATGGGACAAGGAATAGGGGAGATATTCATATTCTCCTTATGGGGGACCCAGGTGTTGCTAAATCACAATTATTGAATTATATGTCAAGAATTTCTCCGCGTGGAAGATTTACATCGGGTCAATCGGCATCTGCAGCAGGTCTTACAGCAGCAGCGGTTCAGGATTCTGCGGCAGAAGGGCGCTGGACTTTGGAGGCTGGTGCCTTGGTTCTAGCTGACTTGGGATTAGCAGCTATTGACGAATTCGACAAGATGAATGAAGGAGATAGATCTAGTATGCATGAAGCAATGGAGCAACAAACAATTTCTATTTCTAAGGCCGGAATCAATGCTAGTCTAAGGACTAGATGTGCCGTACTTGCTGCTGCAAACCCAAAGAATGGACGGTTTGAACCAGTTTCTGAAACTCCATTCACCGGTCAGATAAATTTGGCGCCACCGCTAATTTCTAGATTTGATATTATTTGGTTGCTTACCGATGATGCAGATGAATCTAAAGACTCAAAAATCGCTCATCATATCATAAAAAATCGTTTGATAGGAACTAGTGAATTACTCGTCACCGAAGGTAGTGCCCCCGATCCAGTCAAGGGCTCGATTGTTGGTTTACAAAAATCGCAAGATGGAGATGAAATTTTAGCCCGAGATTTAATTCGAAAATATATCGCTTATGCCAAGAGGTCTATACATCCAAAATTAGAGGATGAGGCACAAAATAAAATTGTTGAGTTTTATGTTGAAACCAGAAAGAAAGGTGGAGAATCATCCGATAGTGTTTCAATCACTGCTCGTTCATTAGAGGCAGTAGCTAGAATGGCAGAAGCGAGTGCTAGAATTAGGCTTTCTAATGTCTCAACAGTTGAAGATGTTGAAAGAGCGATAAGACTGACTAAGACTTGGAGAAATGAATTGATGGGTGAAAATTTCGATATGACTACCATTGAAACCGGTAAGAAAACATCTGTTAGAAATCAAGAAAGAGCAATTTTAGAAATAATTTCAACTCTACAAAACCAATCTACTAACAAGGTAAAAGCTGCTAATGTACTCGACGTATACAATGAAGCAGAGAAGTATAAGATTTCTAGAACAAAAACAGAAGATATTATCGAAAAGTTAGTTTCTCAAGGAAGTATAATGCGCCCTTCAGGATATGAAACTCTTCAGATTGTCTGACATCATCCGCTGCTATCTTGAAGGATGAACTATTGGGATTGTCATGGCCGAAGCACATGTTACTGAACCAGAAGGTGACGTAAGCGATGCAGATTCTCTGGACCCGGAGAAAATAGGCTTCATGTGTGGCTTAGAAGTTCACCAACAACTTTCTACAGGGAAATTACACTCTAGGCAATCAGGTGAATTATACGATGTAAGTATTGATACAGTTCCAGATAATTGGCCACGGTTTTCAAGAAAACTTCGCGCTTCAAGGGGGGAAGGCGGAAAGGTTGACGTTGCTGCGAGATTCGAATCTAGGAGAAATCGCTCATTCGTTTATGTTCAGTCTCCAAATTCAGGTCTAATAGAACTTGATGAACAACCACCACTTAGCCATGATAAGGATGCCCTTGATATTGCATTAACTGTCTCTGCTTTAGTTGAAGCCAAACCAGTTTCGTTATTTCAAACAATGAGGAAAACAGTGGTTGACGGGTCAAATACAAGCGGTTTTCAACGCACAACATTGATCTCTACTGATGGAAAATTATCTACTGAAGGAGGCTCAGTTGGAATCGATGTTTTATGTCTTGAAGAAGACAGTGCAAGAAAATTGGATACAATCTCGACAGGAAAAGGAGAACAAGTCATCTATAATTTAGATCGCTTAGGTTTGCCATTAATTGAAATCGCAACCGCCCCGGATGTGAAAACTCCTGAGCATGCAAAACAAACTGCTATCGCCTTAGGGCGCGCTTTAAGACAAACTAGAAGGGTTAGAAGAGGACTTGGTAGCATTCGCCAAGATCTGAATGTATCAATCGCTTGTGGCGATAGAATCGAGATAAAAGGTTGTCAGGATTTGTCCTGGATTCCTCGAATCATTAGACTAGAAATGGCCCGCCAACTACATTTTTACCGATTGTCCAATAAATTAAGGTCAGATTTACAATTGCCGCCACTGCCCCCAGACAGGCGTTCAACTGATGAGAAAGTAGAGCTTGAAGTTGCCAAAAAAGTCGAGCAAATATTACCACTTAGATTAGTTGATGTTTCAAAAATTTTCTTAGATTGTGAATCTAAAATGGTCAAATCAGGCCTTGATAAAAAATATGTTATGCTTGCATTACCATTGCCGGGGCTTAATGGCTCAATAGGTACTAAACAAATGTGCAAAGGCGACTCACAATTACCTAGACTTGGACGTGAACTTGCCGGTGCTGCAAAGTTGGCTGGTGTAAAAGGAGTATTCCATTCTGATGAATTACCAGCATATGGTATAGAAAAAACTCATGTTTCTTTAGTGAATAAGGAATTAGGACTTGGCGATACCGATGCATTTGTTCTTTGTCTAGCGCCACTTTGGCAAGGTGAACTTGCTCTAGAAAGCGTTCTTGCAAGGGCTCGAATGGCTTGGCATAGAATACCGCAAGAAGTACGAAATGTCGTAATTAAAAAAGGCGCTCCAGAAGACGGAACAACTTCTCCAATGAGGCCATTACCGGGTGGGGCTAGAATGTATCCGGAGACGGATATTCCCACTTCACCACTAACAGATAATCACTGGTCAAATATAATTTCAAATTTACCTATGACGGATATTGAGCGACAGGATAGAATTTCGGAATATGATATATCCGAAGATCAGTCTAATCAACTCTTAGCAAGAGAATTAGATGATATTTTTGTTGATTTATGCGGAGACTTACCTCACAAAGGTTGGGCTGCTGTTTTACTGGAAAATGAAGATGAAAATCCACAATTATGTAAAGCAGTCCTTACTGCTAAAGAAAACGGCGATTTGACTAGAGAGGCAGTCAATTCTGTTATTCAAGCATTTTCAGAGCAACCCTTACCATCTGTTGAAATTATTGCAAAATACGCTTCAGATAATGGTTTCAAGCCAGCAGACTTAGGGGATTTAGAATCTATTGTTGATGATATAGTCAATCAAAGAATAGATTTTGTCAAAGAACGTGGGATGGGTGCAATGGGTCCTTTGATGGGCATAGTTATGCAAGCTGCCGGAGCAGCGGACGGTAAAGCAGTTAGTGCTTTACTTAGAGCTGCAATTCAAAGGATAACGGAGTGATACTATGCGCCATGGAGTCGCAATATTTTGTATCGCCATCATATTACTCACTATTCCAAATTCTACCGCCCAGGAATTAGACAATAGCTCATTAGATTTAGAATTCGAATGGAGTTATGAATTAGGCGACGGGTATGTATCAACAAAGCCATTGATAGAAATGAATACTATTTTTGTTAGGACTTCCACCTCGAATCCTAATTCCGATTCTGCTGGAGTTTTCGCTTTTGATTATGAAGGGGAAAAGATTTGGAATATTGAAAATTCAAATTCTACTTTTCATGATATGTCTCCTTTATTATTTGTTCACGATGGCGAGGGGGAATGTGGTTCATGGAATGACATGTTACTCATCGGATGGTCCGATGGAACTGTTGAGGCTTTGAATCCTAATACAGGCGAAACTCTTTGGCAACAAAAAACCGAGAAGATTACATGGGGCATTACAGGTTCAATGTTGATTGATGAAGATAACCTAGTAGTTCCAACAAGAAATGGTCTAGCGAGTTTTTGTCTTGCAAATGGCAATAATATATTCGATTATGAAACTGGCTTGGGTTGGAGAAATGGAGTATCTAAGGTAGGTGACAGGTATTTCTTAGGTGATGAAAACGGCAACCTTTGGAGTGTATCAAAAAACGGGGCAATAGAATCTAGCAATTTGGATATAGGGAAAATAAGGCACGCACCTCTAGTTTTTGGCGATAAATTATTGATTCATGGTCAAGGAATCTCTAGCAGTAAAATCGTACTTGTAAATACCAGCGACTTTTCTTTTGAACTGATTTCAACATCCGGCCCCTCCCCCGGAATCCCTCTTTCAATAGGCCAAACCGTGATTACAACTGATTTAGATAATTTAGGTTTATTTCAATGCACACAATCCTGCATAAAATTAGATCAACACCCATTCATTTCCAATGGAGAGTCATCCATCATTCAGGATAACAAAATAATGTTGCCAAAGAATACAGCAGATGGCGGATGGGGTATATTTTCAATCAATAATAATTCGACTGTAGAATTTGAAGGGTTATTTTCTACAATAAATGACTGGTATGGGACATCTGCACCAGAATATATGTCTAACGAAGAAATAGAGATTTTGGCATTAGCAAATGATAATGGAATTTTAGAAGTTTATACTAATCATCACGAAATAGTAATCGAACAGGAAGCTGAATCAAATATAGATTATTTCTCTCAAATCTTAACATTGATTTTAATGATATTTACAGCAATTATCGGGATTCAGTACCTTCGTGAAAAATACTCATCAGCATTTAGGTTTTTCATAATGGTCATGCTTTTAATTTTCTTATTCTCTTTCAGCGACATAGTTTCATCATGGTCCGAATATATTGATAATTCTAGAAACCAATCAAGTGATCAAGAATCACTTTGGCAGGACGAATGGCCCGAAGATTGGCTAGGAACCCAAATAATTGTATTTGAATTTGACAATCAGACCATAACCTATGGGGGAATTATAGGGGAAGAGACGGTATTATCTTTGACACTCAAAGCGGTTGATGAAAATCAAATAACCATTGAAATATCGGATACATCGATGGGCAAATATATTGAAAGCTTCAATCAACAAAAAGGAGAAGGATGGATATACTTTGTAGATGGTTCAGAGGCTATTATATCTGCAGAATTCGCAAAAATATCATCAGATAGTATTGTACATTGGAAGATAGTTTAGATGGTAATGCTCAAGACATTTCACTTGTTGGCTAGTTCATGTTCCAAGCCACTGGCATACACGGCCCAGTACTAGGTCCATTTGGTAGTTTGATTTTGGATGTTGTTTTACTTGGAATTGCATTTTGGATGTTGTTAAGCACTACTAAGAAGACAGTTCCTGATATTATATTATTCGCTTCGATAGTCGCTGGAGTCTCACTACTAAGGGTTCTAATGGTACCTTTGCCTAACGTTCAACCGGTAACAGTAGCGGCATTATTGGTGGGTGCACAACTTGGCGCAAAAAGAGGAGTTGCTTTCGCAATTTTGGTGACAATGATTACCAATTTCATCATTGGTAATGGTATTTGGACTCTCTATCAAGCTTTAGGATGGTCTTTAGTTGCGATTATCGGTTCAAATTACAACTTAGTTTTAAACGGGAAAATAAATTATAAAAGAGTGTTCTATGCATCGATATTTACTGCTTTCTTGTTCGATATTATCGTATCACTTTCTATTATCGATGGCTCAACTACGTTTAGTCAATTCATGATTTATCTAGCAAATGGAATTCCCTATGATTTGATGCATGCATTAGGAAATCTGACTTTCGCAGCATGGTTGACAACTTGGTTTGTAAAATTATTACAATATCAGCCCACACTTGAAGAAATTGAATTATCGGTGGTAGAAGGGCATGTTATCGAATCATAATGAACCTACAATGGTCTTAGTGGCTCGTAAAGACTTGAAACTTTCAACAGGTAAATTAGCAGTCCAATGTGCACATGCAGCAACAAGTTGTACTATAATTGCAATCAAAAAGGAGAAGCGATTATTTGAACGTTGGAAGAATAACGGTGCAAGAAAAATTTGTCTCCAAGTAGATGACTTAAATTCTTTACAGATGATAGCAGGTCAAGCACAGTCCTCGAATTTAATCACTCATATCGTAAAGGATGCAGGTCACACTGAGATACCTCCAGGAACGGTAACAGTTCTTGGAATTGGACCTGGGCCAAGAAGAAGCATCGATGCTATAGTTCAAGACTTGAAGCCTTATTGAGTATGAAGTAGTGCTTTAACCGAGCGCAATGGGTATACGTTCTTTCATCCATAGGTTAACCGCTCCTAGTCCAAAGAGAAGTATTTTGATCGATGAAGAAGTAAAAATGGTCTTTATCATAAATTCTGAATTGAAGATGGGTAAAGGTAAAATTGCTGCACAGGTAGGTCATGCCGCTGTATCATCTACCTTGAAATCTGGAGATAAAACACCTGAACTACTCGAAGCATGGCTGGCATCAGGGCAGAAGAAAATATGTGTCAAAGGTAATGATGCTGAACATTTACTTCAGTTAGAAAAACAATCTAGAGAAAGAGATATTACTACCGTGAAAATTAACGATGCAGGACATACTCAGATACCTTCAGGCTCTCTAACAGTATTATCATTAGGCCCTGATTTGGAGACAAATTTGAATAAGATTACTGGAGATTTGAAACTTCTATAATCAATCGCCGCATTGATGAGTAATGGGTCATTCGATAGTTCATGCGCGAATACCCTAGTGACCGAGTAGACTTGCGTAGTGATACTGTTACTCAGCCAACTGCTGCAATGAGAGAAGCAATGATGAATGCACCCGTTGGCGACGACGTTCTAGGTGATGATCAAACCGTTATTCAGTTGCAGGACATGCTCGCAGAAATGTTGGGTAAAGAAGCAGCACTATTTGTTCCAAGTGGGACAATGTCTAATGCTATAGCAATTAGAGCACATACAGTCCCAGGCGATGAAATTATTACAGAAACAGTCAGCCATATTTACGTTTACGAAGGCGGAGGATATGCAGCCCTTTCTGGGTGCTCAGTAGCCCTTGTTCCGGGTAATTCCGGAATCATGGAGCCTAAAGATGTAGAAAAAGCAATTCGTAAACAAGAAGGCAGCCTTGGACATTATCCAAATGGAACTCTAGTATGTGTTGAAAATACAGCAAATCGCGGTGGAGGGACATGTTACCCCCAAGATACTCTTGATGAAATAGCGAAAATAGCTCACCAAAATGGATGTGCAGCACACATCGACGGCGCTAGATTATTCAACGCTTCAATCGCAACTGGAATATCCCCTTCTAGAATGGTTAAGGAATACGATTCAATTTCAATTTGTCTTTCAAAAGGCCTTGGCACACCTGTTGGAAGTGTTTTAGTTGGCTCGAGCGAGTTTATTTCAAAAGCCCATAGATGGAGAAAGATGTTCGGTGGCGGAATGAGGCAAGCAGGGGTACTAGCAGCATGTGGAATTTATGCTCTAGAAAATCATATAGAAAGATTACAAGAAGATCATCAAAGAGCGAAACATCTAGCTAAAGTTGTTAATTCTATAGATGGATTTAATGTCGATCTAGATAGTGTGGAAACCAATATGGTTTACATTGAAGGCGATATTGGGGCTAAACAAATTCTCGAAAACCTAGCAAAACATGGTATTGATGTTTTGGAAGTTGGGCCTACAGCAGTAAGGGCAGTTGTCCACTTACATATCACAGATGAAGACATTGAAAGGACAATTCAAGCTTTCCAGAGTATCTAATTGTGCCTTTTATTGAAATACTCTCGATATTTTAAAATCCGAGAGATTATGTCTAACAAGGGCCAAAAATGTCAAATTTGTAAATCAAAAGCATCTGTTAAAGGGCTATGTCACTTATGTAATTCATTGGTAAAGAATGTTAGAAAGAAATCTTGGAATAAAGAGATTCCTGAGGACATAAACCTAAGAGCGATCGAAATGGTCGGAGGCGGTGAACAAACTACTCCTAAACGTTGGAAATCTTTTGAGAAATCGGTCGGCGAAACAGAATTAACCAACTGGGCCAAATTAGAAAATAACACAGACCCAGTTCTAGAATTTCCTTGTGATAAAGAAAAAGGCTTAGAAATTTGTTCGGAACTGGAAGGAGGGGCTAGACTTAACGCGAAGGATAGATCAATTCTTCATCAGGGGTTTCAAATGATCAATGATACACGAATTTCATTTCTGGCATCTAAGGTAATAATTAATGGTAGAGTTTTACCCAATGATGTCCCTGTAGCGTCGATTGTAAGAATAATTTATGATCAAAAAGCGAGGATAGGCTGGGATATTTCGCAATTAGTTATTGCATTAGGTTCAATCAATTTCCCCACTGGAGGCAATATAAATGAGCGATATAATTTCCGAGTAAGACAGCGAAGAAGACATGTTGACAGAGACTCGGTATTAGCAACACTATCCTGGATTGAATGGATGGCTGAAGAAAATATCGCACCTCCTGAAAACTATCGGCTACATCCATTATCAGTCTGGGCTAGAGACTTAAGATTGAGATTACTAGAACAAAGTGGAAGAGGATTTCAAGAAACAGTAAATATTGCATTTCATAACCATCCAGGTGGAATGGAACAAATTAGCCGTTTTCCATGGATAGATGAATGGAAAAATTATCATTCGCCAACAATTCACAATACTCCAGGTTCATGGCCGTTAAACATTTTTTCAATGAACTTAAAATTCAAAGTTAGAAATAAACAAAATTCTACCCGTCTTGCAAGCGTACCAAATAGGCCATGTATTTGGGCAGCACTAATCGCTCTTGCATTCTCTCCCGCGTCATCTAAAAATGGACATCTCTTGTATTCAGTACAGTATAACTGGACACATCAACAAGAAGCAATAGTTGACATCCCCGCTCCATTGCAAAGATCAATTCAGTTATTGAACGAAGTAATTGATGGAAATTCATCTGAAGTTTTTGTCGAACAAGACACTTTACTTGTGGTAGGACGGCTTGGCCATTTTTATGAGGTTAAGGTAGGGGAAGGAGCTCATGGCGCTCCATATATAATTAGACATGTATCTTCATTGAAACCAAGAAAGTCTCAGCCTATATGTATACACAGCGGAAGGTTTCATTCAAATTTACCTTTAGGTGACACGATTGCTTCCGTGGTCTTGTCGCTACTAGATGATATTTCAATTTCTCAACGTGTTGATAGTTTGAGGCAAGAACTTAGTAATAAACAACCGATTGGATTTCCTTCACTACTCTCAAAACAGCATATACAATTACTTGATAGTGATGCACTGAAAGAGTTCACAAAAAGTCTCAGAGAACAAACGCCAAGATGGTTATCAAGAGAACAGTTGGAATGGGACGTAATTGAAGAAGAAGGCTTCGGCCCTGCAGAAAGAGTTAGGCAGCAATTCAATTACATAATGCGTAGAAATAGATATTACATCGAGCTTAGAGAAGGTAAGTCGGATGAGGAAGACGAGGCAAGCAAGGTGATCATTGATGACTTGGAAAAGAGTAATTCCAAGGCGTCCATTTCCAAACTTGTTAAAATATGGAGGAAGGAATTCAAACCGATAATGGATTCCGATAACCCCGTAGTGTTCGATCGCTTTTGGAATCATTTCCATGGGCGCAGAGACTGGATTTATTTGCGTAACAATGGACGGCCAGAAAATGAACATCCAATTGGAGATATTAGAGATGGTGAAAGAAGATATTGCGAGGTAATTCCTCGGGTATGGGAGGCGTTAATTCTACAACCTGTGGGCGCTCAAGTAACTCTTTCAACAGTCAATGATGGTGAAATTTCTTTTCAATATTGTCAGTTAAGAGTAACTGTAAGAAATCAAGCTGAGCGAAATTTACTCAAACGACTATTGAATATGTTAGGCTATCAAGAAGATGAGGGGGACCAACAAGAACGTCTTCAAGTATATTATCGAAGAGACCATCCGCGCCCTAGAAATCGTAGGATGCTTACCAACGTATTAACGAGATTCCAATCCCGAATGGGTGCAAGAGGCGCGCCACCATGGTGGTGGCATTATGCTGATGTTACTCCACCACCACAAGAAATACCCGAGTTTCGTTGGCAATTACAAGAAGATCTCACAGATAATAGATGATCAATCAATCAAGATTTTCTTGCCATCGCCGCAAATAATACAACCATAATGCTTGTTATGGCTGAAATACTTGGCAAAGAATCGTCTTTGTCATCTTGTTCAGAATTATCGGTTGGCTCATCGACTGAATTATCTATCAACGTAAAGTGATACATTAGATGAATTTGAAGGTCATCACCATCAAAAGCCTCAGGAATTTCTACACTACTTGTCCCCATACTTTCGGAGCCGAGATTGATTATTTTCTTAACAATATTAGGATAAATCTCTTTTCCATTAGAGCCTTCTTTGAATTCTGCTGAATCTTCAACAATCCAAGCATTTACGCTCATCACATAATCATCGAATCTAGTTAAATCGGTTTCTATAGCCCAAGAAATTATACCTGAATTATTGCCTTGTGGATTCCAAGTAAAGGTTGAATTTCCATCAATACCTAATGATTGATTGACTATTTCACGATAATCAGTTTCTAGAGAATCACTATTTGGTAGGGACCCGATTTGTTTAACGGTCCCATTGAATACTACTATTGGAGGTGCTCCTGAACCGTATCTTTGTTTGTAATGATCTTCAGTATTGTCTGAACCAAAAGGGTCTTCATGGTCATTATTTCTGTGAAAATGGTACTTCTGTACTATCCCTTCATCATCCAAATCCTGTAAAACATCTTCAACTTTAACACAATTTGTACACCATGTAGCAGTATAATCTTCCGCTATTGCTGGAAGCGAATCCAAATCAGATGATTGAAAACTTGAATTATTTACCCACGTCCACTGGCCTCCAAATAATGGCCCTGAGCCACTATCTTCAGCTTGCTTAGCTGAAACACTACTAGGCCCAGTAAAGCCGATTAGAATAAGCAAACAACAAACCAACAACGCTCTGCGCATACCTATTGCTACAGATGGCACATTTTTAATGAATCGATTCACTCACTCGTCTTCATACCAGTGCTGGGCAGTGTCAAAAGCCCCGTTATCAACAATGCTCCCTTCCTTTACTTTCTGCTGGAATCTCTCTAAACTAGCACTAACTCCGCTACCTGTTCTGTATAAACATTCAGCGATTTTGGCTAGTAAACCCTTCTCGAGCCCCATCATAGATAGGCTTGCATATGTTAGGGTAGCAATAATCATCCTAGCTTCAGTATTGATTGTTGTGGCATTCTCTTGGCCTTCGCCCAATGCTTGGACTCTAGCGCTGACATCTTCTAGTATCTTGTCAACCATCTGCTCAGGTAAGAAATCGAGTAGCATTTGGTCGGTATGCAACATCGCTTGAGTGATGTCATCATACCTCTTTTCACCAGGCGCCTTTCTAGGTATGTCATTACCCCAACCCATTCTCGACCTAGCTTTCCAGTGATTCAGGATAATTATTCTAGCCTTTACAATCTGTTTAGAAGTAACTCCATCATTATTCAATGAACGCCTTCTGTCGAATTTGGGTAAGATCCCCAATTCGCCAGCCAACTCAACAATCGCATCAGCAATTATTACTGCATTCTGATGCTCGGACTCACCCTTTAGCCCCTTCTTTTGTCTACAGATACTCTGTTTAGGCATCGACAATGATTTAGATAATGATTTATCTTTTAGTTCAGAGCGTTTTTTCTCTTGTTCAGGAGTAAGAGGCGTACAAGCCATTTCAGTGATTTCGTAAACAACATCTCTAACATTCTTGCCATATCTCGATTCAATAAGGTTGTGCACCTTCTTACAAAATGGGTGCTTCTGTCTAAAAGAGTCATACTTTCTCTTACTGAATCTCCAGAAAACCTTGTTTTTGACGCCCTTTAGGTCACCAGGCATTAATCTAGCACCGCTAGTCCCTGGGCTACTGCCTCTTCCAACAATCTCCATTTGCCTCTCAGCGCCTTGAGAAATACTATCTGCAACACTATCAATTGGCGAGTAATTAACATCAACCAATCCACAATCAGTACAGGTTTTCTCGCCAAGTTTCGAATCATATGTGGCGTTTTTACTGCCGCAATCATCGCATCTATCTTCTTCTAATCTTGTTTCTTTCTTGTCGTGTACCATATTTTTATGCCTCCTTCTTGTTATGCGTCATTAAGCCCCCAATTCCAAATCTAGCGATGTAGTGATTTTGTGAAAATAGGCCATTGAACGGGTAATTAACTACGCAGGGATATAGATGTGTACGAACAGGTAGATGAATGTTTCGATAAAAACCCCATAATATCCCGTAACATGAATGCTTCATATTGCGAATCATATACAACATATTCTTCGACAGTATTTAAAGAATAAGAACTACAACCAAAACACACTCCAGAATTAGGAAAGCCTTCAATAAGTGTCGTACAATGTGACAATAGTTGAGAGGAGGCTTGTCGATGTTAGATGGAAAACAGAAAGCAAACATCTCGATTGAAGCGACTCCTAGTGGAAAAAGTCTTCCCGATTGGCTGTTTGAATCATTAGCATCTAATCAATCCCGTGAAGTTATTATCATTTACCCTAATGAAAGTTCAAGAAAGTCAGCATTGAATAAATTGGCCGATGTGACTTCATACATCGATTCGTCAAAGCACATGACCATACAACGCTTATTTGATACACTTCATCTCGATTTTAGGTTACCAAGTAAAATGCAAGACGATGCATTACTCTTCTCAATTGTCCATCAAAGAACCCAACAACATGCTCACAATGGGCAGCTCCCACTAATGTTTTCTCCGATAAAAGGTAGAATATGGAGTGAGTACAAGACTGAAAGGTTACAGTCATTACATAGAGAGTTAAGCGAATTAAAAAGTCCTTGGAGATGGGAAAACGATCCTGGCGTAAAAGAATTTCACAATATACTAAAAAAAATTGAACAACAAACGAATAGCACATATCCGGATTTAATGAAAAGTAATTTATTAGAAAGGTTGAATTTTGCAGTTCAAGAAAAAGAGGTTCCTTTCAGTTTATCAGGAGTTGAAGGCATCATTATTCTTGACCATGCGCCAGATTTTAGCGAAATAAATCGATTGCTATTACAAAAGATATCCCGTATAACTCCAATCCATCAATTATGCAATCCAGGATCTTTCCGTCTAGGATTTCATGGTGCTTTTGTAGAAGATATCGAATGGTGCGACGAAACCACAATACCCAAATGGATACCTAAGCATGAAGTGTGGCGATACCCCAAACAAGCCAATTGGATTTCACCAGTTGGAAAGTTAAGAAGTACACAAATTCATCGAATTTCCCTGGAAAGAAAACATCATAATATTGATACAACGTTTCAATTAATTAAGAACTATCTTTCGTCGAATGACGGTAAAGTAATTGTTATAGATGCTGGATTAAAGCATAATAGCAGAGCATGGAAAAGTCGATTAAATGATATGGGAATAATCTGTGATTCCAAAGCCAAAACTCTCATTGAGCAACCATCCATTGCAGGACTGATCACTCTCTTACAAATTGGAGATGGCCTCGAGGCATGGTCATTTGAGAAATTTAGAAGGCTAATAGAAAACAACGGCCTTCCAATAGAATTTTCTTCATTCAATGAATTGATACATGCTACCGAAAAAGGTTGGAAGCCGAAACCACACCTAGATATTTTAGAAAAAATCTCACGAAGTTTTCATGTTTTAGGAGGCCCAGGGGCATTAAGAAGATGGTTGAAAACCTTGGAAAACGCGAAACCAATTATCGGAGATGACATTGAATTAGTAAGACAGAAATTAGAGGAGACCCAGTGGTGGCTTGCAAATATCTGTCGGTTATGGGCACCATTATATGAAGAAGCAAAAGATTACAGTAATGAATCATTTATTGGATGCTCAACAGGCAGTAAACTTCCTCTTATTGAAGAATTAAGTCATGGAAATAATTGGATTAATGAAATTTACAGATCAATTAACTGGAAACGCCTTACTCTATTAGATGCAGAGTATTCCAACTCCATTACCGGATTACAAAAATTGATTGAAGAACACCATCGCCTAATGTTTTCATTGAATGAAATTGGATTAAAAACCCCCAACTCTGGTGAAGATTTCATAAGACACTTGATGAAAATTATTCGTAAAACTAAATTGTCAAATTCAAGACTTGAATCTGCCAATGTGAAGGTTTTGACACCGTTAGAAGCATTTGGTTTGGAAGCGGATTTGATAATTTTATCTGGATTGGATGTAGATTCATGGTCGATGAAAGCCCCTAAAATCCCATGGTTAGATTCGGAGTCAAGATTACAGTTGGGATTACTTAATTCAGATATTGAGATTAGAAAAGGACGACATCATTTGAAACATTTTCTTAATGCTTCTGAAACCGTTGTGATTCTTGATACTAGTGAAGATGAATCGGTAGGTCCCGCAGCACCATTGGTTGAATTTTTAGAAGATGCGAAGCGGAGTAAGCAATTCCAACAACTTAGTATTATACCATCATTTATCTCTGAAAATGAATATGATGAAAGTAATCTTGATAGATCTTGGGACCTCAAATCTCAAGCAGAAGAAGAACCAAACATTTGGTTGACTCCTAGGCCTTATTCGATGTCCATGGGGGACAGTGGTGCAATAGGCCATAGGTCTGGATTTAGAGGCAGAGACGCCCGTCAACGTACAGGCTTAAATTTAGCCAGTGGTAGAAAGGTTACTACTCGCCCGATTTCGATTAATAATTTAGCATCAGCCCATGAATTTTCAATTTATAATGACCGACTTATCCGTCAACCAAGTCATAAAAATATCAACAAGGAAGAGTATCTTCCTTGGGAATCAAGAGAATTAATGGTTTCAGTTGATGATTTAACTATGCGGCCTACTAAGTCTCAGGTTATTATTGGTTCAAAAGATGCAAAGGAGTGGCCACATCTTGGCATGAAAGGTTCTCGAAGTAAAGGTCCAGCAATCGATCCAAGACCTCTACCTATGTTTGATTCTGGAAGCGAATCAATACAATCTATTACTGGATTTATTTCTCAACCAATTATTCGTAAAAAATGGTCTGCTAGTAGGATTCAATCATGGTTAAAATGTCCCCGTCAGGCATGGCTTGAGAAACACCTAGGTGCTAGAGAATTAGAACAACCGACAGAGGATATAGACGACAGGGTGAGAGGACTATTAGTTCATGATATAGAAGGCGCAATATTGGAAGAGCATGGAATTAAAATCGCCGGTGAGCCTAGTAAAATTACCCTTCCATTATCCAAAGGACCGTTGGATACTATAGAGAAGGTTTGGAAAGTGGCATTAAATTATCTTGAACTTAATGCAGAATGGCTTACCAGATCTAATGCTGTTGCTCATCACAGATGTAGAGATATGATTGGGTTTACTTCAGAAGAGTGGAACTTGTATCTGCAAGGAGAAAAAGACTTACCTCCTAGGGGCAGAATTGGGAGGCTTCTAGAAGCCGATTTTTCTCTAGAAAATTCAGCCCCTATAGCCTGTGAATGGGTATTATCCATGGATAGTAAAAATAGTGTATCGCTACAATCTAAATCAGATAATGGTTCATTAGTATCTTTTGAATTAACAGGTAGAATAGATCGAGTTGATTGTATAGTATTAACTAAAGAAATGCGAGAAAAAGCCATCTTAGACGGTATATTATCTGAAGATGAAACAAAACAACAAAGATGGATTATAATTAGAGACATGAAGAACATAAATGGTCCAAAGAAAGAGGATAGAGGAGACCGCCATCGAAGAGCTATATTTGATGAAGTGCAATTAGGGTTATACGCTAAAGCATGGGAAATCGCTTATCCAACAGATAGAGTTGTAGGTGTTGGTATTAGCGAGATAGGTGAAACAACGACTCATTATGTTGAACTTGATTCAAGCGTTAAGAAATATATTCAAGACTTATCAATAGGGGAAATCACAGATTATACTTCTCTCCATCATCGTCCACTATTCGATAAAGAATTTATATCGAGTAACGGATTTAGGTCCTGGATGGATGAACGTTTAAGGACATCTGCAAGGGTGATTGAACACTCTAACTCCGGTTTTGCTCAACCAGTTCCAGGAAAACATTGTTCATATTGCTCATCACGAAGAATGTGTCCTTCTGCATTATTGGGAGGTGATGAGAATTGATTCCATTCAATAATAGTCAAAAATTAGGATTAGATTTGGATAAGCATATTGCTTTAGATGCAGGTGCAGGTACCGGAAAAACCGCAGTTATGGCAGAAAGATATGTTCAACATTTAATCACTCCAGAACAACGCGCAACAATTCTATTACCGAAAGGGCCTAGAAAACCATTAGAGGGCCATGGTGCTCTAAGGGCCCCTGCTAGAGAAAGAACTGAACTAGGCGACTGGTCCGGTCTATTGCCGAATGAAGTCGTAGCGATTACATTTACTAAGAAAGCAGCATCTGAGTTGAAATCTAGAATCCGAAAAAGACTAGCACTCACTCGAACCTTGGCAGATTCTAATAAGGAAGAGGGTATTTACGACCCTAGGATTCGTCGTTCAGGAGATTTAGAAATGTTACTTTCGGGGCTAGATGAAGCGCCCATTTCCACCATTGATGCTTTTCTCTCTCAATTACTTGCACCACACTTAGATTTAGTGGCTGTAAATCCTACTAGAGAACAAATTTCCGAAGTAAGGTCGCCGTTGTTGGTAAAGGAAACCATACACTCTGCATGGCGAATTAGGACAATCAATGATGCTAGAGAAGCCGGGATTAAAGGAGACATTGGAGGATTCATTGCTGCAAGGAATAGACTCGCAATTTTAGTTGGTGGGCAATCGAGGGCAGAAGTAATTCTGACTGGATTATTGAATACATCTTTATTTGTCGATGAATCTAAACGTTCCTTGAAGAAGAGAAGTAAACTAAAGGGAATTAATTGGGACGGGGTCTCTGCAATTGATTCAGAAATTATTCTTGAGATGTTCCTTGAGCCAGCCGCTGATATTATCGATAGTTTTGCTGATAAATTACATTTTGAATTGAATAATTGGGTTGACCAAATTCTACTTCATCCTAATGAATTAGTTTTAGCTTGTGAAACAGAACAGGGGACTAGAAGCACCCGATTTAATCAATTAGTTAATCTGGCTAGACATTCTTATCCATCTTCAAAGACAGATAGGTTACAATGGGTATGGATGGTTTCTTTAGCCGCTGCATCATATTCCTCGTTGATAAAAGATGGAATGACATTCTTCCCTAAAGGAGGTTTACCCCAGCCCAATCATTGTAATGAATGGATGCCAGGATTGTTTCCCAAGTCTAAGGTTAGAGGAATTACGGGCAAGGTAAAGGATTCAATTTATGAAAATTTGAAAAATATAGCAGCAAAAATGCATGAACATTTGGCAAGTAAAAATGGACGTCTAGTAAGATTACTTGGGCGTAGTTCATATTTATTCAACCCAATATTTAATTTACAATTTATGGATTCAGATTGCCCACTGATAGCGCATCCTTTATCCAATGAATTTAGCGACATTGCTCCACAAGGTAAATTACGAATCACAGATGATCTGCAGACAAATGTATTAGCAGATTTGTTGTTGGTTCACAACGGGTGTAAGGAGATACTAAACTTAAAGAAAATAAATGAAGGAGTTCATGATTTTGATGATACTCAAAGGCTGGCTGCGGATTTACTCCTTGCTCGGTGTCCTGACTCGGTTCGTTATGAATATCCGCAAAGTGTAGTTGAGGCATTGGATAGTTTAGATGATGAACCTTGGTTAGATCTACATATTTCAGCGGCATTAACAATAGCCCAAGAACACCCAAGTTGCTTTGAAGACTTACAGAAAAGATTTCAGGTACTTCAAATGTTAAGAAGAAACTTTAGTGCATTCATTATTGACGAATATCAAGATACTAATCCCGCACATTTTAGACTATTGTCACGTCTATGGGGGCGAAGAAGTCGTTTAGCAGACGACCCGTCTTCCCCTATGGGGCCGTGGGACCCTACAGTATGTATTGTGGGCGATATGAAACAGAGTATCTATCGATTTAGACAGGCAGAAGTAACCGTCATGCTAAGAACAGTCGAGGCAATAAAAAATATCAATTATACAGAACAAAGTGAATCAAGATTAAGCCATTTGAAGAAAGCCAACCATGGTAGAGACCCAAGACCAGTTGGGGCGGGAGGAGAAATAGGATCTTTCTCCAATCAACATCCTCCATCTGGAACAAAATTAGAATCAAAGCCTTGGGAACATGTACCTGTTGAGTTTGAAGATTCAAGTGGCGACACTAAAAAATATGTTCAAATATCTCCCGAGCGAGTAAAAAGAAGATTACTCGGCCATATCGATTTAACTTCTAATCATCGTACTTTGCATAATTTGATGCTAACCATGAATGGAATTTTTGAAGATGTTTTTGCTAGTCGGCATTATGTTCTTCCAGGAGATTGGCATGCAAAATCTCAAAATTTAAAACCGGCTCGCAAAGATGAAAATAAAGGGGTTTTGGAATGGTTATTACCTTTACAAACAAATGTAACTATACCGACAGCTGATTTGAATAATCCAAATAATGTTTTTTCAGATCCGAATGCTAAAAATATCCATCTTGAACATGAATTAATTGCGCTAAGACTTCACAGTCTTCTGACAGAAAATAATCCAAAGGTTTGGGATAGTGAAACAGCCTCATTCAAAGAGATTGAAAGTGGCACAAAAAATATCTTGCCAAAGGATATTATGATTCTCGTTCACTCTCGAAAACATATTCCTGATTTACTACAGAGGCTCGGCAATAAAGGGATACCTGTCATCTCGGATAGACAAGGAGAATTACTAAAGCGACCAGTCATTAATGCCTTAATGTCGGTTTTACATTTAGTCGCGTACCCCAAATCAAAATTTGCAGCGATTTCTTTTGCTCGCTCACCGATACTTGGATTTACTGATAAACAAGTAAATACAATGTTTTCTGAAATTAAAAACTCAGATAACTGGTGGGATGTAATTACAAAATATGCACCATGTAGTAGAAGTAAAAATCTTATCGAACATCTGAAAAATCTTGTAATTAAGGGCGGAGTTCACGAAATATTAGATGCTGTTTTAGACCATTCAGATTTACTAATTGCATTCCCAGACGATACCTCTAGGCAGAATGCAGAATTATGGTGTGGCTTAGTGTACAATATTGGGCGTGAGTATGGACATGACCCAACTGAGATATATTCTCACCTTAATTCACTTCAAAGCCTAGGTAACAAAGGTCCGCAAGCAATTACCATTCCATCCGGTGGAGCAGTTAGAATTATGACAATTCATGGTGCTAAAGGTTTACAATCAAAAGTAGTTGTTGTAGCAGGGATGTTCCATGCAGGAAAATCAGACTCATCACTAGCGTCTAGAAATAATGTTCTAGTAACACCAGAAATAGTTGCAGGTCGCATTAATCCATGGTCTTCAAGAGATAGGCCTTATGATGGGCTTTGGGAATTTGCCAAAAATATGGACTCAGCCCAAAGACAGGCAGAACGTAGAAGAGAATTTTATGTTGCATTGACTAGAGTTAGAGACCATCTAATTGTGGTCGGAACTCCAGATAAGAATTGTCAAATAGATTCTAAATCGAATAATTTGAAATTTAAAAGCAAACCATCTCTAAAGACCATGGGTTCGATGTGGATGGATGGACTTAGAAGTCTATCTCATTCCAATCAAGTAAAAGATTCTCCATGGCTTTTACCAAACGATCGATTCGGCGAAGAATTAGACACATATAGTGAAACCCAGGTAGAAATTAATCCGTTTGCAATATCTAATGATTCAATGCTTGGAGCAGATTCAATCAAATCACTTCGTGTATTTCATTCACCAGAATGTTTTGATAAGAATAACCTAATCTCTCCTCTAACCAAATGGCAGAATATAGAATCTAGATTGGATAAATTATCTGCTGAAGATAAATCTAACACAGATTCAGAGGATGATAATATTGCAGTAGGGCATACTATTAGGATGAGTGCCCATAGTCTTGATACTAGTTTCCAGTGTAAGCGCAGGCATTGGTTAGAACAGGTTAAAGGATGGAGTTCTGAACCCATCTATTTGATTAAAAATGAACATAATTCAATTGAACAAGAGTCAGTTTTTGTTAGCCCCACACTATTTGGAACAATTGTGCATCGTTTGCTAGAAATCGGTTTAAAAAATCCTAGTAAAGTCAACGGCCCTCCAGTGATTCCTTTACCTTCTAGTTGGCAAAACGAGAATGATAATTTACTAAAAGATAAAAATTTAGTCGAGGAAGTACTTCGCGAAGAAGGTATTACTCAGAAGTCAACAGGCATAGAGAAGAAACGAGCGCTTGCAATGGAAGAAAGAATCTCTCAGATTTCTAACTTAGTAGATAATGGCCTTATTGGCAGATATGCAGAAGGAGAGGTCCATCACGACAGGATACCGGAGGGGCTTAGAACCGAGTTACCATTTTTCTATCAACATGCGATTGAAATGAAAGATGTTTATAGATTGGGCTTTTCTATTGAAGGGATAAGAAGATTATCAAAAGTTGAGAATACCAAATTCACATTTGATGGCAGAGCAGATTTGGTTCTTGCTTTTAGAGATAAAGATGGAATAGGATACTTACAAGTTGTAGATCTAAAAACCACAGGGTGCCGGAATGATTTCAATTCAGAAGATCCAAAATCTGGGTCTCCACTACAGGTTGTTGAAGGTGACCTTTTGAGTAGATTCCCTCAAACTGCTGCTGAAAGACAAATCCTTCATGAGCATAGACTACAATTAGCTCTTTATTCAATGGCATTAGAGGCAATAGAACTAGATAAGTCTGAAGAATTGAGAAGAATAATTCTACCTCCAGCAATTTTGGTGGGGGCATCTGGAAGAAGTATTGAATTAACTCTAGACGAGTACAAACAAGCTAAAACTGATTTAGAGAATCATTTACTTTGGATGGCTGAATTATCCGCAGAAGCAAACTCTTTACAAGAACCAGACCGATTGGAAGGGCTTGATAATGCTACTTGTAAACAATGTCCATTTTATAGAGGAGACATCAAATTGTGTGGGCCCAAGCACTTATCGATTCCTTTAATCAAGAGTTCCTCTGACCAGCAATGACTAGGGTCCCAGGTGATTTTTTCCCCGCTTGCCAGTGAGTAATATTTGAAAAGCCAGCTTTTTTCCAAGCCTCAAGCCACTGTTCAGTACTCAAAGTGGCCATTCTAACACCAACATGCTCAGGCCATCCAAGACTTTCTTCATGTTCGAGATAATGGTCAATTCCAATTACTGCCCAACCCCCCTCATTAACCCATTTCTCAAAAAACAATTTTAGCATTTCTTGAGGGTCTTCGAGGTAGTAAAGGAATTCCATTGAATGTAAAAAATCATACTTTCTCGTCGGGGTGAATTCAGGCAATTTACAAACAGAATAATTTCCATTTACATCAATTTGTTTTGCCTTGTCAATCATTGCTTCTGCTCCATCGATACCTTCTGCATAATCACATAATTCATGCTCATTAAGTAAACGAACTACCCAACCATTGCCACAACCAACATCGATTGCAGAGAAATTCTGCTCCAATTTTTTACCTTCTTTGAAAATAAAGTTTAACATTTCACTTACTGCAAAAGAGTGTCCTTTTTCCATTCCTGAATCCTTGCCCGCAAGGGCCCAATCATGGAATACATCAGTGGCTTTTCTTATCTCCATGCCACAATCGAAAAGACTCTATTCAATAAAGCGTGTGATAAATAATCCATCGAAACAAAAAAAGTACTGCTTTGTATCCGATAAGTATGTCCAGTGAATCTCCTTCTCTTAGCGACGTATTATATCCGTCAATCGAACCACACACCACAGGTAACTTATCAGTTTCAGATTTACATACAATTTTTTGGGAAAGAACCGGAAATAAAGATGGAGAGCCGGTTATAGTAATTCATGGTGGCCCAGGTGGTGGAAGTCAACCAGCGTATCGTCAATATTTTGACCCAGAAAAATTCGACATTATTCAATTCGATCAAAGAGGATGTGGAAAGTCGGTTCCATATGCAGAGCTGGAAGAAAATAATACTCATTCCTCAGTAAACGATATCGAGGCATTAAGAGAACATCTTGGCATTGAATCATGGCATGTATTTGGAGGTTCATGGGGTTCAACATTATCATTAATTTATGCACAAAATTATCCACAAAGAGCTAGAAGTCTGATTTTAAGAGGTATTTTCATGTGTAGAAAAAGTGAACTGCATTGGTTTTACCAAGAAGGAGCCAGCCATATATTCCCCGATGCATTTGATTCTTATCGTGACCACATTCCAATCGAGGAACAGAGCGATTTAATCAAGGCATATTACAAGCGATTGACTAGTTCTGACATTGAAGTTAGGAGGGCTGCTGCAAAACAATGGACAAGATGGGAAATGGCTACTAGTCGATTAATTCCTGATGTAGAATATTTGGAAAAGGCAGAAGATTTAGATTTTGCAGTAGCATTTGCTAGGATAGAGTGCCACTATTTTATCAACGCCATTTTTGTAGAAGAAGCACATATTCTCAATAATATTGATAAAATTCAGAAAATTCCTACATTTATTGTACAAGGGAGGTATGATGTTGTATGTCCAACAAGAAGTGCATGGGATTTACACAAAGCAATGCCAAATAGCATTTTGAAAATAATTGCAGACTCTGGACATTCGATGGGAGAAGTAGGTATTGCTAAACAACTAGTATCATTTACAGATAATGTATAATCGTCTTAGTTTGTTAATTTCCTGACCTATTGAAGCGTCGGCTTGATATGCTCAAGGCTAGTGGACTAGTATTGGAGGCAAGCCTCCGGGTGAGAAAATGGCCGAAGAAGGGACAATTACTCCTGAAGTTAGAATTCAAGCACTAGAAGAAGCATTGGCAACAGAAACTGAGCGAGTTCAGAAATTATTCGCTGCATACGAAGGCCAAGAAAAAGACTTGATGGATGCACGTGCTGAGATTGAAGTACTTGAAAAAGAAATCATTGAAAGAGAAATCGAGAAAGAGACTCAAGAAGCTCTTTTGTCTGAAAAGGAAGTTAGAATAAGAGAACTTGAATTGCGTGCAGTAAAAGCCTCAAAGAAGGTTGAACACCTTGAACCTGAACTAGAAAAGATGGAAGAGAAGTATTCTCGTGAAAAAGATCGTCTAGGTAAAATATTCAATATCGCAACTGAACTTGATGATGATTTGAAGTTGGCAGTATCTGAAATGAAAGCTAGAGACGATTGGTATGTCGCTCACATGTCATTATTCGAAGATCTAAATAAAGCAATAAAGGAAAGATATGAAATGATTGAAAGAGCGGTTGAATCCGAAAGAAAATCACAACATATGGCTCGTGCATTTGATGAGAGAATGGAAGAAATGGTTAGCGCCAGAGCTGCAGAGATGACGCTGGAAGAAGCTGAAGCAACTGTTAATACCAAAGAATCTGTTAAGGCTGATGAAGATAAAGATTACAATGAAAAAGAAGTCGATCAAGCAATTGAAGCGGCTACTGAGGAAGCGACAGAAGAAGCAGAAGTAGCAACTGAAGAAGCGACTGAAGAAGCGGCTGAAGAAGCGGCTGAAGAAACTCCAGAAAAAGAAGCAGAGCCAGCACCTGCGCCTACTTGGGGAGATGACGAAGATCCTTGGGCCGATAATTAGGTGATCTAATGGGGGGATTGGCCCGCGGGGGACATGCCCCAGTTCTAATCACTTTTATGATGGGAACTAGTGCAATTATTATTGGAATAATGATTGATTCACTGAATGGTTTAGTGCATTTATTCGGTATTTTATGTTGGATGTTATCAGCCTTTTTTGTTAACTTCTGGAGAGACCCAGACAGAATAATTCCAAAAGGTGAAGGAATTCTAGTTTCTCCAGCAGATGGACATGTAATGTTTGCTAGAAGAGAAAAAGCAACTGGTAGAAGACCGTCATCAAAGGAATTAGAAAACACCAATATCGAGGAAGACCCAATGACTGGGACGTGGTTCCCTTCGCCTTTGGAAAACCCATTAGAATTTTCAACTGAGCAACGATTTGAATCAGTAAAAGAGGGGGAAGAGTCCGACGATGATATATGGAGAATTGCTATTTTTATGTCTCCGCTTGATGTTCATGTAAATCGCTCACCTTGTAAAGCGACAATTGAGAGGATGGAACATAGGATTGGAAAAGGCCGTCGTAGAGGTCCGTTTTTACCTGCCATGAAGAAAGAAAGCGAAAATAATGAGAGAGTTAGAACAGTATTTCTAACCGAGAAAGGAATTCGTATAGAAGTATGTCAGATTTCAGGTGCTCTAGCGCGAACCATAGTACCATGGCTTTCTATCGATGCTAAAGTTCGTCGAGGTCAAAGGTTTGGAATGATTAGATTAGGTTCTAGAGTTGATATTAGAGCTCCTGCTAAACTGTTCAAACCAGTTGTAATTTCTGCTGAGTCAGGAAATTCTCAATTCCCTAAGGGGCAATTTGTTCAGGCAGGATCATCTATTCTATTCGAAAGTATCAGTGATTAATGAAATCGGTGGTTTGAAACACAAGACCGTATCGGAGACACGAGGAGGAATTCTATGGCAGCCCCAAAATCATTAACTTTAGTTGGAGATGGTGGTAAAAGCGCTAGAATTCATGACTTGATTAAAGCACCAGCCAATACTCCTTGGGCTAAAGCCAAGCAACAATCTTGGGATGGAAATGAACCTGCAACAGTATATTACACTCCAGAAACTTTGGCAGATGGTACGCAGTGTACGGCTATAACCGTTATTTTACGTACTAAAGGTTGCCATTGGTGGTGGTCAAGTGGGTGTACTTTTTGCGGATATTTTAACGATACTAGAGATGATGTTACCAGTGAAAATTTACATGCTCAATGGAATAAGGCAAAACTTGATTTTAATAATTTTGAAAAACACAAGATGGTGAAGGTGTATACCTCGGGTTCTTTGTTAGAAGACAGAGAAATTCCAGTTGATTTTCAAGAAACCGTCCTTCGCGAATGTCATGAAATGGGAAAGGAACTGATTGTCGAGAGTCGTTGTGAGCAACTTACTGAAGAAAAATTACAATGGGCAACTTCGATAAATCCAAATTTTTCAGTAGCAATTGGATTAGAAGCATATGACGACGAAGTTCTTCGTTTCCATGTGAACAAAGGATTTACTACTAAATCATGGGATAGAGCAGTTGCTAACTTGCAAAAATTCAATCTTAGAATTAAAACATATTTGATGTTTAAGCCACCGTTCATGAGTGAAAATGATGCACTTGAACATGGAGTGAAATGGATTTCTGCCGTAGCAGAAAAGAGTGACGAAATATCAGTAAATCCAATGAATATACAACGAGGAACGATAATTGATAGATTACATCGAAACAATGAGTATAGGCCACCTTGGCTATGGTCTTTGGTTGAAATGATTCGTCGAGCACATCCGATTATTCACCCCAAAGGAGGAACCAATGGTGATGAAGATCAGATATCCAGGTTGATTATTCACCCCACAGCAGGTGGTAAAATCAGGGGCGCGCATAATTGTGGTACTTGCGACAGCATGGTGGTTTCAGCAATCGAAAATTATGCTGTATCAGGTGATTTGGCTGAATTTGATGGCTTAGATTGTGAATGTAAATCTATTTGGGAAGAGGAATTATCTTTGGAGTCAGATTTACCTATACCACTAGGTGTTTCTAAGCCTCGTAGAGGAAATTTGATTAATCGATTACGTTCTTTTTAGGGCTAAAAACTAGTCAATCTTTATCACTACTCTCCAAGTGGACAGATTGACCCCTACGGGGTCAACGGGTGAACATATGTCGAATAACACAATTCTGCCAGATACAACAGTTGGAACCGGGCAGCCTACATTTGGAAGAGTATTACTAACTTTGATTTTAGTTGGAATTATTGGATTATTTGCATTATTTACTAATGTTTTCGGCTGGGACTCAATGCCAATAATCGGTGACATTGTTCCTTTGGTTGGTAATCTCGGAGGTAGTGGAATTTGGTACTATCTGATTGGATTTTTTATAGGAATTGGCATTATTGTAGCTACCTTCATTGGTGAGGTAGTAGTAGAATAGGGGGTATGATTTATGGAACCAGTATTTATTTCAGCAGCTCTTGTACTTGCCTCATTGATTGCAACATCTTATTTCATTACAAATGGATTAGGGACAATGGGAGAACCACTTCGACAATTTTCTTTGTTTTTGATGAATAAAGCGCCGGTTGGGTTAGTTGATTTATTCAGTGATAAGCCTGGAAGCGGTAGTCGTACTTGGATAAAATTTGGTTCCGGTTGGTTTCTTTTAGCCTCAATTTCCGGTTTTCTCGCTATTTGGCATAAATACGATCCAACTGCACTTGATTCTCTAGCTAGTATTGGTTGGTCTTATGATGATGGTTCTGCTTTACAGGACTTCACCATGGCTTCATTGAAGATGGCTTTCATCTATCTAATGGTTGGAGGAGGAATGGTTGCAGTTTCCCGTTCAGCTAATAATCGAATGGCTAGTGAAGCAAACGCTTCTATGGTGGCAGTAGTTTATACAGCATTGACTATTTTGAGTTTGATTTTACTACCAATAGTATTCTCATTCATCACAGTTTCAGATGAAGCTGGAAAGTTAGATCTAGTTTCGATGGTGATTAACTACGGTATTGCTTCGATGTTATTTACAGCAGTTTTGATTAATGTATTATCCACTTACTCAATGCGTAGAGATGGAACATCATCAGTTTCTGCTTGGTTCTTCATAATGGCATTGATGACAAAATTAGTAGCATCTACATTCTATCTCTTTGGTGAATTTGCAGGCTCAACACAGACCGTATGGATGGCTGAACAAATGCTCAATGGCTGGGTCCCTCTAGCATTGATGTTTTCTGTAGCATACCATCTCATACCCTTTACTACACAGAAACCAATTTGGTCTCATTCATTATTGAATGCTGGAATGGTATTGCTATTTGTTACAGTTCCGCCATTCTTTATTGGAGAGGTTGATGCTGGTGAATTATTACAGAATGTAGGAGCGCTTCTTCTAACGTTTTCACTAATTCCAATACTTGCAAACTGTTTCAATTTACTTGCAACTGCATCTTCTAATTCTTCTGCCATTTTGAGAAATCCTGGGGCATTAGCAGCAACCCTTGCAATGTTTATATTACCATTATTCGCAGTTGGAGGCTATTTCACTAGTATGGATACATTCACAGGCACCGATAAATTAGCAGACTTGGCTACTATGGTTGATAGTAGTTTCATGTTCACCGTTGGTGGTTTAATGATGGTATCGACTATTTTCGCATCCTATCCTCTTGCATCAGGAAATCAATTAGAAGATTCTTCGAGAGCAAATCTTGCAGTTTGGTTCATCTTATTTGGCGGTTTAGCCTCAGTTATTACAATGCTTATTGGCGGATTTACTGAAATCGCAGTTAGTGATTCTGGCGTTGAAGATGCCGTCGCCTCATCGTTAGGATTTTACTTAACCGCTTCAGCACTATTCTATCTAGTTCCTATCGCTTCAATAATGGCAATATTGGTGTTGATTAGAACTGGTAATTCCTCTAATAAGATTGAAGAAATAGGACAAGAGATTACAGATATCGATGTTTATGTGTTGGGCCAAGGAACAACAACAATCCAACAATTATTAGGTAGAGGAGTAGGAGTTACAACTCAAATTGTCGTTGGAGAATCTGAAGAAACAGATGGCGGTTCAACAGTCATTGGCGTTAATGCAGAATTACATAATGACGAAATTACAGAATTCCCAGAAGAAGAAATTGTAGAGGAAGAAGAGGCAGAAGAAGATAAAGGTCCTGCTAAAGAATTAGTTATGCTTCTAGACTATCTTAAATCATCCGACAAGACAGTATTCGATTTCTTCCGTTCTATCGATTTAGATTCATCCGGAGAAATCGATAGTTTTGAATTCCAACAAGCACTAAAGAATAGTAATGTTGGTGACTTCCCTCCTTGGGAAATCGATGGACTTGTCTCTGCTATTGACATCGATGGTGACGGAAGAATTAACCTTCCAGAATTAGATATTTCACTTGCTAGAATCGCTGCTCAAATTTATCCTTCTGATGAAGAAGAAGCTTCTGAAGAAGTTTCAGAAGAGGGTGAAGAAGAGGCTGAAGAACAATCAGAAGAATCTTCAAAGCCTTCTGAAGCAGATTTAAACAAGATGAAGAAAAATGAACTTATTGAGGTAGCAAAGTCTCTTGGAGTTTCAACATCTGGAACTAAGAAAGACTTGATTGAAGCGATCTTAGCTGCTTGAGGAGACTCTGTCTATGCGCATCGGGCTGGTTGGAAAACCAAACGTGGGTAAATCTACTTTCTTCAGTGCCGCAACTTTAGCTAAAGTTGATATCGCTAATTACCCATTTTGTACAATAGATCCTAATGTAGGTGTTGCTTTTATTGCTGCCAGAAAACCTTGTCCATGTAAAGATCTTAGGAAAAAACTCGAATCAGAAGGTAGATTAGAACCCGTTTCTGAAGATGATGAAAGAAAAGGCAGCATTTGCCAACCAAGAACAGGGTCTTGTATAGGCTATAGAAGATTAGTTCCCTGTTTTTTGGTAGATGTGGCGGGACTTGTACCAGGGGCCAGTGAGGGTAGAGGTAGAGGAAATGCGTTCTTAGCAGATTTAGCTAATTGCGATGCATTGATTCAAGTTGTAGATGCTTCCGCTTCAACAGATATTGAAGGTAATCCAATAGAACCTGCAAAGAATTCAGATACTGCCCATTCTAGTATTCAACAAGAAATATCTTTTCTAGGTGATGAATTAGATGCTTGGATTTATGGGATTTTGAATGATGGTTGGTCTAGAGGTGTTAGAAGAGTTCAAGCTGAAGGCGAGAAGGGGATGACCTCTTTTTTACATGAAAGGTTTACTGGTCTAGGCTCATCTGTACAGACTATAAATCAAGCATTTGAACGCTTTAAACTAGTTAATCAGGATGATTCTCCACCTTGGGACTGGTCAGATAAAACCCTTAAGAAACTATCAATAGAGATTAGAAAATCGTTATTTCCAATTCATATCGCTGCAAATAAAGCAGATATTGCGCCTAAAGATTTGGTTTTTAATTTCGATATTAATGGTAGAATAGTTTCTTGTATGGCAGATATGGAACTGGCACTTAGAAGAGCAGAATCATCGGGATTGATTAGTTATATTTCCGGCGAACAAAGTTTCCAAATTGTTAATCCAGGGCAACTTTCAGATGCACAAATTGAGGCTTTAGAACATATGCAAGAGAGATTGAGTGTAAATAAAAATACGGGAGTTTCAACCATTCTGGATATTGTTTTATTCGAAGAATTAGATCATATTGTCGTGTATCCAGTTCAAGATGAAAACCAATGGATTGACGGTGAAGATAGAATACTCCCGGATGCCTTTGTAGTTCCAAATAAAATTCAAGCTAAGAATCTAGCGTACAAGGTTCATTCCGATTTAGGCGATGGGTTCATCAGAGGTACAGACGGGCGAAGCCGAAGAACAGTAGGGGCAGATCACGAATTAAGCGATGGCGATGTATTGAAGATACATGCTAAGAATTAGTGACCCTTTGGTCTATCATAAGCAGGTGTTAATCTAGCCATATCGCCAGCAAATTGGGTACTTCTAATGAAGAACCAAACCGGAGCAAATAACGTCAATACGATTAGGATTAGTAGAAAATAAATACCCCAAGGTTTGACAGAACTAAGATACATTATCCATAATGTCCAAAGTACTGGAATATAGAGAAACATACTGTATCTTCTTGCGACTACGGAAAGCCTAGCATTACGGAGTTTATCATCATACAAATTGACTGCTTCTTCTTTGGAAATTAGCTTTTGTTCAACAGCGCACCTAACACAAACTTGAGCGCGAGGGCCATTTCCATGGATGAAATATTCTCTCGGATATGTAGCAGAACAAATCCTACAGGTTGGCATTTAGTTCCCTCAAACCAACGCAATCGGTCTTAATTATTCAAGCATCCGATTAATGGACAGAAAATTTTCTAATAATTTCAATCCATTAGGTGAGCCAATCGATTCAGGATGGAATTGTACAGACATTATAGGTAATTGCTTATGTCTTAATGCCATTATTTCGCCATTCTCATCTTTTGCAGTGATTAACATTTTAGATTTAGATGAATCAATTTCAATTGTCAAGGAATTATATCGAGTAAATAGTTGCGGACTTTCTAAATCTGCAAAAATCCCCTCTCCATCATGATGACATATTATCGGGGTTCCATGTATTGCCCCATTTGGAGATTTCTTCACAATTCCTTGTTCTGCAGCAGCCAAAGATTGGTGACCCAAGCAAATTCCTAAAACTGGGCAATCAATTTGACCGGCTAAACAGTGTAAGGAAACTGCCTTTGAAAGTAATGAGTCACTTGGAGTTCCAGGGCCAGGGCCAATTATTATATGACTAGGATTCAATTTTTGTAATAGATTGAATAAAGAACTAGGAGTGGACATTTCATCAGCAATTTTCCCTCTCCCACTAATCACTGTAACGTTATGACTTAGTCCCGCAATCGCATGAGCAATATTTAGAGTGAATGAATCAAGATTATCGATAAGTAAAACACCACATGAATCATTGTTATTATTCTCTTTCCATTGTTCGAATGTTTGTACTAAACCATTATTTTTTATTGAATTAGTAAATTCTATCTCTAGCGGATGAATAGATAGTTGATTATTTTCCACTTGTTTTTGATCACTGTCAGTCCACCCACATGCAATTCTTAATGCATCAGCCTTCCAATATGTTTCCATTACCTCAGAATTAGAATCTGATTTGATTGTAATTCCACCACCAGAACCAACTTTTCCAAACCACTTGTTATTCTTTCTTTCAGCCTGAATAGTTCTGATTAAAATATTCCACGAACCATCTCCTGAATGAACATCAAACCAACCTGCTGAGCCAGTCCAGAAAGATCGTGATTGATTTTCAATTTGATCTATTACTGCACAAACCATAGTTCTAGGACAACCTGTAATACTACCGCCAGGGAATATTGAATTGAATGCAGTCATACCATTTTCTGAATCTAGTAACCGACCTTTTAGATGAGAAACCAAATGTTGAACATTTGAGAAAGTTTCGATATCGAATCTTTCAATATTAACACTTCCAACTTCACAAACGGCAGATAAATCGTTTCGCATTAGGTCAACAAGCATTCTATGTTCTGATCTTTCTTTGACATCTTTCGACATCATTTCTCGCAACCTTTCTGCTTCGATAGGGTCACTAGAACTCTTATATGTGCCCTTTATTGGAGAGGTGTAGATTTCACCATTCTGACTTTTAAGAAGACTTTCAGGAGATGAAGAGATTAGTGAAAAACCCAAATCATCGGCATATATCAAAGTTGAAAACGGGGCAGGATTTGAATCAAGTAATCGATTGAAAATCGTTTGTGGCGACTCAACGAGCCGACCAGACCAAAATCTTCCAAAGTTAACTTGATACACCTGACCTTCTGAAATTCCTAATTTTATTTTTTCAATCATTTCTTCATGTTGTTGGTCGGTAAGAGAACTAACCTCGTTAAATTCATTAGCAGGTTGAATAGGTAAGTCAATCTTTTGAGGATTATTTTCTATTACTAGTTCTACATGTTCTTTCCAGTCAGCATTTTTAGAAAATACTTGGAAATCATCAGTATTTTTTGATTGAGAAATATATTTGTCAACCAACCACAGTACCGCTAATAATTCACCTTCTTTTGGTAAATTTTGTAGTGATATTGGCTGGGTCCATTGAACCATATCATATGCAAAACTACCAGCCCAAAATGGTTTATTTGGATTAAATTCTTTAGGTTCATTTTCAAATTCCTGATTTGGAGTTAAAACTTTTAATTGCTCAAATAAATCAGATAAATCATTAGCAGTAATTGAATTGGAGTGATACCAACACCCATGCCGCCATTCTTCTAATTCAGCAGTGAACGGCAACTTTTGATAATTTAATTTTAATTCTCCTTCAATAGGACTGTGCTTGTTTGAGGGTGGCATAACGGTTCTTGTTGGTTGACGAATTAAAACTCGTAAATTACTTGGCCCACAAATCATTGACGAGTTTGACAGATGCGATTTTGGGCCACCGGAAATGAATAAAATTTCATCGGGAGAGCCGAATTTAAACGCAGAAATTCCAATCAATTCATTATCTATCAAAGACTGTCTTAAAGAAACAATCTTGTCAACCATAATACTCGCTCAAGTCAACCCATGAGTCGGGCTTTCAATAAGGTTGAGAGTCTAATACCAATTTTCTCCTAGAGCAGAAATACAAACCTGTTGCAGATTATCACTTCCATCCCCGATATCAACATCATCTAAAACTGTTAATCTTGCAGCACCCATTCCAGTGCCAAGTAGAACAATTTCTTTCGCTCTAGCTACCATTCTTTCGTTCAATCTACCTGAACTTATTACAAACCCAGCCTCCTTTATGGCATTTTTACAGACATCAAAAGTTACTGAAGAAACCCCACCTAATTTACTATCGCTAACCCAAACAACTCCATCATCATCTAGAACTAGAGGCATGACTCTGTCGCCGTCTATTATACAATAATCATGAACTAGTAAACCAACATCCGCACCTTTTGCAAACACTTTTTGAGTAATTTCCCGATATGGCTGCCAATCTCCATGCTTGGTACCAGTCACTTTTCGAGTCCAGCGCGGAGCAGGCACTGTAATCCCTTCAGCCTCCATATGTATTTCTTGATAGAATGGTTTTACGTCAAATGAAACTCGATCAGAATGAATTTCGATACGCACTAACCCTTCTAGTTCGCTAGGTATGATTACTTCTGGAACTTCGATTCCAAGTATTTTAGCATGTTTTGCAAGTCTTTCGAGATGTAAATCTAAGTGAAATAATTCACCGTTCCTCGCTCTCACGGTTGTGAAAACAGCACTCTTTGGACCGACCATCAAAGCAAGTCATCCAAAAATGAAGTATCAATCTTTGGTTTGACAGGTGCACTAGCCTCGCCACCAGTCAAGTCATTCAAAATATTCTGATTTTGAGGTTGTAAGACTGGTTGTTGAGGTTGATATGTTTCACGTCCATATGGATTCGAATCAATACGCTGGGCAGCACTGTAAATATCATTGGATTGTGTTTGAGATACACTTGGCGGAGGCGCCTGAGGAGTAGAAGGCATCATTGGGTCAATATCGTCCCAAGAGCCAAAGTCATCTTGAATGCCCCAAGTTGCTTCTTGTAATTCCCATGACTTATTCCTAGATCTTTGATTTCCTCTTGTTCTTACTATTGCAATGACTAGGAATAGTGCTAGAAGAACTAATCCAGCAGCGATTAAATTAGGTGGAGTAAGTAGTGATGAAAAATCATTTGAATCATCTGCAGGTTGATTAATTTCTTCTCCTGTTGCAGTTACTGGGTCGATCTTTACAGCTTCTACCATATTTCTATTTGTAATTTCATCGAAAGGAGAAACGGCAATATACCAGCTAGTATCATTCGTTAAGTCTTCAAAATTATCAATAGAAATCAAGAAGGTATTCGAGGCTTGCACAAAGTCAATCAAAGTAGCATCATCAGTCGAAGAGAAATCTTCAGTGGAGATATAAATTTGATATCCTCTAACATCGCCATCATTCGAATGCTCCCAAGAGGTTAGAATTTTATTCTCATCTATCCAATTTAATGAAACATCTTCAACAGGTTCTAAATAATCACCACTGCTATCGAATCCATCATCTATTGACTGATTAGAAACCACATTCAAATTTTGTTCGAATGCGTTTCCAGCTGAATCTCTTACTACGACAGCAACCCATATTTTTTGGCCAGTAACTACAGGTTGGTCTCCAGCGACTAAATCGATAACTAGTGGTAATTCAGGATTTCTAGAAAGCACGGCAATAGGAGATGTAGGACCATCACTTCCTGCAGTGATTCCTTGGAAAGACCACGTGGCAGCATAAATTTCGTATGAAGCAACATCGCTAACTTCGCTCAAATCAAAGTCAAGAAGTAATGCTGAACCATTATCCTTAGGCCTATCTGTCAATCTGAGATTATCCATTCTTTCAGGAGGAGTGGTGTCTTGGATATTATTGATAGGTGTGGTCGAGGCTTGAACCAAGTCTGTAAGATGGACATTTCCTTTTATGTCGTGAACTGTAACTGTTGTGAATAACTCAATATCCGGTTTTATTAATTGAGGAGTTGTTTGAGTTAAATCCATCATGCCACCTTGATTTCCATATAATGCAGTGGATATTGTCAATTGAATAGGATTTTTATCTTCATCAATCCATTGTTTATCAATCTTCAAACAGCCACACTTTGATTCATCATCGCCAAATTCTATCCAAGCCTCAGTTAAATCTTCAACAGGTTGGTCTGCAACCCAAACAATGTAGTAAGCAAAATCATCAGCAGTAGAAATTGTCCAAATCACATCAATTGCAGTTCCATCATCATTAGGATGGTCAAATGCAGTGATAGTTCCTATTCTATCTGGAATACTTCCAAGACCCACTGTATTTCTAAATGGAGTAACTTCAACAATCTCAACATCAACTAGATCGACATTCAACCAATCATCATATGCTACAACTGCCACAAGATATGATTGCCCATCTTGTAGAGAAGTGCCATCATACCCGTCAACGATTGTGGAATTAGTTGAGCAATCATCAATAATTTCAGCTTGTGAGAATCCGGTATCGTCTAAAGGCAAACCTACAACAGTTATGCTGGGTGTGTTCTCTCTAATCCATACGGCATAGAATGTACAATCATCTGCAGTACTTATGTCCCAAGATATGGTAACTCGGCCTCCATCATCATTTGGTGTATCTATTGCTTCAACATTTTCTAATCTTGGCGGTGGTGTGAGATCGTTCAATCCACCTGTTGGAACAACTGGCCCAATAATTGTGGCATTAAGCAGGTCTTCTTGTCCCGCTTGGTCAACACAAGTTAGACCAATCCAATAAGGGCGGCCAGGATTTAGGTTTAATATGGTAGAATTACCTTCACTTGGAGGTAATGATTCCTCATATGTGAGTCCTAGTACATCATTTATTTCTATAGTGGAAGTGTAAATATTTGTATAAGCCAAATCAAGTGCAGTACATCTCTTCCATTCTAAATCTAGATCTCCATCATCACCGCCTTCATGTGGACCCGCTTGCGCCCACTCAGGTGGGCTTGGAATCTCATCACTTGGTGAAGCAGGACCTATCGGTAGAGATGGTATACCAAGACGCCCATCGTTGTATTCAACTACTACTAGTGCGTAATATTCCACTCCATTTTCAAGAGTTTGACCGTTTGCTGTGGTTACTTCGCTTTGCAATCTACTGTGAAGAGAAACGGCCTTGTCAATTTGCCTTCCTGCCAAGTCTGCTTCTGTTATAGAAGCACCAGTGGTGAATGGCCCCTCATTGACATAGATGAGATAGCGGGAGAAATCATCATCATGAACTAAAGTCCAAGAAGCAGTGAGTGTTTCACCACCATCATCAGGTCTGTCAATTAAGTCAACCATATTTACAGGTGTTTCTAATTTTATGTAGTCGTATGTTAGTCTAATTTGTAATGAGCCGTTAGTAATTGAGCGTAGGTTCAGTTGAACGAATTTAGTTCCGTTAATTTGAACTGCATTATTTATTGCAGATTGTAAATTCTGCTGAATACTTTGGTCATCAGATAGATTGAGAGTAACATTATATTTCAGACTATTTGATTGTGCCCAAGTTGCAGCACCGCTAACAGGCGATGTGAAGGCTAATGGGATTCCTTGGAATAGTAATCCATGGACACCAGATGTGCCGATATCACTGTCTAGAGTGATAGAATTGGTTAGGTTTGCAAGTTCAATAACCATTCCCGGATGAGCCATGTCAGTAATATCTTTAGTCACTAAATTGAATCCCATATTCAGTGGATCAGCTCTGCGAAGTTCAAATCTTTCTACTTCAGTCCATTGTGGATTATTCATCCAACCGTATAATCCCGAGGTTTCGGTTGTAATCCAGACATTTTCTGATGTAATTGCCCCTCCACTTATCTGGTCATCTGGTAGTATGAATGTTTTAATCGAAGAGTGCGATGCAGTTCTTGCTTCAATAATAGTTGCAATATTATTTCCAATTGCCATTATTTCATCACCATTACTTACCATTCTTTCAATTGGCCAGCTAGGTATTTGCCAAGAAGCTCTTCCATCTTCAAATTGAGAACTCAAACCATTCCAATGAGTCAATGGTCCAACATCAGTCGCTATATGTAAGCCCCACCAATCACTAGCAACAGCCGTAACGGTATTAGATGGTAATTGGTCAAAGCGATGAGTTTGACTTACAAGTCCAGTAAGACCATCAACACTAGTTACACCTGGTCTTTCACTACCTGCTCCATCATGGCTGACATGAATTTGTACGTTGCCCAAATTATCAGTTGTTTTGATCAGGCCCCAAGATGAGGTGCCAAGCATACCATTGGCACTGGTTAGAACATTTGTAGAACCATTGACAGTATCCATTTGTGCAAGGCCAGACGGAGTCGCTACCCACAGATAAGGGTCATCAAATAGCATATCTTCAACTAAATTTGA
This sequence comes from uncultured euryarchaeote, assembly GCA_964001175.1. Lineage (GTDB taxonomy): Archaea > Thermoplasmatota > Poseidoniia > Poseidoniales > Poseidoniaceae > MGIIa-L1. The sequence goes on from CAXFAS010000004.1 coordinate 57,365, forward strand.
AGGTAAACCGTCTGTAGTTGTAAGCGGATTTAACCAGTCGTTGGTTTGTAATGACCATCTTCCAATTCCTCCATTGGTTGCTATGTAAACAACATCAGTTGAAACTTCTATTCCATTTACAATATTGGACGGTAGTCCAGCAAGAAGTCTGCCATTACCGAAAGTATCGGTGGTAGTATCAAAAATTTGCACCCCTGCTGATGAACCGAAATTACCCTGTAGTCCAATGATTAAGTCGGTTCCAACCAACTTTAATCCATCCATATTATTGTGTAAAGCTCCTCGCATTGGCAATAAATCACCAGTTAGAGTGTCTAGTTTCATCAATCCACTAGGGTAAGTCGATATGTATAGGTCGGTGCCCACTAATTGAGTATCAGCAGCTCTTGAATTGGCAGGTAATGTCCAGCCATACTGCCATTCAATCTCTCCAGTTGATATTTTTTCACCTTGTAAAACACCAGCACCAGTTGATTGTCCAAAGCCTACATTTTCTCCGATCGTAGTCACCCATACATGGGTATTATTCCCAGTCATTGTTGTAATTTGACCACTGACTAGGCCTGGTAAATTGTACATCACAGTTTGTCCGTTAGGGCCCAACAAGTCAACATGGCTGTAACCTGAAGAACCGCCAGCCTGGCCTATTAGCCATTCATTTCCTAACCATTGGAAAGATGTTACTGAAGAACCTTGGCCGTTGAAATTAACCTGGCTGGTACTCGCTCCCGAGGTGGTTATTATCGAATATCCTCCTCCGATTACATTAGATCCTTCTTGACCTAAACCATGTCCAACAACTAACTTACCTGAATCATATCCAATTGCATCCCACCAAATTCTATCGCTGGGTAGGTTGTGAGTCTGAGTAGTAATGTCTGGGAGCCATTGTCCTGACGTGTAACTGTATTTTTTAATCGGTTCTTCATCAGAATAGAATGCGACATATAGAGTATCTGTAGAAGTATCACATGCAACACCAGATACTCTTCCTTCACCAAGAGTGGCACGAGTGAACGTACCTGTTATGGTTGATGAAGCCAAATCCAATTGTTCAATTCCGCCATCAGAATCGTATATTCCAACATTCAATACTCCGCCACATTCTGCCATAGTTATAGGATATCCACGTTGAATTCCACCTTGACCTTGAGAGCCAAATACATTCCAAGAAGTTCCATTCCAATGGGATATAGCGCCACCTTGGAACCCTTGCCAACTTGAACCATCGCCGCCTCCAACTACTAAGTCGACACCATTGGTCCAGATTTCATAAATCTCTTCACCTGCGTTGTTAGGTAAGCCATTTCCTTCTTCCCAAGTAGATAGCCAAGAACTAGAACTCGGGTCAAATCTTGCGATTCCATCTTCTGTTGCAAATAATACTTCACCGTTATACTCGACAATTTCTCTAATAGGGAAATTAAGTCCATCATCACTATCCCAAGAGCCGATTAAAGAGTTATTTTGAGCATAAAGATCTAATTTATTCTCGCCCCAAGAAATCCACATTTGACCATTACTTGTTTCATGAGCAGTTACTCTATCAACTTGTCCAGATGGTAGAATATCTGCCCCCCAGTCATCATTTAGAATATCCCACTGTGCTATTCCGCCTCTACCATCATAATAGTCAGGGAATCCACCATTAGATGCAACACTAACCATCAAGGTATCTCCAACAAGACCCATGCCCCAAGCATCACCTGAATTATCATCCAGTTGAATTCCAGCATCAATATTTGAGAGTCCTGTAAAGTTAGCAACATCGATACGATATACGCTATTACTGCTACTACCTTGATGATAATACATGATATTATTGTGTATTGTCATTTGGAATGGGTCTCCATTTCCAAGATATAATTGGTCATTCTTTTCTATGTCGTAAATTTCAGTTTGGTTGATTACATCGATAAGTTGGAAACCATCATCGCCACCAATCCAAATATGGTTTGGTCTTAGATCTGCTACAAGTCCAGTAACATCACCATTGCCAGGGTCGAGGATTTCATTTCCGGACGGTCCCCCGCTGTATTCTGTCCATGTCGGTAACCATGAATTAGTAGGTATGTCATAGCGAGCAATCCCGATTCCATCTAGTCCGATATAGGCTATATCGCCAATAACTTCAACCGGCGCATTATCTGTATCTTCTCCAGCCTCCCAGGTATCGATGACATCGAATGGACTGATTGTTAATATTCCAACTCCTTGCGTAGTTCCACCATAGACTCTTGAACCATCGGTTCCAACTGAGTATGTTGCCCAATTAGGCATACCATCATACACATTCATACAATCATCAATGTCAACAGTCGAAGTAGGATATCTGCATACTCCAATATTTGTTCCAACATATATCTCAGAGCCGAGTAATGTGAAATCAAAGAATTGACTGGGTTGACGAGTCCAACTACTTCCATCACCTTGGAAGTTCAATGGCTGGTTACCATCCCACTTTACTGCACCACTATCAGTCCCGATGTAAATATTTGAACCATCAGAAATTAAGGCGAAAATGTTGTCACTAGGTAGGAAATCAAAGCCATTGCCTCCTCCGCCTATTGATTCAGTAAGCGGGATTAAAATTTCACCAGTTGAAAGGTCTTTTCTTACGACACCGTATCCAGGTAAACCAAGGTGTAGAATATCACCTTGCACGGCAAGAGGTACATTATCAGCATTATTTACTCCAGTTGAACCCCAAGGAGTCAAGAAGGAATCATTGGTCAAGTCGAATCGAGCCAAACCAATATCGTCAGTAGCAATATATGCAATGTCACCATATATTGCTAAATCGTTAAGACCAATACTAGGTATATCGAATACTTCTATAGGAGAAATGCCGCTCAAATCTATCTTTGAAATAGCATCAGAACTAAGCGTAACTAAGTTATTAGAACTTACAGCAATCGAAATTACTTCATCTTCATCCAACCCAATACTGGTATCCCAAGTTTGTAGTAGTGAGCCATTACTATGCATTTTGTGTGCTCCAGAATTTTGCCCGGCGATGTAAACAAATGAACCATCAGAGGTTAATTGGTTAACATTATCTCCGATAAAAGTCGGATTTAACCATCTAGATTGAGTAGTATCGTATCTATTGATGAAACCATCAGCTGCGATAAAGACCACATCATCGAGCTCTACGGCATCTTGCATATTGGCAGAAGTCGGACCGCTTGCAATTAGCATATTTCCAGTTTGTAGCGGAGTATTTCCAGGAGTTAATTCTGCTAATAGACCGAATCCATCGCTGACTAGAACCATATCATTAGTAGGTGATCGAGGCCCTATATTTGGCCATAAGATCAAATCATCCCCGGCATCACCATTTAATCCAAAGTCTGAAAGTTGGTATGTTTGTTGGAATATTCCATTAGCAGTATTGTATGAATGTAGAGCATCACCACTAAGGATATACAGGATATTATTTGAAAGAACCAAGTCTCCAATATAGTTACTATTTAGCCAGTTTGAGGAAGACCATGTGGAAAGCCAAAATCCTGAACTCCAGTCATATCTAGCAAGGCCATTATCTTTAGATGCCATCAATAATTGGTTGCCAGAAATTAAAAACTCAGAAATAGAATCGCTGTGTAGATTGTTTGCAGTTGTCCATGTACTCAAGGCTGAATTAGTATTCATGTCCCATCTTATTACACCTTCATCTTCGAAAGAAAAGTATAGTACATTACCTGCTTCAATTATGTCTAATGCACTTCCAGCAGTTGTTTTTGCATAGGCATCTGACCATGTAGCGCCATTAAAAACAGATATTCTATCTTGGTTTGAAGCGTAAACATTACCGTCACTAGCGATGAAAAATTGCTCATATTGAACACTTTCAGCAACAGGGTCACTAGAAGATGAAATGGTATCTGGCAAAGGTGTTAATTCCGAAGTATCAACAAGTGATATTGCATGGAAAAAATCACCACTAGTCAGTATATGAAGCGCTAAATTAGCGGCATCAATTTCGATATCTACAATGTCTCCAGAATCTTGAAATTCGATTATATCAATGATTTTTGGATTGTTATTATAATCGATTATAAGCAGTGAATTAGCAACAGCTAGATACAATCGCCCATCAACAAAATGGATTGCATAGTCGGTAATTTCTAGATTTACAGGCTCAAAGGATACAGCAGGATCAACAGGTGCTAGAGCTTCAACAATCAATTCAGTTATTTCCGCTCCAGCAGGTAAAGTCCAAGATGCACCTGCTTCGCTGTTGGGAGATAATCTCCCTGAATGCGGGTTTAAGCCATCAAATGAATCACTAGAGCCTAACATGCCTAGCCCGGACCAATCAAACAGATTGATACCAATGTCGGATGCTGTTATTACCGGTTCTTCAATCAATAAATTGTCACTACCATCCACCCTAATTTCCATAGTTAGATTAGAAATTTCAGCACCAGGGGCAAATTCTAGTGCCCAATTTGTACTTGCTTGTAAGCCGATGGACGGATTGGCCCCAACAGTATCTAGTTGAACCCATCCAGTGTCGTTACTACCCTGTTTTTCCCAGATCACATCATTCTCAGTTTGGTGCGCTGAAACCGGAGAAACAATTAGCATTGGAGACATTAAAGAAATAAGCATTAAATTGACCAAAAAAAGAGATTTTTTTCTCTTCAAACCCGACAATTTGGGACTAATCTCAGTTTTCATCAATATATTGGCGTTTCTTACACTATTTGAACGCGGCCCTAATTCGTGTGAATTTATCTCATTATACGATTAAGAAAAAAATGCTTGCCGAGTCTCTAATTGAAGTCTTGTAATGATTAAATTTCTATAAATATACACCAAACACTCAAACATGATACGCGCTGCCAGTGAGATGGTGCTAGAGTGGTTGAGGAAAAACGTGAGAGGCTTTTGAAAAAAGAATCACTGGATTATCACGAATCTTTACCTCATGGTAAGATAAAAGTTGTTCCAACAAAACCACATGCAACAGCACATGAACTTAGTTTGGCATATTCCCCAGGTGTGGCTTACCCCTGTTTAGAAATCGCTGAGAAACCCGAAGCAGCATATCTCTATACTTCTAAAGCAAATTTGGTAGCAGTAATTTCTAATGGAACCGCAGTTCTCGGCCTTGGAAACATTGGGCCTCTAGCCAGTAAACCAGTTATGGAAGGTAAAGGGCTTTTATTGAAAACATTTGCAGATATTGATGTTTTTGATATCGAAGTAGATACTGAAGACCCAGAGGAATTCATTAGTACGGTGGTAAATATTTCGAAAACTTTTGGCGGTATTAATTTGGAAGATATCAAGGCACCAGAATGCTTTGAAATTGAAAAACGAATAGCGGAGCAGACCGATATCCCAGTTATGCATGATGACCAGCATGGAACAGCAATAATCTCAGGCGCGGCATTATTGAACGCTGCCGAATTACAAGAAAAGAAACTGAATAAGATCAAGGTTGTAGTGATTGGTGCGGGCGCATCAGCAATTGCATGCGCAAATCACTATGTTGCATTAGGAGTAACTAGGACTAACATTTTGATGGTTGATAGCAAAGGTATTGTGACCAAGAAAAGACTTGAAGCAGGCGAGTTAAATGAATTCAAAGAAGCCTTTGCTCACGACATCAAAGATGGCAATTTAGGCGATGCGTTAGTGGGGGCAGATGTCCTTCTTGGGCTTTCTAAAGGCGGCCTTGTCAGCAAAGAAATGATTGCTAGTATGGCCAAAAAACCAATCATTTTCGCTTTAGCAAATCCTACACCAGAAATAATGCCAGAAGAGATTTTAGAAGTTAGAGATGACGCAATTATCGCAACAGGAAGGTCAGATTATCCTAATCAAGTAAACAATGTCTTAGGTTTTCCATATATCTTCAGAGGAGCACTTGATGTTAGAGCCAAAGATATCACTCAAAATATGAAAATGGCTGCAACAATGTCTCTAGCAGAACTTGCCAAGGAACCAGTACCTGATTATATTTCAGCTGCTTATGACGGAGTTGTAATGCAATTTGGTCCCGAATATATTATTCCTAAACCCTTTGACAGAAGGGTATTGATTTGGGAAGCTTCAGCAGTAGCGAAAGCCGCTGTTGATGAAGGCATTGCGCGGATAAAACCTGAAGATTTTTCAGTCGAAATGTACCGAGAAAAACTGGAAAGTCGTTTAGGCCAGTCTTACTCAATAATGCGCCATATAATCAACCAAGTTAGGCGAAGAGGAAAACGAATAGTTTTCCCAGAAGGAGATAATGAAAAGGTTTTGAGGGCTGCTGCACAATTAGATGATCAGAAAATCTGTACCCCAATTCTATTAGGTGCTAAAGAAAGAATCGATGAATTAGTTGAGGAATTAGGCTTACATTTCGACTATCAAGTATTTGACCCTAGATATGATGAGAGAAGAAAATTAAGATATGCTCCGGCACTATTCAAACGTCGCCAAAGAAAGGGGATGACATTAGAGGATGCTGAAAGGTTACTAAAAAGCCGTCCTTATTTTGCAAGCCAAATGGTGGCATCCGGTGATGCTGATGGATTTGTCGGAGGTGTAAGTCGTAATTATGCAGATGTACTTCGGCCCACTATTGAGGTAATAGGTTCTGACTCATCTGCTCATTGTGTTATTGGCTGTTACATGGTCAATGTCAAAGGCAGGACTATTTTCTTAGCAGATGCTACTGTTAATGTTTATCCAGATAGCCCAACACTTGCAGAAATAGCAGTACAAACTTCGAAAATCGCCCGTAGATTTGGAATAAATCCTAAAGTAGCAATGTTATCATTTTCTAATTTTGGCAGTACTAGAGCGCAGCGTTCAGATAGAATCGAAGATGCAATATTAATCGCTAAAGAGATCGATCCGACTTTGAAAATTGATGGACCAATGCAGGCAGATACCGCATTAAATCCTGCAGTTCAAGGGGAATATCCATTCATGGACTTTGAGGGGCCAGCAAATGTACTAGTTTTACCTAATTTAGCAGCAGCCAATATTGCTTACAAACTTCTAGAAGAGTTAGGTGGTGCCGAGATGACTGGACCTATTCTAGAAGGAATGGATAAACCAGTGCAACTAGTTGCAAGACAAGACGGAGTTAGACATATTGTCAATATGGCAGCAATATGTGCGGCAGACGCAATTAGACAAGACTCATACTGGGAAACTTTGGCTACGGAAGAGTCTTTGTAATCCTTTCACCTTGTTCAAATGATATTGTTGGTCTTTTAGGACGCCAAAAAGCCCCAGATACAAAGCCAACACATAGACCGCCGAAGAGTAGATTAGCCCAACCATCTGTGGCATATGATCCCATTCCACGAAAGATTGGTATGGCAAATGAAGGAATAATACCCAATACAAAAGTCCAGAAAATTTCCACTTTGATATTGGAAAAAAAGTCAGCATTTTGAGGTACTTTTACTATATCCCCTTGCCGGATAGGAGATATAACGAAACGTACAGAGATTCCGTTATTGATTCTGTCCATTGGTATGCTAGATAGTGCGGTAATGTCTAATTTAGAAGGATGTACCTCTATCGCTGCTTTATGATATTGCATTGGTCCGAAACCTTCGAATTTCCTAGGACGCCCATCCATCATAGCACCTCTGTGATTTGAAGATGTACCATCGCATAGTAATTCTCGAGTTTTTGTTGAGATAACTATCTTTTTTTTCTCCAATGAAGCATACCATTCCCCTTGACTAGGGCATCTTATTTCCCATTCATTATTATCTTCAATTAAGACTTCTTTTTTCTGAAGTTCAGATGTAAGATGTTCTAACAACACATCCAATTTTTTTTGATCCCATTTACTAGCGTCACCATCAATATCAACTCGTTGTGATATCTCATCTAGTTCTTCATTGGTTAAACGCGACTCCATGATATAAAAATCAGGTAATTGAACTTCATGCCTTGGTCTTTGCCCAGCATATATCCATCCGCCCTTATCTTCTCCGATGAAAATAGAGCCGGAGTCTACTTTTTGGAAAGATAAACCTGCTAAATCCAGCGAGGGCATATAATCACTCCAAACATTTAGCATTCATCCGATTATACCAAGCCATTCCTACTTTGTGATCTTCTAATAGCGAGAATTGAGGGAATGGCGAAATAGATCGCATGTATCCATAAACTGAAAAATCTACTAGATTTGGAGACTTTCCACCAAAAAATAAGTCTCCATTATGTTCATTTGTAAATTCGGTCAACAAATCATGCCACAGTTTTTTTGGAGTTCTTCCGTCTTTCTTGACTCTCTTTTTAGCAATAATGCCCCACATTACAGGAAATCCAGCCCACGCGTAGAGGCGCTTAGAAATAAAACCGAACTTTTCAATTTTTGAAATACGTGTTGTAGTCTTAAACGCAGAGCCCAACGTTCCATACAAAATCGGTACAGTGGCCTTAGATACCTTAGTATCAGCCCAATTTAACCATTCTTCATTTCTTTTTGGATCTGATATAGATGCTAACTTTCCATTGTTATATCTGTCATCAATTAGTTTCAAAAGGGGCGTGGAATCCACATGAAAATCTCCCTTTTCATCGGTGAAAACGGGTACTTTGCCCCAGTCGCCAGCAAACGCGACAGATTTTTTAATCTTCAAACCATTAACTGGAATAAGGTCAACATCCATTTTCAAGTATTCAATTAGACCTCTAACCTTCCAGCAAAAAGGGCAAGAATAAAGAATATGTAAAGCAGGTTTTTGCCCCATGAATTTGCTAAAATAAACACCTTCTTCAAACCTTGTCTTCATCAGATGATACAGGTCTCCATCCCATTTTCCAAAAATCTAAATCATCTAACCATGTTAACCATTCATTATCATTACAAGTTAGAAGTCTGAAAGCACGCCCTTCCAAACCATCTTTATTTGCTTTAGAAATAGTTCCAACATTGAAACTATCATTCCACTCAACCTGCATTTGCCTTATCTGTCTCTTTGCTTCTTCGGGATTATCGAAATTCATTTCACAAATATTTCTGAGTTCAGAAAGCCACATCCGGCCGTCTTTAAGCAGAGGGTCATCGAAGGTTCTTTTCTTGGGTTTTTCCCAGAACTTCCACCATGGCATAAGATTGCCTAAACTCTCTACTTTTTGAACTTGGCTAAATTTACACTAGTGTTTGAAATGGTATGACTCATAGCGATTATCATGGGGCGAATAATTGTACATTTACACGGTAAGCCAAAGCAATCATCATTTTCCCAACTAATAGAAAAATACAGTGATAGACTAAGGGGCAGAAATATTAAGTTGGAAATCCATTCAGATAAATTGAATGCTAATGATTATCAGAATCGATTATTAGATTATAAATTCGTCTTTTTTTTAGATGAAAGAGGGATTGAATTTTCCTCGGTTGAACTATCAAAGAAGGTCGCAGATTGGTCATTAAATTCTGAGGATGTTCATTTGGCCATTGGGCCTGTAGATGGCTGGCCTCAAAGAGAGAAAGTAACGGCTAAAAATTCTATTACTCTGTCAAAAATGACTCTGCCGCATGAATTAGCTGCAGTGGTATTACTCGAACAACTATATCGTTCAACAGAGATTATTAAAGGAACATTGTATCATAGGATTTGAGCAAAAAATCAAAACTACATGATTATCCGGGTATTTAGGGAGCAACATGTTTTTTGAAGAATCTTCAACCCGGTGGCTTCTAATCATTTTTGAATTTATCATCGCTATAATTCTAATAATGGGGTCAAAAAGTCAACCTTTCCCAGAACCATCAAAGAGACTTGGTAGTGTTTTGTTTCTAGTGGCCACCTTATTCCTTATCGGGCAATCGGCACCTAGGCCAGCATCAGTAAATGGGCACATGGCATTCCTATCCCTCATAGGTGCCTTAGGACTGGTCTTTGGAGTTCACCACATGTTGAATACTAGGAGAGAAGTCTTGGTTGCGCCAATGTCTGGTTTTCTATTCTGTGTTGGGGTAGGAGGGTTGATGATTCAGACCTGGTCTTCATTGAGCACTGTTGAGCAGTGGTCAGGATTTTTGGCATTAATTGTATTATCCGGGGGGCAGGTTTGGTTAGTTTTCAGGGGGCTATTAATTGGTAGACTGCCACTAGCATGGAGTCAAGCAGGAATGGTGGCACTAAGTAGAGGGCAAATTTCAGGAGACCATGGAGCGATTTCTTGTTTTGAAAAAGCTTGGGATGTCGATGAAGAACACCTCAATCCAATGGCTTATGTTGCACTACATAGGATCTATCAATTCCTTGGAGATGAAGATTCTACAAAAGAATGGTATGATAATTTGGTAGATTCTGGCGGTGAAGAAGCCGTTGCAATCGAGTGGATTGAAGCTATAGAAAAAAGTCTTATGAATATCAATAAAGAGACGCAGTGATGTAATTTTACGTCTATAAGCGGAATTTATTTACCGTTATCCGGCAAAAGATATATTTTTTTGAACATCTAAACAAAGCAATTAATAAGATAGGAAACTAACTAATAATATGGGCGATGTAACTGATGGCGGAAAAATTAGTCAAATAACAAATCTAACTTGGTTTATTTTTATTGTTTGGTTCTGTTCTAATTTGCTCTCACAATTGGCGTATATTATTGCCTATGGCTTACCATATGATGGTATTTCAATGCTTAAATCCTTAGGCCCTATTTATTATGTTGCAGTAATTTTTGAAGTTTTAATGTGGCTATTTATTGGCGGTATAATCGGTAAAAAAGCACTTGATAAAATTAGCAGCCCTGTGACAAATCCAATCTAGTCCGTTTTACAACTTAGGGTAAAAGATTGACATATTTGACGAAAGATAAGCGATGAGTTCAAGACCTTCCTAAATAAAAGCCACTTGTGGCAGAAGAAAGTCCTATACCAGTATTTACTGGAATACCTATGGAATTATCAATGCTTGAAAACGGCGAAGAAAAGTTACGTGAGTTGCCATATAATGCACAACTTGTGACTATTGAACAGGCAAGAGAAAGTCTTGTTGAAGCTGTTCAATATTTGATAGAATTGCAAGTAATGAATGATGAGGCTCATCATTTAACAGAAGAGATTGAAATCCTATTAGAGGATTTAGAACCAGAAGATGAACACGTTGTAGAGGTTGCAGATAGATTAGCATCAATAATTAGAGTGTGGCAAGCAACCGTCTCAAGTTTAGAATTAACAGGAGCTAGAATCGCATCACTAGATCCAGGTCGTTTAGAGTGGTACGGGGTTGTAGATGGCGATATTGCACTCTACTCTTGGGTCTTTGGAGAAGAAGATATAGAATGGTATCATTACACTGATTCAACATATTTGACCCGTAAACCCCTCATAGAAGCATAACTTGGCTTGTCTAATTGGGAGTGTAATTATGGTTAGAATTACTCGAGTATATACTGGAACAGGTGATGACGGAACATCCTCCTTTGTTGATGGTTCTAGGCACGAAAAATCACATTTAAGATTCGAGGTTGTCGGTACCTGCGATGAATTAAATTCTATAGTTGGCATGGCGATTATGGAAACAGATCGTTTACAATCTCATGAAGATGGAGGAAAAAGTAGTAGTATAAATCGAGTCAAAAACGTAGTCATCTCTGCTTTGAACAGAATTCAAAATGAATTATTTGACTTAGGTGCAGAACTCGCCTGTATACCAAGTAAAATTCCAGAGCAAATGGAATTGATAAGTAAAAAACAGTCGGAAATGTTACTCGAAGAGATGGATGCTTGGCTCGAACATCTTGAGCCTTTGAAAAGCTTCATTTTACCCTCGGGGCAAGGTCCCGAGGCTGTAATTCATTTTGCTCGAACCGTCACTAGAAGACTGGAGCGTAATATGGTTAGACTGGTAAACTCCGAAGGAGAAGAATCAGTTCGTAAATTAGCGCTTGTATATGTTAATCGATTATCTGATTGGCTTTTTGTCATGGGTCGCTGGGTTTGTGCTTGTTTGGGTCATTCGGAATCTCTATGGGAGCCTTTAGCAAGAAGAGATCAATCCGATGGAATTGCAGATTTAATCAATAAGATTAATTCTAATGATAATGATTTTTCTATGATAGATTAGTCTAATCCTGCAGTTTTCATAAATTCATGAGCGCTTCCAATTAATTCTTTGGTTTCTATATGGGTCACCTGCTCTAATGCTTGTTCCCAATCAAGCCACATGTAATTTCGATGTTCCTTCGATAGACTTATTGAGATTTCTTCAGTTGTAGCAATATACCAGTAAACCTGTTTTGATTTACGCTTGCCCTTATGCTTAAATTGATATTCAGTCCGATGCTCAAAGTTTTCAACAAATGATAATTCTGAAATTCCAGTTTCTTCTTTTAATTCTCTTCGGGCAGTTTCATAATAATCTGAGTCTTCTTGCTCTACGTGTCCTTTTGGTAAATCCCAATGACCTTGTGGATACTGTAACAGAAGTATTGAGCCTAGGTTAACAAGTACTACTCCGCAAGAAGTCTCCATAACTAACTCCAATCGGGCTGTACTCATGTGTCTTTTGTAGATTAATTAAGAAACTACTTGGTCTAACAATTAAACGACCAATCATGAGGGAGGTTGATGGTCAGTATGTGCAGTTGCCTACTTTTGATCGCATAGTTGCCGATTCAGACCTCGATGGACTTTGTGCTGCGGCAGTTTTGAAGTCATATAATCCGAAAGCCGAGGTAATTTTTTCTCATGCTGCTTTAGTTCGTTCAGGCAAAATAGACGAAATCATCACATCTACCACAGCAATGGTTGACCTTCCTTTTCATCCAAACTGTGGCTGGTATCTTGATCATCATCAAACCAATAAGCCAAATTTAGAGGAAGAAATAAATTTTACAAAGAAGGGCGGAGTATGTAATTGGGAAGCAACTCCGTCAGCAGCAAGATTAGCATATAATCTTCTTTCCCCAGTAATCGATTTATCTCATCTTGAAGAAATCATGCCAATTGTTGATGCGTTGGATTCAGGACAAATCACTCTCGAGGAATTTTTAGAAGATGGCCCAGTTTTACAGTTATCGCGAACAATTTCACTAAAAAATATTGATTATACTCAACATTTACTAGAACTATTTTCTCGAGGAGAATCAATAAAAGATATACTTTCTAATGAATTTGTCCGAAAAGAAGTTTCTAGAGTGAGAGATGAGAGAAAGAAAATTCAGGATTATGTGTCAAAGAATACACGGATAATCAACAGGTTAGCAATATGTAGATTAGAAAATTCAGGTTTTCATTCAAATGGTTATCTAGTTACGGCATGGGCAGGAGATAGGGCCGATGCTTGCTGTATTATCCATGGATTCGAAGATGGAGATGTTGATGATGCCAACAGGCCTGCATTATCTGCAAGTTTTTACGCTAATTCATTCTTACCTGGGGGGCAAAATCGATACGATTTATCCAAACTTGCAACTGCACTAGATGATACTGGTGGAGGCCATGTGAATGCTTGTGGTTGTAGAATACAACCGCCCGGTATCGAAGCAAATCTGGAGTTATGGTTAGAGATGTGGAATAATCGCAACCAAGTTTTGGCAATCTAAAGAACAGAAAAAATGTAAAGAAATCCTAAGAAGGCATGAATAATCGCAATTATTACAATGAAATCAGCAGCACGGCCATGTTTTAATTTCATATGAGTAAATTTTTTGCCACTAATTCGAGCATCCCTTGTTTGTTTACCCATTCTAGCTAATACCACCAGAAGAATGAATCCCAATGGCCCCATATATCCGTGAAGATTGGTTGGCCAGATTTCTGAAAAAACATCTCCATTACTTCGCCATCCTGCGATTGCTTTACCAATAAATGCAATCATTATAACAACGAAAGTAGCCCAAACCAATCTATTCCCCATTTTTTCATGATTTTCTAATGCTTCCTTTCTTTTTTCACCTTTCAGTACAGTATTCTTTTTTCGCCAAGAATACTGCCACCAAATCCAATAAATCAAGCCACAGGCTAATATTGGGTGGGCAAGAAGTGCTGAAGTTCGAACTAAATCCAAAAGACCACTATTAGGGTCCAAGTAGTAGTCATAAATTTATGTTGGCAGTTAACTAATTTTTTTTTCGTCGTTTATTTTTACTCTTTTTGCCGGTGGGTTGAAGTCCCATCGTCTACGCGTTGAAATTATCCGGGTGATTTTACTGCAAGAAGACCACATGGCAAAATGTTTGGAGGCCGCTTTCAAGGCGAATTTCCCCAAACCGCAGCGCCGTAGAATCGTTCTAAAAACTGCAGATTGGACCATGCTTGAGAAAAAATGGAGGTCTCTTGTATTTATCGCAATGGAAGAAATCACTCCGCCATCTGAAGATGACGATAAGCCATCATTTACCCGTCAACCTCGCGGTGCAAGACGAAGAAAAAGAGGAGGAGGGACTCAAAGTCCTATCGACTGGCTACCTTCGATTGAAGAGATATTGGACGATGAGTCTGAATCGAGTGCATTCCGCTTAGCAGTTTTACTAATCAATAAACAACTAAAAAAAGACGATTGGAAGGATGAGTATAAGGCAGTTGAGGAAAAACTTAGGGATGACTGTATTGAAAAAGGAGTCGATTCTTCTTGGCTAAAATTAGCTGATAAAACACTTTTGCTCAGCCAATTTCTTTCATTCCCTGTTAGTAAAAAGAAACGCAAAAAGAGTACTAAGAAAGTAAAACTAGATAATGCTAAGATTGACGTTTTCGATTCTGCAGAACTAATCAAATTACTAGATGAGATGAAGATATTTTGCGAGGATGCCGAGACTCAAGTTGCCTTACAGAAAGTGATCACACAACTTAAGTCGAAGAGGGACATTACTCCCGATAAACAACTATTACAACTCAAAGGGAATGCTTCATTAATTTCAGTTTTATTATCTTTGAATTCCGGGATAGATGCCTCTAAAGCAATCAAAGAACTATCTAAAGTCGATGAACAACTCGCTTCTGAGTATGAAGATTTACTCAACTTGATAAATGGAAAAATAAGCGACTGGAAATCAAATTCAGTTCTCGAGACAAATGATGGACTTTCCAAAGTAAGGAAATATTTGACTTGGACGATGGCTCCTCTAGAAGAAGTATCAAAACTATCATCTCAAGAATTAAATGAAGGAATAGAATTACTAAAACAAAACCAAGAGAATAATTCTAAAGTTGAAGAATTGACTTGGATTTATCTGTCTGCTCTAAATTCCGAAGGCTTCATGAATGAAGCTAAGGATTTGTTAATCGAACAAACTCTAGAACAAGGGGCGGAAATTAAACAATTAATGCCAGTAATTACTAGCATAAATTCTTCAGAAGTTATTGAGTGGCTAGAACACCAAATACCTAGATTAGATGAAGGAAGCCTTTCAGAGATTGTACTCACAGAAGGGATTGCTTATCCAACATTAAATTTAGCTTTGAAAAGATTGCAAGATATCGAAGGGGAAGCATGGGAACAAGTTTCAGAAAAGGCCATAGAAGTTTATTCACAATGCTTGGAATTAGAGAGGTTATCGGAATTATTTTCCAAGAATCCAGTTTTAGTATTGGCTCACCCGTTTGAAGCGTTAATAGTTTATCACTTAATTGCAGCAAATGGAAATGAACAATTATTAGAATTTGCAAGAAATGCCAGATCAGAATGTTTAGCATCTATACACGGCACATCTACTCCTCATTACATATCTTTGACAAGTCATTCTTTACTATTAATGATGGAAGGTAGTAATGTAGATGAAGCCGGTTTTGCAATTTTAGATAAACGCGGATATCAAGCATTAAAGAATGCTAAGCATTCGCTTAAGGAAGGTGGAAATGGGGCCATATCTTTGACTAATTTAGAACATTTAGTTAACAGTGTCGAACAAAGTGAATTAAGTGAACTGGAATCAAGATTATTTTCAGTACTAATTTCAACATTGAGATTAAATTATGTTAGGTTATCATTGCAACATGGATTGAGAGATAAGGATAATGTTGAAATTTTAGAGAAGTTGATTGAAGGTAAAGAAACCCCTTCCAGAATTATTCATTCTCTTAGTCAGTTGATATTTGAACATGATATCGGTCTGCAACCATTGGTTTCATGGTATCAAGATCATGACCCGTTGTCTCCATGGCACACAGTCACTAGAGCAGCCGTTTATGCATCAGGTAATGAAGGAATTAACGCTGCTAGAGACTATAGACGTGCCGCAGAACACAAAGATTTTGATTTTGAACATTCAATGATTTTGTATAGAAAAGCGCTAATTCATCTAGCACACGCAAGCCAGTGGAGTGAAGCAGTAAGTCTTCTAGATCAGCAGCCGGCATTAAAGACAGCAATCACCAAACGTTTCCAACTATACCTAAGAGTTTCTTTTATAGCCAGTGAAAAGCAAACAGATAAGGCAACTCAAATGGTAAAGGATTTTGCAAGAAGAACAAAAACAATTCAAGAAGAGGACGAAAACGGTGAACTTCAAGAAAAAGAAAGAGTATATTTTGCAGAAGACGAATTAGACACACTGCGCAGTTATCCATTCGAGCACCGTAGGACATTACCAAGTGATCCGTTTTTAGGTAGAGTAACTGCGGCAATTAATACAGTTCACAAGAGTAGGAGAAGAAATAGAAAATCATATGATGCTCAATTTATGACTTTGATGCAGCAAACCGCACCTTCAAGTATGGAAGTGTATGATTTAGCAAAAAATATGGCTGAAAACAATCCAGTAGAAGGGATGATGTTCTTTGAAAGAGCACTTAATTCGGGGAAATTCTCTATTAGTGACTCAAAGAGATTAGCAGAATCAGAAATGAGTTTATTTTCTAAATATAGAAATCAGATACCAAATGCAAGTAGAAGATATTTGAAGAATTTATCACTCCCGCCATTAGTGATTGTAGATACTAATATCCTAATCGACGCACTAGTCGGGAAGATTTCGAGCCAATTAGAATTGGCTAGCGAAACTAGTTTGGATTTATCTGAACAAAATTCTTTCCACAAAGTATTATCCAGTAGGGCTAAAGATGGTAAAATAAGTCTGTGGCTGCCTCAAATTGTTATACAAGAATTGAGAGAAATTGGAAATGGGGCGTCAAAATTACGTGCAAAATTTTCTAACTCATTAGTTAAGCCAAAAATACTTGATGATATTATGGAAAAAGAAAATATTTCAAAGTTGATTGATGAAGTAATATCCGACTTTAATGTCTGGAGGCCATTAGATATACATTTAGAAAAGGATTCTGATAGCCCTGAAAATGAGGTTGTAATCAAGCAATTCCTACAAGATTATTATGAAATCTATGATGAATTATCTGCTATGAAACGGGAATATGGCGGAAAGCAAAAAAGAACTAAAATTGGTGGAAAAGGAGTTTATCCAGAAGCAGCAGATAGGAAAATTATGAAAGTTGCTATACATATTGCTAAACAGTGTTTAGAAGGTTTAGGCGCTGTTATTATTGCTACCAGAGATGGTGATTTTACTTTGACCGCAAGGGCATTTGAAGAGAGATTTGGCTTTGGTGTGATCAAAAATAGTAGAATGCTAAATGCTTGGATTGAGACTTAGTCCCAGTTTAGAACATTATTTGATGTTAATCAATTACTCACATGTGTGAGATCATTGCATCTCCAAATTCACTACACGATAGAAGTGATGCATCACTCATCAATCTTTCAAAATCATAAGTCACAGTCTTAGAAGAGATTGCCTTCTCCATTCCTTTCACAATCAAATCTGCAGCATCATTCCAACCCATATGTCTAAGCATCATTTCAGCACTTAAAATTAGACTACCTGGATTGACCTTATCTTGGCCTGTATATTTCGGCGCAGTACCGTGTGTGGCTTCAAAGATTGCAATTCCAGAATCATAGTTAATATTGGCACCAGGCGCAATTCCTATTCCCCCAACTTGAGCAGCCAAAGCATCAGAGATATAATCGCCATTAAGGTTCATTGTTGCTAGAACTGAATATTCAGCTGGCCTAGTAATTATTTGTTGTAGCATTGCATCTGCAATTACGTCTTTGATAAGGATTTTATTTCCTGTTACTGGGTTTTTCATTGTGCACCATGGGCCTCCATCTAGTTCTTCAGCACCAAATTCCTCTTTGGCTAATTGGTACCCCCAATCTCTAAATCCACCTTCTGTGAATTTCATAATATTACCTTTGTGAACTAGAGTAACTGAGTCTTTATCATTATCAATAGCATACTTCAAAGCAGCCCTAACTATTCTTGATGTCCCTTCTTGAGAAATTGGTTTTATTCCAATTCCCGATGTGTCAGGGAACCTAATTTTATCGACTCCCATTTCATCTTGGAGAAATTGAATTACTTTGGCAACTTCAGCTGAACCAGCTTCCCATTCGATTCCAGCATAAACGTCTTCGCTGTTTTCTCTAAAAATAATCATGTCAACATCATTAGGGGCTTTCACAGGAGAAGGA
This sequence comes from uncultured euryarchaeote, assembly GCA_964001175.1. Lineage (GTDB taxonomy): Archaea > Thermoplasmatota > Poseidoniia > Poseidoniales > Poseidoniaceae > MGIIa-L1. The sequence continues at coordinate 75,790 of CAXFAS010000004.1, forward strand.
GTTCCTTCATACCATCGCACTGGACGAACACAAGCGAAAAGATCTAATTTCTGTCTAAGTGCTACATTTAGTGAACGTATTCCTCCACCAACTGGTGTTGTTAGAGGGCCCTTAATCGATACAAGTCCATCTCTCATTGCATTCAGAGTTTCTTCAGGTAACCATTCACCAGTTGAGTTGAATGCTTTTTCTCCAGCTAGAACCTCATTCCAATGAATTTTCTTTTCGTCTTGATATGCGATTTTTACTGCAGAATCAACGACTTTAATCATTACAGGGGTAATGTCAATCCCAATACCGTCACCTTCAATATAATGAATTATAGGATTATTTGGGATATTTAACACGCCATTTTCCATTGTAATTCCGCTTCCACTCATGTCGACCAATCTAGCCGACAGGCACTCCCTTCAATAATCAACCGCCCTTAGGAATGGCATGTACGGAAGAGTTGATTGGCTTGGAGAGCATTTAGTAGAGTGCAGTAATGCGAATGGACAAAAGATTACCATTGATTGGGAAGATGGACCTTCGCCAGTCCAAATAACATTGCAAATGATAGGTGCTTGCTCATTGGTCGATGTAGTTGAAGGTCTTAAGCAAAGAGATTTTGACAAAGTTTGGATTGAAATGGAAAGTGAGAGAGCTGAGAATGCACCTAGGGTTTTCACATCAATAAATATGGTTTACAATGTTAGGGGAGAGGTTCCACTAAAATTAGTCGAAAGAATTGTTGCCAAAAGTCATGAGAAATATTGTACAATTTCTAACATGATAAAACATACAGCAGAAATCACATCAAGCGTTATAGTTCATCCCAAGTCTAGTTGATGAAAGTGCGTTCATTGCTTGCAATAGAAGATCTCTCAATACATTGTATAACGGAATCCACACAGTAGGGATAGATTCAGGTGCATTGTGTATTTTAGCACCTTGATTTGTTGAACTAACAGTGGCAAAGGGTCTAACAGGACCAGAACCGATCATGTCAACAATTAGTGAAAGGTGGTATGCATCTCTATCTCTGATGACTTTAGCAGATGCGATATTTGCTTTCGCATCGCCTGGTAAGTCATTAAGCCAATCTTCGCCTCTTTGTTCACGTTGTAGAAGTTCTTTTTTGACAAGTACTTCCAATAGTTCAGCAATTGTTTCTTCAGAAATATTTTGTTTGGTCTCAACAACCTTTGGAATTTGTTCTTGAACTACTTCATTTGTTTCAAACTTAAACTCATCAATTTCATCTAATGATGACAGTTCATCATCTTCCATGAAAGCAGCAAGAGGGTCGCTAGAAACAGTAGTATTAGCTGTCGGTGTAGCAGCTTGTCTCGTAGTATGATTAATTACTCCAAGTTCAGCAAACATGTCTACTTCATCATCATCATTCTCTACTATTTGTGGTGCATCAAAAAAATCCATACCGACCAATCCGGTTGCAAGTCGCGTTTCATTATACTTGAATGCATGTTCTAACCTTTCGCGTGTTGCATCGTCCCAATTATGGTAAATTAAGGGTGGGTAAGACTCAAAGAGGAGCCAATTATGGCAGTGTTGAAGGACATGCAAGCAATGTTGAAACGAACATTTTTCTTGCTAATAATTTTCTGTCTTGTAGTGATTATTCCGCCAAGTGATAGTTTCCCCAATGGAGTAGGTAAAGAGGGCAGTAGTGGTTGTTTATGTCATGGAGGCAACTCAGATTTAACATACTTAGAAATCGAGGGATTACCAGAGAAATTTGAATCTAGTACATCGTATAATTTAACTTTAAATATATTTAGTGAAATTGAAATAGCCTCTGAAAATTCCTCTAAGGGAGGTTTTAGAATTAATATTTCACATGGAGTCATATCTTTTGAAAATCAGAGTCATGGTTCTTTCGTGGAAGATTCATGGACTCATACAGAAGAAGGGAATAAGTTTAGATCATGGAATTTTACTTGGATTTCTCCCGAAGATAATTCCTCTTCTGTAGAATTTAAAATATTTGGAAATGCAGTAAACGGAAACGGAGATCCATACGGTGACTCATGGAATTATCTAGATTTTAAACTTGGAGGAGTAGAATATTTTGATGATTTATCTGTCACAGTAAAGGACTATCAAATTCAAACCTATGAGGCTATTATTTTAGCAACAGTATTCATTGGATTACTCTACGCTGCCTTCAAGGCGATAAAGTAATCAGTTGACAAATTCAATACTCTTATTTCTTAGAGCTCTTAACTGCCTATTCTCGCTTGAACCATGTATTTGTTCACTTTTGACACCAGTTAATACTAGCATAACTCTAATCTCATCACCTAATGATTCATCAACAGCGGCTCCCCAAATAATTTTAGCGTGTGGTGAAACCTGTTCCTGAATAATTTGTGCACATTTTTCTGCCTCACCCAGAGTTAAACTAGAGCCACCTACAACATTTATCAAAGCTCCTCGAGCATCAGTAGTATCTAACTCTAATAATGGAGAATGTAAAGCTTCTAAAGTTGCCTCTTCTGCACGATTTGCACTCTTAGAGGCGCCCAAACCAATCATTGCAACTCCGCTACCTGATTTTATTACAGCCTTCAAATCTTCAAAGTCGAGATTAACCATTCCATCAGTGGTTAATAATTCGGTAACACCAGTTATGGAGCGAACAAGTAATTCATCTCCTACTCTAAAGGCACTTGCGATTGGCAAATCTTTGACTCCGTCTATCTCAAGTAATCTTTCATTTGGAATTACTAATATGGTATCACAATGCTCACGTAGTCTTTCAAGGCCCCATTCAGCATTTTGTTTTCTTAGTGATCCTTCGGATTTGAATGGGTAAGTCACTACAGCGATTGTCATTGCTCCTTGCTGTTTTGCTAATCTTGCAATATGACCAGCTGCGCCAGTACCTGAGCCTCCGCCCATACCTGCAGTTATAATCGCTAATTGAGTATCATTGGTAATTCTTCTAAGTACCATTTCAGATTCTAATGCTGCGGCTTCACCCTTTGTAGGATCTCCACCAGCACCTCTTCCTCTAGCGGTTCTACCAATCAATACTTTTTCTTCAATTGGCGACATCAATAATGCTTGGGCATCGGTATTTATTGCATACCCCGTCACATAGCTATTTTCAAACAAACCCTCTTCATATAGTCTGTTTATTGCATTACATCCAGCTCCTCCAGCCCCATATACGCGAATTCTAGGTTGTAGAGATTCAAGTAAAGCGCGTAACTCTTCTTCACTTCCTTGTCCAGGAGGTAATTCATTTGGAGAGATCTTAGTTTGTTCCTCTTCGCTCAGTTCAAGAACACGTTCGATTAGATGACGCATACAGGTTAACCTGCACGAAGCATCTTTGAATATGCCGACTGTTTTTACCTATTACAGGGCGATTTCGAAGGTTTGATTAAAAATCCAGATTAATCTTTGAGTCCTTCTTGTGTGACATTGTAAACGCACTCGCCATCAGGCAAATTAGGTGAATCAACTAATCTTGCGATTCTTCTTCCACCTTTGGCTTTGCGTAGATATAATCTGAAGGTACTTGCGTGAGCTAATACGTGACCGCCGATTGGTTTTGTTGGATCTCCCCACATAGCATCAGGCTTTGAATGAACTTGATTAGTAACTAAAACTAGAGCATTGTTGATATCAGCTAACTGTTTTAATTCCTTTAGGTGCTTGTTTAGTTTTTGTTGTCTGTTTGCAAGCATCCCACGCCCGATAAACTCTGCACGGAAATGGCTGGTTAACGAATCTACAATTATCATTTTAACATCAAGACCTTTACTCATTCTTTTTATCTCATCCACCAATAGCATTTGGTGAGCAGAGTTGTAAGCTCTCGCAACATGTATTCTCGAAAGTACTTGGTCAGGATCAAGATTCAAACCTCGTGCCATTTGAGTAATTCTCTCGGGCCTGAAAGTATCTTCTGTGTCAATATAAAATACGTCACCATCTAATCCACCTTCTTCGATAGGCAATGTACAATTAACAGCCAATTGATGGCCAATTTGAGTTTTTCCACTACCAAAAGCACCGTATACTTCAACTAATGCTTGAGTTTCAAACCCTCCACCCAATAAATCATCTATTGATTGAACTTTAGAGGACAACTTCTTGACTTCTCTTCTTCTTTCAAGTAAAGCACCACCTGAAACGAATCCACCAATATTTGCCATTTTCTTAGAGGCCGCAATAATTTTACTCGCAACTGCTTCACCGATTTCTGCTTGGTCAGCAAGATCTGCTGGAGACATAACGGCTAGAGCCAATAGTTCATCAAAACCAGCTTCTCGTAGTTTTTCAGCAGTCGCTGGCCCAACACCAGGTAAGTCTTCGATTCCGACCTCTGGCCCCTCTTCTTCCTCTGGCATCATTACCACCGTCTCCTCTTGAGGGTCTTGATTCTTTTCAACTTCTATCTTCACTTTTTTCTTGGTTTTACCTGCCATTTCTCATCACTTCAATTAGTGCTGGTAGGGCTAGAGTATATCAATAAACCAAGCAGACCTATATTGAAAAAGTCCGAATTTTATTGGATTATCAAAAATGAAAAGGGCCACTGAGAGGTTATTTTCACTTTAACTTCAGATTTAGTTAAACTAAAAGTGAAATCATTCTTCAGGAGTTTGGCCCGTAGGAAGTGGGTTTGGAGAACTTTCATCTGCACTATATTTGATCGAAACATTGTGTTCGATGTCAACATTCTCTTGGTCATGGTTAAGGCCAACTTCCAAGGTCCAAGTTTCAGGCAAGGGCCCAATTTCATTGTGGTTCCATGAAGCAGTCTGCCCTTCTCCTAGATTTTCAGAATTAGATTCTCTCGAAACTTCACTACCATTAAGATACCATGTTACTGTAACAGGCCCACCATTACCAACAACACCAAAACCCGGATTTTCAGGGTTTGTAACATTGGAAAAAACCTCAATTTTACTCGGAGAATTACATTCGCAATCAGGAGTAGTATCGATATTCATTGTGTTTGGATTATTTGTTTGACTTTCACTCCATTGAGCGGTTTTATCAATTCTAATTGTTAGAGTGATTTGCTCATCATTTCCAGCATCATCTAATGCTCCCAGAGTTGCAGTAAACAAACCATGAGTGACATAATTATAGGTTATCTCTCCAGTTTCATTAGCATCAACTTCAGTTCTAGTACTTCCATCTCCGGATTCAAAATAGAAAGTAGTGATTTCGCCAGCGCCTGATTTTGTAAAGGCATAGTTGAATGTTAATTCGACACCAGAAAAGGATACTTGATTACCATTCTGAATATTCTCTTGGATAGTTCCAAAAGTTGTATCATAATAGATTATCAAATCGATATCACTTTTTTCCTCAGCATCATCATCGCCTCCAAGACAACCAGATAGGCTAGCGGAAAACATGACCAAGGTCATCATCAAGACAATCATATACTGCCGCATGGAGTAGTGTAGGAGACCATTATTGATAAGTAAATTCATTTTTACACAAGATTATTCGCTTTTTTTAGGATTTTTTCTGATATTCAAGTCAAAAAACAATCGGTGCATTGAAAATGGGGAAGGTCAGCCGATGAGATAACGAGGTGGGGTAGTCTGGATATCCCGTCGGGCTCATAACCCGGAGATCGATGGTTCAAATCCATCCCTCGTTACCAATCTAACTGTACTCATAGTAGTCATGTTTAGGCTTTAGGGAATCTAGAGCGCTTTGTAATCTGGCATTTGCAGCCGCTTCGCCTCTCTCTATTGCCCCGATTTCAGAGTATATTCGCTCCGCCAACTCTCTTGCTTGCTCAAATCCTTGGGCAGAGATATCAATTAATGCTAGACGTACTTGTTCAGCAGAAGCAGAGGGTAAATCGATAGGCTGCAAAACATATGAGCCGTTGGTTAGAATGACAGGGCCGGCTGAAATAGTACAGTTAATCAACCGTTTAATGATAGTTTTATCTCGATTATAATGGCCGAATGCTTCGATTGCTACAGCGATATTTCCTGGTGAACTCTTCTCACTCTTTGAGAAGAACTTCTTGGCAGCCCGATGTTTATTGGCATTGGCAAAAACATTTGCACATCTTCTAAAATCTTCTGAGATTGGACCTGCCATTTCAGATGATACTTCGGGGTTTTGCTTTATCATCGACACCAATTTCTTACGTTCACGAATTAATATTTTAGCCGAAGCCGTAGCGGTACTAGATTTTCCTCTTACAAGTAAAACATCACATAAAATCCGTAAACCCTTTACTAAAAAAACCTGAGATCTCAAATCACGCTTTTTTTGAGATAGAAACATGTCAGTAAATTGAGTTGCCATCACCTCGGACATCTCTAATCGACCATCTTTCACATAACTCTCTAATTGTAGTAGAGTTTGATTTGGGTCACTCATTCCAAACATGATGAACAGGCAATGCAAAACGACATCACCTTTCATGCCTTCTATTCAACTATTATGCCAAAAACAAATATTAGTCGCAAATCTGTTTTAACAATGACTTGTAGCGGCAAACATGGAGAGAGATTTGTCCATTGCTATTTCTGGTACACCTGGTACTGGGAAAACCTCATTGGGAGAAATCTTTGCTAGTGAACAAATCAAAGTACTGTCTGTAAAAGAATTAGCAGAAGACTATGGCTATATCGGGGACCTAGATTCAAAAGATGGGTCTAAAGAAGTCGATATTCATCGGTTGTCAAATGACTGGCAACATAACGATTCAGGCATTATTGTTGTCGAAGGCCATCTTTCACATTTTTTGGATGTCGATGCAATAATTGTGTTACGATGCAATCCAGATATTCTACAAAAGAGGCTTGAACTTAGAGGCTATTCTGAACAAAAAATCAAGTCTAATGTCGAATGGGAATTAATAGCAGGCATTTGGTCCGAGTTATTAGAATTTGAAATCGAGGTCCCTATTCTAGAAATTGATACAACTGAACAAGACATTGAACAGTCGTATAGAGATGCAATTGTTTGGCTAAATGGAGAACTTACTCAAGAAGGATTAGTTGAACAAGCGAAAAAGGCAATAGATTGGATAGAGAAGTAAAATTTTGACCGCAACAATCAACCCCCTAGTTCATTTGGAATAGATTGAGGAAGAAACATGGCTCTTGAGAAATTAAGAAATGTTTGGGAACGAGTTTTGACTCCAATAGTTGAATCTCTATCCAAGTTTTCACCAGCAACTATCACTTGGGTGGCATTACCAATTGGAGTTCTTGGTGGTCTTTCAGTACTAACGGCATCACAAGACGACTTAGGAGCCTCAATGTTACTAGGAGGAGGATTACTGATTACAATGGCAATGGTTCTAGATGGATTAGATGGTCCTGTAGCAAGAGCTACTGGAAGAGTGACAAGATGGGGGGACTATCTTGATCATACATTTGATAGACTTCTTGACGCAACTTGGATTATTTGTATCGCAGGTTCTGTATTTGTTGACGATTTAGTATTGGGACTATCAGCTGCTTGGTTAACCTTACTTGGCTCTTACATGGGTACACAAGCCCAAGCAGTAGCAGGAACTAGAAACTACAGAGGCTTTTCTCGCGCAGATAGAACAATACTATCCATAGTTGCAATTTTTGCTATGTCAGCGATGCTTTATCTAGATAAATCCAGTTGGGGAGAGTTTCCAGCTCCTTTCGAACACATCTCAATAAATCCTCTGAGTATTGTGATATTTATTTCCGCAATAGGCGGGCTATGGACATTCCTTATTCGTTTTATTCAAGCAAGAAATAAGATTAAACAGATAGATGAAGAAGACCCATTGCCTCAAAAGAATACCCAAGAAGAATAATTCTTGGTATTCAAAAAAAGGACCAAAATAGCCTTATTTTACTTACTCCAAAGCGGTATACTCATAACAGTTGCATGCTAGAAAGGAATGATGACGGGTAGTTCGCACGGTAAAGATGGGAAACTTATCGCTCTATTGTTAGTCGCATTGATGTCACTTTCAGTGATTCCAATATTGTCAACTTCTGCAGAAGATATTGGCGATCCAATGCACTTGCAAGCTCAGGATATCACAGCAATATTTGATACTAATACCGAACTCACAACAATCACTTGGCGAAATATCGATTCACCAGGTGCTGAGTTAAACAATATTTTTGATGCTACGTATAATTTGTACAGGTACACGGAAAATATTACCTCATCCAATATTGTAGATGCAGATTTAATCTATCAAGTAGATGCGTGTAATCCTTCACAGATATCGGGTTCTACAAGTAGATATGACTGTATGGCATTTAATGGGACTCACCCAGGTCACAGTTTCTCATACCTTGTATCGCCAGGGACCAATAGTACATTCTATTACGCAGTAACAACAACTATTGATGGTATAGGGACATATGATGATTTAATTTTCAATGAATCGAGCTTATATGATGGTGTTTTAGAAACGACAACCCCTATTAGAACCCCGTATAATCTACAAGCTACTTTTGATGCACAATCTAGTCAAACTACCTTGTCTTGGGTTAATTACAATGATATATTCCCTCTATTGCCTGAAGTTGGACCTGACGCCTACTCAACTAGAATTTGGAAGACACTATTTCCGCTAACCCGGCAGTCAGCAACATCTATTCTACAAACTGCTACTCCAATAGCAAATTTAACAGCAGGAATTTCTTCTTATTCATTAGACATACCCCCTAATACAAATACCGATTTTTATTATTCAATTACTTACTATTTACCGAATTGGTACGGTCCTGGGCAAGATTATGAAGATATTCGCTTCCTTTCAAACAATGCTCTTACTTCCCCTGTTGTTGAAGATAATGCTCCTCCAGATGGAGTTTCTGCAGTATCTACTAATTTCATACCCAATCCTAGTACAGGGGGGGGCATTACTTCTATTTCGTGGAATGACATAAATACAGAATCTGGAGAAAGTTATGCTATTTATTCGTCCGGTAGTTCCTTTGACAATACCAATTCATTTGGTCCAACATTAGTTTCAGTTGTCCCCGAGGGACTAGAGATTTACAATCATCAATTGCCAATTGGTAGACTTGGATATTCTACTTACTGTGTGGTAGTAGTTGACGAGAATGGAATTTATGATACTCAAATACCACCACAATCATGTTCTACCGTATTTGAAGATGCTTTCTTTAATTGGACCGCAGAGCCCACTAAAGTCAAAGCAGAATTTATTGGTAATCAGACTACTGTAGTTTCATGGCAAGATCAGGTTGGTGCCGAAGGAGAACTTTACCATGTTTGGCGCGCTGATTACTTGGTTAGTGGCAGTCAGTTTTTACCTAACCAAACAATTTTTTGGATGGCAACAGTCACTGATGGAATCCAGTCTGCACAATTACAAGTCCCTGCAGAAGTTAGTAGGAATTCCTTCTATTTCGTAACATCTGAGGCACTATATCAACATGTTAACGGCACTTACCATTATACCGAGTTAGTGCAAAATTGGGATGGTGCAGTTATGGAACATACAATTACGCCTTCAGTCCCAGTGGTCAATTCACTGTCTGTCGATGGTCAGTCCAAACTTGTAACTATTGAATGGCTAAATAATCAACAACTAGATTTTGAAACATACACAGTTTGGAGAAACTTTGGCGATCCTTTCGGGGATGATGAAGATACAACCTCTGATATTTCTACAGAAAATGGCTGGGAATTATTTGATACCGGGATTTATGATTCAGGGGCTTCATGGAATAGCTTTAGTTTTTCAAAAACTTATGATGTCCCCAATAATGTCGACAGAGATGTATGGTATGCTGTTACAGTTTCTGATTCATATGGGAATTTTAACTTAGAAGCATTCCCAGGTTTAGGAGGTAACGCTCTGAAAGTAAAAGAAGATACAACAGTGCCTACAGCCACCTATGAGTTATTTGATGAAGAAAATGATTTGTATACTAGTCCGTCGTTAGTTTCGGGAAGTTATGAGATGAGGGTCTCTGTTAACGAGTACTTGTTTTCATTACCACAAATAGAAATTACAACCAGTAGCGGCGGAATTATCTCCGGAGGAGTAAAACAAATGTTACTCTATGCTGACAATCTTGGCAATCCGGACAAAGGCCCTGATTATTATTTGACGTTCGATATTGGTAGTACAGTATCTGCTGGAACGATCATAATGAGTCTCTCATTCACTGATGAAAGTAGGAATTTCAACAATATCGTTTGGGATAATCGCAGTTTAGATGCTAAGCGGCCAACAATCCAGGTTTATTCTCCTGCTTCCAGTACCGATGGTTCGAAATATTTGTATGGTAACTATATTCAATTACTCGCAGGAGCATCCGACGACGTTCAGATTTCGAGTTTCCAATACCGATTTACCTATAATTATGGTTCAGGCGCAGTATCTACGTCACCCTGGACAATTCCACAAAACCTTCAAGATCTATACGGCGATAATAGTTCAATAGTTATTGATGAAAAGATCAACTCGGGTAACTTCGACCCTGGTCAACATTCTGTGACCT
>CAXFAS010000005.1:0-84259 GCA_964001175.1 uncultured euryarchaeote
TTGAAAATAATGATGATGTTGAAAAAATCATTGAATTCAATGATAATTGTAAATTCCAAATGTTTGTCATCAATGATTTAGGAGACTTAATATTTGATAGTTCACAGGATTCTTGTCAAGAAATCTTTACTTCATATTCAATAGAGCAAGAGGATTCATTATCATTTGATATGCCAAATTGGTACCTTGAAGATAGTAATGGTTGTTCTATAAACTCAGGGAAATATTCGATAATAATTGAAATTTCAGAATATTCGATTATTCATCATGAAGAATATATTCACCAAGATAATTATCGTAAAAAAGATTGTAATGATGATTTAATGAATACAGAATATTCCATGCAAATCATTGAAAATACTGGTTATGTATCTTTGTCGGTATCTCCACAAAATGACATTTTAAAGATCAATAATCCGTGTATTAGTTCAATACATCTAGAGTCTTTGAATATTATTCAAGATATTAATTTGACTAAATCATCTTGTGAATATACTTTGGGGAATTACTTGAAAATTGATGATTTAACCCAATACTTAATTTTTGAAGATAGTTTCCAAATACCAGAAATTGAAAATTTATCTAATTCAACTGTAGATTATGCCTTAACAATTGAACATTCTTTAGAAAGAGGATTTTCCCAATATATGGAGTTCCAGTTTGAATATATTGAATTAGAAGAAATAGAAATTAATTTATTTGAGTTCCAAGGTATCTGGACAAATATTGGAACCAATGATGAAAGTTGCTGGATGTTATCTAATGATGACCAATCACTGCTTCTAGTTAATTCTGCTAAACTACCGTCTTGGACGCCTAAAAATGGATGGCAAGGAGAATATTTAATCTCAGAGTCTAATTCAATCATAGATGACTGCCAATCTAAATTTGATTTGGCAAGTATCGAAATTCATTCTATATACAATGAACAAAAAATTATGATTGAAGATCAAGTTGTGGTCAAGGAAAATATTGAGCAGGAGGTTTCTGAAACTGTTGATCTAAAAGAAGTAACAACTGTTGCTATAGTAGTTGTTTCTACATCATCCATTTTCGCATTACTTGGAGTTTTTGTTATGAATACTGAATCGCTAAGAATCCCCTCTACGGCTGCTGGATTGTGGTTACTAGGCCTATTAGGGAAAACACAGGAAACCACCGATGGTCGATTCCAAAGAGGTCGCTTAATGGGTTACTTAACAGCAAACCCAGGATGTCACTTCCGTGCTTTGATGGCTGCACTAAATATGAGTAATGGTCAAATTACTCACCACCTAAGACTTCTAGAAAATCAAGAATTAATTTGGAGATTAAAAGACGGACGCCTTGTTAGATATTATCCTTTGAATAATTCATTATATCCTGGAATGGACCCAGACCAATTACCAATCCCACTTCTATCTCCAGATCCAAATAGCCTGCAAGGTAAAATTCTAACCTTATTGGATGATGAGCACCAATATGGTAAATTCCCGACTCAAGCAGAATTATCAGTTAGGTTAGAAAAGAGTCAACAGTTAATCTCGCACCACCTAAGAACCTTACAAAAATTTGGTCTCGTGGAAAAAAGGAAAATGGGTCTTAAAAATAGATATAAATTAACAAAAGAGGCCTTGTTTTTACTTGAAACCGATATAGATTTCAAGATCAAAGAGTGATTTCTTCCCTTTGAAGTCCTCGTTCATCCATTCTCCAATCAATATTTTCCCATCCTTTTCCGGTAAAATCTATGATTATTTTTTCTCTATCACATTGCTGAGATAATAGTACGCCAACAACTCCGCCACCACCTGCACCCATCGCTTTCCAGGCTAATACATCCCCTGATTTCATGTAAGGGTCAACTGTACTTCTAAACGGGTCGTGTAATTCCATTCCAAGTTCATCAACTGCATTCATTACAATCTTGAATGACTCTGCAACGATACTAATAGATTCTTGATCAATTGCTTTAGCCATCAATAGGCCGGCTTCTCTTATTCGTTCTAAAGCTTGAACTATACCGCTATCTTCATCTTCATATCTATCCCAAATATTCTGATGTAATTGTCCAGATACATGACTAATCATACTATTAAAAAGTAATAATCTATCTTCTAATAAATTGATAAATCCGGTTGAAGGTTTGAGTGATCTTGTTTCCACGTTTTCACCTTTGAAAGACATGTGATTGATTCCTCCTAGAGCACTTGCCCACTGATCTTGTCGGCCACCCTTGTTACCCAGTAATGCTTCAAATTGATAGGCAATTTCAGCAATTTCTGTTGCTTCATATTCTGCACCTAGAATTGTTCCAATCAAACCCACATTCATTGAACCCGAGGTACCTAATCCTGAGCCTGTAGGCATATCAGTAGAATAAGATAGAGAAATTTTTCTTTGATTATCAATATCCATGATACATTTCGTATACTTGTTAATTGCAATGTTTACAACTTCTCCTGATTTCTTACTGCAGAAGTTCGGTACGTCTGTCCAACCTCCTGCTAAGTCTATTCTACAAGGCGCTCGAACAGTAATTCTCTTGGCCATGAACAATCGAATGATTACTACCTCATCAAGAGTGTCATTGAAAGGGGGGTAATTCATGGACGTAATATCTCGGAGAAGGGGGGTGTTAGCTTTGAGTGAAGATAGTATTACTGTTGATGAGCCTTACTGGCAACAAAAATGGGCTGAATCAAAGATATTTGAATCAAAAATAAACAGTGATAAAACTCCATTTTACTGTTTAGAAATGTATCCTTACCCCTCAGGAAAGATGCATATGGGCCATGTTAGGAATTATTCGATAGGAGATGCTGTTGCTAGATACAAGAGAATGATGGGTTTTGATGTATTATATCCAATGGGCTTTGATTCATTTGGAATGCCAGCAGAAAATGCTGCGATTAAAGAAGGCGGTCACCCATATGATATCACCGAGAGAAATATGGCTTCAATTACTGAGCAGATTAAGAGAATGGGCTTCTCTTATGACTGGAGTAGAATGGTCAAAAGTCATGATCCTAACTATTACAAATGGAATCAATGGTTTTTCACTAAATTTATGGAAAGTGGCCTAGCATATCAAGAATTTGCTCCGGTGAATTGGTGTAATCCATGTAATACTGTTCTTGCCAATGAACAAGTAAAAGCGGGTAGATGTTGGAGATGTAATGGCCCTGTAATTCAAAAAGAAATGAGTCAATGGTTCCTTGATACTCCAAAATATGCTCAAGAATTAGTTGATGGACTTGACGGTATTAAATTCCCTGAAAATGTAGCAGCCATGCAGAAAGATTGGATTGGGCGCTCTGAGGGTGCTGAAATCACTTTTACTGTAGAAGATTCTGATGAAGAAATAAGTGTATTTACAACTAGACCTGACACTATATTTGGAGTCACATTTTTGACTCTAGCCCCTGAACATCCGCTCTCTGAATCTCTAGTAAAGGGTACAGAGTTTGAACAAGATTGGCAAGAATTATACGATGAAGTTTCAATTATGACTGAATTTGATAGAATCAAAAATATGAATAAGAAGAAAGGTTCACCTCTCGGCAAAAATGCCATACATCCAATAACTGGTGAGAAAATTCCTATTTGGACGGGTAATTTTGTTATCGCATCCTATGGAACTGGAGCAGTGATGGCAGTTCCTGCCCATGATGAAAGAGATTTTGATTTTGCAAAAAAATATGGTATCCAAATTAAAAGAACTCTAGTAATGAAAGAAGGTGCTGATTCCGATGAAGAAATGAAGAAAGCAGAGACTAGTTTTGGATGGATGGTAAATTGTCCTTCTCAATTTGAAGGTCTTTATGGCGATGAAGCAAAAAGTGCCATTATTAATTCTTTAGAAGAAAATAAAAAAGGTACTAAAACGATTAATTGGAAAATTAGACCTTGGTTGATTTCACGACAAAGATACTGGGGCACACCAATTCCAGTCATCCATTGTGATGAATGTGGTGCTGTACCTGTACCAGAATCTCAATTGCCAGTAGAGCTGCCAAGAGATGTGATTTTCGGAAAAGGAAACCCATTAGAAAGTTGTTCTGAATTTGTCAATACTATTTGCCCTAAATGTAACAAGCCAGCACGTCGAGAAACCGATACAATGGATACTTTTGTTGATTCTTCTTGGTACTTCTTAAGATTCACTGATGCAAATAATGATTTAGAATGTTTCTCGAAAGATGCTGCAAATCATTGGATGAATGTTGATTTCTATTGTGGTGGCATTGAACATGCTCAAATGCATTTGATTTATGCTCGATTCTGGACTAAGGCTCTACGTGATTTGGGGCTTCATTCTATCGATGAACCCTTCAATGAATTACTTTGTCAGGGCATGGTAAACAAACAGGCGCCGTGGTGTGAAGATTGTTCAATCACACTATCTGTTGATTATATTGGAAGCCCGTGTCCGCATTGTAATGGTGTACTAGGACTTCGTTCTGCCAAGATGAGTAAATCGCTAGGTAATACTGTATCACCTGAAGATATGATAGAGAGATTTGGAGCAGATACTGTTCGACTGTTTATCCTATTTGCAGCAAATCCTACTGCTGGTATGGACTGGTCTGATACTGCATTAGAAGCAAACCATCGTGTTATGCTTCAATTGATGGGGATTCCAAACCAAATTCTTAATTGGGATTCTAAAGAAAATCAAATTGATGAGTGGTTGATATCTAGAATAAAACAAAGGGTAATGGAATTTCAAGAGGCAATGGAAAGTTATGATCTAAGAAGGGCTGTTGAAATTTCTCATTATGAGTTGATTAAAGATATGAACTGGTATCTTAGAAGAGGAGGAAATAATAGAGAATTAGGTATTGACTTATTGACTACATGGTCCCATCTTCTTTCTGTTTCTACACCTCACCTTGCGGAGGAATGGTGGCGCTTGTTAGGCAATGATAATTTAATTTCTAATTCGGAGTTTTCTGAACAAAGTGAAATTACTGATAATGAGAGTTCTACTTTAGATGATGAGTTTGTAATGCGCAATGTTTTGGAAAACGCGCGAAAGGTGAAAACTATCGCTGAGAGACACTTGGATGGACCTGCAGAGAAATTAACTCTCACTATTTGTCCAAATTGGAAACGAGAGTTAGCTGAAATGGCGATAAAGTTTGTACAAGAAGGCGGTAATGTGAAATCATTCATGGGTCATCTAAAAGACTCACATCTAGCAAAACAGGAAAATGCAGGTGAGATTTTCTCATTCTGGGGCAAAAAAATGCTTCCTCAAATATTCAAATGGGATGATAAATCAAAACAGTTAATCACTGGAGATATGAATGAATTAGATTTACTTTCCAAGAGAAAAGAATTCATCAAAACAGAACTAGGGTTAAGCGAAATAATTGTCATTTCAAGTGAGGATAACACGATTGATTTTGACAAAACAAAATCTGCATTACCCCTAAGTCCGTCGATAATCTATGCATAATAATTAGGTGTTCAAATGGTTTCACCCAATGGTGTTTGGAGAGAATTCCTAGAACTTGAACAAGCTAGACATGTCGCGATAAATTTACTCAATTTAGATTGCTGGCCACAATGGAATTCTACCGCTCAAAGAATATTGTCCTCGGAAAAAGGAGAGCTTAAACAAGGACAAAGGTTTGATCTTCACCGGATTGAAAGGCAGCAATTAATTGAAGAGATGTGGGAAGTGAAATTTATTCGCAAAGGAGATTATCCTGAGTTTATTGAAATCGGGTTTGATTGGCTTGGACAAATTTCTAATGGGAAGAAAAGTGGTAATGCTATAAAATCTCTAAGGCTGGAAATTACTGTGCTATGTCAAGAAGAAGGAGGCGTAGAAATCGCCGCTTGGTGGCAGATAAGTAAGTGGTCTAAATTTTTCAAAGCAAAAATAGAAAATAGCGCTAGACAAATCGCTAAACAGTGGTTGAGTGACTTATCTAAAAACGGGGTTTTCGAGCTCAAGATGATTAAAGAAATTATAACTCAAGAAGAATAATCAACAGTAGTATTCATGGAGGGGCTATGATAACCTCACATTGTGGCACAAGAAGATAACTCAAAAGTTTCTTCGCCTCAAGATGATTCTAAAAAAAGTAAGTCTAAACAAAACCGTTCTAAAAAAAGAACCAAGCCTAGACCTTATGGGACAACTCCTAAAGAACATATAATTCAAAGGAATGCTAAACAAATAAAAAATATGGAGAATCAAGCCTTACAGAGATTTTCTGTTTCTCCTCCACTGATGGGTTTTCCAGAGGAACCTATTGAACCAAAAAATTTCTCATTTGAGTGGCCGACTTCTCCTGTTTCTCTAAAAGTTGAAGCTGAAATGGCTAAAATAGTAGTACGCAAGGGTGAATTTGGTTGGCTTGATGACAAAAGAGTTGACGAAATTGGAGAAATTGTCAAGCAGAAAGAAATGAGTTTAGAACAAGTCCTATCATTACGGTCAGCTCTTCTTCAACAAAAAACAGTATATGGGCATGGTAGGCTGAAATCCCGAGCAAAAGTCCTTCTTCGTTTGTATAATGAAGGAGTAAATGTAGTAGATCTTTCAAAACGTTTTGATTTCCCTCCAATGAATATATTTCGTGTTATTCTAGCTGAGAAAAAATGGTCAAAATCAAGAATTAAAGAATCATTAAGAACACCTAGTAAATTATCGAAAAGAGAAAAAGAAGAATTTGAAAGGGCTGAATCAGCAGACCGTGTTTCAAATGTCGATCAATCAGAAACTCATCTTCGAGCTGATTTATTTGAGGATATTCTAAGCGATTGGTTTGAGTCTAAAGGAGTAAGATTAAGACGTCAAACCGAGATGGTTTCTGAACAAAAATTAGAACATGGGCGACCTGTTAAAACACCGGATATTTTGTTTCTAGATCTTGTCGAAATTAATGGAAAACCAATTGCTTGGATTGATGCAAAACATTTCTATGGAGCTGACGTTGACTTTCAAAGAAAGAAAATGACCAAACAAATGAATCGTTATATCGAAGAATGGGGTTCTGGGGCAGTTGTTTATCGCCACGGATTTAGTGAGAATCTATTTATTCCTGGCTGTACTTTACTCGATGCTAATGCACTAGACCTATCGCCACTTGAAGAAGCTTCATCCTGAGATTTTTGTAATCTTTGTACCGATACCAATTAATTCTAACTCTTTTGAGATCTTTTCTAGTTCCTTTTTCTTTAGTGGATTTCTTAATTTCCTTGGCAAAATAACCAGTGAAATCCCAAGCATACATAGGCGAATACTGATTTTTGCTTGTAAATCTAAATCTCTAACTATATCTCTAGTTTTACCTAACAGCTTTTTCCTCTCCAATTCTTCAAGTAATTCTGATTGTTCAGAGAAATTTCTTGATTGTGTCAAAATTTGATCCCATTGATCGTGATTCCAAGGTTTATTTTTCATGCTATTTACCGCGGTATTTCCTGCCCGAGTAATTTTCTTTTGCCAGTTTGGGTCATCAATGTATCTTGATGTATGTCTTTTTTCCGAAGGTTGCCATGCTAGCAATATTGGTTGGGGGCAAGGGAAACCTAGTGCCCTTCCTGATGCACCTGGGGCACCTGCCTGAATACGAATTTCAACACCGCCTGCCGAAATACCCAATACATCTCCTAACCCAGAACCATGTAATCTCTCAATACGATGGCATAATCGTAAATACTGTCCTGAAAGTCCTGTCCCAGTTAATTCCCTAAATGCATAAGCAACAGCAACTAATCCTGCTGCAGACATACCGAATCCTTGGCTAGTTGGCAAATCTAATTTTACTTCTATTTTGTAAGATGAGGTTCTATCAAGTAATTTTGCATGCCTTAATTCCTCTACGAGATCAAAATATATCTCTGTAGAATCTGGCATTTCTTCTCCATACATATCTTCAACACTTACCTCGATTAGGCCGTCTTCAATAATAACCTCACTATCTAAAGCTGAGCCTGCAGAAAATGTCTGCTCTTTTCGACCTTGACTCGATTTATTTTCGGTAATCGATGCCCTAACTCCATGATCGATATTTAATCCAACACCTCTACTACCTTGATTTCTCAATAGTCTGCCATCTTTTTCAATGGTAAAAAGTAGGGTGATATGCCCGCCAATCATACTGTCAAACATAATCTTCTAAATCGAGGCAGAAGGACAATAGCCATCAATACTGTGCTGAAAAAATTACAATTAGGTTAATTTTCACCAAATTTTTAGGATAGGTTTTGAAGATGTTGAACCTCTAGGATTAATCATGGCGGATAGTAGTTCCCTTCCTCATGACCGTGGCCACTTATTGTGGACTGCCGATGAAGGGCCAAGTCGTATGCTATTATCTAGTATGGACAGATGGATTAATACAATTTTAGTTGATGATGGCATTGAAATGCCATTTATGGGAGGAAATAGTGATTCTAATGCTATAATTATAGCAAGAGGAAACGGGATTATCGTTGGAACTTCAATGATTGATCATCTTATTCAAATTTGGGCGCCTTCAGTTCAAGTAACATGGTTTGCTAAGGATGGAAAAAAAGTCTCTAGCGGTGATGAAATCGCAGAATTAAGAGGAGATAAAGAAACTCTACTTAACATTGAAAGAAGTATTCTAAATATCTTAGGCCAACTTTCTGGCATTGCAACTGAAACAAAAAAATGGACTGCTTTAGCAAAGGGTCAAATTGCATGTACAAGAAAAACAGTTTGGGGATTATTAGACAAATGGGCAGTTCATATGGGCGGTGGACTAAGTCACAGATTGAATAAAAATGATGCTACGATGATTAAAGAAAATGACTTGGCTTCAATGTTTAATGAGTTAGGAGATAATTCCGCTAGAATCGCTAGTTTCCTACAAGAAATTGACATTACAACATGTGGTGCGTTTTTAGAAATCGAGGTACGTGAGCAGAAAGAAGCCTTAACTGCTGCTGCAATTTGGAATCAAAAAGAAATCGAGGATAAACCAAAACTGGTGATAATGTTGGATAATTTTGGACCTGAAAAGAGTAAGGATACTGCTGCTCAAATAGTAGATATGGGACTTAGAGATTGTGTAATTTTAGAAGCGAGTGGGGGAATCGTGTTTAAGAGTTTGAAAGATTGGTATGAATGTGGATTAGATGTACTATCTACAAGTTCACTAAACCGTGGAGTTACTCCACTTGATATCTCTATGATATTTAGATAATCAGGTGAGAAAATGGAGGATTTTGCTGCAGACCCTAGTCATCCAAGATATGAATCACTATTGAAGCGGCATGTATTAGAAAATGCAGCGAAAAAGGGTATGTTGGCAGGAAGTGCACTAATCGCACATGGAAGAGGCGAGGCTTACGATTATCTTCTAGGTGAGCAAACTATTCCTCCAGCGATGTTGGCGACCAAATATGCTTTACAGCATCTTAAAAATTCACCAAACGCTGTAATAAGTCTAAATGGCAATACCACTGCAATAGCAGGGGTTGAACTAATGAAGTTAGCATCCGTCATCGATTGTCCAGTAGAGGTAAATATTTTTTATAGAACTCCTGAGAGAATGAAAATTTTACTAGACCACCTAGAATCGATAAATGAAAATCTTGGCCTAGATGTCAAAATTCTTGGTGCAAACCCCGATTCGATTATACCTGGATTAGAGGGCCCAAGGGCAAAATGTTGTAATGAAGGTATATTTTCTAGTGAAGTGATTCTAGTCCCTCTTGAAGATGGTGACCGTTGCGAGGCATTGGTTGCAATGGGCAAAACTGTAATTGTCGTTGACTTAAATCCACTCTCTCGATCTTCTAGAATGGCGAGTATTACAATTGTGGATGAAATATCTAGGGTTGCTAAAAATATGCTGGCCATAGTTGAAGAGCAAGAACAAATGAGTGAAAAAATAAATTATAATAATGATGAAACGATAAAAAACACGATTCAGTACATTAAAAAATCTCTCACGGAAAAATACGATTTACAGAATTAAAGGCCATTGATAATTTTAGACGGCGGAAGGCTTTTATCAATGCCGGCATGGTGATAGGCGAAGAGAATGGTAAGAGAACCCGATATCAATCCTACAAAAAAAGGAACTTTTGGAACCAGCATTTCATTTGATTTGGACGAAGCCCCCGCTCCTCAAAGACGTGCCATTCGTAGAGGTCCTAAACAGGAAAAAAACAACATCCTTGAGAATGATTCTTCAAAAATTAACTGCCCTGGATGTGGGCATGAATTAAATGAAAACGAATGGTTAGACGCCCTAGTTGGTTTTGTATCTGGCGCCCATGATTTTGAAATTGGAAATCCAGTCAGAGCTAGAATTGTTCAAACATTGAAAAATGAAGCAGCCAGAATGAAGACTCCTAATCCCCGTGAAGACTGGGAATTAGCTGTTGTAAAAAGATTGATGAGTGAAATAGAGAGAATAGTTCAAGCAGAAATTAATAGAAATCAGAATGAAAACTTAGGCCACTCAGTGCTACAAGAACAGGAACGTGAGGAATTAATAAGAGCGACTGAGGCACATGTTAGGCAAACTATGGCCTACGAAATACAAGAACAATTGATTATAGAATTACAGCCTCAAATTGAAGCACAACTCCGTGAACAAATTCAACAAGAGATGTGGGCCCAATTTGAAGAAGAGTGGAAAAATAGAATGAAAAATTAGATTTTTAATACTTTCAAACCGAGTCTTCATAGGCTGTCACCATCCAAATAGTGTTATGAGAGAGGACCGGCTTCATATTGAATCAATGCCCGAAGAAATTCAGACTCTCTGTGAAGTAATGTCTGGATTAGATCCCGCTTGGACTCTTGAAGGATGGTTAATTCAGCAATCAAATATGGCTTTAGAATTAATTTCTGCCGATCTTTCCCGTGAAAAAATAAAATCTGAGCAACGTCTAAAGAGGCTTGAAGACCTATCCAAAAGAATCAGAAAGGAGAATCAAACGAACAAAGATACTGGTCAGAAAAACCTCTTTGATTGCTTTGATTTAGATTATGATAAGTCAATGCTAGGTTTAGGGTCTAGAGCTGTTGAAAATGATATTACGGAAAATATTGAATCTCACCCTGTCAACACATTCCTTGAACTATTACCAGATTCGCAGGGCGATGACCCTTTATTGGCAGTAGCTTGTCAGCTTTTACTCATGACCATCGAAAAAGGGATCGCTAAAGGCGAACCAGTTGTAACCTTGGAAACAATCGTTCTAGAAATGGATGCGAATGGCGTATCATTTGAAGAAATCGATGAAGCAATTGAGTACTTGCTTATGAATGGTTCAATAATTGAAGTTGATGATGATTGTTTCATCTCAATCTAAGTTTTCATTTATTGGGATTATTATGGCAACTACACGTAAACAAGCGGCTCAAAGGCTAATGGATTCGTTTGAATCTGAAAAAAGAATGAGATATAGAGTCATTTTAGCATCGGTTCAAGCTCTTATACTATCGGTTGTAATCGGCTATTTTACCTCTTGGCATTTTGGACTTGCTGCATTCTTAGTCATGGGTTTACTAATTCAATTTGCATTTGATAGAATGAGTAATTCAATAAAATCTAGTAAACTAACAGCATTGAATGCACTGAGGTGGAAAGAAGAAAGTTTGGAAAAAGAAGATTTGATTGATACGCTTAATTCGATAATAAATAAAGGATGAGAATATGGAAATTAGTTCTGATTATGATTCTTTCATCAAGCGAATCACCAGGCTAAATTTATATCTGGTAATTTCTAGTTTATTATTGGTTTTTATTGCCGTAATTTCTGTAATTTTTCTATCATCCAAATTAATGATGAGTTCAATAATGGTTTTTGTTTACTTGATTATCTTTGGAATCAATTATTCAATCATAAATAAAAATAAGAAACAAGAGATTATAGATTTTGCAAGATTATTTGAAATTGATATTGAAAACGATTATGGTGAACTAAAAAATACGATCTCTTTGTACAAAAAAGGAGAATTTGAAAAAATTGAGGTTTCATTCACAAATAAAAAGCATAGAAGATCTAGAGGCTTTGATGAAAAAGGCCCTACTGGCGGGGTCTTAATCTCTCCCTTAGACAAAAATAATCAACGTATTGATGCTATGACTAATGACGACTATCAAGATATCTCTGAAGAGATTACTGCTGGAGAGTCTTTACTTCGTGAAGCTGATGAGAAATATGCAGAGATGTCTGAAGAACGATGGAAGAATGCTGAATCAAAAGATAAAGACTTAATCGAAGCCGGCGTTGAAAGATTGGGAGACTTAGTAAAAACTGATTGGTTCGAAAAAAATGCAAAGGATGGAGCGATAAAAGAACTATACAAGGATAAAGATTAATCATAAGGAAGGGACAAATATGGGTTTAGGCTCGGATGTAATATGAAGGTGAAGGCAATTCTGGTTGCTGGTGGGCATGGAAGTCGTCTATATCCTTTCACGAAATATACTCAAAAGACCCTCTTACCGTTGTATAACAGGCCTGTTATTGACTATGCTTTGGGAACAATTAGAAGAGCAGGGATTAAAGATATTACGATTATTTCAAATCAATTCATAGGCCAAATTGCCAAACATATAGGGGCTGGGATACCTGGTGAGAGAATTCACTATGTTCTTGAAGAAAAGCCAAAGGGAGTTGCTAATGCTCTTTCAATAGCAAGGCCTCACAATGAAGATTGTAGATTAATGATCTATTTTTCAGATAATATTACTACACTAGAATTGAAGGATTATGTCGATGAATTTAAAGCCGCTGAAGTAAATCCCGGTTGTGTTTTACTCGCAAGAGAGGAAGATAATCCTGAAGCATTTGGAGTAGCAAAATTAAACGATTCAGGGGAAATCATTGATATTATTGAAAAGCCTAAAAATCCACCCTCTAACTTAGCAATCGGGGGAATCTATCTATTTGATGAAAGGTTTTGGCAATTTCTAGATATGTGTTTATCAGAAAATAAAAAGTCTCTCTCTATTTCTGATATTAACCGTATATACATACAGAAGGGTTCGGTTAAATTACTAAATATTGGTGAGGATACATGGGTTGATTGTGGCACTCATGAATCTTTAATTCAAGCCAGTCTAATGGCTCAAGCAGGTAAATTAAATCCTTTTCCTCATAACTAATAGAAATCACCATACATTAAGGCTTTCTGCACCATAATATGAAAGTCGGAATAATCGGGGCTGGAATGGTTGGTGGGGCAATAGAATATTGCTTTTCTGATGCTCATGAGTTATTTGTTCATGACCCCTCAAGAGGTACAGATATTTCTATCGTGACTGATAATGTTGATTTTGCATATATCGCCGTTCCTACCCCTCCACATCCTGAAACTGGAGCATGTGATACAAGAATCGTTGAAGAAGTTTTAGACTCTTTACCCGATGGATTTACTGCCGTGATTAAGAGTACTGTTGTTCCTGGAACTACACAACTTTTCCATGAAAAATATCCAAATCTAAAAATCGCTTATTCACCGGAATTTCTTGTCGAAAGACGTCGATTAGAGGATTTTGCTAATCAAGATTTATTGGTTTGTGGGACTCACCATGAAGAAGTTGCTGAGATCGTTTTTAGACAACATAAGGAAGCTGGAGTAATAAGAACTGAAAATCTATTCCATGTCTCCCCTACCGAGGCTGAACTGGTAAAATATACAAAAAATACATTCTATGCAATTAAAGTTATTTTTGCTAATCAAATGTATGATATCTGCCAAAAACTAGGAGTCGATTGGTATACTATTCGAGAGATGATTACAGCCCCACAAGCCCAGCCTATTGGAGACTCACACCTCGATCCAATTTTTGGATTAAATCGTGGATTTGGTGGAAAGTGTTTGCCGAAGGATTCTCAAGCCCTGGGAGTTCTTGCTGAAAGTCTTGGATGCAAGTATGAATTACTAGAAGCGATACAGAAAGATAACTATGGATTACGAGAAATTTTGACTGGAAAGCCGAGTGATGTTGATACATTAGACGATTAATTTGGTGGTGGAAATATAGGCCAAAAAAAGTTAGAAGAGGTTTTTCCTAGAGGTACATTACAACGATTTGCTACCGCAGGGGGGTTTAATACTCTCATTTTTTGGCTTTCATGGGAATTTTTTAGAATTACTCCGATTGTTGAAATCGTTGGAGAAACTTTTGTTTGGGCCATGTCTTGGATATTTTCTAGTTCAATCGCTCACTTCGTTCACAGATGGTTTACATTTGATGGCAGAAGAGATATACGACAAACTCTGATAAGAGCAATTTCTGTTTATTCATTTGGTTTAGTTGCTTCAACATTAAGTTATGATTCATTATTAATTATCACCGATTTGCCAATAAGACTAGTCTTTTTAGTCAATATGTGTATCTGGGGTATTGTAACTTGGGCTGCAATGAAGTGGTTTGTTTTTGGTTATACAGAAGATAGTGAAGAATAATTTGGTGGGAAAAATTTACTTCAAATTAAGCAATTTTCTAGTATAATCTAGCGTGAAGTTCATGGGTGATGAATTACAGGGACTGTCATGTTGCCCGATACCATTCATAAATTGTCCCGAGAAGAAAGGTTTTCTTATGCAAGACTTCTAGCATTCATGACTAGAGTTGATAATGAATTAACTGTCGATGAAATGGCTATGTTTGAACAACGCCTTGGAACTGCTCTTTTATCGCCAAACCAAAGAGCAATGATCAGAGAGGCACTAAAATCTCCACCGCCTTTAGATGAGTGCTTAGCAGGCCTGAGTGAAGAGGCTGGTAGACTTGCGCTAAGAGATGCTGTTTTGATGGCAGCAGCTGATGGGGAAGTGGATGATGATGAACGTGAAGTTTTGAAAGAAATCATATCTCACCTAGGATTACCTGAAGAAGCATTATCTCGTTTACTAAAATGGACTGTCGAAGGTTATGCATGGATGCAGAGTGGTTATGATATCCTCAATGACCTCTCGGAGTGAAGTATTTGTTCCCAAACCCTGTTAATCAATTATCTCTTGAAGAGCGTAAAGCTCACGCAGAATTGATGGTGATAATTGCCTCGATTGATGGTGAATTAGTTCAAGAAGAATTAGCAATAATTGAATCACTAATGGGAATTTCTATGCTTCACCCAGAAATGAGAGTTGATATTAGAAATATGCTATCTCATCCCTCGAATTTTGAAGAAGTGGTTGGTTCACTTTCTAAGCAGGGCTTGAAAATCGCTTTACGAGATGGCGCCTTGGTAGCTGCTGTTGATGGAAATTATGATAAAAAAGAATTAAGGATTTTAAAGTCATTAGCAAAATTAGCAGATGTTGATAACAAAACGTTATCTGAATTATTCGAATGGGTTGAAGAAACTTGGATACAATATAAGAATAGCAATAATATTCTTTCGATATCTTGAAGATTTCCTTGTTCCGGTAAAATTTTTCTAGAAATGATACTTTTCATGGCGTTTTTATCCAGTTTACATAATTCAGTTTATGTAAAAAGTTAACACGATTCTTTATTACTGATAAGCCGCTGGCTACTGCGTAGGCTCGAGATTGATTATTATGGGACTTCATCCAAAGATAGGAATTACAGGATTGCCAAGAAGTGGTAAATCTGCTGTTATGGAGAAAGTCCTCGAAATGTTAGTTGAAGAGAGGACCCGTGAAATTAATGTCAGAGGAAATCCAACTGGTAAGCCAATTGTTGGAGGTCTTAGAACTGAGCCTATTTTAGAAAATGGTGAAAGACTCGGTTACAAAGTGATCAATATTATCACTGAAGAAGAAGGAGTTATTGCACATAAGACATTTGATTCTCGTCTGAGAGTATTGGGTTATGGTCTTGATCTTAAAGCTCTGGAAGAAGTTGCTATACCTGCAATAAACTATGCTAAAGAAGAATGTGAAGTTTTAGTTATTGATGAAATTGGTAAATTTTCTGTTGAAAGCGAGGAATTTGTTAATTGTGTTAGAAGTGCTTTACAGGTCGATAAGCCAACTTTACTTACGCTACACAAGAAAAGTCGTCATCCTCTTCTTCAAGATATTCGTAGAAGAGATGATGGTAGAATACTAGAAGTTACTCCAGTCAATCGTGCTTTACTACCTTACAAAATCCATAAATTAATGAGAGAGACTTACTGATTTAGGATGGAAACAATATGAACGACCCTTCTAAGGCCGCTTCAAGAATTCTTTACTGTACGGGTTTTGGATTAATTTTAGCTTGTGGATTTGGTTTACTTGAAGGCCGTATGGAAATAACTCAATTAGGGATAGGCCATATTTTTCTTATAGTTGCTATGATTTCTATTCTCGTCGCCTTTTCTTTAGGGCAGCAAT
The DNA here is from genome assembly GCA_964001175.1 of uncultured euryarchaeote. Taxonomy (GTDB): domain Archaea; phylum Thermoplasmatota; class Poseidoniia; order Poseidoniales; family Poseidoniaceae; genus MGIIa-L1. Next base: position 16,289 of record CAXFAS010000005.1, read on the forward strand.
ATAATTTCTTGGCAAAGATTTACCCGAATGAAAGTGAAGATGAAATGGTAGAGAGAATAAAGAACGAAATTCATGAAATCGAAGCAGAATCAGCGGTTGGAAATGCTTGGGCAAAACTAGAATCACAAGTTTTGGAAAAGGAATTAGAACAAGAATAAATCTTCTATAATTACGAACATTGAAGAATTACCTTCTGTACGCTAGTATAGGAGATGATGAGATGAGTGAGATTCCTGAAGGCTTGTACTACACAAAAGAACACGAATGGATTAAAGTCGATGGTGACCAAGTTATTATTGGAATCACTGACCACGCCCAAAACGCATTGACAGATATCGTATACATCGAACTTCCTGATGTCGGACAAACAATGGGCGATATGGATGAGTTTGCAATTGTCGAATCTGTAAAATCTGCATCCCCAATTTTCGCTCCGCTGGCCGGAGAAATTACTGAAGTCAATGAAGAATTGGAAGATGCTCCCGAATTGATGAATTCAAGCCCTTACCAAGATGGATGGATTGTAAAGATGAAGTTAGATAACCTAGATGGGGTCAAATCATTAATGGATGCAAGCCAATATAAGGCTGAAATTGGCGAGTGAGTATATTGAATCGTTCTGAAATGATCAGTCTTTATGTTGACGGTTCATGCTTAGAAAATCAAAATGTTGACACAAATACCCCCGCTGCTTGGGGATTGGTTGTTGTATCTGGTGATAATGGATTAGGCAAAGGAAACGGCGAGATAGTTGAGGAAATATTTGGCAATGTAGTCACCTCGCCAACAGATGAAAGTTACCTTGGGGCTGAGGTTGGTTCGAATAATACTGCTGAATTATCTGGATTCGCTGAAGCATTGAGGTGGTTATTGATTGAAGGTAGTGATACGCCTGCAATAATTAGAACCGATTCGCTATATGCTGGTAATCTTGCAACGGGGAAATGGAACGCCAAGGCTAATAAAAAAATAGTCGAATCTTTACAGAAATTATGGAAAGAAGTCAAAACTCTTAGGGAAATTGATTGGGAACATGTAAAAGCTCATCGCGGACATCGTTGGAATGAAAGGGCAGACCACCTTGCATTAAGGTGCGCTCAAGGGATAAACCCAATCCCACTTTCATTTTGGAAACCAGGTCAACGCTAATCTTTGATTCTTAGTTTTAACCAATCAGAAAATTGTTTCGATAGGTCTGTTCGTTGTAGAGCATGGTCAACTTGAGCTTGTAACCAAGAATAGGGATTTCCTGAATCATACCAACTAAAACCATCCAATCTAACTCCAATGAAACCATTGCCTTTCATCCAATGTTTTTGTAACTCAATTGATTGTAATTCCCCATACTTTTCAACTGTATAAATTTCGTTCAATAATTGCTTAGAATCTGCAGTGAAGAGATATCTGCCACATAAAACTAAATTAGATGGAGCAAATTCTAATTCGGGTTTTTCTACTACATTCTTAATCAATTCTCCATCCAATTCCACCACGCCGTAACTGGATAAATCTTCATCCTTAACGGGTAAAATTGCTCCACATGGAAGACTATTCTTTTCATAGCATTCAACCAATAATTTACTTGCATTTGATGGGATATAATCTTTAGTTGATGAATGGTTATCGGTAATTATATTGTCACCAAGTAACACCAAGAAAGGGCCCGCTATTTCATCAAGTGCACATGAAATAGCATCGCCAAGTCCCAATTGTTGTTTTTGAATATGTACTTTTATTTCGATGTTTGAAAAAGATGAAAATAAATTTTCATCAAGTTCCGGTCGATTAGAATGTAAATGGGAAATGTCCCTAAGTAAAGGCGATAAGTCCTTGTTTGGAGATGTTATTATGTGAATTCTTTTTACTCCAGCTGCTTTTGCTTCTTGTGCCAAATGAATCATTACTGGAATATCTATCAACGGAAGTGATTCCTTGGATAAAAAAGCACTAACTGGATACATACGAGTACCTAAACCACCTGCAACAATCAATGCGTCTTCAACTACCGCCATTATTCCTGCTAACAGGCACATACTTTCAAGCATAACCCAAATTCATGTCCACTTATGGGCGAAGTACCTGAGTGGCGACTATTGGCGGCGTTCGGTATTATCTGTTTAGTTCAAACCTTCTTAGATTTCACTCCCGCTGGGCCATGGGATTCTCGATCATTCAGCAGAGGAGTCATTGGATTAATTGGATTGGTGTCTATTTACATCTCTTGGTTTAGATTCACATTCCAACAAAAGGGGTTAATTCCTACTATCGGAATATTGAAGAATCCTGAGAAGAGCTGGCTTTATGTGTTAATCTTAGGTATTATTTGCTATCTATTTGTAATATTAATGAATAAAATGAATTTTGATAAATATTTTCCTGAAACCACAGGTATGATAATTTTGTTAATTGGTAGTTTGGCAATCTTAAACTCAATTTATGTTTGGATGGTAATAAGTGGTCCTCTAAAAGAAAATTTAGTTAGAGAACAAGAGTAAATCAGTCAAGGAAGCCTAACTCTTGATCTAATGTCTGTAATGCGTCACCAATACTAGGTAATTCATCTGGTGCCTGCATAGAACTTTTATGAATTTTCACCTGAACATTTTCAGGAATCTTTCCACCCTCAGAAATCCATTTCATCCAGATTTCTGCTCTTTCAGGTCGTCTAAGTTTGAGGTTATCCCATAATTGTTCTAAAGAACAATTTTTATTTTTTAAATCAGTAATTCGACCTGCGAAATGTTCTGATGAAACCTCTTCCATACGTATCAATAACTCTCGCATCCGAGTTCTTACTACTTCATCGCCATCTTTCCATAGTATTGGTAGAATGTTTTTCTCATCCTCTGGAAACATTTCGATATAATCTCTTAAACCAGGCACTAGATTTCTCCTGACTAAAGGCAATGGATGCTGACTTAATTCTAACATTTTTACGGTCCATAATTCGGCATCAAAAAACTTCAAATCTCCGACAGTGGAACTAGCAGCAGCTAAAACAACTTCATCATCATCTAGTAACATCTTTTCAAAAAATGGTAAAGCATCAACGGAAAGTCTACGAAATAATCTAGTCAATACATCAGCCATGGCTCTCCTAATTTCTAATTCTCTTCTATCGATTAGTCTCTGGCTTAATTTTAAACCTAAATCTCGGTTGAAATCAATTAGTTTTGCCAAACAAAGCGTAATCTTTACCGCCACATCAGGGGATTTATCTAGAGCCCTTCTCATAAGTATCTCTGGTAAATTTAATGATTCTATTAGACCAGGTCTCTCAAGAAGTAATCTGATCCATTCTATCAATAAGGAACGTCGATCTTCTCCACTATTTTCTAATCTTTCAAGCAACCATATTGCCGCTTTAATTCCTTCTTCATGAGCAACTACACTGGTGATTCTAGGTACTTTTGCGTGAGGATTCCAATCTATATTTTGTGGACCAGATTCCGGTTGAGTGTGCCATGTACCTGGCCTTTCTGCTAAAGCAATTGATTCTATTAAGTGATATCCTTGATGAACAGACTGCCCTCTAGGAACTGTTGACATTCCGTCTATTAGACATAAACTAACCCACCATCTATCTGTATTGGGCGCAGAGGGGTCTAGTGATTGAGCAAGCCATTCTGTGGCGATTAGAAATACCATTCTTTCTGAGACAGTGTAGACTCTTTTCGCTAGCCATTTCTGATGTACTTCAAACGGGTCATCGGTCAAGTTCATTCTATGTGGGACTATCAAATCTACAACAGAGTTTAATTTATGATCAAACATTCCTTTATCTGCATGCAATAATCCTAAGCCTTTCTCAATTATCTCTTGAGGCGAGATAGGGTGTACTGGGGGGAAATCACTGTCGATAATTGGTGGTGAAGGTAATGGCCAAGATTGAGTCCCTCTCTCTAATGCCTCAACTAATAGGGTTGCAACTTTCTCAAAGGTAATTTGAGAAAGTCTATTTCGGCTCTTTCCCATGGACTAAACACCTTACGCCTATTTAGAAAATAAACGACTTAAATGTCAAGTTCAATATTCAAATTTTGAATTAATTCCTTGTATCTATTTCGAATAGTTACTTCAGTTACTCCTGCAACTTCTGCTACTTCTCTTTGAGTTCTGCGCTTACCGCAAAGAACCGAAGCGATGTAAATAATTGATGCAGCAATACCTGTTGGTCCTCTTCCACTGGTAAGTTCTTTTTCTTGAGCCGCTTTAATCAATTCATACGCTTTTGCTTCAACTTCAGCATCTAATCCTAATCCGGAACAGAATCTAGAGATATAATCTTCAGGTCCTGTTGGCATGATCTTCATTTTCAACTCTCTAACCATAAATCTGTAAGTTCTTCCTATCTCTTTTCTTCCGGTACGAGATGCTTGTCCAATCTCATCAAGAGTTCTTGGAACTCCACACTGTCTGCAAGCAGCATATAGAGATGCAGCGGCAACCCCTTCAATAGAACGGCCTCTAATTAGGCGCTTATCAACTGCTTTCTTGTAATTGACCGCTGCTGCTTCGCGAACTGATTTTGGTAATTCTAAACGGCTAGCCATTCGATCTAATTCTGCTAGTGCCATAGCAAGATTTCTTTCGGTTGCATTGGAAACACGGCTTCTCTTTTGCCACTTCCTCATTCGGTAGAATTGAGATCTATATCTAGAATTAATTGTCTTTCCAGAATAGTCTTTATTTTGCCAATCTATATCTGTAGACAAACCTTTGTCGTGAAGCATAACGGTCATTGGTGCACCAGTTCTAGCTCTTTGATCACCTTGCTCTGGGGAGAAAACTCTCCATTCTGCACCTTGATCGATAACATTGTCTTCTAAAACCAATCCACAGTCGTCACAAACGACTTCACCACGTGTCTCGTCACGGGTTAAATTTCTACTTCCGCAATCGCTACATTTTACTATATCTTCTACTTGTTGTTGTTCATCCATATTTAGTCCTCTCCAATTGCCATTAAGGGCAACACTCTTAACCCCTTAGACTAGGTTATATGAATGTTTTGCATAAGATTAGATAACATGAAATTAATACTTTTTCAAAGTTTATTTTTTGTATTTATAACATTATGAATAACCGTTATACATGGAAGCATTGTGCAGTATAATGTGTGCTATGCGCGAAAATTGGCCCCCCAAAAAAATCGCGCTTTCCAAAGACAAACGTATTCTGTTTTTAACCAAGGATTTAGATCTCATCAAAAAGCAGCTTTATGATGGATTAAATCTAAGCATGAAGGATTTAGACCCTAGTGACTTACTAGATGACATAAACACCGATGTTATGACTCCTGCATGGGTTTGCTTTGATCACGAACCATCTGAAATTGCAAAAAATGCTTATGCTGGTTTAAAGTATAACGGTCTAAGAGTTTTCAATGAAAATGCTCTGATTGATGGTAATTTTGAGGTTATCGTATCTGGACAAAGAAAGGGCACAGGGTCAAGCAGAGAAACCGCTGCCCAGTGTGAAAGATGGGCTGGAATAAATATCGTCATAGCTTCATCTTTCGCACCGATACATGAAAGAAATAACATCAACTTAGGACAACTAATGGGCGACTATTCGATGCTCGAAAGATTACAGGAAGGTGAAGAAATCAATCTTGAAGAGTTCACTAGTAAATATGATGATGTGACTAAATTAATTATCGAAAATGGTGGATTATTTCCTTTCGCTGAGAAACTGAAAAATAAACAAATCACCCTCACACCCTTGGAAACGCCTGACGGCCCTATGACAATGGCTGAAAAAATCATTGCTAGAAATTTAGTTGGACAAAGGGAAGGGCAGTGTGTAAAACCGCATGACCCGGTCATTTCTCAGGTTCAAGGAGGATATAGTCATGAATTTACTACTGCTCAAGTTCATACTTTCTTGAGTGATGAGTATGGGTCGGATTATTCCTTACCTAACCCGAGTAAATTTGCTGTTTTTGAGGACCATCTACTGTATGCACATCATAATCCAAAATTCGTACCACACATGGATAAAGTCCAAACCTTAAGAGATTTGCAAGTCGAGTTTCAAAAGCATGCCGGAGTTAGAGATTATTCGGCTAAAGATGGGGTTTCTCCGGGGATTTGCCATCAAGTAGCAAGAGAGGAGTTCATAGAAATTGGTGATTTTATTCAAGCAACTGATTCGCATACCTGTATGGGCGGGGCATCAAATGCACTAACATATGGAGTCGGAGCGACTGAATATGCGAGTCTAATTTATTCAGGATTCACATTTGTTAAAGTACCTGAATCTATTAGATTTAATTTAGTTGGTACGCTAAACAAAGGATGCACTGCTAAGGACGTCATACTATTCATTTTAGCAGATCACGCTAGAGAGGAATTAACTCTCAATCGTTCTATGGAATTTGGTGGCCCTGGGCTGGAATCACTATCTATTGATGAAAGAGCAACACTCTGCAACATGGCCACAGAATGTAGTGGTAGAACTGGTATTTGTGAACCAGATGAGTTACTATACGAATGGATGGAGAACGCTCAATCACTAGACCGAGACAAGATGATACAATTATCTGTTATTCCAGATGAAGATGCTGTGTATCATGGAGGAGTTCATAATATCGACTTATCAGAGATCGTGCCAATGGTGGCTCACCCCGGGAATCCTGACGAAGGAGTACCATCCGACCCGACCAATGGTGCAAATATTTCTGATATTGGAAGTGTACAAATCGATATTGCTTATGGCGGGTCTTGTACTGCAGGCAAAGAAGATGATATTGCATATTATGCAATGGTGTGTTCTGCTGCTGATTCTGCAGGTTTGAAAGTAAAAACTGGTGTTGAATTCTATATCCAATATGGCAGTGGATTAGTAAAGGATTTAGCTGTACGGAAAGGTTGGCATGATTTATTTCTAAAGGTAGGTGTCAAGTTAATCGATCCGGGTTGTGGCGCCTGTATTGGTGCAGGTCCCGGCGTTTCAATTACTCCTGAACAAGTCACGGTTTCAGCAATTAATCGTAATTTCCAAGGACGATCTGGCCCGGGTAAATTATATCTCGCAAGTCCACTAACTGTTGCTTCATCGGCTTTCTTTGGAGAAATAGTTTCTTGGAGAGATGATTTGTTTCAATGATAAGCATGAAATTAAGAATTCTTTCTTCCGGAGCTATTATCGTTATAGGCGGAATTATTCTATCAATGACTTTGACCCAATTAATTTTGAGTCAAGCTATTGATCTGATTTCATGGTTTGGTGATTCGGGAATTCAAGGTAAAATTGCATTTATTGGATTATATGTTGTTTTTGGAATCCTAGTTATCCCGGCAAGTTTTCACAAATATCTATCTGGAATTCTTTTCGGGTTTACAATTGGATTACTGATAGCATGGATAGGAGGCATGATTGCTGCGATAATTCCTTTCCTTCTCGGAAAAAGATGGTTAAATCCATATGCACAAAAATTACTAGATAAAAATCCAAAACTGAGAGGGTTAGAAAAAGCAATTATTGTCGATAAATGGAAGACTGTTGCTTTGTCTAGAGTGAGTCTAGTAATTCCATATGGCGTGCTAAATTATGCTTTTGGTGCCACAGATATAAGATTTAGAGATTATATTTTAGGAAATTTTGCTATGATTGTTCCATCAATAATGTATGCTTGGTGGGGCTCACAAACCCGAATTATATCTGGTTCAATCGAAACACAAGATAAAGGAATTAGTTATACAATCAGCATTATAGTATCAATAATTCTTACCTTTTGGCTAGTTGTTAGAAGTACTTCGATATCACGAAAAATTGAATCTTTCGAAAATATGTAAAGGTCTGAAATCGATTCTTGTAACTATAATACGGTATTAGGATTAAAAACCGTCGGCATTCCATGACCGGTAACACTAGTGGCCCGACGTCATTGGGACGGAGGAGGACCAATGTGGAGGTCTAAGTATGGCTGGAATCGCACAGAAACTCGCATCAAATCAAAAACAAGTTGCAATATCGGAATTCTTTGAGAAGAATAAACACTTTCTTGGTTTCGATTCCTTATCACGTTCACTAATAACTGCAGTAAAAGAAGCAGTAGATAATGCATTGGATGCTTGTGAAGAGGCGCGAATCTTACCTGAGATAAAGGTCGAGATCAATAAATTAGACAACAAAAAAGACATTGTTCGATTAAAAGTGGAGGACAATGGTCCAGGGATTCCACAAAAAAGTATTGAGAAAGTATTCGGACAACTCCTATTCGGATCTAGATTTCATGCGATTAGGCAATCGAGAGGTCAGCAAGGTATCGGTATTACTGGGGTTGTAATGTACAGCCAATTAACGACGGGTAAACCGACTCATGTTAGATCAAAAATCGCAACTGAATCAACCGCTGCGGTTGTAGATATCGGTCTAGATACTAGAAAAAATAAGGCTGTAAAAAGTAACCAAGGTAGAGAAGGCTGGTTCAATGAAGATGGTTCAATGAAACAACATGGACTGGAAGTTACAACTCAATTAAAGGCCAAATATCAGAAAGGAAGACAGAGTGTTTGGCAGTATCTAAGAATGACCAGCATCGTAAATCCTCATGCTGAAATTACATTTACAGACCCAGAAGGAGAAGTTCACCACTGGCCAAGAGTGACTGAAAGACTCCCGCGTAAAGTAGATTCGATTAAGCCACACCCTCATGGAATAGAACTTGGGCAATTGCAAAGAATGTTATCTGAATCTAAAGATTCAAGACTTTCTGTATTCTTACGAATGAACTTTTCCGGAGTTTCAAATCGTGCTGCAAAGGAGTTGTGTGCTGCTGCAGAACTTGATGTAAGTACTAAGCCTAAACAAATGAAGCCTGATGATATTCGCGCTTTACTAGAAGCCTTTCAAGGCGAGAGAATGTTTAATGGCAAACCAGTTAAAATGCTAAATCCTCCTACTAATTGTCTTTCTCCAATTGAAGAAATGCTAATCAAAAAAGGGCTTTCAAAAACTATCGATTCTAGATTTGTAACTACTATGACTAGAGTTCCTAATGTATCTCAAGGAAACCCATATCAGATAGAAGTAGGGCTGATTTTTGGCGGTTCGATGGCTTCAGATAAGCCTGTAGAGGTTCTTAGATTTGCAAATAGAGTACCATTGATGTATCAACAGGGAGGATGTCTTCTTACAAAAGCCATAGAAAGTGTTGATTGGAGGCAATACGGTTTAGAACAGCCAGGTGCTAAAGGAGTTCCAAAGGGACCTGCTGCAATTTTAGTACATCTAGCAAGTACTAATGTTCAATTTACTTCTGAAGCAAAGGAAGCCCTAGCCGAAAACGAAGAGGTCATAGAAGAGGCAAGAAAAGCAATGCTGGAAATGGGACGTGGATTAAGGAAGCATCTTGAAAAGAAGAAGAAAATGGCCAAAACTCAAGAAAAATTCGAATTAATCAATGATATTTTACCAGCAATAGCTGCTAAATCAGCTGAAATTTTAGACAAGCCTATTCCCGACCTTGCTGGATCTATTACTCAAATTATGTCTGCCGTTATCGGGGAAACAAGCACTACTTGGAATAAAGAGACAAAACAAACTGATGTAGAAATAACTCTTTTCAATTATACTTCTCGCTCTAGAGCATATACAATTCTTGCAACGTGGCCTGAAAAAGCTGGAGCCAAGATAATTGGAAATGAAAATGGTGGTAGAAAAGAAGCAATGGGGGTTTGGGCATGGAAATTAGAAACTCTTCAACCCGGGCAGAGATTTGTCATCAAGTATAGTTTAGAAGGCCTTGAAAAAGGTGACTGGGTTGATACCGACATCTTTTACAGAGGTTCCCAGGAAGTAATAGGTGCTATGAAGATGGATGAAAAATACCTAGAAGAGATTAGAAAACAAGAACAGGTGATGAAAGAAATGTCAACACAGAATACTGAACCAAGTGAAACTACAGAAATAGAACAAAATAACTCAAATGATATTGAAACTCCGGAGATAGATTTGGATGAAATTATTGCTTCTCTAGGAGAGCCGAAAGTTAAGCCGCCTAATGGTCAAAGCACCCTGTTTGGAGGTGGTCAGTAATGGTCCAACGTTTTACAGCTGGAGAAACCAAAGATGCAATGCATCAGGTAGTTACTGAAATGTATGATAAAATAATCAAAGGTGAGGCTCCAACAATGACCCTTCCTGTTAGAACAAAGAATAACATTGGATTTGATCAGAAATTAGGTGTTTACAAGTACGGTAAAAAGAGATCTATTAGAGATGCTACAAGCCTTGGTTCAGCGAAGCAATTACTACGAGCGCTATATGTTATCGAATTCATAGAAGAGATGATTGATGCTGGAAAATCCTCAACTCTCAGAGAGATGTACTATATTTCAGAAAGTTGGGGCTTAGGTAAATTTGGTAGTCAAAATGAATCAAATAACCTTGCTGAAGATTTGGAAATTGTGACAAAATGTCTTAGAGAAGATTTCAAACTTAGACCTGAGGAAGATGGTGCTAGAATGATTGGAAATTTAACACTAAGAGAAAGAAATCGTAGGGGAGAATGGATGAGAATTAATGCAAGAGATGATGTTGGGGACTCTGGATATGGAGTACCTTACAACGTTGAGACTGAAAAAATCGAATTATTAGAAAATGATATTGATTTCATTATGGCTATTGAGACTGGTGGTATGTTCGATAGATTGATAGAAAATGGATTTGATGAAGACTTCCGTTGTGGTTTACTTCATCTTAAGGGTCAACCTGCAAGGTCGACTCGTAGAATAATCAAACGTATGAGTGAAGAATGGGATTTACCTGTTGTTGTTTTCTTAGACGGTGATCCGTGGTCTTTCAGAATTTTTGCTTCGATTGCATATGGTGCAATTAAAACCGCCCATATTTCTGAATATTTGGCTACTCCAAGTGCTACTTATCTAGGAATTACTGCAGATGATATTTTAGCCTATGATTTACCGAGTGATGACCTTTCAAAGAAAGATATTGAAGCACTTAATGCTGAACTTTCAGATCCAAGATTCGCCGATAGTTGGTGGCAAGACCAGATCAATATGATGCTTGAATTAGGTAAGAAGGCTGAACAACAATCACTAGCCAAATATGGTCTTGACTTCGTAACTGAAACATACCTACCTGAAAAATTAGCCGAACTAGGACTTGCGTGATTTAGTGCAAGGATTGATTTGGGAAGATGTTGACGAATTATCATGGCGAGCCCATCTAGTCAGTCAAACCCTTGGGCAATGCGCATTGGGATTTTTGGTTTAGTTTGTGTTTTCATCAGCGCAATAATGCTTTTTAGCCAAACTGATGCTATCGATAATGCGTTTAATCCAAGGAATTTGAGTGAAATAAAAGTCACTGGCGAGAATTCGGAAATAGGTGAATTAGATATCGGCTGTCATATCGCTGTTGGTCTTGATAACGAAGAATATGGTGAAATGACATTGAAACAGATGGTTGGCTCATCTCCTAGTAGTGATTCTATTGAGACTACTTCCTGTGCAACCGACTGGCAACCAATGGACTCATCAGGTCAAGAATATTACTTTGTAGAAGAATGGGATGTCACAGAAAAAGGAGAATATGTTCTATCGATGGAATGTTCCACTGATGTTGACTGCGGTAATTCTACTATTTGGCTTGTAGATGTAACCAAAGCACAGTGGACAGTATTTGGGGAAACTGGTCTAATTGCTGCTGGCGGATTGTGCTGCTTCGGACTAATTCTTCTTCCTGTCGCAATGATTCTTTATTTCTCTAACAAAGGGAAATCTAATGTGATGATGATTAATGCTAACGGCCAAATAATGCCATTGACAGACTTGACCCCTCAAACAATTGAAAGGATGAATAACAAACCTGAAGAGATTATTGATAACCCATTTGCTGATACTGGAATTTCTGATTCAGAGGAGTTCATAGATGGTAAAGAAGGTGTTGAAAATGGAACACTTCTAACGACTGAGCAAGTTTTTGCTTTGATGCGTGGAGATGTCGAAGAAGCGCAAAATAGAGTCAGTGATCCATTTGCTGATTTCAATCAAAAAATGGAAATAGATGACAATCAGGAAAAGAAAGATAATTCCAATGTCATCGCTTTTTGGGATGCTGGAGATGAAAAGGAAATTGCTACAAATTCCTCAAAACAATCCATTAAAGACAAAAAAGGAAGTCAAACGCCGAAGAAAAAGCAAACAGATACCGGTGCATGGAAAGAATGGGATGAACTTTGAGTGATTCAGATGGAAAAATATTTTCGAATTGCTGCAGGAATTATTGGATTTATCTTGGTTCTGTTATCTGTAATTGGAATGAATAGTGAATTAGCAGATTCTGATGAAGTTCAAACTATGCTTCCTCCGTGTGAAGTAGATGATGGTGTACCAATATTACCTGGTGACGAGGAAGTAATTTGCTACTGGGGTATGTCTGTTGAAATTCTAGAAATACCTTCAGAAGCGATTGCTGCCGATGTTATTGTTGATATCTCTTGGGATAAACAAGACGTATGGATTGGAATTGCTGACGCTGAACAAATATCAAATTGTGAATTAAAAAATGATTACTATGAATGTCCTAAAGATTCGATTACTTTAATTGAGGGCGGTCAGAACTCAAATGGGGAGATTAGTTGGTCACCCGAACCGGGCGAATATCGATTTGTTGCTGGAGGAGAAGATACACAATCACTACAGCAATTTTTAGTTAATTGGGAATATGAAGCTACTTTGAAAGGCGGTGTTGCAATACCATTAATGCTAATTGGTGCTGCACTTCTTTTCTATTCAATTTTTAGAAAAATTCTATTCTAATCTTTCGACGCATTGAAAAAGGTGTACTATCTAGGTAACCTTAGGTTGAGCAGTATGGTGGATATTGATTTAGCATTGTCGATTCTTCAAAACAAAGTTCGAAGACAAATTCTAGAGCGTCTTGTTAGAGAACCACATTATCCCATGCAATTGGCTGATTTAATCGGTGTAAGTCAACAAGCTATAATGAAACATCTAAAAGAATTGGAAAAGGGTAAATTTGTCGCTAAAATGAAAGTTCCTAGTGACAAAGGTGGTCCGCCTAGAACAATTTATTCTGTTCAACAAGCAATTTCATTGAGGATTGATCTTGGACCAGATCTGTTCACCTGTGAACAAAGAAGATTACCTGGCGGAGGTCCAATGAGGCTATCTAAATCTTTACCAGAGCATAGTATTAGAGTTGCAGAAATTGTAAGTGGGCGTAAGAAGATCTCAGTTGGTGAAGGAGTTTCTCATCTTGCTGAACTTAGTAATATCCTTGAAGATTTAGATTCTCAAAGAGACGCCATTATTTCACTACATCAGCACATTAGAAATCGAATATCTGTTTCTGTAGATGCTGATTTTAAAATGTACGAACAAAGAGCGATGGTACATTCTATTATTGAAGCACCTACTAAGAAAGTAGATTTTACTGCACTTAGCAAAGAACTTCAGTTAGGTCAAAAACAAATGAATGAATTGATGGACGAAGTCAGTACAAGACTGGAAAGACAAATCTCAGAAAAGGCTGGACACATAATCGCTGGAACACAAAATTCTAGTTTACACTGGTGGTTAGGCAATTACAAGCCTAAGAAATAACTCACTCTTTAGATTCAAGTACTGAAATAAGTGAAGATTGTTCACTTAATCTTTTGTTAACTTCTGCTCTTCTACCCTTTCCTACAAAGTAAACAACACCCAATAGAGATAGTGTAAGTAAAATCACAACAAATGGTAATGCTGTCTTTCCAATAACCTGTCCAGCAACATCAAAGAATGGACTTGGTGATTCAAGTGGTTCAGTGACTGCTTTGATGTTATTTCCTTCATTAGCTTCGACGATTTCATTCATTGGATCAACAACAACATACACACCTTTACTTCCTGCAACAACAGGATACAGAAGGTAAATTTCAACTTCCTGCACACCTGAAGCATCTTTCCCAAGCAATGCTCCGACTATTTGCCGCATAACAATACTATCTTCATCACATCCATTGAGTTCAATTTCTTTCTCAATATCTGCATCATTTGCATCGTCATACTGGCAAAGAACAATCTCGATATCTGTAGCATGAGTATTTCCAACATTCTGGAGTATTATTCCGATTGGAATTGTAGAATCAATATCTCCACTAAATGATGCAGGATTGATAATTTCCTTAATCACTAAGTCCGGAGCCTTCAACCTTAATTGTAAGACTAGTTCATTGCTATCAAGCATTTCTCCTTGCCATGAAGGAGATGAGTCGAAGTCTCCACCTTCAGTCATATCTCCTGCCTTAGAGACTACTTTCAAACCGATATACCTAGTATCTAATTTAGCCTCGGTTGAAATCTTGACAACTGCTACCATTTCATAGGTTTGATATGGTGACATCTTAGGCATCATGTAAATATCATTAGGAGCGATGTATGCACACTTTCCTCCATCCTGTGCTTCCTCTAACTGTGTTAGCCAAGAAGTATATTCGTCAGAAGATTCTTCTGGCATTGGAGTATCAATTGTGATACATGCTTCATCTGTAGTCAAGTCATTTCCGATTTGAACTACATTTCTCCATTCAACACTCCAGCCTTGTAATTGAGACATTCCAGGAATTTGTTGCATGATTAAATCATTTCCTGATGATTCTGCAGTGTGGTTATCTAAAGAAGGCCAATCTTCTACATTTCCATTATTGGTGATGTTTACTGTGAAACTTACAAACTTTCCAGGGGCTGAGGTCTTGGTTGGATTATCGACCCTCGGGTCCATGCTAATTTCCATATCATAGAATTCGTTAACATATACTAGCATTGTTTGAACATCTCTTAATTTTGTATTTCTACCCTGTTCATCTGGATAAGGTTCTTCCGAGTATGTTTGGAAGACAATGGTATACAACCCTGCGCCGATATCTGTTTCAGGCACATTCATCAAAACATCGAATGTTTGCTGTGTACCTCTAGATAATTCTTGTAGTGAATCTCTAGGTATTACAATATCCCAGTGGCCGTTTCTTACTGGAACGCCTGAAGGATCGATAACAGTAGCTAACCTGTAATCATATCTATCTGGACCATTTCCATTATTTGTCACAGTTGTTGGAAGTGTTATCTTCTCTCCAGGATAAACAGAATAGGCAGAGACTGTTGCACCGTTAGCACCTTCTACTGAAATTATTCTATCGCTACTGAGGTTTGTTTCAGCATCCAAGTCAAATTCATGAATTACAGTTGTATCTAGTTTGATGAAATCTGAAATCTTAGGGTAGCCATCTAAGTAGGCTTTCAGAATAATTGTTGGCCCTATTCCGGCCTTTGCATTATCTGGTGCGCACACTTCGACATATACGGTATGTTGAACATAATCTTGACCTGGTTGGATAGTCCATGACCTTGGTTGGCTTAGAGGATCATTTGTACCTGGGGCATCTCTAAAGTCTACTGAGACCTCCCAATTATCTTGTCTCCAAGTATTTTCATCAACTTCACTAGGACGTGCTTCAGGGGCACCTGGTAGGGTGAATACAAGATCTCCTGAATCATAATTCTTAGTTATTGGAACTTCGTATTCATGACAGGCTAAATTTGGATCTCCTGCCTTGACGAATGCTTCACTATCTGTAGCCTCAAATACAATATTTCCAGATGATTTAATTGAAACGAAAATACCCAGCTCTAAGATATCATAAGTTCCTTTGTCGACTGACTTAATCGGTTCTCCTTCTGACCATCCCTTGAGATATATCACGAATGCCCCTGGGTCTTCAGAGGTTGGTACTTTCACTGTTAGAATCTTCGTAGTTGAAGTCCCTGGATCCAATTCAACACGCATTGGGAAAGTCACTTCCCATCCAAATGGAAGTAACCATTCTTGCTGACCTTCAAGCGTATTTGGATCCCAGAATAGGAAGCTGTCTTGTACATTTCCTGTATTCGTAATTGTGATTGAGAATGTTGCTTGTCCGCCTTGTTCAATATCTTGAACACTGTGAGATGTATCCAAACTTATTCCATGAACTACATCCATCAGTGTAAGAGTCGTGAGGTCTGAACGAATTGCTGGATCTTTATACGACTTGGCTGTAACAACAATTTGCGCTAATTCATCTTCATTTGCTTGATAGATAGTAGGCGCCTTGACTCTGATGTAAAATCTAGTTGATTCACCACCTTCTAAGAAAATTGGCGTTGTTGGCATAATTTGTGTTTGGTTGTCTGCAAAGAACAGAGTTGCGGTCCAATTTTGTGGCACTCCGGTTATGTTTAGACCATATGTGTCAGCAACAAGTTGCTTATCTCCAGGTGTTGAGTTATTCATTGTCATATTGAAAATAGTCTGTTCACCTGGCTCGATAACATGGTAGAACGTCTCTCCAGTATCAAGTTCGACATCGACTTGTCCTGTTAAAACGTGAGAATAACAGATAGTATATCTACCATTATTTTGTTCGCTATTACACTTATTTTGGTCAGACCAACCGATATGGGCACCACTTCCTAAATCATTGGCAAAGGCTGGAGGCATTCCTAAATCTGGCCTACTTCCAGTATCTGTTCCAAGTTTATTACTAGCCCATGTGGTAACTGGAATGATTTCCCAAGGATCTAATGCAAAGTCTCCTTCACCAGTTAAATCGGTTTGATTGAGTCTAGTATAATGAATTTCTTCACCTGCACTTATATTTGCAGAATCAACCCAAGAAATATGGACATTGCTCTGCTTATCAGTAATCAATGCTGGGAAGATAGAATGTCCAGAGAAAGCAGATACTAGGCCTGATGGGCCTTCAACATTAGAAATAGGAGTGTCTTGAATTTTCTTAATCGCGTAAGTAGAAAGCCCTTCTTCAGCACCGTCGAAAGCACCTGCACCCTGTAATTTCAGTTTGGTGTAATAGACTTCGTAGTTTGTCGCTTTCTCAAATCCATAATCTCTTCCATCCATCCAAGCAATATGTGTATTGCCTTGCATGTCAACCCCAATTGCTGGGTGGAATGAATAAGCATCATCGATAGTAACTCTAGTATCGTTTACAACTACTAAATGACCATCTTCACCTGCACCTGTATCCTCATAATATGTTCCACCACTAACTGAATGGCCTGGAGCACCTGGAGTCCAAGATGGATCGTTGTTCATCTTAGCATATGGGTCTAAAACAGACATGTAAATTTCACGGGAGTTGTTGGTAGCAATGTAAACCATTGCTTCGACAAGAAGAGCCATTGCCCCTGCTCCACCGCTTCCAGATGGGAATTCATATGCTTGCCCACCTGCGCTTACTGTTCTTGCATTGGTAGTAGGGTCATTACCCGGACAGTTTCTGTTTTGAGTTGAAACTACTCCGTTTGGACACTTAACCAAATCCAAGAAGTGTGATTGTATATTTCCTGCTCCTCCGTATCCTTGTCCATAAAGACCGATTGGAACAACGCCTGCTTTAACACAATTATCGTGTGCTTCGTCGATTGAACTTATGTCATCTGCTTGTTGAGAAGGATCTCCATCTTTTGGCCCTTCATCGGAGACTGGTAGAACAATCTTAGTGGAATTTGGGTTCCATTTGTGATCTGCAGATGTTGCTGGGTTTCCTGGAACATTACCATTAATATCTTTCCAAGATAAACAAGCCCAATTTGTTCCTGGCCCCCAATCCTCTCCAGAATTACCTGAGTATGGATTGCCGTTGTAAATTGTATTCTGTAGAGAACGAATACCACCGGAACTATCTCCCTCATCTAGAGGTGTTGACCTAGGTCCTGAATTCATATTATATCCTGCGCAATTTCCACTGCTTGCTGCACCAGGTAGACCCCAACCGCCGTCTAATCCGTAAATGGTTTCAAACACAGTCATGTTAGCGACTTCAAGCAGTGGTTTAATTCCTTCAAATTGACCACCTGAAGCGAAATTACCGCCATAAATAACAGTACAAATATCAGCCCATTCAGTGTACATAGATCCTGATGTATCAACGATGAATACCAATTCTACTTTGCCACCTCGAGTATCATCCCAAGCGATTTGAACTTGGTCATTTGCATCGACAACAATGTCAGGATGTCCTTTGTGCCCAATAATTGGAGTAAGTAGGGTGTCGTCGAAAAGAACGATTGCGTCCTGTGCAATCATATCTGGCTGAAGCATCGAATAATAGATTTGAGGTTGATTAAAGAAACGTCCTAGTTCGTCAAATTCATCTTCCCAAGCGATGTGGACATTTCCTTGACTATCTGTATCAATTGAAGGCCAATCTCTGTCCTGGGCTCTTTGAGAAACTACCAAGTCATCAATAGAAGTCAAAGATGCATCATCACTTGCCATTCCGTTAAATGGTTGTACCTTGAAAGGAGATATTGCAGTATACATAATCTTGTGAGTACCAGATTTATCAGTCCAGACTATGTGTAGATTATCATCTTCATCTATAGCCATATCAGGGTGCCAAATTTTGTGTATACCAGCATTGGTGATTTGTGTTGCATCAATCAAAACTTCACCATCACTAGCAATCATTGAATAATAAAGATGGAGATTATTTCTAGACCAGACAACGTGGGCATTACCTTCGCTGTCAGCAACAATAGTAGCTTGGGTATCCGAAGCCGAACCTCCATCGACGATTTGCTGAGGTTCAGTAATTACTACTGTATTCGCTGAAACGGGTGCTGCGGACATTACAAAGGCAGACATTACTGAAATTAACATTATTGAAACTAAACTTATTGACTTGATTTTACGGCTCATAAAAACACCTTGGGTTGATATAACGAATTAACGATACTCTTCTAATACTTAACCGCGACTCTTTCAGGTCACAAATTATGGTTCGTAAAAATTAGCATTAAGCCCATTCTGAGGGGTCGAAACTTGATCCAAATGACATCTTTTCATCAAATTCAATTTCAATTTGTTCTGATTCATCTTTTTGTTTTGAGCTTGATTCTTTATTTTGTATATCATGCTTCTTTTTCGCCCAATCATCAACAGGACCTGGTTTACCTATTCCAGGGCCATAAGAATACTTTATTTCATGAATTAATCCCAATTTAGCCAACCATAGTCTTCGCAGACAATGCATGAATTCATTCTTATTTAATCCATCAAACCATAATGGTAAACTTACATTGAATGCTTGCAGAGGACCAGGTTTCTGTTCACCTTCATGTCCCATATGTATCCCCCAGTCAACGGATGCACGAATAAGTTGTAATCTACCCTCATGAATCCACTCAGCCCAGCCTTCAGAATCTTCATCCATGTGTTTCTTCATTTCTTTTTGTTGCCCCATGTCGACTCTTGTCATACTCGAGATTGCAACTAAATCTCTATTCTTTGGAACTACAACTGCAAACATATGCCCTTGGGGGCCTTGCGGGTATTTTATTAGAATATGCGCAACTGCTCTAGGATCTTCTTGTTCTTTAACGATTAAACGTTCATTGCTAAGCCACTTCCTAACAGTAGCTGCTACATCAACAGGCGTCACAAGTAGGCCAACCCTTCATCCTGTTTGAAGCAAACCCATAAAAAAAATTACATTTTCTTAATTTCTTGAGTCAGATTTTTCATTAAACCCTTCAAGTTATGTCGATCTGCTTTGGGCATTGTTCTTCTTCTGACAAAGTTTCTTAGATATGTATAATCATCCCATGCTAAAGAACCCAATTTCCCTGAAAGCCAGAATACTGGAAAGCATACTAGCCAAAATATAACGATTGACAATGAATTGAATAAAACTCCAGAACCTAGAACCTCGGTCCAATTAAAACCAACCAAATTTGTCAAATTTGATTCTTGGAAGTATCCAATTAAGACAATTATTGTCGAGGCTATTGGCCAGAATATTAATGATCCAAACATTGATGCTAAGAATTGGTAAGAAGTTCTAGCATCTACCCCCTCATCAGTAGAATCGCCAAGCAATCTCCCAAGTGCAACTTGAGGCCCTAAGGACAATAAAAAGATAGGAAGTAATAACATAAATGCTGAAGTTCTAAGAAGAGAAAGCGGTAAGTGCGTAATATTTGCGAATCTTATATCGTTTCCTTTAGAATTTAAATCACGGCCATCTAAACCGTTCTGATGAAGAATATTTGAAGCACTGATTGCAGGTTTAATGAGTTCATGTTCAATCAATTTAGGTTTTGGCTCATCGTTGACAATTGACTTTTTTGGTTCGACGATTATCTCTCTAATTTCTCTAGCCGCTAATACTTCATCTTTCCAGGATTTCGGTTTACCTCCAATAATTCTCCTACTCAGATGGCCCAATAAATGTAGAGCTCTGTGTTCTTCCCACTCTGCAACATTAGGAGTTAATGGTTCCATTTCCAATCTTAATCTATCTCTCAAATTGAATACATTTTCTGCAGGGGGTTCAGACCAATTCCCTTCTGAAACCGCTTCAATTAGTTCATTAGGAATATCTGATTTTAAAATTTGAATAGGTTCGCCATATTCTACCCAAACATCGGTTCGGAAGTATTCTCTTACACGAAAATGTAGACCAATCGGAATTAATGCTGGAAGTTCTTTGCCAAGTGAACTAGCTAGGGCACCGGCTGCTAATATCGTTCTAACAGGTCCTGTTCTAAACCTTATCATGTGAGAATTATTATGGCTAGTACCTTCTGGAAATAGAACGCATCCAAAACCATTAGCAATTCCTGAAGAAAGGGTCAGTAATGAACGCCCATTGAGAAAATTTGCTTCTTCTTCAGAGCACCCGCCTCGTAACAATTCAGCCTTTCTAACAACTGGCTGAACTGCCATTTTCCGAGTCCACCACCCTAGCATTGGTCTGGTGACCAAATCATGCCTCGCGCCAAAAACAAAGTGTTTAGGATGATTCAAAGTAATTTCAAGTGCGTCTAACAATCCGTTAGTATGCCACGCACAACAAAGAGTCCCTCGGTCTAATGGTATACTGTGTCGCCCAGATGTTTCTCGAGTTCTAAATTGTACAGCACTAATTCTTCTACAAATCCAGTATAGTATTTTTGTCCAAAAATATGAGCCAGGCGTGGAACCTGAGTATTTTGGCATTGGAGTGTCGAGTAATTTGCCCATTTTCATATTCTTTGCAGATTTAGAAAGATACGGTAATGCATCGCCTCTATGGTCTAAAACTCCATCGTTTAACTCTTCAGGATTAGGGTGTTTCATTAAAATCACCTCTCAATTTAGATGCTAGGATATTCAGAGACTCATGGTCCGCATTCTCCCCAATAGAACGGTTTTCAGGCCACATTGACATTAACGTCAACCCACCGTCGCCAAGAGTTCTTGGAATTACATGGACATGGACATGCGGCACTTCTTGTCCTGCCTTCTCGCCATCGTGAACGCATATAGTGAAATCTTCGGTCTGGAAATAGTTTGATAAAATAGATTGAACTCTTTTCAACCCAACAAATAATTCCGAAACTTCATCATCTAGAAGTTCCGAAATATGCTTCACTCCGCGTTTAGGGACTACTAATGTATGGCCTTCTCTGCGCGGAAAAATATCTAGGAATGCGAACCATGAATTTCCTTCTGAGACTTTGTGGCAAGGGATTTCTCCTGCGATGATTCTCTCAAACAAGGTTTCTCCGCTCATAGACAAGCCAAAGCGAGAGGGTTTTTGATATCTCACTGTGGAGTGAGAATCCAATTCCCCGTCTCGCTCTTTCTCAGAGCGAGGGTTCCGATTTTACCATCATTATCAACGGTTATGTGATGTAATAAATCTGAATCTTGCTCTTGGAAATCATTTCTTTGATGAAGGCCTCTGCTTTCATTTCTTGCCAAACTAGCCCTTAGAGCACACTTCAACAATCTTATGCCTGCCTGAGTTTGAAGCATTGAAAGCATGTTGGTATTGGCAATCAAAGACTCTTGGTCTAGATGTATAGAATCTGCAACAATTGTCAACTCTTCTAAGGATTCAATTAATTGACTATAAGATTCTGAATCATTATCGTTATTGGCATAATTCAATGCAATTTCTCTAAGTTTACTTGATACTATGCCGATCCTAACAACGCTGTCATTTCCGTCTTTGTTAGCAAAGCGAGAATTATGATTAGAGTTTGCCATTTCCAAGGATTCTTTGATTAAATTGGCGCCTGAGAATTTACTACTACTAGACCAATTTCCGGCATGCTGGCCTGCAGAATTTCCACCGGCTAAAGAATCAAGTAATCGATTTCCTTGTAGTAGTCCTGCTCCATGAAGCCCTGAACAAGCAGCGTCTCCGGCTGAATATAATCCTGTAAACCACCGCGACCATTTGCCAATAACAACTCTACCATGCTCATCGATAGGCAAACCACCAAGTGTTGCATCGACCTGATTTTCAAGTGCCACTGTTTGTTTTGAAATATCAATACCTGTTCTTTGTTTGATATTTCTAAAAATTGTATTCCACCACTTGGACTGCTCGCCCATTTCTCTAGCATCTAAAACAACTGTTCCGGAGTCATTAGAAATTTCGCACATCTCAATAACTGTTTCAGCTTCAATCGGAGTCCCGTCTACTTGATGTATTGTGGCCCCGGAATTAATCATACCAAATGGTAAAATCATGTTAGTATCTTTAACAGAAAGAGGAGATTTGGAAATAAATTCCATTCCTCTTAGCGGTACTCCAGAACGAAGTGCTAGGTCCATCCCAATATTTGCCTTACCATTAGAAAATACCTCTTCAAAGCCACCGTCTGCAAGGATTATCGCCTTGCATTGAATTGCAACAAAATTTCCATTGACTAAATCGGCAGTGATAACTCCGCATACACTATTGTTATTGTGTACAAGTGAAATGGGAACTTGATCTCCTCTTCTCACAACACCATATTTCATACATTGTTCTTCGAGTACCTGTTGTATCTCTTTACCCATGCCGTCACCTGAATTTACAATTCTAGGTTTAGAATGTCCGATCCCCATATGTGCAACAGGTAAGCCTTTGGCATCACGCTGAAAAATTACCCCCCAGCGCTCTAATAAGTCCATTTCTTTAATCGCTTGACTCGTTCTAATCGATACTATGTCTTGGTCACAGAGATATGAACCTGTCAGTATTGTATCCTCTCTGTGCCCCTTATTATTGGATTCTTGAATTGCAGAAGAAAGTCCATCCGTAGCAAATGAACTCCCATCTCCCAGTGCATTTGGAGATACCATTAGAGTTTGGGCTCCTTGCTTGGCGGCTGAAGCCGCTGAACGCAGTGCAGCGGGGCCATCACCTATGACTAAAACATCCCATGCTTCCAATTCAATTCACCCGTTGAGATAAGCCAACAATCGGTTGGCAATAAGTAAAGCGCTTTATTGACTTGATGGCTTCAAGAAAATTCCACATTTGGTATAGCTAATTCTCCGATTTTTCTAGCCTTTTCGAGACGTTTGATTCTTTCACGCGTATTATCAGCAGAATTAGATTCAACAAATGTTGTCAAAACTAGCGATTCAAGAATTATTCCATCATCATCTCTTAAAATAACTTGAATATCTGAGCGGCCATAGAATTTCCTATTCCATGCAACATTTATCCACAAAACTACTCCTTTCTCCAAGTATCTAGGGATCCAGTCTAGAGCGTCTTCATCAGTGGAATTAGAGAGCTTGATTTCTTGCCGAGGAGGTGGGCAGGGCTTTAATTCAAAACGATGATCGCGAGATTTTGGCTCTCCATTTGGAACTAAAACCTCTACCTTAACATGCCTTGACTCAAATGTTTGATTATTTAGAGAAATAAATAGGTTGGCTGAACCATCTATACTTTTCTCATCAATAGCAGCATCCATTCTCCACTTCGCTCTAATCAACTCTGGTTTTCCTGAAAGTAAATCGTTTTGTAAACGATCTAGGATATAAAATGCGCTAGGTTGCCACGCTTTAGCATGTGAAATTAAACGTTGCAATGTTCGCCAATTAAACCTATTTTCCTCGATTAGCAAAATTTGTTTAACTGAATTTCTTTTCATAAAAACAGATAATTCTTCAGGAACTCTATGTGTTTTCAAAACATCTTCATTGTGGAGATATAAGACATACAATAATCTCTCCAATGCCTGTCTTTTATCATATCCCGGGATCAGAGATTTTTCAAATTGTTCTTTCCAATCACACCATTCTAAGTATAAGTCTGGATCTAAATGTGTCACAAGTAAGTCTCCAAGAATGCTTCCTAATTGCGTTGGATGGTGCGTAGGTGAATGAAAAACTAAATTTGGAAATTTATCTCCGAGTTGGCGTACATAATCCAATGTATGTTGAGCGTGGAAGGTGTATAAAAATCCTGAACTCATTGCTATAATAAGGGCTAAATTCCAGGCTACTGAGCCAGGTGGAGGAGATAACGATAATAGCATCAAACCTAGGGAAAGTCCGATTAAAACTGTACTAACTAGATTATTTCGTCTGTGGTCTCTAAGCCCATCTAAAATACGATCCATCCCCGGTTGTACTCTCAATGCATGCTTACTACCATTGCTAAAACCGCCCTGCTCTCTTAGTGAGAGTCTTGCTTGCATTGCATGCCATGCGGATTCACTGGCGATAATACTTGGTAGTGTTGCAAGTAATATTGGCACTGGTAATATAAACACTAAGTTCAAGTTTTGTGAAATTTGTTGTGGGAATAAAACTCCAAGAAGTGAAAAAAAAGCTAATGTTAAACCTGCTATAGAACGCCAAAAAAGTAGAAAATTATTACGAGTAATATTTCCAACTAATTGTCTTCTTTGTTCTAACTTTTCCCACTGCCGGCGGGTATGTTCTAGAGGGTCTTCGATTCTCTCAAACCCGTGCCCATAAGGGTCAGGTAATTCGAGACTTTGAAAGTCTTCTGACTTGTTACTCTTGGCCATCTTAACAATACCGCTCACAAGGTCCTAGGCTTTACTTCTTGCCTTAAAATTAGAAATAAACTGTCAAACGGGCGCAGCAGGATTTGAACCCGCGATCTTCGGCTTAGGAGGCCGATGCATTATCCAACTATGCTACACGCCCAAACGGTCCAACCAACTTCATGTCATGAGCATTACGATTATTGTTTTGAAAGTTCAGCAACATCCATAAAGAATTTTTCTAGTTCAATACGAGGTTGAGAAGTTTTTTGAATAGCAACTTCGCATTTCGCTAATGATATTATTAATTTTGAAAGTTCAATGTCCTTCAAATGAATCCTTCCCTCGGTCATTAATTTGTGCAAATGCTTGACAATGTCTTCGGCTTCAAGGCTTTGCTTATCCATTATTTGATCTAAAACTCCCATTGCTCCCTTGAGGACTCGAGTATTCTTATTACCGATTTTCTCCCATTTCCAGTCATGAACTCTACCCCTTATTGCTTCTTCTAGCATTAGTTGTATCTCTCTATGTGCAGAAGATGAAATTACATCTTGAAGATTTTTTCTCGAATCCAACATACCTCTGAGGTATAGAACTTCTAACAGGAATATTGCCTTACGGATATTACCATTTGCCACGTGAGCAATATCTCCTAGAATGCCTCTAGCTGGATTTAGGCCTTCTTGTATCGAAATCTTCTCTAATAGATTTTCTATTTCTTGGCGACTTGTTCTAGGCAATCGTATATGCTGAGTTCTGCTCCTTAAGGCTTCAATTAATCTCGAAGGGGTAGTAGTGGTGAAAATAAATCTTGCACTGTTACTGCTCTTTTCCATCATTCTTCTAAGGTATGATTGTCTAATATTGCCTAAGTAATCGGCATCTTCGATTACAATTATTCTAGAAATAGGGGTACTTTGCGGGTCTTTTACAGATTCAAAACCGGCAGGTGGCCCTCTATCATCTTGAACTTTTACTAGGCCAGAGTCATATGCATCTAGGCTTGTTCTACCAGCTAGAGTATCTTTTGAAGAGGTCCCTTCAGGGCGTAAAAAGGACTCAAATTTACCCATAGCGCCACTAGTTCTAGAAAGATCTTTGGCGTTTAGAATATGGGTTGTAGACTTGTGCGATGGCCCTAATACCTGTCTTGCTATTAGTCTCCATATTGCAGTTTTACCAACACCAGACGGACCTGAAATTAGTAAATGAGGCGGATTAGACTGTAATGATACCTTTTCTATACTGTTTATTATTTGGTTTGGCAATAATAAATCTTGGAAAAGAAAAGGTGACTTTGTCTCTAACCAAGATGGCATGATGAGTGTTGTATGTCGAAGGTCTTTCAACCCTGCGCGGAACTAATTTCACTCTGCTACAAGTCTCTTTGTGTTTGCATTCCTTCTTAACTTCATGAAAACACGAGATCCGCATGTCTTACAGCTAATTCCATTACGCTCTCTGTGGAATGATTCTATACTTCCACACACTGCACACTTATAGTCAACTAGCTCTACCATTCGGTTCAACTCCAGTCGACCCGACTAAGCACTCTTTCTTAACCTGTCCGACGCGAAAGTATTCTTCAAATACCTAATTTCCGCCAACTAAACCTGGCATTAATCGTATTTTTTGTGCGTCTCGTAGGTCTATTCCGGATAGATCCGCTGTTGAAACCATTCTATTATCCACAAAGACCCATGTGCCCTGACAGTTATTGGCATGCTCAATTAATTCTGGCTTCGTCATCTTAACTTCAGAGTGTCCGGTTTCGTCGGCGATTTCAACTATGAAGGTGTCCTCATCAATCCCTCCGACAAGACCTGGCATGGCCCTTAGGCGTGAAGATGATTCTATTTCCATAGATTGAAGTTCTGTGGCTGATACCATTTTATCATCGACAAAAAGCCAAGTTCCCTGGGTACTGGCCGTCTCCACTAATTCTGACTTGGTCATTTCAACAATTGAATGCCCTGTATTGTCTGCGACTTCAACGGTGTAAGATGGTTCCTCTTTTTCTAGGCCACCAACAATTCCTGGCATAATTCTTATCTTCGAATCCGTACCTATCTCCATGCCTTCTAATTCATTGGCATTAACCAATCTATTGTCGATGAAAATCCATGAGCCTTCGGACTCAGTGGCCTTTTCAACAATTTCTGGTGCGGTCATTTCTACGACTGAGTGTCCAGTCGAGTCTGCTATTTCTACGATGTATTTCTTTTCTGACATACTACTTCCTCGGAAACCTAGATTTTCGAGTGTATATAATAAAACGCGAATGGTCGGCAAACAACCTAAAAATTAGCATTTGGCGCCCACTCCGGGAATTGAACCCGGGTCGCAGGAATGACAATCCTGCATGATAACCTCTACACCAAGCGGGCCTTAGCATACTCGTCGGAGCGCAACCGCTATTTAAGCCGCTCTATGTGGCTTGACCGGAGAGTTAAACATGGCTGCCAAAAAAACATCTGCTGAAAAAGCCCGAGAGGATGCTGAAAATGCAAGAGTCGAAAATATGCTCGATGGGGCATTTGGCACACTGAGCGGCTTAGAAATCAATAAAGCTGAAGAATCTAACTCAGAAGAAACAATTCCTGGGGAAGAATTGGCAGATGTGAATGAAGCTAATTCTGAAATTTCGGATGATAACGCGGAAGTAGATGAAATAATTGAAAATGAAGTGGTATCCTCTTCGAATGAAACTGAAATTCCTGAAGAAGAAAAATCAACACCACCTGAACTACCCATTTCAAATTCTGAAGGAGAAGAAGTAGTGGATATTTCGGAAAATCTAGTATCAAATGAGCCACCAAGTGGCCCACCGAGTGGACCTCCATCAAAAGGTCCACCAAGCGGGCCACCGTCAAAAGGCCCACCAAGTAAACCTCCCAGCGGACCACCGTCAAAAGGCCCACCAAGTAAACCTCCCAGCGGGCCACCATCAAAAGGCCCACCAAGTAAACCTCCTAGCGGGCCACCATCAAAAGGCCCACCAAGCGAATCTCCAAGTGAAACGCCATCTGAAGATAATCCAGGTGAAATATTAGATGAGGAAATAGAAGAAAAAGTTGATCAAGTGAATGAAGAAACATCTGATGAAGAGGTTGAACAAACTACGGAAGTTGATACTGAAGATTCTACAAAAGGAGAGGATTCCGAAGAATCCTCCGGAGAAGATACTGGGGGACAACAAGACTCTGGGCAAGAAGTTGAAGAAAGTGATGTTTCAACCGAAATAGAAAGTTCTGATTCTCAAAACGAAATAGAAATGGACGATTTATCAGAATCTAATGAAGAAATAATCGAAGAAGCCCCTGTCATGGAAGATGCCCTCGCATCTGATAACATAGAAACAGAGGCTGAAATTGCCCGTTTATCTGCAGAAGTCGAAAGATTGAGGAAGTCTATGGCAGGAGCTGCTGAAGTAATTGAAGATTTAGAGAATCCACCTATGCCGCCTGCAATGTTGGAAGATTTGGTAATTGGCGCACATATTGTTGGAGATATGGCCCGCTTAGCAAGGCAGTTAGACAGAGAACAGCTGATACGCGCCTCCATGGGGACTATTGCAATGCTGCACCCAGAGCAACTGGAAATTATTATCTCAACAAAACATATGTCCTTATTACCAAGAATGGATGAACGAGATATTTGTGCTGCAAAATTAGGCGGTGACCCTCCTCGTGGAGCGCCAGAGGACTGGCGTGTTCTCGAAGTAGTACTTGCATCTGTAAGTTTAATCACAGGAGGTCCTGCTGCTGTAATTCATTCCCATGGCCCATTCACTACGGCTGCAAGTTGTGAAAAAGATTTAGTCTTAGTGCAGCCAATTGATGAGATCGGAAAGAAGCATATCGGTAAAATAATTATTGTAGATCCAGATGATGAAAATCCGGAAGAATTCCTTAGGCAGGTGGCTGAAGCACTGCAACAAGGAGGTATGCGTTGCGTTGTAATTCGTGGTAAAGGGGCTTATGCTGTAGGTGCAGACCTTGATCAAGCATGGGCTAATGCTGCAATGCTAGAACACAGTATGAAAGTAGTATTACTTGCTAGACAGGCAAATTTGAAAGTCTAATTTTCTAAATTTAAGTCCTAGCGATAAACATCTATTGATAAATCAAACTATGATTTTCAGTTTATGGCGAGTAAACCGAAAATTGCAGTCTCCGGCTGTCTAATTGGACAAAAAGTGAGATATAATGGCGATGCTGCAGAATTTAGACCTCTCTCAAGAAGATGGAATGAACATCTTGAATTAATCCCAATATGCCCTGAAGTTGGAATTGGTATGGGAGTTCCTAGGCCGACTATTCGCTTGGTTAAGGAAGATGATAAAATCAAATTGGTTAATCCCAAAAATGGAGAAGATTTCACTGACCGGATGTTAGAATATGCTGAAATTCAGTCCGATATGTTAGCTTCTGCTGGAGTCTGTGGCTTTGTTTTCAAGAAAGATTCTCCGAGTTGCGGTGTTGAAAGAGTGAAACTTTACCGAGGAGATAATCCACATGCAGTCAGAGACGGTATCGGCTTGTTTGCAATGGTATTTACAACTTTGAACCCACACATACCTGTTATCGAAGAAGGCAGATTAAGTGATTCTAAGCAAGCTGAACATTTTCTTGCAAGAGTTCATTTCTTCCATGAATGGTTAATTCGAGGCGAGGGTGGATGGACTGCTCAAAAAATAATGGAATTCCATAATGAAAATAAATTATTTTTACTAAGTCGAAAGCCATCTGCTAAAAGAATATTAGGTAAACTAATTGCAGACTCATTTGACAAGGGAATTAACCCCGAAATTGTTGCTTTAGAATATATTACTGAGGCTCAAAAGTCACTTAATACCTTAACTCGTAAAGGTAGAATTGCACATGCTATGGAAAGAGTTGTGGGGCAATTCTCTGAGAAGTTAACAAAAGATCAAAAAGAGGAAATAACTACTCTAATACATGACTATAGGGTAGGATATATTCCACGATTTGCTCCAATTGTTCTAATCAATCACTACTTGAGAAGATTCAATATGAATGATAAAATTCTATCACGCTTTACCAATTCTACGCCAATTGAACTAGGATTAATGGCAAGAATTTAGGCGATATAAACCTGTATCATATCTCCTAGAACTCTGATTGGATAGGTTCGCAAATCTTTCTGCTTTGAAAATTTTCCAATTAATTTCCCGTATGCTGGGATTAATGGAAATGGAGACCATTCGACTAAACTTCCATCGTCGATTTTGTGAGTTGTTTGATGTAAAGGACACCTGATACAGTCATCCTTAACCTTAGCACCCCAAGCTAAAGGCCAACGCATGTGTCGACAAAGTGCCTCAGTAGCAAAATATTCTCCTTCAAAATTAATTAATAGGACCAGTTTCTTTCCTACTGTGACCATTTTCTTTTTTCCTGCTCGCAATTTAGAAACCTTAGTGGCATTCAACCATTTTTCTTCGTCAAATTCAATTTCTGACATGCTTCATCCCCCCATCAAGGTGGAGTATTTGGCCAGTTAAATTATCTGGTGCACCGGTCAATAACCAAAACATTGCTTCAGCAATCTCATCGGGTTCATTTATTCGCTTCATTGGAATCATTGATACAGCTGCCCCTAGTAATGCTTCCGATTTAGTTATATTTGACGAAAGTTTTGTGTCTGTAAGGCCTGGTGCTACTGCATTAACTCTAATTTTCCTTTGAGCATACGTTGCTGCTGCTGAACGGACCATTGATTCAATTCCTCCTTTAGCTGCGGCGATAGCTTCATGATTAACTAGACCTAAACTTGCCGCAACGCTTGATGTGAATACCACTCTACCTCCGCCTGTCCTCAACATTGATTTACAAGTCAAAGATAATGCTAGAAAAGCGCTGACTAAATTGGTTTGAATTACTTCTTCAAATGCTTCCTGCTTTACAGCATGAGGGGGCCTAATAAGTATAGAGCCAACTAAATGAGCCATTCCTAAAATCGATCCTTCTCCTTGAGCAGTGGCCACTTCGATTGCAGATGCCAAATCATCGGTCGATAATGCATCTCCAACGACAACTGAAACTTTACTTGAAAGCTCTTGGTCTAAATTTTCGGGATTCCTAACCAGTAAAGTTACTTTGAAGCCACTTTCTATTAACTTTTTAGACAATTTTTCGGCTATGTCACTACCGCCACCCACAATCAATACTGAACCTGTCATGGCTTGATTAACATTGATTGATTTTTATATGCGTGTTTTTAACTATCTCTATGCTTACGACAAATTTCAACGAAATTCTCAAACATTTCTTTACCAAATTCTGAATCATTAACCTCAGGGTGGAACTGTAATCCGAATCTGTCGCCTTCTTCATTTTCCATCCCTTGTACTTGGCAAGAAGGGCTACTAGCGGTGATAAAAAACCCCTCGGGAACTATGTGAACCTCATCATTATGTGACTCCCATACCATTTGGGTTTGATTTGTTCTATCGAAAATTTTACCTCCTCCGTTTTGTAACTCGATTTCCATTGCACCGAATTCTGGAATTGGAGATTCTCTGGCATCACCTCCATAGTGTCTAGCCATAAATTGATGTCCTGCACATATGCCAAGTACTGGAATTTCTAATTCCAAATATGCAGCACAATTACCTAACTCGCCTGTAAGTCCGACTCTTGCAGCACCTCCTGAAAGGATAATACCGTCTAAATCTCTAAGTTCACTAACCGGAGTTGTATTATCAATAATTTGTGTATCTACCTTAAGATAACGTAACATCCTCCATTCCCGATGTGTCCACTGGCCTCCATTATCAACAACATCAATAACTAACGGCTCAGTCATTTTCCTGCCTCCTTGACTATTCGGATGAGTTAATCCTTGCAAATCTGAACGATTGAACACAAAAGAAAGTATAGACTGAGCCAGTAACAAGCAACATCAACATTGAGCCAGAAGCATATGTCAATCCATCAGACATCACCATGAAAAATCTTGTTCCCCCAATGGCGCACAGTAAACCGAAGACTACGGCTATATGCATCCAACGTTTACGCTTTTCAGGAACTTTTTGAGCCATTATTCCTGAAACTAGTATTGGCAGACCTAGTAACGAAGGAAAGAATGATGTTATGGAATCCGATTTTGATACTACTGAGATTATTACTCCCCACGCTATCAAAAATACTCCAAAACCAATGGTTATTCTCGGCATCGACTGCCCTGCAACTGTAAATCCTTCGTCCATATACAATGGTTATGTAGGCCCTCTAAAGTTTCTTTGAGTAAATTATTCCATTTCAAAACAAGTTTCAGTAGATGTTGAGGAAATAGA
Organism: uncultured euryarchaeote; assembly: GCA_964001175.1. GTDB lineage: Archaea > Thermoplasmatota > Poseidoniia > Poseidoniales > Poseidoniaceae > MGIIa-L1. Next base: position 48,437 of record CAXFAS010000005.1, read on the forward strand.
AATTAATTTTGGAAACGTAGATGAATTAACAATATCATGATTTGCGGCAATTAATTCTTTATTTCCATCGCCGTCGTAATCCATTACTTCCAAGGAAATAAGAGGAGCGTCAATATCATTATCTGGGAAGACCGGATTCCATGAACCATTTGAATAATCTAACCATGCAATATTTGGCTGATCTCCATAATCTACCAAATCTCCAATCAAGGGCTTAAATCCTACAATTACAATTTCTTCTAAACCATCATTATCAATATCGAACATTGCAGAATCATAAGCCCCTGTAAATGCAATCATTCTTTGATAGTCAAAATCTCCACTACCTAAATTTTCCAATAGCGAAAGCCCATGATAGTCCCATAGATTTTCGTCTTCAGGGAAATCTCCATCTAAAACATCTCCATTGGTGAATAAAATATCCTTATCTCCATCATTTTCAATATCGACAATATTTATCCCACTCATGCCAAAAAAGGTTGTGCTAGCATTGAATAAAATTTCTGAGGTAAAATTACCGAAACCATCATTCCAAAAGACCACTATCTGTTCGGATAATTGAGAAATTATTGAAACGATATCATAGTCGCCATCGCCATCCATGTCAACTGGCAAGGCTTCAATCGTTCCTGCTTTAGTCTCTAATTTATGCCAAGTCCAATTATTTTCACCTAGATTTTCCAACCATCCTACTGAACCATTTGTATGACCAAATTCACAAAGTGTCAAGTCTAAATCTTGATCTGAATCTAAATCAACCGCTTCTGCGCAAGTAACTCTACCTATATCCTGAATAACAATTTCTCCTTCGTAGCCTTCTGAATCATTGTTAATATCGATTAAAATGACTTTACCTAGTTGCTGATCCGAAGGATATAAAACACCAATATCTGATAGAATTAATTCATTTTGACCATCTCCATTAAAGTCTGCGGAATCCAATCTTAACGGTGCAATAGTATTCTTTATTTCGAATTCCATAGTTTGGCAATCAGATGAACAATCTTCATAAATTAAGGAGAATGTACCTCTCATCGGTTCAGTAAAAACTAGAACTTTCTCTGTGTCATTGATATCAATGGCTCTAACATTGGCAATTACAGCTTGTGTACCATCTCCGTCTACTATAGAATCATATGAAACCGATGATAAAATCTCACAGTTTATTATTGGTTCTGAAATTATCTCTTCCTCGACGGTTTGTGACATACAACCGCAGAGTACGAGAGAAGAAATTAGTATCGGCAGGAAAAATTCAACTCCGAGTTTCATGTTATCAATCACTCGTATAACCAGTATTACTTAAAGTAAAGTATAGGAGTTAATTTTCAATGGGTAATCTCTCGGCTAATCATGGCGGAGCAGGAGGAAGGGAGTCTACCTGCGAATTGGCCTGGTAATATTTGGATTGAAGGTAAAACTATTATTCATCTAAAAAAAGAACAGGAAAGGCCGTCTCATATGCCAAGAGGGCCTGCGAAAAAAACTGGGGAAGGTTTCCTAAATCCAGCAATGGCTCCAGCTAGAACAAGATCTGTTTTACTTTTGTCCGACGCCCTAGAACATAATTGGCTAGTAAAAAATGACAAAAGTATTAGAGTTCTTGATGCATTATGTTCAACAGGAGTTAGAGTACGAAGATGGAGAAATGAAATCCCCGCAAGTCTACAGCACAAAACGAGAATTACAGCCAATGACTTAGATGTATTTGCCTTAAGTTGGGCTAAAACTTCACATCAAGAACACCCCCCTACAACTAGAATTAATCACTTGGTCGAACCTGACAGATATGGAAAAATTCCTGAAGGTGAATTCGATAATGGAATTTGTTTTCAAAACTTAGATGCTCGAGTAGCATTATCTGAAACTTCATTTCAATGGATTGACATCGATCCTTTTGGCTCACCTGTTCCATTCTTAGATGCTGCTGTTCAAAGTCTTTCAAGGGTTGGCTTCCTAGAGGTTACTGCTACGGATACTGCTGCATTAACCGGCTCATCTCTAAGTTCTCAAAAACGAAGGTATGGCGCCAAAGGTATTGTTGACTTATACGCTCATGATGATGCTGTAAGGACTTTGATGGGACTCATTGCAACCACTGCTGCTAAACATGACAAAACTATTATTCCAATTCTAGCCTTATTTGATGGACATCATGTTAGAATAAGTGTGATGTTGAAATCGAGTAAAGAGTTAGCAAGCAGGATTCATTCTAATATTGGTTGGAGGATTCGATGCGAAGACATCCCATATAAATTCAAAAATCATCCTAATGAAAGTGAACTAAATAGGGCAAGCGGCCCTATGTGGATTGGGCCTCTTTGGAATAAAGAAATCACTGAAAGGATGACTGAACAGCGAGTATTGGATTTATGTTATCCAAATGAAGAAGAATACCTATCTGCAAAAGATTGTGGGCTTGATTGGGATGAAAATGATTTAGAATATGCTAAAAGAGAGCTAATTAGAAGCGTGAAGCACATATCGAGTGCATCAGAAATAATGAGTAGAGAGCATTTGCTGATAAATTTAGATTCCCTTCCTAAATGGTCGAAAACTTCTGGCGCCCCTAAGATGGACAAATTAATTGAAGCCATTAAAGAGAGTGGGTTTTACGCGGCTAGAGTTCCTGATTTAGAACCTGTATTTGCTACTGATGTCGCGTTTGACAAACTAATCAAAATAGTTCAAGCGTTAAAGAAAGATTAACCGAAAGAAGGATCTGAAAAAGATCCTTCTTCTTCTTCGTCTGGAGCGGGTAACATTGTCATTGACTTTTCAAAAACTTCTCTGACACTGTTTTCTATTTCTCTAGCATTTTCTAATAATTCCGATAGAGGAATTTCTAATCCTGTCAGATCACAGACCGCCTCAATCGCCAAAGCAGCGGCTCTAGCATCTGGATACATTGGACTCGCTTCTGCTAAAAGTGCTGTGACATCAATGCCTAGTCTATCGCCTTCCCCGAGTAAGAAACCAGTTATTCCAGCAACAATACCTTGCTGGATTGGTTCGATTCCTGCTTGCTTTAGCCTTGACCTAGCAGTTGATGATGAACCTACGCCATATAATTCACCATGAGTTAATTGCTTATCATTTGAAATTATGCCATCGATAATAATTAAATTATCAAAACCACCTTTTGTAAACCATTCTAAAACAGTCGATGCAAACATAATATCTTGCTTATCCTTGAATCTTATTTCTGATGTAAATACTCCGATTTTATCACCCTGGTAAACCCTAACGGGATGTTTTGGGATTTCGTCATGAATCAAAGCCACTGCAGGGAATTCTGCATTTAGAACTGTCCCGAGTTGTTTTAGTTTCAATGACTTAATGATATGAGATGCTGCAATTACTCCTACCATCCCGGCAGTAGTAAATCCAGCGATAGCAACCCCTCCAGTTCTTGGATCGGCCCCCTCATGAAGTACCAAAGCATAACCTCGGAATTCGTGCTCCATAGTGCCCCCTCAACCTTGCGGGTAGAATTACAATCAAAAGACCTACTATTTGAGATTACTAAAATTTGTTAAATTGTAAACAATTATCTATACCGGAATATTGGGTATATTTGAGGCACCACATGAGCAGTAAAACCACAAAAATTTCTATTCATGCTGGAGAATTTGATTTTGAGGCCGAAGGAGGGCAATTCGAAGTCGAAGAACGCCTAAGTCAGTACAAGCAAGAAGGGTTCTGGGGTGCGATGATTGAAAGAATTCAAGAAACCGTTGAATTATCCAAAGAATCGACATCTAGTAATTCAGAGTTAGATTCTATTCCTTCTAGGGGTACTGACTTCCGCTCATTATTGGAAAATTACTCACTTGATGGAAAGCCTGAACAGGTTCTTGGAGCAATACATTTCCTTAGAGAAATAGAGAAGTTAGATGATTGCCCCCCTAGAACTATAAATTCCCTTTTCGAAGATGCAAAAATAGAACCGCCAGGTAATCTTTCATTGTATATCAATAGATTAAAAGAGAGAAATTTTATTAAAATTCCATCTAAGTATGGTGATAAGAATCGTTATGCAGAGTTAACTGATGAAGGGCGCCAACATTTAGAAGAAAAATCCGCTTCTCTGTGAGGTTTCAACATGGTGATGTCAGGCAGTAGTGATGACCCTCGAGATAATACAGGAGAAAAGGGTGAAATATTGGATTGGTCTTTTCAAAACCGTTCTAAATCATTGCTGCGTAAAGGTAGGCATTCGGGGTCAAATTTCAAAAGGGCTGTTCTTGATGGAGCGGATTTAACCGAGGGTGATTTTTCTAACTGCGACTTTAGAAGAGCTTCAATGGTTGAGGCAGATTTGATGAAATCTGCATTCGATAATGCCGATTTCAGAGGAGCAAACTTGAAGAAAGCAAGATTGAATCTTTCTAACTTCAACAACTGTAAATTCAAAGGAGCAGATTTGCGAGGTATTAGGGGCAAATATGCCATATGGAGGGGAAGCGATTGGTGGAATGCAACTCTCGATGATGATTTGAAAAAAGCATTGATGAAGAAATGGCCTAAACCCGAGAATTGAATTATTCTTCACTTTCAGAATCTGTTTTAATTCTTACTTTTTTATTGCCGTTTAATGCCATTCTCGCTCTAGCATTGACCAAGGGAAGAGAGGTTAGTGCTCCACAAATTAACATACAGATGCCACAAGAATATGTCAAAAGTTCATACGTAAGTAATAGTGGGCCGGAAAGAAATTGGTCTGCAGCATCATTAATCAACATGCTTCCAATAACACCTGTTACTAAACCAATAGCAGCACCCTCTATTCCAAGATAAGCTCCTTTCTTATTCAAGGAATAAAGGAATGGGGCGCCGATGACTATCAAAGATCCTGATATTGCCAAACCAGCGGCGCGAATAAGATATCCCTGCCTAGCAGAGTCATGAAACTCTTGATATTCTTCATTGGTAATTTCGGTATCTATATCACTGTTCGGAGTTTCTAAAATAAGATCTATTTCTTCATCGGATAAATCCTCTAGTTGGCTCAATTGAAAATCGCCAAAAGCCAATAAAATTAGCACTAAGCCTCCAAAAAACATTAGCACTGCGACCGACTTTGGACCTTTTGTATCAGGCGTCACCGTCATATCGAATGGCTCTGATTCAGGAGTAGAATTTTCTTTATCCATTCTAATGGAAAAATCAAATTGTTTCTCAGACATTTATTCACCTTGGTTCAAGTGTTTTTCTAATCCATTCCTTAGCCAATCAGGAATTATAATTGATTCTAAGTTATCCATATTAACACATACTGTAACCTGTGAAGAAGACCAAACTAAATCTTGATTTTGATTGTAAAACCTGTAAGCCCATGTACATGACTTTGTACCGATTTTTTCAATCCAAATTTTAGCATGAACAGTATCGCCATATCTCAAGGGTGAAATGAAGTCGGTATCAATATGAACAATAGGGAATCCAACCCTTCGTTGATTGATCATTTCAGGATATGATACCTCGCACATTAATTCCCAACATTCTTCGAAAAAACGGTGTGCTAAATCATAAATTCTAGGAAAATATGCTATGTTCGCACTATCTAACATGGGGTAATCTACACGACGTTGGAGGTTTACCGCCATGCAACTCCCAATTAACATACATCCATGAAACCTTGCATTTATCTCGAGAGCGAAACCCGTCGCGCTTATATCCCGTGCATAATTGGGCAGAATAAGGCCCCATAGTGTAGCTTGGATATCACACTGGTTTGCGGAACCAGTAACCCGTGTTCGAATCGCGGCGGGGCCGCCAATTACCATTCTACATATTCCATATTACTGCAAGCTTGGCGGATAGCAGCCTCATCGTAATTATGAAAACCATCAACTATGGGTAAAATAAGTTTACATAATTCAAGTGAAGTGGACCAATCCATACTTTCAGGAATTACATTTCCTGGACTCCTTAAAATTCTGTGAAGAAGTGAAAAAATCTCATTTGAGTGGCTCAAAACAGATGATGTGTCTCTAGTCAAGACACGCCAGAGCCTTTGTCTAGGTTTCTTATATTCTAGACTGTATCCAAGTGCTAGGGGATTGCTAAATCCTAATCTCCATTTGTACCCATGTGTTCCTTGAAAAGAAATAGTCATCTCTTCTGGGTCATAATTTGCATTATATTTATTGAAAATATATTGTTTTAATTTGCTACCAATTGGGCTATAAGGATTAGCCCCATACAATTCCACTAATGCTTGGCTGAGGGTATCTCCATCTTTACTGTGAAAGAAATTTTCATCATTTAGTAATCCAAAAATCATTGCTGCAATGCTATCGGCAAAAGGAACATTAGTTCCTGCTATTGATTGGATACAAGCATAAGTTGATTTTTCTCTATTTAATTTACCTTTTTCATGAACTGAAATAGTATCAAAGCCTAATCCGTAAACAATAGGATTACTCAGTCTTTTGAGTAAGTGGCCAATATTGATTCTATAAGTGGCTAAATGACCTGCTACAACAATGCAATCTTCGTCGAGCATAATCTTGTCAGGCTCTGATTCAATAATTTCACTAAGAAATTCAAATGCCCTATTATGGGATGCCGTGATTGTAGATAGCTCCCTCATTAAATCAGACTTTCTTTGAGTTTGAACTCCAGCAGATAGAGGTATAACGGTTTGCTTTTCCATGTCTGGAATCAAAATCGAGACTATATAAAATTCATATCTTCCAAGATTTTATCGGCCATTGATTTTTCACCGCTAAATCTGACATTTTCTTTCCTGGATTAATGGCAACTGGGTTGCCTGTTATAGACATAAACCAAGTATCTGCCATGGTATTGCCATAACCATAACAGAGCGATAGATCGTGATTATTTTCTAAAGCATCCTGTTCCACTACTGGAACTTTTCCTTTACGTCGCGGTACACTCCATCCTCTTTCGGAGCCTGAAAGGATTCCTTTACGAATACTTGGACCACATCCGTAAATAGTATCCATACCTAATTGCCTACCCATCGCTTCGGCCATTGGTGCGATTGTTGCTGTAACTAAAACAAGTCTATGTCCTTGTTCTCGGTGCCAAGAGATGCATTCTAAGGCTTCTTTTGGAACTTTTTGAATTAAATTATCTGATGCAATTTTTATGGAATATTTTTCTAAAACTTCCCATGACGATAAACAAAAATGCCCCCTATTCCTAGCAGAATCATATATCGATCGTCCCCTAAGCATATTTCCTAAAAAGCCTAAACTCCACATTGTAGCGCCTAATGGTATCCTCCAAGGCCTTCGAAGACCTAGGTGGCTGGTCAGTGTCTTCTCACTTGAAGCATCCAGTAACGTCCCATCTAGATCAAAATAGGCTGCAATCTTGCCTGCCATGGTTATTGTAAAATCCAATTATACATGAGTTAAACGCTCAATTTCCTGAATTTATTTAGATTTTGTATGGTTAGGATGATTCCCTAATTGGCCATAAACTCTTCTTCCTGCTTTGTGGTCTTGCCACCAAGTTAGAGATTTGGAAAGATTCCTTGATATGAAAAAGCCAATCTTTCTTGGAGTAAGTCCGTGATTACGCATTGATTTATCATGGACTAGATTTGCTACAATTGATTGTGCTGAACAACCTGGATTAGCAAAAACAAATCTCTCAACCTCAGTCTTTAATCTTTCAAATCTTGCTCTTTTTTGTGAACCCTTGCCGACTCTTCTTGGAACCATAACAAGAAAATCAAATCTAACCCATATCAAAGATATGGTGGAAATCCCATAACTATGGTAAAATGACCAATTAATCAGTTGAATCTAACAGATTGGGTGGTTTTCCAATTTGCTGTAGCAAGTTTCTTGGCTTTACCGTCAGCAATAATTGGGTGAATTTTTTTCAGTTTTCCGTGCATTCCATGGACTTGAAATTTAACTCTCAACTCTGCGACCCTATCTCTTTGAATGGTTTCCATCTGTTCATCATTTAGTTCGATACTGGCCATTTCTGAACCATCATTAATATCTGAAATAATAAAATTTTGACCTTGTACGGATAGACTAGGTCTAAATTCCCAATCATCCGGATGTTTCATCCAAACTGAAATATCAAAAGAAACCGTACCTCTGATGTTGACTCTGCTGATTTCAACGCTATCTACCATGGCCTTCACACCTCCCAAATAGTCCGGCTAAATTACTTCTTGCATTGGCTTTAATCAACCGAATGTTATCTCAGTAAGTTCGGGTCTCATTATAGTAACTATTACTTCAAGGTCCCAATTATTCCCTGGATCTGGGTCTGGCAATGTCTCGATAAGAGAGTCTGGATCCGCTTGTTGTGCAAAAACGGTCCATGTCCAAACACCCTGGGCTGTTCTTGAGCCGGCTTGACCTAGCAGTAAATTGACAAGTTCTTCTTCGGAATCAGCAGTATAAATTCCATTTTCGCCTGTAGGATTTATTGAGTCTCTCTCCATGATCGCCTTCGCTGTTTCATTTGCAGTAATATTACCACCTTCAGTTTGAACGGTTCTTTTGTAGTTATCATTCTCGATTAATATTGAAAGAGTAAAGTTGTCTTGTGGGCCTAATTCCTGTTCAAGTTGAAGTGTTGCAATGAATTCTATAATACGGCCTTCTTCACCCGGAGAGACGCTGTCTTCCCATTGTTCTCCCTGTTCGAGGTAATCGTTCCAAGTAAATTTCAGTTCTTCTGTGACCCATTCCACTTCAAAACTTCTGGTTATAATTTCAATGGTAAATGCCTCAGTGGCGACTGCACCATCTCCATCAGAAATGACAAGACTTCCCTTTATCTTACCTGAATTATTGGTTGGCAATAACACAGTTGGAGTTGTTGCATCGATATCGTTTCTTTGATCGCCGTCAGAATCGCTATCTTTAGACCAATCTAAATCCCAAGAATAGTACAGTTCTTTTCCTTCAGGATCATAGCTATTTGATGCATCTAAAAAGGCCGTATCTCCAGATTTCACTTGTTCGGGAACGGTAAGGTTCAACACTGGCGCCCCGTTTACAGAGATGGATGTTGAAATCTCGTCTTGGCCTCCAACGCTGTTTCTGACGATTAAGGTTACAGTGTAAACTCCAAATGTATCATATGTATATGATGTGAAACCAACAACAGTATCTGCTTTTTGCCCATCACCAAAATCCCATTCAAAATCTGTAATCACGCCATCAACAGCTTCTGAATCTCTAGCGTCTAGTGTAACAGTCTCGCCCTCTTGTATTGAAAGAGGATATGCTTGAAGCGATGCCCTCGGGTCAACTGTTGAATCAAGACCGATACAACCTGACAGAAATATTGATAGAAACATTACACTGGCTAAAGAAAAAGACTTAGCCTTAGTTGTATTAACCATATTCCTCACAATTTAGGTGAAATACTTCACCCTTCTAATAGTATGTATATTTAGAGTAAAAAATGTTCGATTATTTTACTGATTTTTTCCTTACGAATCAAACGTTACCTCTTTCGATATATCGCCAATAATTTTCACTCCGTCGAGAGGTTCCTCTAAATCGTCAAAGGACTCGTGAACAACTACATTTTTTGTCGAGTTGTTCTCTAAATTTTCATTTTCAAGTTCTAATAAATCGGCTTCTCCGGCATCATATTCGGAAATCACCAATTCAGAAGATGTTGTCTCTATTTCGTTGTCCTCTGTTAAGAGAATATCCATTACTTCCTCGGTTATATTATGATTGTTTTCGTTGAATTTTCGAGTATCTTCTTCGCTTTCTAAGGATTCATCTTCATCTTTGGATATTTCGATATCTTCAGATTTGGAAAAACGTTTCTTGAATTTATCAAATAACCCCATAATTTTGGCTAAGAAAAATTTCCATTTCAATATTGGTATAAATTTGAATAGAGATGTTCAAATGGTGTCAACTATTGCTCTAATCATGGCTCAGGACTTTCTTGATGGTGAACGCGTCTTGGCCTTCGATTTAGAAACCACTGGAATTTCTACCAATAATGATAGAATTGTACAAATCGCATTGATTGGTTCTTCTATTGACGGAACAGAAATTTCATATGAAACTCTTGTGAATCCTCGTAGAGCAATACCTCTTCAAGCCAGTGCTGTACATGGAATATACGATGATGATGTGAGATCATTAGAAGACTTTTCAAAATTTGCAGATGAGATTTTTCAATTAATCGAAGGTTCTGTGATAGTCGGCCATAATGTTAGGCAATTCGATTTACCTTTACTCGGTAATGAATTTAGAAGGCTAGGGAAATTACCTCCAACTCCCAAAGCCATAATGGATACTCTAGAAGTCGTACGTAGGATTAAACTTCCAAGACCACATAATCTTGGCTCATTGTGTGCGAAACATGGAATTTCTCTGGAAAATGCGCATACTGCTGCTGCTGATGCCGCTGCATCGTTACTACTGTTTTGGAGGCTTTCAGTTGACCATGCTCCTTACTTTAGAAAATCATTAGCCGAATTAGAAAGATGGTTGGTGCATGGTGAATCGAGAAATGAAGATTCTAACCTTGGGCGTGGACTTGGAGATTTAGAAATGTTAGACTCTCTAGGAAAAATTAGAATCGATGATGGTCACTATATTCTAGCATTCGGAAGGCACAAAGGAAGACATATCTCAGAAGTTCAAAATATTGATCCGAAATACATCTTATGGTTATTATCTCCAAAAGGAATAGAAGATGAAGAAGCAAAGGAAGAGATTAGAAAATATCTTAGATAAATCTTCTATTCTTTGTGATATTCAATGCCATCATGAATGGGGTTCCATGGAAGAACATCGCACCAGTGTCCAATCCTCCAAGTATTCTGAGTAGTCATTATTGAGCCTAAGAAAAGAGGTCCTTGATGAGCGCTATCAAGTACTTCTTGCAATGCTTCTTTACCACGTCCATCAAATCTAGCAGACTTCTTTATTCCTGTGGGTATGGCTCTAATTCCATTGTCTAAGGGCTCACATAATTCAATAACCGCTGAACCGGAATTAGAATCAAAATCATGTAAAAGTACTACTGCATCAGAAAAATCATCTCTATGTAGAGAGCCATTTTCAAAACGCCAATTCCACCAATGTGGGCACCATGCTTTCCAGTCACAAAACCCTCCACATGAATCAGGACCTGGCGTTGGTTCCATAGGCATGGTTGTTGGTTGTGTTTTCTCCCATGCCGAGTATGCTTGCTCGAGAACATTATCACCAATTGCAGGCCATTTTGAAGAATTTAGAGTATACCAGCCTTCAGTTCTAACTGGAGGAGGATTCTCATTATTATCCAAAAGAATATCTCGATATAACCGTAATTGCCGGTTTACTTCTGATTTCAATTCTTTATTTGGAGTCCTACCCGTTTTCAAATCAGCAACAAGCCAACCTACCATATTACCGTTAGAGTCTACATCTGCTAAAAGTAAGTCTAATCGACCCATTAAACGCCCATTACTGGTTTTAAGTTCACCTTCAACCGCAATAGCATGTTTCTGAACTTTACGCCATAAAGCTCCTGTAATTCTATTATGATCAAGACCTTGGATTCCAATATGGTCAAGAAGCATTATTATCCCACCTTTTTGGTGTCTTTTTGCTTCTTTCCATTTCTCTTCCTTCCACATTGGCCTCCTTGGTGTATTCATGAATACTTCTTTTTCTTCATCCCATCTAACCTTTAACAATCGTTCACCTTCACCGGGTAACCAATTATCTTGATCGTTACCGATATGTGAATAGTCTGTTAAGAGTAAGTCTTCAATCGATGCATGAACAGCAGTTCCCAAAGATGCTGCCATTCCTGCTTTTCTAGGTAGTTTTTGCCTACTCAACCAATACATTCTAGGACATGTTTCATAGCGATTCCACGCCGATGGCGAAAGCATATGTGGCCTTGTTTGAGAGACGTTATCTCCAGCCATGATTACCCGTTTTAGTTAAACATCATCAACCCACCGATATGAGCAAAATGACGAAAGTGTTGATACACGATGAGGAAGTAGAGGGCTCATGGAAGGTCCTAGTGTTCGAATAAATGCTGAAGTTTCAACCGATAATGCCCTCGTAGTGGCTTGTTTCCCAAGTGTCGGCATGGTATCTAGTGTTGTTGCTCATTTTCTAATCGACCACTTGCAATTAGAATTTATAGGAGGCGTTGTCGATGCTAGATTACCAGCACTCACATTGGTCCAAGAAGGAGTTCCACTTCCGCCGATTAGAGCATATGCTGGAAAGCCACAATGCACAATCGAAGGCTGTGACCAAGTAATTTTATTGATGAGTGAATTAGTTGTTCCTGAGGCTCTTGCACATGATATTGTTTGGGCAATGTTTGAGTGGTCTAAAGAACAGAAAATTGTTGCTGGTGTTGTTATTGATGCGTTTGCAAAAAGCGGTATGAAAGCCAATTTAAATGGTGCAGAACCAGTGATTGAATACGAAGATACTGAAGGCATCGATATTGTTGGAATCGGTGCTAATGACAAGAGTAGAAAAATGCTTGAAGATATGAATATTCCTCTTTTACAACAAGGAGTTATCAAAGGCATTAATGCATCTATTCTTGGTGAAGCACGCCGACGTGGTCTAGATTTGATGTCGATAATGGTTGAAGCTGATCCGCGTTTCCCCGATGCTAGAGCGGCTGCGACATTAATCGAGCACTTGAATAATTTATTGCCAGCGATTGATTTACCTCATGAGCCTCTAATCCAAGAAGCTGAGTTCTTAGAAGCACAGTTACAATCTATGATGGAAGGAGCAAATATTGCAAGTCCTGAATCTAATGCTGGCAATTCAATGTTGTATGGATGATCTTTTGACCATTCGCAAAATTGCAGTTAATGTTGATGCAATTCCAGATAATAGAAGTAGTGAACTAATCGCTATGGGCATAAGTAATATTGATTCATAAGGAAGACTAAATATGTCAAGTAAAGATTCTCCACGGGAGAATGTGCCACCTGCTGATGCCGTAAGTAACATCAATCCACTTGCAGACATTCCTGAAAATATTTGAATCAACATTGTTTTTCTTTGTTTTAGAATACTGGAGCCAAATTTCCATCTGACTATTAGTGCTGATATAGCTAAACCAAAACCAGTCATGGATAGAAACATTTTGTTGACTAAAATTGGTGTGGAAAAGCCCGAACCTGGTGATGCTGAAATACCACTGAAGATTGCAAATGGAGTTGCTAAAATTCCAAACAAGAGCGCAAAGTGAGCAACATTATCTGTAACTTGGATTAAATTATTACTTTTGATAATTTCATATCTACAAAGGCCATGAAGCAAGAAGCATAATCCAGCCATAGCAAAAGAACCAACCACCAGTTCTGTTGTAATTACATGAAATGTAGCCGAAGAAATCATTGGACTGCCTCCTGTTCATTGATGTATTCGTGACCATACCATTCCCACTGCTCCATCGTCCATCCAGGCGGCAATTGGCCATTAGGCAATGGGGGAGGATTATTAGAGGAATTTTGTTCAATTATGGTTTCTGTTTGTTCCCACTGTTTCTCTTCGTTTATCTCTTTAAAATATCTTATCTGCAATGTTAGTACTATTCCAATCACAAAAATAAACAAAGCAAATGATTGGAGATAAACTGCTGCTTCATCTACCTCAAACGGAGGTTCTTGGGCGACTAAAGTAAACCAAGGAGTTGTTTGCGATGGCCCTTCACCATCTAAAATCGCTCTCCACTGTAATATTGAAGGTTGATTTGATGCAGGGACATTAAACTCCCATGTTCCAATTTCAGAAGAGTTAGCAATCACTGTAGTCGTTGTACTACCTTCTATTTTCCATTCGATTAAAACACTAGATACCTCTTCAGTTTCAACTTTTACTATTGTTTCTTCCCCTAGATCTCTGCTAGTTTGTGGAGTGAAATCTGCTGCTAATCTAGGTAAATTCTCTGGTATAGGAAGAACTTCTAGTTCAAAACCTTGGCTAATCCCGAAGTACGGGACGTCGTCTCCACCATGGTGAATAGATACATAGAACATAGTCGTGGTTAACTCGGTAGGTTTAATGGTCCAAGAAGCTGAAATATTGTTGGTTTCAACATCAATATTGCCTTCAAGATAGTTGTTTGTTCCTCCATTAGAATCTGATAAAACCTCCCAACCGGCGTCTCTAGGAGTATCGCTATGACCTGTTGTATCGGTCAATAAAAACAGCCCAATTTTATCATAAATACTCAATTGTGAACCCGAGGCAACTGCATTGATAGAAATCGGTTGCTCAAGGTATGGAGTTCCTTCAATTTGAAATTCAATTAAAGCAGATGATGTCTGATTTAACGAAGAATCGCCATGGCAAGCCCCTCCACATTGCATATCAAAAATACCATCTCCAACCCCACCAGGATTGGCTTGAGAAAAGGTACTAACAGAAAGTAGTATGCAGAATACTAGTAAGACTCTAAATCTTCTAAACATTCAATCCCTCCTTTCAAAAAATACCATTGCAATACTGCCTAAACTAATCAAAATAAATACCAGTCCGGTGATTAATCCACCAGTCGTTGATACCTCATTCGATTTAGGATCAATTGATTCAACAATGAATCCTTCAACTGAAGTTGCACCTGAATTGAGAGTCTTATCCCCAATAATTGGTTTAACTGTATAATCTGTTGGTCCTGAAAGAAGCGGTGTATCGGTGAAGCCATATTCGCTGATAATTGAAAGTGAGTCTCCATTTCTGAATATTTCAAAGGTAGCCTCTGGCCCTTCCCAATTCCATGATAATTGTACTTGTTCACCATCTCCTTGAGCCTTAAGTTGAGTAATCTTTGGTCCTGCTTCTGTTTGGAAATTAATTGAATCATCATCTATCGCCCCAAACTCATCCTCAACTATCAATCTTAACATAACATCTCCAATCGGTGAAAAAGAAAATGTCTCACCAGTGCCGCTGCCAGAATTGCCATTATTATCCCACCATTGCCAAGAATATTTATCGATAAATCCGTCTAAATCAGTCGAGTTTTTGCCAGTTACTACAATCTCTTCATTGTCCCACAATTCTACACTTTCAATATCTATTACAGCATTTGGCGGTAGATTTTCAACAACTAATTGAGAAGAAACTAGTGTGCCGTTAGATTCTCCATCACTTGGAATTACTTCGACAGACCATACTTGTCCTGCTCCAATTAATTGTGAAGGGACTACTAACTGACCAGTAAGCGAGCCTTCCTTGAATCCGTTCCTAAACCAATTGATTTCATTAGAGACTGTATCACCATCTTCATCGCTGTTCGAAATAGTCAAAATCATATCTTGAAGCGGCGTATGATTTAATTCCACAATCGAAATAGGTAAAGAGTTAGAAATCAATACTGATGCAGACAATGAATCAATGCTAAAGTCTTGACCATCGTTAGCTTTAACGTAAACAGTCCAGTTATCTCCTTTGCTTGTTTGAGAACTTAAAAGATACTCTTGGTTTTGTAAATTGGTTTGTTCTACACCGTTCTTGAACCACTTAACATCTGGAGAGGTTGGAGAATCTCCATCGGCATCGGTCATAGAGTAATTCATACTGATATTCTGGGTTGTCGTGGTTTGTGAAAAGTCCAGTTCAACCATCTGAATAATTGGCTTTGAATTGATAATTGTAACTGATTGACTAGGTGTCCATTGTGACCAATCGGTCCCATCATAAACCCTAACATGTGCTTTCCAATCTTGAGCCTTGGAAGTTTGTTCTGAAGGCAATGTAGTTTCTGTAAAGCCATTTACCAAATTTCCATTTAGATACCATTCGATTTGAGAATCAACAATGGAGTCACCATCAATATCATTCGAATTGAAACTTACCACTAATGAGTCCAATGTTGAGGGATTTAGTGGTTGTATTGAGATGGAGTCTACTGTTGGCTGATTATTCACTGGACCGCCTAAACCTATTGTTACTGTTTGAGAAGTTTTCCAAATTGTTGTATCTTCACCATCAGAAACTCTCACCTCAACATACCAATCATCACCATCTCTTGTTGCTAAAGAGGGGACTGTTGACTGGTCGTTTAATTCGCTCATCAATTGACCATTTAGATACCATCTAATTTCGGTTGATATAGTATCTTGGTCTTCATCATTTGCATTAATCGAAAATGAAAGATCATCGTCAGATGATGGTTGTGTGGGCGATATACTTGGAGTTGAAAATGAAGGGGGAGTGTTTTGGATTGTAACTGTATTACTGGTAATCGTTGAACCTAAATCCTGCCCATCTGATGGAGTTATTTCAGCATACCACTGCTCATTTTTGCTAGTCAATGATGAAGAAACTATTTTCCCTGGGATTGTTCCTTGTTGAAGTGAAACTCCATCTTTGAACCATGTGATTGTAGAGCCAGATTCAGGATCTCCATCAGGGTCTGAATAAGAATATGAGAGAGTTAGACTATCCGCGGTTCTAGCGTCTGTAGGAGTTAACATAACACCACTCGCAGAAGGAGGTTGATTCGTTGGAATATCTTCAGGAACTTGAAGGGTTAGAGTGCCCCACCTATCGCCAGAATCTGAACCATCTCCGTTCGAGGTCATGGCTGCTAATTGGAAGGTTACTGTCCCAGAACCAGAATTAGGTGCTGTCCAATCTAGACCCCAAGTTCTAGAGCTGCTGCCCGTAATAGAATGTGTAGCGCTATCTCCTGCAGAATTAATATTCACTGCAAAGCCTAAGTAACTCATAGAACCTTTGTCAATATCTAGGCTAAAACCCCCACCTGAGCCTGAGACTCCTCCTGTAACCGATATTGTCAACTGATAACTTTGACCAGGAGTATACTTGGCAGGAGTGCCTGATAGAGAAGGTGTTGCTACATTTGAACCGCTTTGAGAATGACATCCACACCCAGTTCCAGAATTGAGTTTTCCGTTTTCTTTGCCCTCAGTTAATGGAATTACCGAAATTAAAAGAATCAACAAAACGGCATAAACCATCTTGGAGTAGTTCATGGTTGTTGTAATCTCCCTTAGTATTGAAGGTTAACCCTAATTTGTTTGAATGACTACCGTATTTGATATCAATTATAGTCAAAGAGACTGCTTTGAATATTTTCAGAATCTGTATCTTTGGATGTATCAATTAAACTGTTTTGATTACAAACATTAAGCAAATCTTCTTCATTCCAAACTTTAACTCCCAGAGAATCCGCTTTGGCTAATTTTGAACCTGCATTTTCACCTGCAACAAGAACATCAAGATTTGAGGAAACACTACTCACGACTTTTCCTCCAGCTGCTTTAATAATCAATTGAATCTCTTTTCTTGGATTACTTAGAGTACCTGTTATGCAGAATGTCATATCGCTCAATACGCCTTTTGAAACCTGCAATGGCTCATCGCTAAGGGAAAGATATTGTGAAAGTTCGACAAGAAGGTCTTTTCGATTATCAAGGCCATCTCTCACCTGTAACGCAACTTTAGAACCAATACCTTCGTTTTCACACATCAGTCTAAGCGCAGCATTTTGCGTGAATGGTTTCTCTTTAGAATCGTTCAATGGACCAAAGTTTGGGTCGCCTGGCTCGGCTTTTGCGTCTTCTACCCATTTCATTAGACCATCGAAACTCTTGGTTTGAAGAGCAACTAATGATGCTAATTCAGGGCCGATTCCTGGAAGTCCTAATGCATGAAGAAACTTGCTTAGGTTCATGCTTTTCGTTCTATCAATCTCACTTAGGACATTATTAGCAGATTTTTCTGCCATTCTTTCTAACTGAAGTAATTGAGGTTTTTCTAATTTGTATAAGTCTGCAAGATTCTTTATCAAATCAGAATCGAGTAATTGCTCTACTAATTTTTCCCCAATTCCATCCATCTCTAATGCTCGACACCAGTAAATTATCGATCTACTTGTCCTAGAGCCGCACATCAAATCTAAGCACTTTAGAAAAGCTCCTTCAACAACTAAATTTGCTGGACATGAAGGGCAAATTGAGGGGATTACAATTTCACTACTTGGTGGCAGGATACCCGTGAATTGTGTTCCATCTGCATGGAATCTATTCTCTAAATCGACTTTACTTGCCGGACCTAAGCTGGATTCGATTTTAGGTATCACGTCGCCTCTTCTAACAATTAGTACCTTGTCACCAATTTTAACACCTAATCTTTCGACTTCACCTGGATTGTGTAATGTTGTATTTTCTACAGTGACCCCTCCCACTTTTTGCGGCGCAATACGTGCAACAGGCGTTACATTTCCAGTTCTACCCGTCTGCCAATCTACATGTAAAAGTACAGATGTTGCTTCTTCGGGAGGGAATTTCCATGCCAGTGCCCACCTAGGGTGATGTGCAGTGAATCCTAATCTCTCTCGCTGGGATAGTGAGTCTAATTTGAAAACAATTCCATCTATTTCAAAATCATAGTCTGATCTTTTCAGGCTCCATTCTTCTGTATACTGAATCATTTCAGTTTGTGGTGATTCAGAATCGAAAATTTGCCATGGTGCTGGTTCGATTCCAATTGAGTTTTGTAAAAAGTATAGCAGTTCACTGTCATAACTCGCTTGTGGCGATTCATTTGGAAACTTTACATCATATGCGCAAAATACCAAATCTGAAGCCTCAGCCTTTCCATCTCCATGCTTTTGCCGTAATGCGCCGGAACAAAGATTTCTTGGATTGGGTGAAACATGTTTGTATTTCTCTTCAAATGTTTTCAGAGGCATGACAACTTCGCCTCTAACATGACAATCTATTGGAATTTTTAGTCGAGAAGGGATATTAGCAATTAGTTTAGCATTCAAGGTTACATCCTCTCCACGCTCTCCGCTACCCCTCGTTGCTGCTCTGTGTAAATTACCAGCAACATACTCTAAAGATAACGCTGAACCGTCCAATTTTGGCTGTGCCAGATATCGCTTACCTCCAGTAGTAGACTGGGTTACAAAGTGAACAATATCCTCGCCAGATGTACCTTTATCCAAAGAGCGCATAGGGAATTGATGCTCAACTTTTACGGTTCCAGGAAGTGGTTCTGGGCCCACTTGGTGAAGAACTGCATTTTCTGGATCGAGTTGTTTTAATTCATCCCATAATGTATCAAATTCAGCGTCTGAAATTTCTGGTGCTGAATGATTATAGTATAATTCTCGATGATAGCTGACCGCTTCAGCCAGAAACTTGATTCTGTCCTTTCGGGTCATGTGTAGCCCTTGGTGCGAGAGGATATGAACATCACGAAAAACGTAAGCCTAATAGTTGCACATCCGGTAATGGACAGCGAGTCATTATTGCCTGAGTTAGTATTCTTACATGGATTTCAGCAACTACTGCAACAGATGATGAAAACATGTGGCCTGCATGGACATTATTGTCATCATCAGCCCAACAGCAGTGAATGTGAGTGAACACATCACCTTGTTCAGTTCTTGATATATTGCCGGATAAACTAACTAATTCTGATGGGTTTACAAGTTGTCTTTTGATATAGACTCCGTCATTATTCATAAATCCATACACGTTTTCACATGTTCTACCAATTCCGCTGGTAATTGCCGCCGCATTAAATCCTATTTTATCTGCTAAAGAGCCCAATGAGGCATGAATTTCTTCACCTGGATCTAATCTAACAAATACATCTTCACCGCTTACTGTCCATTCCATGATTATGCCTCTAGTCGGCGATTATTGAAAATAACGATTGTCACTCTTCTTCTGATGGATTTAAGATTTGGAGAATCCTAGACTTAGCCTCAGCTAAATCATGATAATTTCCTCCAACGGGTAATGGAGCAAAAATACCCCAACCTTTCCTCAGCAATATTATTCTTCTTTTTGTCTTACTCTTAGATAATTTCAGACGTTTCCATTCATATCTTTGTCCATCGGCAAATAAATGAGTTTGAGTAATTGCGTATCTTTTTGGAATCAAAAGAGAAATTAGGTGTAATGAGAGAAGTATATCCCAAATGATAGGATATATCATCGGAGTATCAGAGATTTCAACTAGTCCCCAAGGTAAAGCCATCATTGCGGCCATGGAGAATAAATTACCCCACTGTCTAACCACTTCATTGGGACCTTCACTTGACCAAGCGAAAACATCATCTGAGATTTTCCCTAATTCAGGAATGTCACGCTTTTGTCTAGTGAGCCAATAAGCATCCCATAAGACAATTATAGCTAAAATTGATATTGCTATCGATGCTATAATCTCCGAACTTGGAATCGTAACTATATCCATTTTATCACTCGTAAGTATACTTCTTTTCTGATTGCTCGCCGCCGCCCTGCCTCATTCTTCTAACAAATAGAACGAAGATTATGGCAATAATAACTAAAATTAGCATTGTAAAAGTATCAAAATCCCCTGAATCATCGCTAGACTGCCCTTCCAAGACGTCAGGTATTCCGTCTCCATCATCATCTTGGTCCTCAATTAAAAAGGTCGTAACTCCATCAGGACAATTAATCACATCTGGTTGTTGGTCCTTATCGGTGTCTTGCCATGCACAAGCATCTAGAGGCCAAGCATCTCGACTATCAGAAAAACCGTCATTATCATCATCCTCATCATAAATATCTGGACCACATGAACGTCCAATTTTCAAATCAAACCAAGAGTTCTGATCACAATCAACTGTATTATCGCCATCCGAATCTATAGGAATTGATTCAAATGATTGGCTGACTAGTGTCGATTTCCCCAGTGTATCAAATACCTCTACTTGTAAAATATACATTCCAGGGCTAGGAACTGAAATATTCTGCATCGGGATTGAGGAATTAACTTGGAAAATTTGATTATTTTGAGAATCTAGAATTGTCCATTGATAGTTTAATTGTGAAATATAATCTATATCGTCAGAGACATTTACAGAAGCAGAAAACTGTGTCTGTTGCATTATTTGTTGACCAAATATTGGTTCAATAAATTCTACTTCAGGCGGGTTATTTTCTTCTAATTGTATCACTATGATTGTACCAATTACCCATTGATCACTATTCTCGAAATTAACTGATTTTTCTGGCAAGCCAGGAGAATTAGCAATAATCTGCATACTGGAAAGTTGAACTTGCCCTAAATCAGTAGACTGAAAACTAATAGGAATTTGTTGAAGAATTGTTGTTCCAGAAACTGTAATTATCGATGTCTCGCCATTCGAATAAATTGAGGTTATATCATATTCAGTAAATTTCGAAATTCCATTTAGTTGAGAATCTATTTGTATAGTATGCAACTGATTTACTTGGGCATTATTCCAAGTTATGAATGGTGATTGAGAAGAGAATCTTGTGTCTACAAAATCGATCATTGTATCATCACTCAATTCTGATTGTCCTGTTAGATTGCAATTCTTAACTAGAGCAGAATAATTCTCTGCGGATATGGCGGTAGAAGAATTGATAATTGAATTTCTAATAATGACTGGGGAAGTTGTTTCTACTTCGTCTGAATGAAGATCTATTCCTACAGAATAGTTCTCAATCATTAGACCTTCAAAAATCATGGAACTTGAGGAACGCCCATGATGGTTGATCAGTCCATTCCCAGATCCTTTTCCAGTCAACTGTATGTTTGAAAGAAAACCTGCTGATGAATCAAAATCTATTCCTGGTGCTCCTTCAATAATCATCGAATCTATCTGTAGATTACGATTATTTCTGCCTGCAATCGCAGCGGATTGCCCTGCTGACGCAAGCACATTATCTAGCCTAAATTCTTCATCCATTGAATCAAGCCAAAACACGTTTCCTGCTCCAGAGAATTGAGTTGCATCGACAGAAGATATTGTTCCGGAAACCTCGGTTAAATCAAACCCTGAATCAACACCTTCTCCAATGGTAATATTAGATGCGAATATTTCTGTTTGCCTCGCCCATATCGCTGGACCGTTGCAGTATGACATCTCTAAATTTGAAAATTCAATTTCTGCATTTGATTGATATAATTCAATACAACCACTACCTCCATCTCTAAACTGTGAGTTCTTGATTTCAATTGAGGCTGAACTGCTTGGTTCAACAAATAAAAGTGGCTCTGATGCCGTAGAACGCATCAAACTTATACCGTCAGCAAATAATGAGCCAGATGATGATATATGTACGGGTGTGAAGGCTTCTACAATATCAGTATTAGACAACTCTATTCTCGAACTAAGGTATTCTCCAAGGACCAATCCTCCCCAACGTGCCCCAAACCCTGTTGATGACAAAGTGGATTCACCGGCGTCTAGAGTCCCATTTACGACAATATTCACTGCTTCAGAAATCCTAAATGATACGCCATCATCTATTTTTAGAGTCTTTAATTGTGGAATAATTAGGTCATCTTCTAGATAGTATGGACTCCACTTGGCTTCCAGAATCATGTTTTCAGATAGGATGCCTGAATTTATTCTTGAAGCAATAAAAGTATGATAGAAGGAATTTGAAGAATCCCAGGTTACAAAATCTGAAAATGAACCTACTTGTAAGGTTATATTTTGAATCCCGCCTACATTATCAGAGGTACCGTCGATAAATCGTGCCGTAGCATTGATAGCAACCTTGCCCTCTTCATCGGTCAGTTCATTAGTTCCATTGATGGAAATAAGAGCGTCTACTACCGGATCTCCTTTATCTAGAACAACTAATTCTAAAGAAGATAATTGGGTGAATGATGAACTAATAGGGATGTTAAACGATGAATCTATACTTCCGCCTAGCATCTCGATATCACAATTGGGTTGTAATTCAATGGTTTGCTTAAACAATAATGAAATTGTAGAAATCGTTGAACTGCAAGACCAAACAACAGGTGCTTCAACAATCAGTTGACTATTGTCCAAAGAGGTCAACTTTGCTAGAGAATTTATTTCAATATTTGGAGCTGAAATAATAGCATTATCTCCAATTATTTGCGACTGGTCGAATAATGAAACTTGTGAACCTGACGGTATTGAAATTGATGAGGAAATTACTTTCAAACTACTGTCTCCGAGAAGTTCCAGATTGCCAGAAATGGAATGTGGCAGTCCATCTGGCCGAGGACCTAGTATGACTGACTGTCCTGAATTTATGGTCCAGTCTCCTTGAGGAATTACTGGAATTTGAACCACTTGATTTAGTTGACCGCCGATTAGAGATTGTGTTACACCTGTAGAAGAAAAAATTGCTTCGATTACTGAACCCTGAGGTAATAGAGGTAAAGTCGCATAGCCGTTTTCATCACATTCTATTTGAAAGTCATTAACATTTATTATTGCTTGAACGGCATTTCCAGATATATCAGTAAATTGTACTATTGTTTCTTCAAAAACACCATAATCAGTGGTTGAAATTGTAATACTCGAACTTCCTCCGTACAGTATTGTACCATCTCCTGACGCATCGAATGAATTAGAATTGGTGTTCAGTGGCCCGAAATCTCTTACTATAGCATACGAATTATTGAATAATTTCAATGGAGAGTTGTGTAATTCTGCTATCCATTGACCTGTCCTTAGATATGACTGGTCATGCATTTGTGCTCCAAATGCTTGATACTTTGTTGAGAGTTCATTGGTTATGATTATGCTATCTTTTAGTTCGATTGCAGTATCTGTGCCACCTAGAATTTGAGTCATATTGCCATTGAATTCGCTATCTTGAAGATGAATTCCTGTAGATAGGTTTTCTATTTTTAAATCATTATAATCAACATTTGCATACCAAGAATTAATTCCAAGTGAAGTTGTATCTTGTTGATTAAATGATTTTTTAATAATTAGATTTGACCAAGTATGCGAGGAATCTAAAATATCTATTCCTATCGAGTCAGACTGTGTAATTATAACGATTGTATCGCCCATGAATTGTGAGGAAGGGCCTCGTAATTTTATCCCTGAATTAGTGGTAGTTATCGATAAGTTGGTTGAGGATAGATGGCCTGATCCGGTTGCTTCAATTGCCGAACCTGTGACTGAAGCATCAATATTTTCTAGTTCATGAGTCCCACTACCAGAAAGAAAAATTCCATTCATGGTATCTGAAAAAGAAATGTCATTCAAATTACATAATCCAGCACAGTTTTGGTCAATTAATGGAGTATTATGAGTAGTAGTTCTTGTAAAGGACATATTAGAAATTTCAAAGGATGTTGCTTGATTAGAAACTAAAGCTCGATCACCTGTAATATCGATATCTGTAATGAGTAAATCATCGCTATTACCAGCATCTACCAGCAATGAAATATTGTTACCTGTGACTTCTGAGACATGTATTTTACTCGAAGATTGGCTTGTGATTCCAACTGTAATTGTTTCGAAATTAATATTTTGAGCATTCAGTTCGCCTGAAGGAGTGCTAAATGCGATTCCAATGCTTGAAAAATTAGAGTCTGAAACGGTTGTAATTCCAGTGGTGTGTATCCCTATTGCTGATTGATTGATTTGTGCCTCTGAAATTGTTAATAATCCACTATTCTGTATCGAATCATAATCGATTTGATTCGATTCATAGCCTGCTATGTTAGAATTTGCTAAATTATTTACTCCAATGTACGAATGATTGATATGCAGGTTATTGGCTTCTAACTGTCCATTTACCTTTAGAGCAGTCTTTGCATTTTCGATTAAGGTTGTATTCAAAATAGCACTTCCACTAGTTGCTATTTCAATTCCTTTCCACAAACCTGCTCCATGGGAACCTTGAGTAATGGGAATCGCGGATGAAAAGAAATGAGCGTCTTCAACCACTAAATTGCCTTCAACTAAAATCCAATAATCATCTCCACAATCAATTGATGTTCCTGGCTCTATTGTCAATGTAACACCTTGGATAATGGTTACATTACCTGTTAACGTATATTGACCCGACCAAGTCATATCTGTAGAAATTGTACTATCTGTCGCATTTGTGTTTACAGGTGTAATCAAAGAAACCAGTAATAAAATCACAAGGAGAACCGCTGATGAGTTCTTTCGCATGTTATGTGCTTCATATAACCAGCATATCAAACCAAAGGTCTCAGGTCACAAATATGGTGGGCCCGCCCGGATTTGAACCGGGGTCTGACGGCCCCCAGCCGCCAAGTATAGGCCAAGCTAACCCACGGGCCCGAGGAAATCCTCAGCTGCGCGCTGCACTGAACGGTGCGACCTCTTCAATGAGATCGAGGTGTCCAATGTACATACGGCGGCAACAATAGCGCTTCAGGCCAACAGCATCCATGGCTTCGGATTCCGTCTTTCCATCAGCAACCAATTGTTTGTATTCTTCCCACTTGTGGGCAATCACAGAGCCACAACTGAAACATCGTACTGGAATAATCATCATCTCACCTCATCGGTACGACTTTTGCTTCTTGCGGCGAGCACCACGGCCGAGTTGGTGCTTTGGCTCCTTTCGGCGTGGGTCGTTCACAAGCAGGCTGCGGTCGAAGCGCAGATACTCATCTCGAAGTTCTTCATCAACGCCCTCGGCGCCACCGTTGTAGTGGACCAAGCCGCGGGCGATGGCGGTGCGGATAGCGTCGGTCTGTCCCATGATACCACCGCCATTGGTGGTGATGGAAATGTCGACCTTGCTGAGTCGGTTCATGGCGTCGGCGATGACCAAGGGTTCCATTGATTTGCGACGTGCCAAGGATGGCTGCAAGATTTCAATGGGTTCGGAGTTCACACGAACACGGCCTTTTCCGGCCTTGACGCTCGCACGAGCGACGGCGGTCTTGCGCTTTCCAGAGGATTCAACGGACTTCTTCTTACGTGCCATCACTGGTCACCTCCCGTCCATCGGTGAGCGGGTGCTCCCAAGTTTGCACTGACATCACCCAATCGGATGTAGCGGTCAGGCAAATCACGGCGGAATTTGCTGTCGTCTCCTTGTTGATGGCCTTCAGGCAAATCACCGGAGAGGTGGTTTGGGCAACCGATTTCAACGCGAAGGTTTCGAAGGGCTCGACGGCCGCTGCTCTTCTTTTGGTAAGGCAGCATACCACGAACAGCCCGCTTGAGAATCATGTCGGGCATACGAGGGAAGAACGGACCCTTTCGGGCGTGGTTCAATTCGTACTTCTTGTGATAGTTGTCAAGGACGGATTGTCGGCTACCTGAAATGATGGCTTTCTCGGCGTTGACGATGATGACCTTGTCATCACGATCTTCGCGGGCGGCCTTCAACAGGAGGTCGGCGGAGGCAGAAGCCAGGCGGCCAAGGATAAGGCCGTCAGCGTCGAACACGTAGGTGGTTGGATCAGCCAAGGATAACAACCCCCGTTCCTGTTGGGTTTTCGTTCATCAGCTCGCCGTAGGTCATGATTCGACCTCCAGCGGCCTCAATCTTCTCACGGGCACCGGTGCTGACACTGTAGGCGGCGATGGTATGGCCGTTGGTCAACTCACCTGAGCCGAGCAGCTTGCCTGGAACGAGGATGGTAGCACCCTCGGGGGCGTAGCGGCTTACACGGCTGAGGTTGGGTTGGGCCCAATTCTTGCGGCTCTTTGAAAGACGCAAGGCCACATCTCGCCAAACTGCAGCTCCGGTGTCGCGAGACTGGGCTTTCAGTTGGTTGATCATATCAACCAACTGGGCGTTTGTCTTACGTTCTGGGTTGCTCATTTGACTCCCTCGATGCTTTGAAGCAACCTGCCGACCGTCCATCCCGTTATGAAGGCACCGACGCGGAATGAACTCGTATCGCGCCGGAGGGGGCTGGTTTTGACCCTAAACGGGCGCTTCAATCGAGGAGAATTTCGCCTTTGGCATCAAGCAGCTCAACCGTCAATCCAGCAGCACGGGCTTGGACGATGATCTCATCGTGAAGCATGTCTGAAAAGTCATCAAGAGCGCCGAGGGCCGTGATACCAGCCACGTCGGTCAATCGGTCGATGAGGTGATTGAGAATGCAACTGACACCGTAGGCTTGGCCGGCACGGAAGGCATGGTCTGGACCGCCAACTTCGGGGTCTTCGGCTTTCATCCGAAGCATGACCGTTTGAGAGTAGGCCACCAAAGCACCGTAAAGCGCTTCGATGATGGCCGCAGCTTCCACATCGCCCAGCAACATTTGGGAGTCAGCCAACGCCGCACGCACTGCGCTTTCGTAGATGCCATGTGCACCAATGGTGTCCGTCGTTTCGATTTGCATGGCTTGGTCAATGAGTGCCTTCCAGTCGTCCATGAACCTCTACACTACCCTCCACCCTTTGAAGGTTAAGGAGGCCAAAGGTCTGGCTTACGCTCACTGTGCCTTGCCTCGTTGAGGCTGTGGACCACTTCAAATCTTGAAGTCGGTGTTCTCGCCTTCGACGATACCAGCTTGTCGAACCGAGCCGTCAGCGGCGACAAATTCGCCGGCCTTGGTCAGGTTATCGTAGATACTGGAGGCGTCGATTCGCTTGACAATGGCCTCTTCACCAAGGGACATCGTCAACGAATTGGTGATGGCACCGAGGGTCTGCATGGCACGATCTCGGTGGGTTGCATCGATGGTGTGCTCGGAGTAGCGAGCTTCCTCAAAGATGGAGAGGAAGTCGTCAAGTTGGTCCGTTGGCACCATGTTGAAGGCGGTACGGACTGCAGCTTCAAACTCACGTGCGGTCTCGTACACCTTCTTCATGAAGCCGTACTTTCGGAAGTGCTTCACGAGGCTCTTGTAGCAGTCAAAGATGGCAGCGATGTATTCGTTGCTGGCTTCGAGTTGCATCATGGCGTCGGTCAAAATACCTCGGAGAGCTTGTACCTGGCGTTGTTGTTGCACACGCTGGTAGTAGATGGCTCCGGCGATGAGAAGCGCCATCAGAATGATGGCGAATCCGATGAGGTTGCCCGGAGACAGTAAGCCATCCGAGCCGCCCAAGGCTTCTGCCTTCTTGTAGGTGATTTCGTGCGTGATGTTGTCCTGCGACGGAGCGAAGTAGGTCGAACCGGGGTAGTACGCCGTGATTCGCCAAAGACCGGTGCAGGGGTTGCCGTCGCAACTCTGTCCAACGAATGACCACTCAAATCCAGCAACACCTTGCTCATTGGTTCGGGTCTTGTTGTTCAAGTCAGAGACTTCCCATTCACCTGTTTCATCGTTAAAGAACTCGTAGGCAAAGATGACCTCTTCGTTTTCAACGGCCAAATCAAGGCGGTCTCGCAAGAGCGCGATTTGTCCAGTGACCAAGTCGCCTTCATCGGCTCCATTGGCACCGGTGTTGCTCCAGGTTTGCTTCACTTGCAGGTCAACTCGGGAGCGGACCAGCACTTCAATGTCCATCGCTGAACCGTTGAGGGCGTTGCTGCTGTCCTTATCACAGCCACCAGGGATATTTCGGTCCGGTTCAAACGCAACACGGAGGGTACGGAAACCTTCCAGTTTGCCACCGGTGGTCTCCACACCTCTGAGGGTTGGGTTCTGAATCGGATCGCCGCTGAACCATTCCACGCTTCCGTCGATGTCGCTGGTTCGAACCGTAGCAAGCGGTCGAACGTTCTCATCGGGGTCAAGGTAAATGTTCAGACACTTTCCACCGACAGCCTGTCCGTTGGATTGGGCAAGAAGCGCATCGATGTGGAAAGATTCCTTGAGGTAAAGCACAGGGTACCTTGAGCCATTATCTGCGACAAATTGGTCCACGCTCGATTTGAACGGACCGACTTCCGTGATCTGCAACGTTGAGTTGGAGAAGACGTCAAACTCGGTCTGAACCGTCTTGTTCTCATAGCGGTAGGCATCGTTGTTGTCGTAAGCGGAGTAAGACACCGAAACACGAGCTTTACCAGCCATCACGTCAGAGAGCGGACAGGTGATGGAGAAGAAACCATCCATGTTGGTGGTGCCGGATTGACAGGCAACTGGGCCGCTTTGTCCGTTGACCATTTCGTAGTTCACACGGATGCTTCGATCGGTCAGGTTGACGCCCAATTCGTCGCTGAGTTGGCCAGTGACAATCATTGGCTTGGGCACCACTTCTCCTGTCAGTGGGTCAATTTCGCTGGTGTAGACGATTTGGTCATCCACCGTCATGATGGTACGTCCAATGAGGTTGAATCCATTGGCGTTGTTCGTCATGGTGAGGCGGAAATGGTCGTTTCCTGGTACAGACGTACATGGATCCCATGCTCCCTGAATACCGAGATAGCTAACGTCAAGCGGTTGGCAGCCCTCGTTCGGCAGCGTTTCTTGGAATCGCAAAATCACGTTCACCGGACCGAATCCATCGGGAAGGAAGGATTCAGGGTCGGCACGAAGCAAAGAGGGGTTCAGTGGGGAGATGTTGGACTTCAAACATCCAATGGTCTCCTCAACTTCCAAACCATCACCGTCAAGGTCGCGGTCGGGGATGTTGTCACCGTTTCCATCATAGAAACAGAGGTGAGAACCGTCTGGTTCGACTTCAGGCAATGAGATGACGCCCGCGTTGGGTGCAAGGGTTGCGACGACTTGTCGGTGCAACGTTCCTTGGAAGTCGGTTCCTTCAAAGATGACGTCCACAAGTCCACCATAGGGCGTTTCACCGCCGGATAAGGCCGTCCCACCTGAATCCCGAATACTGGTCTTATTGTCGTCGGAAACTTGAGCCGTAAAGTCCCATTTGTCACCATTACGCCGGAGATTTTCTTCAGTGCTAATGACTTGCATGTAGGTGCGAGAAACCACCCAAACCGATTGAGACACGGTCGTTCCCTTGAGCAGCGAAGTACCGGAATACTCGAATTGCAAGGTGAAATTACCGAGCGAATCGGTGGCAGACACGTTGAACGGTATTTCGAAGAAACCGTTGCTGTCCGTGAAGTTCACGCCGGTGCGCCCGTCGAACGACCACGTGTAGTTCACTGGAGCATTTCGGACCGGTTGGAGCGAATTGTCAACCAACTTGGCCTGAATGGTCGTGTTGGTGTTTCGATACAAGCGGGGCAGCGTCGTCGTCTGGAAGTCGGTCGTACCGACGACGGTGACGTTGATGTAAGCGCCCGTCGGAGCGAGGGTCGACGAATTGCCGGTGAAGTAGTAGGCTGAATTGGTGAAGTCAACTCGGAGGCCGTAGGTGCCTGAACCGTATTGGCTGAACCATGACCAGTTGTAATCGTAGGCTGCATCGCCGTCCTTCATGATCGGTCGCTGTGTGTAAGCGGTCTCGCCGGCACCAAGGAATTGTCCGTTCTTGTCAACGTCAACCTGCAAAGCGATGGGGTCTTGGTCCCACGGGTCGTTGGTTCGGTTGGTCACCTTGCCCACGACTTGGAGCGATTCGCCTGTGTTCATCTCTGGAACGATTTCACAGCGAACAGCGCTGTTTGGATCCGTGCGGTCAACAGGGCCGCAGGGCGGCAAATTGCTGTCACCACCGTTCACCAAATCGATGAACCAGTGCGTGCCGTTCCCGTCAAGGAAGGGTCGCAGCGCTGCTGCCTGACCGGTCAACCCTGTTGGGGTGCCGTCCCATGACTTTGGATACGGCTTGAACGCTGAGACATCGTTGTAATTCACGCCTGCATTGTCCAAGGCAGGTTGGTGGAAGAGGGTCGACCAATCGCCGAACGTTCCATCGCCGTTATTGACGGTTGAATCATAATAGTAAATGGGGCTCAATCCATCGAGAATCAGTGTTCCTTCGATGTTCATTCGATGCATGATGCGAACGGAGAACGGTTCAGCTTCATCGCCGTTCAAGTACGGGAAGGGCCATTCGGTCGCCAATTCTGGTGAAACCCGCGCAATGATTTCAATGTCGCCGGCGGGGAGGCTTGTGTTGGTGTAGTTGTACCTCAGCGTATCGCCATTGCTATCCAACACCACGTCGTGTTGCTTGGTTAAGTCGTTCCAAGCAATTTCCTCGTAGCCACCTGGGACCTGCCCAACGCCGTTATCGGCGGTGGAGTTCCACTGCACCTGCTTCCACGTACCACTGATGCCCAAATCTTGGACGAAGGTAAGTGAAGCCCATCCAGAGGCATCGGTTCGGTAGCCGTTGTTGCCCAAACCGGTGAAGTTGGTTGGTGCCGTCAGGTTACCAAACAATCCACCAAAGATGGAGAAGGTAATCGGTGAATTCTTGATTCGATTGTCGAACAAGCCGCGGTCCCAATCAGCTGCGTAGTGGGCCTTGAAGTCAAGCCAGAACGGTTGCTCATCGCTGCGGAAATAGGTCCAAGCGGAATAGTCAACGGTCATGTTTGCCTCAGCGCCAACAAAGTAGGATTGAGATTGGCTGCCGTCGAACACGAACATCTCCGTAACTTCGGCATACACTCGGTATGTGGTGTTATCACCCACCGTCAAATCCTCTGGATAGAGGAATTGCCCGACGCTGAAGTTTCCAGCCGCGTTGGTCAGGACATCGATGGTTTCGATGGCCGTGGTGTTGTTCGCCGTCCATTCAATATGAACCTGCACAGGAATTTGAGGGGCTGCCTCGTAAATTTGGGTGATGGGGTTCAGCCAGTCAACGTGGCCTGCAAAGATGGTTGGGCTCTGCGCATCCAGCCACAGGTTGTCAGGTAGATTGAGCGTGATGTAGGTTGGCGCTTTGTCGTCAGCATCAAGGATGCCGTCGTTGTCGTGATCCCAATCCGAGGTCAGTTCCGTGTTTTCGATTTGGTCGAAGTCCGGATCTGTTCGGGTGTCGTTATCGTCATCGTTGTCGATGGCGTCGGGTCCTGTGGACAAATCAGAGGGGTTGGCGATACCTTCGCCGTCACCAAAGTCGTCGTGGTCCCAAGGATTGGTGGAATTGCGATCAAAGCGAGTGGGCCAAAGCAACACTTCGTCTTCGTCGTGCATTCCGTCCTCGTCGTCGTCTTCATCGATGTCGTCTCGGGCACCATCGTTGTCGTGGTCAAACGGAGCAGTGATGCTGGTTTGCAATTCGACAAGGTTGGTAATTCCGTCGCCATCCCAATCGTCGTCAGCCCAGTTCACAATACCGTCGTTGTCATGGTCCCAAGTGGATTGCTCTTCACCCCAGAAACAACCCGGGAGTTGTTCTTGGTCAACGTCCAAGCGGCCATCGTTGTCGTCATCGGGGTCTTCACCATCAGGGATAGCGTCGTTGTCGTTGTCAACGTCGTAGAGGCTTGGGATTCGCAGGCCTTGAGACATGATGCCTTGGTCCCAAACGGCTTGATAGAAGCCATCATCGTCAGCATCGGCATCGTTTCCGTCGTCGTCGTTATCATCGCAATTTGAACCCGTGAAGAAGTTCCCGTTGTTTTGTCCGGTGTCGTCGTCGAGGTCGAAGTTGCTATCAATTTCAAAGAAATCCCAAACGCCATCGTTGTCATCATCGACGTCAAACCAGTCAAAGATAGAATCGTAATCATCATCCAGATCGATGGTGGAGTTGGTGAAATCTCCGTCAACATCGCCATCGACATCGTTCTTGAGCAAGTCAGCTCCTAACTCGTCAGGGAAGTCGGCCTGGGGGCCATTGTCGCTGTTCCACTGCCAGATACCGGTCGTTAGGCCAATCCATGAGTTGTAGGCGTCTCGATTATCGTTGATCTGATTGAAGGTGATTCCAGAGTCAATGGTTCCATCTCCTCCAAAGTCGTAATGCCAGCAACCGATGCCTTCGACGGGGGTGCAGCTCCAGTTACCCGAAGGGCCTCCAGTGGTGGGGCCTTGGTCAAACGCCGCATCGGGTCGGGTTGAGTAAGGGGCGCCAAATTGTGCATTAACGCCGTTGAGGGGCATTTTGTAGGCGAGCGCATAGGCGTAGCCACAAACGAACCCTTGGCCGAGGTTTCCTGCCGTCCAACCGCAGGTTGAAAGGTCGAAGGAACCGCCCATCTTGATGTCGTCAACATCGAGGGCCCCGTCGTTACCTTCGTCTTGGTCCCACCAATCGGGCATTCCATCGGCGTCTTGGTCAATGTCCAATCCGTTGATCAGTGAATCCCCATCGGAATCAATGTCCCAATCGTTTCCACCGTTGTAAGGCGACCATCGGGCAAAGAGGAACCAATAGAATTCAGGTACGGTACCCGGAGTGACCGGGTTGGTGGTACCGTCGAAGCCGTTGTAGTTGAGAACGACATCAGCGAAGGGGTTGTGTTGGAAGACAAGGTTCCAATGGTCGGTGGCGTTGGTCCCGTAGAGTTGGCTGTCGCCGGAGCCGTCAAGGTCGCCACCATCGTTCACAGGGTAGTAAGGCGTCGTGAAGGCGTCGGTGGCATCGAAATCAACCACGCCACAATTGCCGTCATCGGGATCGTACAAGTCGGCAATGCCGTCGTTGTCGTCGTCCCAATCAATGCTGTTCTCCAGTCCGTCACCGTCCACGTCCGAATCCACATCGTTTGGACCATCGTCCCGATAAAGTCCGCCGTTGATTTGGTGAAGGTCATTGTCGTTGTCAAGATCGCAATCCCAATCAATGTCGAGAACGTCGATAATACCGTCGTTGTCATCGTCAACGTCGTCCCAGTTGCTGATGCCATCGCCGTCCCAGTCGTTAAACTGAGAGAAAGAGGCTCGGCGGGTCTGACAACGGGGGTCAGGACTAACGGGGTTGGGGTTGGCCTGTGTCGGGCAGTTCCAAGAGGCGACATCGGAGGCCGTATCGAGTGGGAACGAGTCGTTCTCGTTCTCGATGTTGTCGTTGTCAAGGTCGTATGGCCGGTCGGCCCCTCCGACGGCGAAATTTCCGGGGTTATCTGGAGAGGTGGTGCCGCCCATGTCAGGGTCGAGCCAGTCATAGACGGCGTTGTAGTTCTGGTCGAACGGCCGGAGTCGGTCGTCGTCCAGGTCGCCGTCATAATCGATTTCACAGTCAAGTTGCCCATCGCCATCTCCGTCGCCACCAGGGACCTCGAAAATGGCCGTCGAAACGCTCGTGATGGTCAAGTTGCCTTTGCTATCGCCACCGTTCACGGTAACGGTGTCGCCAACGCTGTATCCGGATCCAGCCCGATTGATGGCCGCACTGGTGATGGCTCCTGCAGTGGCCGTAATGTCAACGGTCAAGCCGCTTCCAGAGTTCCCTGGGTTGGCCGTGGACACGTCAGTGCCGCTGTTGTAGTTCGCGCCGCTGGTGGAGATGCTGAAGCCGGTTACTGCTCCGTTCTGGACGCCAGTGTAATCGCTGGTTTGGTCACCGTTGGTGTCAATTTCAATGCACGTGTCTGGAATGCCGTCGTTGTCGTCGTCGGGATCAACCATGTCAAGAATGCCGTCGTTGTCGTCATCTGTATCGGCCGAATCAGGTGTTCCGTCGTTGTCGTTGTCAGGGTCGAGGAAATTCGGAACGTCGTCTCCGTCAAGGTCGCCGTCAACAATGATGTTGAAGGCGGGAGTGCCGTACGAATCCCCTAGCTCGATGAATTGATCAAGACCACCGAAGAAACCTGAGGCAGATGCACCTTGTGAATTGACTCGGTTCTGCTCCCAAGCAACGTAATCAACGCCACCGGAATACTCTCGGTAATCGCTGAAAGCCCATGTGATGGCTGTGTCAAAGAGGGGGGCGGTCGTGGACATTTGGGTCGTGATTGAAGCGTCATAGGGGTGTGCGTCGTTGACGTCAAGGACGCCGTCGTTGTCATCGTCCGTGTCGAAGTAATCCGGTGTACCGTCTGAATCAAGGTCACAAGGCCAAGTAAATTGGTCGATGCGCCCGTCGTTGTCATCGTCTTCATCGTAGCGACCCGGTCCAGAGCCATCGTTGTCCTCGTCGGTCACGCCGTCGTTGTCGTGGTCCATGGGGTTCTGGTCAGCGAGGTAGAAATTGCCAATCGCCCCAATGTTGGGGTCGGGGTGGTCGATCGTGGGGTCGAGGTAGCGGTCCGTGGAGACGTTGCGCGGGTCAAGGCCTTGGGCCTCAAGAGCATCATAATCGATTGGCCCTTCAAGAATACCGTCGTTGTCGTCGTCCCAATCATCGACGTCGAGAATGCCGTCGTTGTCATGGTCGTACGGATCGGTCCCATAACATCCGTCAAACCGCTCAAGCAAGTCGTAAATGCCGTCGTTGTCATCGTCAAGGTCGTCAAGGTCGTTGATGCCATCGTTGTCGTGGTCGCCTGTTCGTGCTTCTTCCAAGAAGGTGGAGTACGAAGGAATAGCCGCCTCCAAGACCGAAAGGTCAACGATGATCCCCGATGAAACACCCGGGTCAGCCCACATGAGGTTTGAAAGGGCGTCGTGAGCAAAATCGAGGTTCCCGTCGTGGGCGCCATCCCAGCCGCCTTGTCCGCCCTGGTCAGTGGATTGCACTGGCGACATGCCGAGGCTTCCGCCTTGGACGAGTTGTGTTTCTTTTGTTGCCTCGGGCCCATCGTGGATGGTTTGAACAATCGCGAGCAGGCTACTGGCCAGCATCAAAAAGACAATGATGATGGCCATGGAAAATTGTTGTCGGTCTTCGATTCGTTGAGTGTGTTGTTTTGACAGCATATGGGCACCTCGTAATCGCTCTTCCACCGAAATACCCTATTTCAAGGGCGTGGCGCGAATGTGCGGTTCCGTATCACGAGAGCGTCTGCGTATCAACGCCCATTCAACCAACAAAAAATTCAGAGGAATGATGTTTGAGAAATCGGAAAGAGAGATGCTCCGGGGCCGTAGCCCCGAAGCGTCTGTTGTACCCGTCAGAGACGGTTCTTTGACAAACAGTCATCGTTTCAACTTCAGAGCTCAAAGATATCGAGGATGCCGTCGTTATCGTCGTCGTCATCTTCGTAATCGTCTTCTTCTTCGTCCTCGGCGTCCTCGGCCATCCTGAAGGAGTGGGATCGCTGCATTGCTTTAGGAGTGGACGGACTATCAGCCGCATTTCATCGTCACCCAGCACTTTCCTTTGACGGTGGGTACCTCGCCTCTGCACTACCACCGCTCGAGCCGTACGCGTCGTCTGCATTTTTTTCCTCGAACGGGCACCGCGCAATGCGCACGGGCCATAATTTCCGAACGCAGCGAGAAAAGA
>CAXFAS010000006.1:0-83676 GCA_964001175.1 uncultured euryarchaeote
AGAACAAGGTAAACCCCCATCCAACAGCAAGTCCTCCCCAACTGGATTGATTTATCTGTATAGTTACGTCATCTTCATTGAATTCTTCATCAGGATTCAATTTTTGATTTTTATTTTCAGGCGATTCATCATCTGTAATGTATTCTGGAATTATTGATTCTAGATATCCAAGTGCTTGTTCAATATCCCCTTTTTGTTGATGAATCATTTTTCCATCAAACCAGTATTCAAACTGACTTGATTCAATATTCATCTGAAAAAAGCGATTTCCAGGTGCTAAATTTATGATAAACAGAGACTTGCTTGAGAGGATTAAATCAATTGCTTCTTGAGGCAATTCGTTGGATTTATCTAAGGATATCTCGATATTTTTGTCATCTACTTCAATTAATAGTGGGTTAGAAAATACAACAACCTCTGATTTAGAGGATTTAGACAACTCTAGTTTCTCTTCTTTAGTGGTTTCTTTTTCGCTATCTTTTGAAACAGCATCATCCCAAAAATTGTTTGACATGCTCCAACCCTCAATTGTTTCTTTTTGTGTTTTGTCCCGACGAGGGAAAAGTACGGTTTATCTATGGTTCAATTGTTGGGTTCCAGCCTGATACATAATTACATTCAAGCGCTTTAATTTCATCATATACCTGTGAAATATCTACTTTCAAAGAAGCAATATTTTCTATTATTCTCCCAGGATTACTGGATTTAGGAATTGTGATACAACCCTCATCATAACAGAATTTTATTGCAACCTGTGCAGGTGTACACCCTATTTTTTCTGCTATTGCAGCCAATTCAGGGTCGTCCACTTTATGTCCTCTTGCTAAAGGAGAATATGCCATTACTTTGGCACCAGATTGTTCAGTGGCTTGTTTGAGTTCGGGGCGTTGTAGCCATGGATGAAATTCGATTTGATTGACACTTGGCATATAACTTGCATATTTTTTCATCGCTTCAAGGTGTTTAGGTCCGTAATTTGAGACTCCAATTGATTTGACCCAACCCTGCTCAAGACAATGTTCCATAGCTTTCCAAACAGGTTCTCTATGTTCTGGATTTTCTGGTGGAGCATGAACTAAATACAGGTCGATATAATCCATATCAAGTAGTTCTAATGATTTTTTACAATGTTCAATTGTTTCTTCATAGCCAGTGGCATGCCCTCTTCTTAATTTGGTTGTAATAAAAACAGATTCGCGTGAAACGCCTGACTGTTTAATCGCTTCTCCAACTTCGTGTTCGTTATTGTATGCTCTAGCGGTATCGATATGAGTATAACCTGCGTTTAGTGCACTAACTACTGAATTTTTGCACTCGCCTTGTTTTGACATCAAGAATACTCCAAGTCCGAATTGAGGTACTTCATGAGGATAGGCTTGTTCACCATTGGGGGTGTTATGACTAATGCGCATGGTAATTGGAATACTAGGAGGTTGATGAATCCAACTACTCACTCTTCTTCTGACCAAGTTCGACGCATCACCTTTCCAGTCAATTCGCCGGCATCTTGGGGATCCATGTCATGTACGATAATCAGGTGTTTGATTAATTCGTGTTGAGCAACAACCTCATCACACAATGGACATTCTAATGTTTTAGCGGGTTTGTATCCCATAAATTCCAATCTTCCCTGGTTTGTAGACAGTCTTCTTCCTGTACGGAGCAAAACAGAAACAAATACCAAAACAAATAATACAATCACACAACCAAAGCCCATAAAAACTCCAGACGCTGGAGGATATTGTGCCAATTTAATATCTTGTGTAACCGACTTTTGCCCTGAATCACCAAGGCCATCTAAATTGATAATATGAGTAAAATTTTCACCCCTTAGGCTTAGAAAAATATCTAATCCATTATCTTCTGATTCAACATCAATCATCAATGTAAACTCACCATAAGCACTGGTCATTACGCTACTTCCTCGGTGTTGATAGCAGTCGTAATTTCCCTCCTCGCATGCGACAGTAACATATTCTAGAGGGACAGGTGAATTATCAGCATATGTTGCCTTACCAGAGATGAGATATGTCTCAGCACTCACTGAAGGAGAAAAAATTACCATCAAACAAATGATGACCAAAATCCGTCTCATGGTGGATGTAAAAATCAGGGGCTTAAATACTCTTGATTTTCTCCTTACTGGAATTAATACATGAATTAATAGAGGCCAAAAGGTGGAATAAAGCGTGTCAGTGAGTATAGTTTGGTTCAAAAGAGATCTCAGGATTTCAGACAATCAAGCACTTAGTGCTGCAATCTCAAGTCGACAGCCGGTAATATGTTTATTCAATCTTGAACCTGAAAGGATTGATAGAGAAGACACAGATGGAATTCATATCAAATGGGAATTAGATTGTCTAGAGGAATTGAGAAAATCCTTAGAATCGATTGGTGGAAAATTATTATTCAATCATGGTAATGTTGTTGAGGAATTATCCAGATTACATCAACAGTACGAAATCAAAAATGTGTTTAGTCATGAGGAAACAGGACTTCAATGGTCTTGGGATAGAGACAAGAGAGTTTCAGCTTGGTGCCAAGAAAATAATGTACAATTCACCGAGTTTGCAACAAACGGTGTTGTTAGAAGATTGAAATCTAGAGATAATTGGAAGAGACATAGAGATTCAAGGGTAAATGGTGAGATGATTGAGACGCCGGAAAAAATAGATCCACCTAGTGACCTAAAATCTAGTATCATACCTCAATTATCAGAACTAAAAATTGAGGCTCGTAAACTAAAAGACAGACCAGCACCAGGAGAAAAGGCAGCCTTAGCAGTATTATTCTCTTTCTTAGACGAGAGGGGGCGTAACTACAGGAAGGGTATGTCAAGCCCGATTTCAGGTCAAGAGATGTGCTCCAGACTTTCTCCTTACCTCAGTTCAGGATGTATTAGCATTAGACAGATTTTTTATCATACTAAAAGAAAACAAAAGAGAGTAAAACAAAATCCACGTTCTAAAGAAAATAGGGGTTGGACTACCAGTTTGAGTTCTTTTCAAAGCCGTCTAGCATGGCATTGCCATTTCATTCAAAGACTAGAATTAGAAGCGACAATGGATACAATTGCACTTAATCCAGAATTAGATAGTGAACTCCAAAGAAACTTCGATGAACAGAGATTTCAAGCTTGGAGCGAAGGAAAAACTGGATGGCCATTTTTCGATGCATGTATGAGATTTTTACTTGCTACAGGCTGGATTAATTTTAGGATGCGAGCGATGCTTCAATCTGTAGCATCTTACACATTGTGGCTACCTTGGCAAATCACTGGTAACCATCTAGCGAGATCTTTCTTGGATTATGAACCTGGTATTCACTGGTCACAAGTACACATGCAATCAGGTGTTACTGGAATAAATTCAGTTAGGGCCTATTCGGTTAGAAAGCAATCCGAGGACCAAGATCCCGATGGAGAGTTCATCAGAGAGTGGGTTCCAGAATTATCTAATGTCCCTACTGAATTTATTCATGAACCATGGTTGATGTCTAACGAGCAACAATTAGAGTTTAATTGTGTGATTGGTAAGAATTATCCCGAACCAATTGTAGATGAAAAATCGACAAGAAAAGAAGGGGTCAGCAAGTCATATTCTGCAAAATCAAAAGCACTTGTAAAACAACGTTCAAAGTTAGTTTACCAACTTCATGGAAGTCGCAGAAGAAGATAAAATCATTTCATTAATTCTTTCGCGCTTTCGACTAAATTAGGGAATTCTTTGAATACTATAGTGAAAAGTTTAGTCTTGAAAATAGCATCACATAAATTATCATTTGAAGCGAAAGATTTAGTCTTAAGCAGGCCAATGTCATTTAGTATAGGGGCAATAACGCCTGTTTTGTTTTTGATCTTACAAAACATAGTCAAGACGTCTATAACTGCTAATGAGTAAACATCAAAATTATCTTTTCCTTTTCTAGTTGGTGGATTTAAACAGTCTCCAAGCGAACCATTCATTTGCATTTTTTCCCAGAATCTAGATTCATTGAAAACAGATTCTATTACTGAATTCAATCCATCAGAGACCGAAGTCCAAAAGTTACCAAGTAAATCTTTAGCACATGATAAATCCGCTTTATCTTCTTTTGCCGGGAATTGTTCGAGTACCATTTGGGTGAATGAGTCACTGAAAATTGAATAATGAATTATTTGCTTCTTAACATCTTTATTTGGGTATTTTTTTGTTTTAATGGTGCTGAAATTACTAGAAAACCAGTTATTATTTTTCCACATTATTGACTCATAATCTCCTTCAAAGGAATCTATAGATTTGTTTACTTTACTAACCTTCCTTTCTCTAAGGTCATTAACATCCATTTGCATAATAAAGTCATTAATCATGTCATCCTCATCATATCCTTTGGCTTTTTTGACCTCCAATCGAAGCTCAGG
Organism: uncultured euryarchaeote; assembly: GCA_964001175.1. GTDB lineage: Archaea > Thermoplasmatota > Poseidoniia > Poseidoniales > Poseidoniaceae > MGIIa-L1. The sequence goes on from CAXFAS010000006.1 coordinate 4,400, forward strand.
TTTGGCAAAACCTTCCTTTTCTGCCAAGAATACCAACTCATCACTTGGAGGAGTTAGTGGCATATCATCAGGGTGACTATCTTTCCAGTTTTTAACTAAAACATGGAAATTAATTTTTTCTTGCGACTCGCCCTTGAATCTCTGAAGCACCCAAACCTTGACAGTTCCGGGATATTTCCAGTACCAATCGAACCAGTCATTCTGTTCAAATAGATGCTGAACATTGTCGATATATTTACGTTCACCTCCCAGATATTTCATCTTATTACTGTCAATTCCTTTCAGAATATATCTGATTAATCTAGGGTCACAATTAATATTGTCTCTAACCGCAACTGAAATTATTGATCGGCCAAGTTGAGTACAATTCTTTTCCAAACCGATCGTCTCATCAAATAAAGTCATGAATTTTTCACAATTTTCCCAATCCCAACTGATAAAATCTTTGGTCCTTGCTGTTGTTGAAACTATTTGATTCAATATAAATTCAATCAACCTCTGTATCTTTTCATCATCCATTTTGAGTATTATTTCAAAGCCGTTGAAAGCAGCACCATCTTTGATGAAGTCAACTTCTGAAGAACCAATTACAACAGGGCTATTTTGTATTCTTTTGACACTATTTAATGCTTCTAAAAATTCTTTCAAATTTAGTCCTGTATAGCCCTTACGAATGTCTAGAATAGAACAAACATCTCTTAGACGCTGAATCATTATATCTCTATCTGGGTGCTTTTCTTCCAATAGGTATGTTGAACTTTCAATAAATTTCAATATATCAAGCCAAATCCGACTATCAACATTTATGTCCTCATTATTTGTAAAAATATTACTTATTGCGTTTTTCACAGCATCAGGGTCACCCTTGGCTGCTAATTCATCTACAATTCTTGAAGGATTAATACAGTCTGGATTTTTCAACTGAATCCTGAGAATTTTTGCATATATTCTATTCGGCCAACTAGTATCATCTTTACCAAATTTACTTTCCATTTGTTTCATGAATTTGTCAGATTTTTTTGAATTTTTTATTACAGATGTATCACTGTCATCCCAATCAGGTTCTAATAGTTCAATCCAATCGTCACCATCAAACTCTTTTTCGATAATTTTTAAGTATTTATTTTCGATATTTGAGAGATTTTTTCTAAGTATTTCCTTGTATTTTCTAGCAATTAACTTCTTAACTAAATTATTGTTAATATCGTTCTTTTGATTAGCATAAGTATCAATTATTTTATTTAGATAACCTGGATTATTTGTAGTTATTGATGCTGCAAAATGCCAGATTAATTTATATTGTCTTTTATCTTTATACTTTTCATAAATTGTAAGCCAGTCATTAAGAATAACTCTTTCATAAATTGCCTTCTCGTGATCTCCGATTAATTCATACAGCTCTACTAAACGCCTTCTCTTTGCACTCTTATCTTTATCAGATATTATATTTGAGTTGGTTTCATTTTGTAAGATGGTTATTTCAATATTAATCAATAAAGTTCTTCTTTCATCAGTATTTTCACAGCGTTTTGCACTGGCGAAGGCTTTGTGCAAAAGTTCTAGGTCTCTTCTTTCTTTACCAATCTCAAAATATTGAATTGCTTTTACTAATGTTGGTTCAGTTTTAATCTGCTCGATGAAATCATCTAAGCCAAGAAAAGTTTGGTTGCCAGCACCCCATAGTTTAGAATTCCAATTTTCTTCGATAGATTCATTACTGTCAATTATAATTATGTTCTTTTTAGATCTGGTTGCGGCAATAAATAGTCTATTCAAGAAATATAATAATTCATATAAATTCTCATTTGTAGCTTTATTTTCAAGTGATAAAGAATCATTAACCAGTTTGTTAAAGCTATTAGCCAAGTCACCAAATCTGTAGAGGATGACAGTTTCGAATTCTAGCCCTTTAACAGACTCAATAGAATGTATATCCTCACTTATACCCTCGTCCGATGAAATAGCAGTGAGATTTTCTAAGGTTTTATCTTTTGATTTCAATTCTTGTAATTCTTTGGTATCCCTAGACCAGATAATAGTACCAATATCACTTCCCAAAGACTCTTGAATAAAATTACTCATCTTTTCTCTCTGTTCCTCGTCATTGACATCATAAGAAACGCGAGCAATAAATCCTTCAGTAGAATGTTCATCTAATGCCTTCATTAAATCAACATCTTCATCGCTAACAAACCCTCTTGCATTTATGATGACATTAGCAAAGTCAACTAATGATTTTGGCATTCTGTGGCTAACAAGCATTCGAGAAGGGCGAATGTCAAATTTATCATTGCCACTGTCTTCAATTACCTTTCGAGTTATGAATGTTTCAAGATTCTCCCAAGAGAAACCTGTTGGATTTATTGTTTGTAATGGATCTCCACCAACTACAATATTTATTTTCCCAGGATATTCTTTAAGGAGATAAGTCAGTAATTTGAATTCAACAATTGTTAAGTCTTGTCCTTCATCGATTAATGTAGTATGATATTTACTGATTAAATCGCCACTTTTAGAATTTCCAAATTCTATGGCTTCCATTGCTCTTCTAACCAAATCAATATCATCTAAGTATTTATTTTCCTTTCTCCACTCTTCATACTTATAATGAATATTAAGTAGATTTCCAATCATTTCTGGTGACATTTTTTCTGTTACCTTTCTACTAATTTTTCCATCCTTTCCTGTGATGGATGAAAAATCGTCTACGGTAATTTTTTCGCTACCATGCCAACCTAATTCCCTTCCTTTCAAAATGCCTCTTATAAAATGCCAGGCTTGCTCGGCTGAAATATATTCATTAAGTTCTAAGTGATTGAAAAATTCACTTTTGAATTTATAGAAATTTACGAAAGTAGCATTTGCCTCAACCGAAGTAGGAATTGGGATATTTGAATTATCTTCTTTCTTTAACATTTGATGGTAAAGGTTCAGTGTGGGTAAGTAGTGAATTCTATCTAAGTATTTCTCATAAAATTCTGGAATCATTTTACTAATCCAATAATTGACATATTTTTCAATCATGTCTAGAACTCTTTTATTATATGCTACAACTAGTAAATTTGGTATAGTTTCGTCTTTTCTATCTTCAGAATCCCATATTTTGAAATGAGCTGCGATTCTTAATGCGATAATAATTGATTTACCAGTTCCAGCATGGCCGTCGATTAGAAGCGGAGTCTTCTTTGCAATTTGTTCAAATTGGTCATCTGTAATACATATATTAGCTTCATTTAGTAAATCTTCAATATAATTTTCAGTTAGTTCGAGATTATCTTTGACAGATATAAATCCACTGTGCATCTTTAACAAATGACTATCCCTTTTGACAATATCTAATTCCCCGCCATCTGAGTCTGGAATAAATGGCTGAATTTCATCAAAAATAACGCCTCCTGTTCTGTTAATTATATTTCTAACTTCTTCTCTCCAGCCCAAATCTCTTTCGCCTTTGAGTTGGTATCCAAGCAATTTAACATACGTGACGTTATTTGGAGCGAAGTATCTGCAGAAGTAGATTCTATCAGATTTATTTGCAGATCTTTTAATTATCTTCACTGTATTGCCGTCTTCATCAACTATTTTTCCAACATATCCGCCGTGCTGGTTAATGATTGGAAAATTTGTTTTATCATTCCAAAATTCTGGATTGATTAATTTTGTTGTTATGTCTGTAAATATTTTTTTTACTGAAATACGATTTTTTTTCATATCATTTTCAATAATTTTCGTTAAAGAAGCACAATATTTCGGAATGTATAACTTAACGCCATCAGCCTTAGAAAGAGCTTTTTCATACATTTCTTTGAGAGTATCACTCGCAATGTAACGGTTGTCTTGCGCCATAGTCATGTTAACTATAAATACTTAATAAAAACGATGCATTCATTTTTTTTATCAAAAAGAGATTTAAGGAATAATTATTCGGTTTTCTTTATGTTGTGTCGACCCTACGCATTAATCGAGGGCTGACCATGATGCAAGGCGAAGATATGATTTCTCGCTTATCTGGTCTTGTTGTTTATCTTCCTTCAGGCCAAAAATTAGGTGTAGTCTATGATGCGGTTGTAGATACCTCTGGAATCCGATGTACCCATCTTTTCGTAAGAGAAACCGATCATGAATTAGTCGAAGGCGGAATCAATGTTGCAGTCCCCTGGCGCTGGGTACGTGGAGTAAACGATGTAGTCATGCTCAGGTGGTTCCCACCAACTCCAATTCCAATGAATTCCTGAGGCGATATTATGGGATTTGACATTCATATTCTAGGTACTTCTTCGGCTCGCCCAACCGGTTTTAGGCAAGTTAGTGGCAGTATTGTTGTTTGCGACGAAGGTGTCGCAATTGTAGATGCTGGCGAGGGTTTTCAGTCTCGCTTCGCAGTGCAAAGAAAGCGAATGAAACAGTTTGGTGAATCACAAATTAAAGTTGGTAAAGTCGATGTATTATGTTTGACACACGGGCATTTAGACCATACTTGGGGTGTACTTCCTTGGCTACAAACCATGTCTCTAGACAACCGCGACAAACCGTTACTGATTCTCGGTCCAACATCAAGCGAAGTTCTTGATTCATTATTATCTAACTCTAAGTTACCTGAAGATATGTCTCATTCTGATTTAATTATACAATGGCAATCTTGGCATCAATTAGGTGGAACAACCGAAAAATTAGGATATCCTGTTCGGTGGATTCTAGGTGATGTCAAGGCTGATCGTTGGGTTGAAATAATTCCTGATGAACAAAAAGTTGTTGCATTATCTTCAATGCCTCAACCTTCTGGATGGAAAAAGAATCAACTTACTGCACTGGAAACAGAACATACAGTTCCATCATGTGGTTGGCACTTTTCAGCCAAGGGCAAGAAAGGAAAATTCAACCGTCTCAAGGCCGCAGAATTGAAACTCAGCGAAAGTCAGAAAGCGGGACTCGCTAAAGGTGAAGATCAGGTGCTGGAAAGTGGTGAATTACTTGCTGCAGGTGAGTTTAGAGGTCCGGATTCTGGAGCGATTAGTGCAGTTCTTTCAGGAGATACCGCAGAGATGTCTCAAGGGATTTCTAATTTAGAGTCATGCGATGTTCTAATCCACGAAGCAACATTCCTTGATGCTTGGTCAGAGCATGCTTCAAATTACTTGCATAGTACGGCAAGTGGAGCAGCAAGGACAGCAAAATCATCCGGAGCTAAACACCTAGTATTGACTCATTTTGGGGCGCGAATAAAGAATACTGAAGAGATGTTAGGCGAAGCCCAAAGTCAACTAGGCGAGACGGATGTCACATTAAGTGCGGCGTGTGATGGAGATAGAATCGTGCTTTCAGATAACGGACAAATTTCACATTTGGTTTGGAATGAACAAGGTTGGAATAATTGATTCAAACAAGCGCATATTTGAAGTGTGAGAGTCCAAACAGCGGTATATGCGTTGTCAGTTTTTAGTTGCATTACTGCTGTGCATGATTATTTCTCCTGTAGCCTTAGGACAAACCGAAGGTCGTGCACCACCCTCATGCTCTGAAAGTAATGTTGCAGATATTTCTAACTCATTATCTCTCGATGCAAATCTCTGTTGGAAGATGAATTTGGGAACACTTCAACCAGGTGATGTCTATGAGGTAGAAGTCAATATTATCAATGATGCTATTGATGTTTTATTTTTTGACCAAAGTACCATTCAATCTTATGATTTAGGACAATCTTATCGTTCACAATTAGATACTAAATCTTCTATTGAAAACGCCTCAGGAGGGTATAATTTCCATTGGAAAGTACCCGCTTCAATAAATCCAAAAACATGGTATATCGTTTTAGATAATTTGGCTCATGATGGAGACCAAGGGTTTGGAGATCAAGGAGGCGCAACTAGCCAAATTTCCCTTGATTTTATTAAACTACAAGATTCCTATTGGACTCCATATCATGATGTACTTTCAGTTCCTGCTCAATCATACCAAACACTGCTTTCAGGGGACGACTTGAAATTAGACTCCGGAACTACCATAGTTCTAACTGCATGGGAATTGGAAGGAGTGGGAGATGTCTATCTACAGACAAAGCAAATGCATGATTTATATGTTTCAGGAGGTGTTGGCCAATTATACATAACCACAACCGAAATGCAATCTATTACTACTTCCGATTCTACTACTTGGGTCGTGCCAAATGAACTTGAAGGCGAAGAATTGGTTTTGATAGTAGATAATACGGATAATCCCGTTGGAGGCGGCGATGGTTCTCAAGATGTTAGAATTACAGTTAGAGTTCAACTAGCACCTCCAATCGACCCACAAATATCTGTTGCTAACTTAGGTATTACTTCGATAGGCGTTGGATTAGATTTAGATTCTATGGCGACTCCAAATCTATTAGATCAAATTGAAACATTGAGTTGGGATTTTGATGATAGTGTTGACGTCGATGGAGATGGAATTTTCGATAATGATGCTGACCAAGAAGGTTGGCAAGCAGTAGGGGTTTGGAATTCACCGGGTCAAAAAGTGGTAACTCTAACAGCCTCTTCAAAAGACTCACAAATAGCGAAGACAAATAGAACCATTACTGTTCAAGACACTGTTCCACCAACAGCAATAATTTCGAGTTCTGGCCAGGTAATTAGTGGTGGATGGAAGACAGATTTGAATGAAGAAATTCCATTCAGTTGTAGCGATAGTACCGATGATGATGAAGTCGTATTATGTAGTTGGACACTAGATGGAGAATTTTATGATGAGAATTCTACTATCGCTCTTTCATGGTCTAATATTGGAAACCATGTTTTAGTTTTGACAGTAGCAGACCCAGCGGGAAATAGCAATTCAATTAGCAAAAATATAGTAGTAAACGATGATTCAGATCCTGTTTTAGATCAATCTAAATTGGAATTATTAGCAGATTCTGGGGTTGAGGGCACACCTTTGAAATTTAGCGCATCTGCAATTGATTCTTATGACCAAAGTTACCAGTTAACATATCACTGGGACTTGGACCCAAACGTTGATTCAGATGGAAATGGAAATAATAACGATGATCCTAATTTTGTAGGTTCTGAGGTCGAAATTATCTTTGAACAAACAGGAAGAGTAGATGTTGTTTTAACAGTTATTGATCAATCAGGAAACACAGATTCCCACCCATTTTCAGTAAATGTTGCCGCTGAATCTGAACCAACGAGTATTTTCGCCTTTGTAATCGTAATTTTATTCATAGGAGTAATCACCATGGCGGTTTCAATGATCGGTTATCGTAGATGGCAAGGTAATATTGCATTGGAGTTACTTACTGGCCGCGGCCTTTCACAGGCTGAAGCAAAAGCCCATATTAGAATGGTAAATCAAAAAATGAAAGTTCCAATTTTCGCCTCTGCTTCCGTTATTGCTGGTTTAGATACAAATCAACCTGTGGAATCTTCACAGGAAAAAGAAGAACGGGCCAAACAAGTCCGCTATGACTCAATTTATGGTTCAAAACAACAAGATCCTAACGCTGGATTCGCTCCTCAGAATAACACCTTTCAACCCATAGTTAGGCAAGTTAGCCAAGGTAGTCAAACCGCTGCAGCTGATGCATTGGCTATGTTCGCAGAGGATGAGACTGAAACGATAATTGAATCTAGAACCAATCAACAACCAGAAAAGGTAGTTGAAACCAAGGTAAATAGTGGAGGTATAGAGTTGCCACAGAATATCAAAACTAGAATTTCAACACCAGTTAAAGAGCCAGTTGAAGAGCCTATTCAAGAGCCCAACAAAGTAATAGATGATACGAGAAGTATTACGTGCCCTGAATGTAATCATCAGTTTAGTATTAAGATTCCACAAGGTGTTGAACAAGCAGTTGTTGCTTGTCCTTCTTGTAATATTGATTTCGGAATAGAATTTGCTTGATATATCAAAAGTGAATTTTTAACGATTTTGTAATCAAAAAGGGGATGGTTTGACATAGGTGAAATGGCACCTGTGATTATGGATGAGTGTGAACCGCGTCTAATACGCGCTGGTCTACCTCAATTACATGATAATCGCAAAAGTGCTGTTTTTCTTGTGCTGCTGATGTTTGTGTCAGTAGCCCAACCTGTAACTGCAGATAGTTCGATTTCTCGCGATGACTTCGATGTACTCGATGCTTTGATGGAGACATTGAATATGAGAAAAGAGAATGGAGAAGCAGAAATTGCCAATTCATTGGCTGAAAGTGCATTGAGTGCCGTCGATGCTGCGGCTAGACCGGTTGGAGATGACGATCCGCTAACCGTAGCAAACAAATTCTTGGATAATGTTTCGATGCGTGATTCAAGTGCATATGAAGTAGATCATCCCCGCCCATACGAATTTTTGATGGACAGGTCCACTCAACCTGAAGGATTCCCAGATAATCTATTTGATACTCTATTTTCAACCGCTGCTCTGGGCAATGGAGATATTTTAGCGATTGGAATTAATACTTATGCTGTTTATGTAAACTTCACATCAAGGAATAATGGGCCATCATACGAAGCATGGGAAAGAGGAACATTCACTGGAGAGTTAATAGTTGATGGACAAATCGCTCTTTTTGATAATTACATTGATATCGACGGAGATGGTTCTGATGATTTAATTGTAGCCTTAACCATTGAAGGAATAATCAATCAAGGAGATGGTTTTGGTGCGGAAACTAGCCCCGGTTTATTGGGGATTCCTATTATTGATAAACTTTGGATTAAGCCAACATTCCAATGGAAAGTTGAGGCAATAAACCTTGATGACCCTCTTTGGGGTTCTTTGAAACATTTAGAAGTTAGTCTGATGAAAGGCTTGGCATTTGATATTACACTGGACGATTCTGAATCATATGGCATGGTCGTAGATACTAGGTTTACTCAACCGCCATACCGATTTACTCTAGGAATTGGAATAGATAGAATAGAATTTGATGTATCTGCGCAAAATGTATTACAACTCGCACTTGGGACATTTTTCAATACCCTGAATTCATCTGAGTTAGCATTGACTTCTATTTCAGCACCATTTTCAGTTCAAATTTCTAATCCAAACGAACCAGGTTCATCACTTCAAAATGATTGTCAAGACCCTGGATATTTTGATCCATTTGCAGACAATATAGCAGAAAGTGATGAACATAAATGTGGATTTGGAGTGGGTGTAGGTTTCATTAGATTTGATGGTGATGGGGGTGGTTCAGCAGCCCCAGTTTTAGAGATGAGTTATTTGGATGCAGGCTTCCATCCCGAAGTTGGAGAAACTACTCTGCCGTCTGAAGTAGATATAACAATAAGAAACGATAACTTAGGTGAAAATACCTTTGATACAGTTGAAATATTTTCAGATTTAGGAAGTGATGTTTATCTTCATTACTACGAAGACCGCTCAAATGTAACAGAAGGGGATTCAGAGTTTGGTAATACAACCGATGCTAGGGTGTGGATTCATGGCTTACCTTCTGGTACGATGCCAACCGAAGAAATCGCTTCATATTTCACTATGCTTGGAGAGGCCCCAGGGTCTGCGAATTTACCAGGTGATGTTCCCTCAAGACTGTCATGGATTATTGGAATTAAAAATTTCTCAGGCGATAATACTGGTAATGTTGACGACCCTACTCTACCAATAAATCCTGTCGAAGCACCTAATACCCTCATAGCAATTGCTGGTACTGAAAAGATAGACCGCCTAGAATATAAATCTACATTCAAGCGTGGAGGTTTTGATACTGATGCCTCGTCTCTACAAATTGAAATTGAACAAGTACCTGAGGTGATAATTATCGAAGGAAGTTTCCTTGTTTCACCCACCGGAATTGACCGAGTCAATTTTGATAATCCGAATCTCAATTCTATCGCACAGATATTAGATAATGCCCTGCTTTCAGTGGTAGAAGTCGTACTTGATATTGGAGAAATTGTAAATTCCCTTCCGGATTCAATAGTTAGTACTGCAGGGTCTTCGGGAGGAACCCTAGAATTACATTGCTTTAGCCAAGTCAAAGGAAATATTGGAGGTAGTCCAAGGACTAGTGAATCTATTGGCAGAATAACTTTTGCATTTTCAAGTAATGACCATCCATGGATTCCAGACACTGACCACTTGTTGATTTCACAGGATAGTTCCATTGACCAAGTTCTTGGAAAACAAGGCCCTGTTGACCCGCTCGTTCCAGTCGCAATGAGTTTGAGAATAGCAGGAATTTCAGATGTGATATATTCCTATGACCCCGATACAAATATTCGAGATATAGAGGTTAAAGGAGATAATGGCGGCCCACTATTAATGGGTCATATCAAACATGATGGGTTAGATTTAGAATCTGCAATTACTCAATCCGCTTTATTCTCAAATAGACCCTCTAGTTTACAAATTATACAGACTTCTGATGACTTGACATACCAAGCAAGTTCAACAATCTCTTCAATTACCTATGGTGGAAAGAGCCCTACCCAACAAAATGCAATCAAATTAAATGGCTTGCCTACTAATTTCGGGTTGGTATTAGGAGATACCTTGGGATATTCCGCTAGTGAATCAATGGAATCAATTCAAATTCAGTTGTCAAATGCAACAAATCCTGTTACAATGGATGGAGACCATTTTAGATTCTGGGTTGATGAGGACAATTCAGAAGCAAGTATGAGTCTTCAAATTTCAGATGTTTTGAGTTTGAAACGTTTTTCTCCACAAGTACCCAATGCAACAGGACCTGAAGGTAATTCACAAATCGAATTGATTAGAACTCAATCATCTCCATTCCACGTATTGCTCGAAGATCAATCCAATTATGAAGACTCATTCCTTGGAATGAATGGAAGAATTGCAATTGACCCATTACCCTCTAATATCACTCTAGAATTCCCCAGTGGCGTAGATTCATCTGGATTGGAGTTGCCGAATTTTGATGAAGGCGAAGGTGTTGAAGCTCTATCTTTCTTCTTAGGCGATTTAGTGGACTTTGGTTCATCAGTCAATGACGTTGTTTATGACTTTATCAAAGATTTAGCTGGGACAGAAGATGATGAAGAAGATTTTGCTTTGGGCCTTAATCTGTTGACAGGTGAGAGTTTCAATCTCAGTATTGATGTTAGAAAAGGAGATAATTTCCAAGAAGTGCCGGATTGGGCTCATGGGATCTCGGCAAATATTTTTGAGGCTACAGTAATTGATTTCAATGTCTCGAGAATGCCTTCTTTAACGCAATCTTCAAAATCAGTAATCGATGCTGCTTTGGTCGATTTCAAGATTGATTCCAATGAGCAACAGGACGTATTAAATGCCCTATTAAGTGCAAATATTACTCAGTTTGATGATTTAGTAATGGCTCTTGAAGATGGAGTTGTTTATGGTTTTGAGATGAATGGCTTGAATTTAACCCAGTTAGATAGTTTAGGCATAGAATTGGAATTTAGGCGCTCTTGGCATACTAAAATTTGGTTGCCTCAATTACCTGCAGGTACTATTAGTCTAAATTATGACTTCCGCATGATAGATAATATTCCTACTTATGAAATCGATATGTCAATGTCCCAATGGAATCCTCTAAGAGAGCAAATTAGTATTATTATCAACGGAATTGAAGGTAGAGATATGAGTTTAGTAATTGATGGATTGGATACTTCAAAACCTAATGATGTTTCTGCAAATGCAGTATTTTTCACACAGGATAATCTAACAGTGCCTCGATTTACTGTTGATATGAATTATGACTTAGGGTCTAAATTAGATTCAATTCATGGGATTTTTATTGATAGAATAGAGAAAACCAGGGTTGAAACTTTAATCGATGAAGTACCACAATCAATGGACTTCTCTGCTACAATAGGAGATATTTTCATAATTGATTTAGCAGTACCTGACGAATTCATGACTGAGTCTAAAACCTCTATCGATAAATTGATGATTCAACAATTACGATTTGTTGATGGTTATTGGTGGCCCGCAACTGCATTTATGAGAAATCTACCTGGAATCATGTCATTGAGTGCCGTGCCTGATAATGAATTCAATATTAGAGAAGATACATCCTTCCAAGGTATGATGACATTGGATTACACTTCAAATGCAGAAAATATGGATTTATATCTGGAAGCAGCAGGAAGAGCTGTTGATTATCGAGGCGATGTTTTGATGATCGCTCAAGGATTGCCGTCAACATTCAAGGTAGATACTACAGAGGATTGGGGCATGAGAGTTGCATCATCTGGCGAAGGAGTTAGAAGTTTGTACATGAAACAATCTAACATGCCAGTTATGCCAGGAGTGACTGTTCAAAGAGTAGAACTTATTGGACAAGACCTGAAATCCGCTACTATTCACGTTCATAGAGGTCCATATGAATATCCTGTAATTATCCTTGATGATATAACCGAAGGTCGCATTGTCGCAAGTGCTCAAGTAACTTCTCAACCTGGTTATTATGTTGATATATTTGGTGAGAAGAAATTCGATGGTAGAGCAGTAATGCTTGACACACAAATGACTGGACCTATACCAACTGCCTCTTCTTTAGGGATAAATGGAGTAGTAGCAGATCTTTCTGTAGTAGGAACAATTACAGGTGGTGCTGTTGAAACTAGACATATTTTACTTGTTGAGCCTATGACGTCAATGATTGCCAGTGGTTTGGCTATGCTGGGGTGATTAAATGAGTAGCCAAGAGGATTTAATTTTCGATAGCGATGGTGAAATGTTAGTCCACGAAGATTCAATCCAAAATACTACCATGACTCAAGATGAGTTGGCAATTTTGGAGGCTTCCAAAGAAGCTGCAAGATTTGTTGAAGATTTGAAGCAGGAAGTAACTCCAAACCGTGTGGCTTTGGCAGGAGTAATTTTACTACTGTTTATTGGGGCAATTTTTAGTAGCTGGTATTGGGTGATTCCAAGAGATTCAGTAATGGTGGAAAGTCTGTATCTTCAAAGAGGAGGGCATATTGTGATGTCTGAAATCCATAATACAGGTAGTAGAGAAATTACTGATGTTTCCTTAGACGTTAGATTCCAATCTCTTGATGGCGAGATATTAGAAACGATGAATATAGATGTAGAATCAATTTCAGCACATTCTTCGGTTGCAGGAAACGACTTAGAGATGAAGATTTTAGGCTATACAGTTTGGGAAAATTATGTAATCGCAGTCGATTTAAGGTGGACTGATTACAATGGCGAGCAGCAAAATATTCTGGTAACTCATGAAGTTGGCGAATGGGCATGGGAAGAATTCAAAGATAGAAATTAATCTTGATTTTTAGCCCAAAAGACCCGAAGCAATAAAGCGGGGCGGGTCGGGGAAGATAATATGCAAACTAGTCGCGCTACTAGGGGAGCAATCCTCTTGGTCGCATTATTTGTTTTGCAAAGTTACTCAGTGTTTTTCACTCAACAAGAAGAATATTTATCCTCAGAAGATGAATATAATCAAATCGAATGGGTTAGATTTGATTTGAGAGAAGGGGTGTATAATGATGCTAAGGGGATTTATGACTACACTGAAACTCTAGAACAAAGAGAGGTCTATGCTGATTCATCAATCGGTATTTTCGATGATAATGGATTAATTTTGAACCGGCCTGTACCAGTTGAAATGCTTCAATCCAGACCAGATCTAAACCTTCTGCTCATTTCTAATCAAGTCAACCTATTAGAATCGAGAGAAAAACTCAATGAAATCCAAGGTTTAACCATTCGAGATTTTATTTATCCTTCGGGATTGATTGTCCAAGGAACTCCTATGGCTTTGATGGAGGCTCAAAATTTAGATGTCATCTCTAGTTTTCATTCAGTTCCTTTGGCACTTTTCACCCAAGGTGAAATATTAGATATTTTATTACTTGAAGATGGAGAACAATCCTTAATTGGACAGACTATGAGATTACAAGGTTGGAGAAATGACTTAGGCCCTCAACAATCAATTTCTTTCACAGATTCATATGGCAATAATTTATTTCAAGATGTAGCAGATGTTGCAGAATTAACACTCCAAGATACTATTCATTGGGATGAAGGAAGATATGAAGGCTCATTGAAAACTAGTGATATAGCCTCGATTATGATTCAGCCATCGGTTAACTCACTTAGATTTAATCCTCAGTTTACCATTGATAATAATCAAGCTGGAAGTCATATGAAAACAGGCACTATGAAAATTTATTTCAATTCTGATTTAGATGGTTCTAATCAAACGGTTGCAGTTGCAGATTCTGGGCTAGATGATGACCATGGAGATTTTGGAAATAGAGTAGTTGGTAATTATGACGTAATCAATGACGGTTCCACTGCCGATAAATGGTCTGGGCATGGAACTCACGTTTCATGCACTATCTTAGGTGATGGTTTCAGAGGAGGGTATACCGGTGTTGCTCCTGAAGCAGACCTATATTTTCAAGCGATGGAAAACGATAACACTGGGAATTTCCAATCTCCTTCCTTGAATTATTTACTAAATTCTGCTTACAATGACGGCGCTAGAACACACACTAATTCGTGGGGTAGCGGTGGAAATAACATCTATGGAAGATATACATCAGAAAGCCAAGATGTCGATGATAGAGCAAATTATTATGATAGATATTACAATGGTGCTGAAGGATTAACAATTCTTTTTGCTGCTGGGAATGATGGACCTAATCCAGATACTATCGGTCCGCCAAGTACTGCTAAAAATTCTGTGACCGTTGGAATGCATCAAAATCGATATTCAGGTGCCCCAGATACAATCATGTCAGGTTCATCTAGAGGTCCAGTTGATGATGGTAGAATAAAACCAGATGTTCTTGCTCCTGGAGGTTATGTCCGCTCTTGTAAGGCACAAGAAGCTGGAGACACTGGTGGAAATACATGGTCTAGTCAATGGTATCTAGAGTATACAGGGACATCAATGGCGACCCCAAATGCTGCTGGCGCATCAGCCATGATTAGACAATATCTTGAGGAGATTGCTCTACGAGAATCGCCTCAAGGAGCGCTAGTTAAAGCATTATTAATTCTAGGTGCAGAAGATGTAGGTTCCCGAGATATTCCAAACAACGACGAGGGATGGGGCCGAATAAATATTAGAAATTCCTTAGCACCTGTTGACGGACAAGGAATTTGGGTCGATGATAGGTCATTGCTTTCAGCAACTGGTAATTCTAAATCATATGATTTTGATATCGACGTAGCAAACGATGCTTTCAAGGCTGTTTTAACATGGTCTGATGAGTATGCATCAACAAGTTCCAATAAACAACTTGTCAATAATTTCGATCTCGAAGTCACAGATCCAAATGGTAATGTGTATCTTGGTAATGATTTTGCCAATGGCCGTTCAACCACTGGTGGTTCTGCAGATAATGTCAATAATGTGGAAGTAGTTCTAATAGACCAAGCAATTATCGGTCAGTGGACTGTAAAAGTGAAAGATACATTCCACGGCGGAAGTCGTTCTCAACCATTTTCTTTAGCCGTGATGGGACATGGAATCAATGATTTATTGCCTGATTTAGCAGTAGTTCCTGAAGATTATAGCATGGATATTGAAGTTCCCGGAGTTGGAGATGAGGTACATTTCACATCAACAATTGAAAATACTGGCAATGTGAAATCAGACTATTTTGATGTAGTATTACAAGTCAATGGAGTAGTTGTTGAAACTAAAAATATGGATGTCGGAGGCGGCACCCAAAAGAACCTCTATTGGACATGGACTCCACAAAGTGCTGGAGAGAAATTAATTTCATTCATAATTGACCCGGACAATCAAGTTGATGAAACACTAGAAACAAATAATCGTCATGATGTTCTTATCGAGGTAACAACCCCAGGAGTTGCATTTTCCTCTCCTCAAAGAGTTTCGACATTAACAGATCCGTTGGAAACCTCTACTTCTTGGCAAGTTAATTTGAGTAATACCGGTTTACTACCAATAAATGCTAGTATTACTAAGCAAAGCGTACTAAACGTCCAAACAGGTCAACAAGTTTCATGGTATGTTGGTATTTCTTCAACGAACTTTTCGTTGGAAGGAAGAGAGTCAAAAACTGTCAGTGTGACTATGATTCACCCTGAAACCCCGCAAAAGGGGACCTATGAAATACAACTGTTTGGATTAGATGTTGATAACGGAGTATCAAATGTTTATACATTGGAATTAGAAGTACTAGATATAGCAAATGTAAATGTTGAATATAATTACGATATTGTTCCTGTTCACCCAATTGATCCTACAACATTTGCTGTTTATGTACAAAATTTAGGTAATTCCGATTTGATTTATGATCTTCAAGTTCAGCCGCCTAATGGGTGGAATGCTTACTTTGGCGAAGGTGATACAGCGGGTCGTTTCATAAGTACTGAACCAATCCCTATTAGTCAAATCTCAACCTTAAATTTGACAATACAGCCACCTAATATAATCCAAGACGCAGGAGTCGAAAGGATTGTTTCAATCAATGTTCTTTCACGTACGACTCCGATTAAGAGTTGGATTATTGATGTCCCGATTAAGGTAGAGGCAGTTAAATCAATAGAGATAAGCCTAGATTCTCAGATGAATAAAGTACTTCCAGATACTGAATTTGCATTAATTTATTCGATAGAAAACAAAGGAAATGTTGATGTTAGACTTTATCCATCTTTCTTTTTACCTCAAGGTATTCAAACTATTGAAGGGGCATCACCGTTTAATCTCGATATTGGAGAATCAAGGATATACATTCTCTCTCTTTACGCTGGACAAAGTGCGAAAACAGGACAGATAACTATGAATTTGGATAATGGTTCTGATAGATTCTCTTGGAATGAAATTTTAGAAGTAGAAATTTTTGCTAAACCATCTTTGAAATTCACTAATTTGATTTATGAAAGCGGAGAACAGTATTCGACATATCTCGGTTCAGGTAGCCACTATGCAGGTCAAGTTTTGATTTATAATTGGGAATTAAGCAATCTAGAAGATATCGATTGGACGCCTGAGATTGAAATACAGAGCGATGAAGACTTAGAAGTAAGTTGTAATGCGATAAATACTGTACTTGGGCTCAATGATAAGACGGAAATGGACTGTGCAGTGATTATAGATCCCAAAGCTGAACCATACACACAACCCTCTTTCACTTTGACTTTAGGGGGTAGTGGGGCACAGTTTTCAGAAACAATTTCGCTTTATGTAGCTGGTGTTGAAGAAATTACATGGGGTAGTTTATCGTCAAATACTTTTGAGACAGATGAGGAAAAATTAATCCAAATCATGGCTACAAATACTGGCAATATCCCTTTCAATCATCGACTTGAGGTTTCATCCGAAGACGATTGGGATATCGAATTAGATGCAAATGATGTAGTTGACCTTCAAGTTGGAGAATCAGTACTCGTACGAATTAAAGTTACCGCGAATGAACCAGGGTTTTCATCCATTAAACTAGACTTTAGTTCCTCAGATTCGCCACAATCTACCGAGTTTAGATTCAATGTTTCCTCTACTGGCGAATCTTCAGACTCTTTTGGAAGCACAGGCCAAATAATCACTAGTGTAATGCTAATAGTTGTAGTAATCGCCATTATTGGAATGAGTGTTGCTTTATTGAAATCAAAAAAGAAGCATCCAATGATGCCTTTACCGCCTAGGCAAATGGCTGGAAATCAGTTTACTAATCGGCCGTTGGCTCTTCCTAAAAATTTACCACAAATAGCGCCGCCTGCGGCTGCAATAACTGCGCCAGTTCCAGCAGTAATCCCTGCAGTAATTCCGGCACCTATTCCAGAAGTTGACCAAGAAGTTGTTGAAGAAAATCAAGCGCCTCTTCCAATATGTTGGTCTTGCCGAGGTTCGATTCAAGGAGCCGTTCTTGGATGTCCTTCATGTGGGGCTAGATATCATGGTGAAGGTCATGAGTCCTGTAGTATCTCAAATCTTGAAAAGTGCATCAGTTGCTCTGGTCCAACCTCTGATTTTATTGATGGTTAAACCATTTCATCATATTTTTTGATGAACAACAAAGGGTAGGCTTTTGATAGTAAGTCTTCCACCGGGGGTCATGGACCCCCGAGGAAAACCGCAGAAATCTACCCATCGTGGCGCTATTTTCCTGATTTGGCTAATGCTATTCTCCGTACTTCCTTTACTTGCTCCAAATGTTGCTGCAGCACCTAGTATCAATCTAAATGTTTCACCTAATTCAATGGAAGTTAATCCAGGGGAGTCAGGAGAGTATACTGTAGTAATTTACAACACAGGGTCTGATCCAGTTTCTGTAAATCTTCAGGCTAGTAATGAACCTGGTGAAGATTGTAATGGTTATACTACAACTATACTCCAAATTCCAGGTCAAATTGAAGCAGGTTCTTCAGAAGAGACGACTATGAATGTTACCTTGGCCCAAAATGTAGAGCCTGAATCAACCTGTGATACAACCGTCACTGCTACAATCGTACTTTCAACCGGAACGCCTGACCCTGCTGCTCCCGAGCCTTCAACAGAAACAGTTTCAACAACTGCCGGGGATGGTTCAGGAAGTGCATTATTCGGTGTTGATCTATATTTCGATAATATCGAAGAAAGAAATTCACAACAGAAATCCCTAGGTGCAGGTTCAGATACTGTGACATACTACATTACTGTTGAAAATACAGGTCAGACCAACCAATCAATAGATTTGGTATTGGAAGAAGTAACAGATAGCGGATGCAGTAATCCTCAAGACCTTACAGTAACCCTTAGCGAAACCAATGTTGCATTAGATGTAGAAGAAACTGAGCAAGTAACCGTAGAGGTGGAAGTCCCCGATGGCCAGCAAGCAAATGACTACTGTTGGGAATTAACAGGAACCGTTTCTGGCTCCAATCCTGCTCAAAACGCTACTGATACAGTGGATTTCGAACTAGAAGTTCCTGTGCTAAAGGAGTGTTCAATGAGTTTATCAAAAACCAACCTAAACCTCAATCCTGGCGATGTTGGAACTCTAACTGCAACGTTGACTAACGAAGGAAATAGTGACTGGTCTGTTGGCATGTCAATTACTGGAGACCCAGGTGTTGGCAGCAATAAATGGGTATCATTCGATGGACCATCTAGTGGATTACTGCCTTATGACGATGGTGATGGAACCAAATCCTTTGATTTGGAAGTAGAGCCTGATGATTCAAGAAGCGCTGGGTCTGAAACTCAAATTACAGTTCAAGCAAAAGATGGAAATTCTCTAAAATGCGTCAAACAATTTACCGTAATTTTAGGCCAAAGTTATGGCGCCTCTCTAAGTCTACAAACCTCTAGCCTAGGCCCTATTGAGCCTGGAGAGAATAGAACTTCTAGTCTAACTGTGACCAATACCGGAAATGGTGAAGACACTCTTAGAATTACAGTCTCTTCACCTCCTTCTGGATGGTCGATTTCACTTGACCAATCTAGCGTTACTGTTGGCTCTAAACATGGTTCAAGCAAGTCGGAAAGCGTCGACTTCATTGTTTCAGTTCCTGAAGACGCACTTGCAACTGAAAGTATTGAATTGACTTTCTCAGTTTTACCTAATGGTGGAGGGCAAGCTTACCAAACTAAGATTTTGACAGTCACAGTCAAAGAAACACATGGCATGGAAGTCGAGCGAGGACAAAATCAGACAGGTCGCTCTAACACTATTCTTTTATTCCCAATCACAGTTGAAAATCTTGGTAATAATGAAGATAACTTTAGATTTTACACTAAGAGAAATTCCGAAAATTGGGAAAATTGGTATACCGATGAAGAAGGAAATCAGCAAACAGAATTTACAATCGATGCTAGAGAAACCGCTGTAATCACTCTAAATGTAAGAGTCAAAGTAGGTACTGAGAATTGGGAGTTTACCGATATTGACGTCGAAATTACTAATCTTGGAGACTCCAATTCTGCCGATGATAATTCTGATGGTTTGCCTGATAATAAGCGATTGGAGAAGTTTAGAGCAGTTCGTTCAGATGTCAATTACTCCATGGATATTAGATTCGGAGACGGCGACTTTGACGGCATATCGATTGATAACAGAGTCGGAACATTGGTATTACCTCCTGAGGGTGAAGCAATGTTCGATTTATGGATTGAAAACACTGGTGATGAGAATTATGATTATGCTGTATTTGAAATCAATGGCCTAGAAGGAATAGCAACTAGAGAACTAATGCTCGATGGTGAAATTGTCGATATAGATGAAAAATTCAAGATTAAAAGAGGCTATGGTCTTTGGAATTCTACTACAAATTCATTCCAATTAGATGACGAAGGAAACCTAATTCATTCGTATTCTGAAAATGGAATAAATGCTGAGAAAGAGAAGATTGGCAAGACAGAACTTCAAGCAATGAAATACAAAAAACAGTTCCAGTTGATAATAGAAGTTAATCCAGGTGCAGTTACTGGCGATAGCGGAATTTTAGAAATCATAGTTACTAGTGAATCTAATTCTGCAGATCGCACAGGATATACATCATTGAGTTTAGAAGTTCAAACCATTTATGATATACAATTCAGTTCTGATGTAGACTTACATTATACTCTTGAGTATCCTGATAAGAAAACAATCTTAGTAGACGCTATCAATCAAGGAAATGTTAGGACTCAATTCAATGTCTTGACTCCAGAAGGACTCCGTGGTTGGTCGGTTTCTCTAGACTACGCAAATGGCTCTTGTTCATCCAATTCAGATGGCTTAACATGTTGGCTGGATGTCGGAGAATCAATTGGACTTGTAGTTGATGTAAGACCTTCTTACGAGGCAGAAGTGAAAGATAATTTCTCCTTTACACTTTCAGTTGAGCCTGTCGAAACGGGCGTAATTGATAGAGAGAATATTGAGTTCTCTGTACTTGGTGAACCTTATGCTGGCGCCTTTGGACTGGGGATTCAACAAGAACATATCAAATCTGGAATGTATTTAATAATAATTTTGATATTCCTAGGAGTGATATATCAAGGAGCAAAGCCAACACTCAGAGACATGAATGCAAAATCATCTGCAAAGCGTCAATTAATTTATTCTGAAAAATTGTCTAGCGCAAAAGAAAGTGGATTTGTGAGAAAAATGTCAGTTAGGGTTAGCCCAATTCCATACAGGAATCCAATCATGCAATGGCTTATTTTTACACCTCTAACCTTAGGATTATATCCGCTTGTAGCATTATTCAAATGGGGTGAAGAGCTGAAGAATAATGCTGAAATTGGACCAGGTGGGGCAAAGAATCTATTGTTCTTCATAATACCATTTTTCAATATTTATTGGTTTTTCAAGTTGATTGGAAATGTCAGAGCGTTGGAATCGAAAACTATGCATCAAACAAAGCTGTCCAGCAGTTCTCCAATTATTTGGTTCATTCTCGGAGTTATAGTATTCCCTGCACTAGGTGCTGTGGTATTCTTGCTAGGGGCGTTATTTATGATCCCAACAGTTGCGACATTCCCATCTTTTCTTTCAACGCCAATTTTAGCAATATTCTATCTAGTTGTAACTTGGATATTCGTTTTCCCGAGTTACAAGATTTGGTCTTTATTACAAAATTCAATGAATGATTCCTGGACTATTTGGTTTGGGAAATCGGCTTAATTATTCAATCAAATTAAGCCGTATTTAGGTCATAATCGCCGGTTGAAAAATAACTTTGATTTGGCAACCCTTATTGAGGGGTAATTATTGGAAAGATTGCTGAGCGTATGCTTTGCAACTGGGTGAACAAATGTCCGGATTAGAATCGGTACCTAGCGCATACCTTTCAATAGGCTTTTTGACGCTTGTTGGCATCCTTATGCCATTAACCAATTTCATCATCACATGGGTCGTTAGACCACGCGTTGACCCTGCCAGACCTCACATTACCAAATCCTATCTTTTGGAAGGTTATGAAAAAGACCACAGCCTATATCCTCGAAGATTAACAACATTCGAATGTGGAAGTGAGCCGGTTGGAGATGCAATGATTCAATTCCACTTTCAATATTATTGGTATGCTATTATTTTCTTGGTTTTTGATGTCGCCTTTATGTTCTTAGTTTTGGGAGGTTTTGTGGCCTCTGATGCAACTGCGCAAGATCTCTCAGACAGTGCTAGAGAAAGCGCTGTCTCTAAAGCGAAAAATGCGTTATTAGTTCTCAGTGGATTTTTTGCTACAATGTCACTTGGCGTTTGGTATGTTTTCAGGAAGCGAGGGCGAATTTACATTTGAGGTGAAACAATGGCAGATACAGGAGAAAATTTTGCAGCATTCAACAGCAGAGCCTTGGTTGAAATGGTCGGTGGAGTTACCGATGAAGCACTCAAGGTAACAAAAATCAAGCAATTTCTAAGCGTTCTTGCTGGTCGATTTTTCAATTGGGCTGGGAGAAAATCTTTGTTCACTCTTCACCTTGGGATAAAGTGCTGTGCTATTGAGATGGCAGCAGCAGCAACTCCAAGATTTGATGGCGACAGATTTGGAGTTCTATTCCGTTCATCACCTAGACAGTCCGATGTCTTGCTGGTTAACGGGCCAGTATCAAAGAAATTCGCAGATAAGATCGTCCGTCTTTGGGAGCAAATGCCAGAGCCTAAGTACTGCATAGCAATGGGTGAGTGTGCTATTTCTGGAGGGCCATACTTCCAATCATACAATATCCTAGAAGGCGTAGATACTGTGATTCCAGTCGATGTTTACATTCCTGGCTGCCCACCTAGGCCAGAAGCACTAATCGATGGATTTGGTCTTCTTCGTGAAAAGATTATCAAAATTGGCGGTGCTCCAAGTTCTCAAAGAGAGAGCGAAAAGCCAATCATAGTTGGAGATGAGTAAAATGGGGACCACTATCACTGCATCTCAAAACATTGAGGCTGCTAATGAGTGTCTTGAAGCCATAAATGCTAGATTCTCCGGTTCAGGAATTGTTGCCTCAGTAGAACACCATTCAAATGCAAAAAAATTCGCATTTATTAGAATTACAACACCTCCACAACACTGGCAAGCTTTAGCAAAATGGATGCGTTTTGACCTAGAAGTAAATTATTGCTCAATGGTCACAGGCACCCATTTTCCAGATGGCCCTGATGAAAGAGGGTGGGAAGTTGCTTATCATTTTCTACGACAACCGATTACCGACCAACTACCCGATACAAGTACAGTTTATGTTGCAGAAAAACTCGACGGAAAACTGATTCCAATGGAGTTCGAAGTACTAATTCCTCTAGAGAATAATGATTCACCAGTAGTTCCAACAGTTCAACATATATGGGTGGGTGCCGATTGGAACGAAAAAGAAACATGGGATTTAGTTGGGATTAAATTTGAGGGGCATAATAACATGCACAGAGTCCTAAATCCTCACGATAGTCCTGAAGGTTTCCATCCCTTACAGAAACAACACAAAATCCGATATCAAGATCATAATGAAATGTATGACGATGCTCAAGGCTTTGGCCGAAAACCTGCGGACGAGGGCCGCGTTAAGTGAGGCGATATTATGGCACAAATGTGGATTACAATGGGCCCGCAGCATCCTATGACACATGGTTTATGGACGCTGAGAGTCAAAGTAGACGGAGAGACAGTTGTCGACACAGAAGCGGAACTAGGATACATCCATCGCGGTGTTGAGAAAATCTGCGAATCTAGAGATTTCACCCAAGTCACGCCATACTGCGACAGGCTTTGCTACGTTAGCGCAATGACTTGGGCAAATTCATACATTTATGCTGCTGAAGATTTACTAGAAGCAGAAGTGCCTGAAAGAGCAGAATATATTCGTTTGATTGCTGCTGAATTACAGCGTCTAGCTTCTCACTTGATGTGGCTGGGCGCATTTGGGCCAGACATAGGCAATTTGACCTTGATGACTTGGTGCATGCGAGACAGAGAAATGTTCCTCGACCTATTGCAAGAACTAGGAGGTTCAAGAATGCACTACAACTACCCAAGAATTGGTGGAGTTAAGAGAGATATTCCAATTGGTTTTGCCGATAGAATGATTGCTAAAGTCAAACTGTTCGAGCGAAGAATCGAAGAATACGAAATGATGCTTGATGAATCAACCATTTGGCTAGTCCGATTACAGGGTGTTGGTTATGCTAATGCAGAAGAGATGGTGTCTGCAGGAGTTTCAGGGCCTAATGTTAGGGCTGCAGGAGTAAATTACGACGTTAGATGGGCACACCCATATTCGGTTTACGACGAAATCGATTGGGAGCCTGCCGTAGAAAAACCTACTTCGGTCAAGGGTGCTGATTGTTATGACCGTTATCGTGTCAGAATGGAAGAGATGCGACAATCCTGTAGAATGGTTTTGGATGCAATCGAAAAAATACCAGGTGGCAAGAATACAAATTACGCCAATGGTGATGAAATGATATACAAAAAAGCGCCTACTAGAGCCCCAGAAGGTGCAACTGGCTTCAGCAATTATGAATGTACCAGAGGCGCATCTCAATTCTACCTGTTAGGCGGAGGTGAAGGGCGTGGTAAGAATCCTTACAGAGTATCTATTCGCTCTCCTATGTTTATCACAATTCCATTTGTAGCCAAGACAATGATTGGGTACAAAGTCGCCGATATACCGGCAATTATGGGTAGTTTTGACCCATGTATCGGAGAAACAGATCGTTGAGGTGATACTATGGATGATGCATACGACTTAAGGGGGTTAATTTTCGACCTTGTTGAAAAGACAATACCTCCCTTATTGGAAGGAACTCCTTTAGAGGATAGTTCAGGACAAATCGCATTTGGATTAGCAACCTTTGCCGTAGTCAATATTGTATTTTTGATGCTTTTCTTCTCTCAATTCGCTATACTTTGGATTGAGAGGAAGGCTGTTGCTAGAATGAATGACCGAAGAGGTGCTACTACCGCTTTACGTTCATTATGGGTCGGAGAAAACGGCGTTACTGCTGGCGATTGGTGGAATATGTTACCATTTGGCCTTGGCAAACCAGTCGGCGCAGTAAACAAATTCTTGAATAAGAAATTCGGTAATAGAGATGAGAAGTTTGCAACTGTTGACAGAGTCAATAACAGGTCTTGGATGGGGTATTCAATATTCCCTGGTTTCTTCCAGAACGTGGCCGATGGAATGAAATTTCTCCTCAAAGAACACATGGTTCCGCAGCGAGCTGACAAGTTAATTTTTGAAGTTTCACCATTCCTAATCGTCTCTTCAACACTGTTAATCCTTGGAATTATTCCTTTATCTAGTGGGATTTATGCGACTAATCCCGAACTCTCCATACTGTATGCAATTGCTATTTTTGGTATTGCTCCGATAGGAGTTTTCTTTGCAGGATGGTCATCTAATAACAAGTATACATTGATTGGCGGTATTCGTTCTGCAGCGCAGTTGACTGCTTATGAAATACCTCTTTTACTGACTTTACTTTCGGTTGCAGTATTGTCTGGGACATTCAATATTATTGAAAGCGTTCATTTCCAGCATTCTGCAGGAGCCTGGAATTTATTCTTGATGCCTTTGGGTGCAGGCTTATTCCTGCTCACTATGATTGCTGAGGTGGAAAGAGTCCCGTTCGATATGCCCGAAGCAGAGGCTGAACTTGTCGAAGGTTGGTGGACTGAGTATGGTGGAATGAGATTTGGTATGTTATTCATGGCAGAATATATCAGAACTTATGCTGCTTGTTTCTTATTCACCCATTTCTTCCTTGGAGGATGGCACTTACCGTTCCAAGGACTAATTAGTACAATACCAATTCTTGGCGACCTGTATGTTTTAATTCCAGGAGCTGTTGTTGTATTGATCAAATCTTGGCTTGTATTCCTCTTAGTATTCGTTTGGGCTAGATTTTCACTTGCTAGAATCAGAACCGATCAAATCTTAGAATTCGGTTGGAGAATTTTACTACCATTGGCTGTATTCCAACTAGTTCTTTCCGCTGTTTACAGATTATACTTCTTTGACCCTACTGCACTTTCCGACAGTGCTTATGGGGGAACATCTTGGGATGCTTTCGGTATCCCATTCCTAATCCCCGTCATTACGACCATAATTTGGCTTGGAATTTTCTTCCTTATGCTGAATGATGAAGATAAGAGCGGGAATACGGAACGTATGTTCCATGTCTATACAGATAAGCCTGCGGGAACATATGTCCCGGGGCAGGAGTGAGGTGAAAATTATGCCAATGCATCCACATGCAAAACCGAATTTTAGAAACTTATTTTGGTACCCGTTTAAGATTACCCTGATTACAGCATTACGAACATTCCCAATCTTTGGTAAAATATTCGGGAAGCGTCTATCAGGCGGCTATCACAACACAACCCATCCTGAATTCTTAGATGATGGCTCAGCATCCAGAGCCTCAAAGAACGCTCAATTCAACGATATTTCTCAACAAGAATTTGCGCCTGACAGAGTAACTTCAGATTTATTCCCTACATTATGGAAGCCTCAAACAGTTCAATATCCGTATGAAAGATTAGAGGATATGGAACCGTGGCTTTTCGTTCCAGGAAATTATAATGGTAGAATTGGTGTAATTTGGGAAACTTGTACTGCATGTAAATTATGTGTTACAGCCTGCCCTAACGATTGCCTCCA
This sequence comes from uncultured euryarchaeote, assembly GCA_964001175.1. Taxonomy (GTDB): domain Archaea; phylum Thermoplasmatota; class Poseidoniia; order Poseidoniales; family Poseidoniaceae; genus MGIIa-L1. Next base: position 30,903 of record CAXFAS010000006.1, read on the forward strand.
CATGACAACCGAACTTCGAGTAGATGTTTTGGATGGAGCAGACGGAGAGCATGGTGGAATGGGTTCCGAATTAGAAGTCGGAGGTTATGCTGCTCAACAAATTGTCGAAGTTACAGAATCACTAGAGGACTTTAATCACGTAACAGCGCATTCTGACACTCCAGATCAATGGAGGTTTGCTGAAATTTTAGACCTTTCAGGAAATACCGCTACAGTTCGTTGGAATGATTCAGGAGCTGAACAAGAAGTCGAGACCTCAGAATTATTTGTAGCAGATGACCAAATTGTTTCTGGACGTATCGATATGGGAAGATGTATGTTTTGCGGCCTTTGTATGGAAGCCTGTGGGTTTACATCTTTCTTCATGACAAATGAGTATGATGGTATGTCTGGTTTCACACGACAAGACCTTTGGTTCGATGCAAGTAGAACTCGTGTTCTACCATCAGTTCATCAAGAGGCAGTTGATTCAGAACTAGCAAAGCGCGCCAATAAAGAGCGCGACAAGAGAGCGAAGAAAGCAGCGAGAGCTGCTAAGGAGAGTGCCTGATTTGGACGTTGGAGCAATTGTCGAAGCAGGTGTATTCTTCCTGTTTGCCACCATAACTATAGGTGGTGCTTTGGGACTTATTTTGGCTCAAAGAGTTGCTCACTCCATGCTTTCATTGATATTCTGTTTTATGGCGGTCTCTGGAATTTTTATCCTACTTGGTGCTGAATTCCTTGCTGCAATTCAGATTTTAGTTTATCTTGCCAGCGTTGGACTTGTAGTATTATTCGGCATTATGCTCACTAGAAGACAAATACTTGAGGAGGATTTCGAATGAAATTTCTTTCTCTTGTAACTCGAATTGGCCTACTAGCGCTTGGGATGATTCTGGTTTCAGTATTAAGCGCTGACGAAGTATGGGATAATTCAAGTGAAAGTGAACCAACAACAAATGCCTTAGCAGATATTATGCTTAATGAATGGGCATTACCACTGTTAATGCTTGGGGTTTTGATGTCTATTGCAATGATTGGTGCTGCATATTTAGTTCGTGATGAGAGAAGAGAAAACCTTCTCTGGGAATTTGGAGGTGAAGAGGAATGATCGATCCATCATGGGTTTCAGCCCTTTCAGCCCTATTATTCATTATTGGACTTGCTGGGGCATTTACTCGTAAGAATGCAATAATTGTTCTAATGTGCATTGAATTAATGTTGAATGCTGCCAATATGCAATTTGCCGCTGCTGCTGTTCATCACGGAGATGCTACTGGCTGGATTTACACTATTTTTGCAATTGCAATTGCTGCAAGTGAAGTTGCTATAGGATTAGCAATTTTCCTTGCAATGTATGGTAAGCATGAATCGATATCATTGGACGATGTGGACGTCCTTAAAAACTGAGGTGAGATAATGGCAGGTTCAAGTTCTAATGTTATTCTGGACAGCGATATGATTCAATATGCGCCACTTATCATTCTTCTACCAATGTTGGCTTTCCCAGTAATTCTATTCCTTGGTTATGTATTCAATAGAAACCCATTTTGGAAAAATAATCTGAAAGAGGGTGGCTTGATTGCTCTACCTGTAATGGCTGCTAGCCTAATTATTTCTTTACTACTTATCAAAGACCACATAGGTAGCTTTTCAGGAATCAAAGACTCATTCAATCTTCTATGGGTAAATACCAATGTTTGGGATGGAGGCGTTTTGGAACCAGTAACCTTTGGGTTTGGAATATATGTGGACCACGTCACAGTTATGCTATTATTTGTAGCATCTTTCCTATGTCTTTTGATTAATATTTTCAGTGTTGGGTATATGAATACTGATCCAATCAACGATAATAAAAACCACAGATTTTACGCAGAATTCGTTCTTTTCTGTTCCGGTATGTTAGGAATGGTTCTTGCAGATTCCTTCCTTTGGTTATTCATTTTCTGGGAAATTATGGGTCTTTGCTCATACTTACTCATCGGCTTTTATTACGAAAAACCGAGTGCTGCTTATGCTGCAAAGAAAGCGTTCCTTACAACACGTATCGGTGATGTTTTCTTAATGATTGGTCTTGTAATGATGTGGGACCTATTTGGCTCTCTAGACTACGCAGTGGTATTTGATGAAACGAATATTGCCGCAGTAGCCGCTGAATCCTCAAGTACCTTACAGTGGGCACTTGGAATGATGTTTATTGGAGCGGTTGGTAAATCCGCACAATTCCCATTACACGTTTGGTTGCCAGATGCTATGGAAGGGCCAACTCCGGTTTCTGCTTTGATTCACGCTGCAACCATGGTAAATGCTGGACTATATCTTGTTGCTAGAATGTTCCCATTCTTCGGTGCTGAAGCACTTAACGGAGAACTTGTAGACTTAGCATTCATAATAGCATTAATCGGTGGAATTACTGCAGTCATGGCTGCAGCAATTGCCTTTGTCCAAAACGACTTGAAGAAGGTATTAGCTTACTCAACTATGAGTCAATTGGCATATATCTTCACAGGTTTAGGATGTGCAATGTACCTAGCCAATACCTTGGATTGGCATAATGATAGTAAAGCGCATTATATTGTAATTGTAGCCTTTGGTGCTGCGCTATTCCACCTTTTCAACCACGCAATGGCAAAAGGAATGCTGTTTATGGCAAGTGGTTCAGTAATTCACGAAGTTCATCATGCACATCACCACTTACACCACCACGACGATCATGGCGACGACCATGGCGATGGGCATCATGATGACGATCACCACGATGAGGAGTTCGATGCTCAGTCAATGGATAATATGGGCGGATTAGCATCTAAAATGCCTCTTACTGCAACCGCTATGTTAGTTGGTTCAGCATCTATTATGGGTCTACCACTAATCGGAGGGTTTTGGTCCAAAGAGGGAATTATTGCTAATGCCTGGAGAGTCGCACAAGACGACCCTAGATTCCTAATTCCTGCAATGTGCGTGTTAATCGGCGCAGGTATGACAGGTTTCTATATGTCTAGAATGTGGTTAAAGACCTTCGCTGGTAAACCGAATAATGAGGTTGCAGCCCATGTTGGACCAACTAATACATGGATTAAGATTCCATTATTTGTATTGACTTTCGTATCTTTATCTGCTATTTTGTTTGCTGGAATGGGCTTTACTCACTGGGCACCAGACAGCGAATACAGTTTCCTTTCGGAGAAGAATTTACTAGAAGGAATCGCTTATGAAATGGAACATGCATTCGCAAATAGTGATGCCTTCTTCTTTATCATTACATACATAGCAATTGCAATTGGTGCAATATTAGGGCCAGGTCTCGCAATGGCTCTTTATGGTGGTAATTTGGCTGAAGGAGAAGAGACTAAGCCTTGGATGAGACCAGTAATTAGATTGAATGCTTGGGTCTACAATCGCTTCAATTTCAATAACAGTTCTATAGCAAATTCTAGTCTAACTAGGGCACTTGAACAGAGATTATACTTCGATCACTACTATGACATGGCAATGTTGAAAATCGTTGCAGCCTTTTCCAATAAATCAGCAGAGGTAGATTCATCTGTAATCGATGGAACGATTAAGAATATTGAATCTGGTTCTCAGTCTCTATCAAGTATCATTCGTTCGATGACAACTGGTTCAGCAAGAGATTACATCCTGATGGTTTCTGTTGGTACTTTAGCGATTTTCTTTTTATTGTGGGGGGTGGCTTGAATGAATGATTGGATTTCTATTCCTTTAGTTGCATTCCCATTAGTATCTAGTATGATTTTATTGGGCTTCGTATCTAATGCATCTCCGCGAGTTAGGGACGGATTGGTCAATCCGGTTAGAATGGCATGTCTTGTCTTCTCACTAGTTATGTTAGCACTAACAACAGGAATGTTTTTCAGATACTTTGGAGATGTATCATGGATGGATATTGCATTCAATGATTATGAATTCTTTGTAACCTATTCTTGGATTGATTCTTTAGGAATAAATTGGACTGTAGGATTAGACGCCTTATCTTTCCCTATGGTTTGGTTGACAACTTTCTTGTTACCTGTTACAATAATTGCTACATGGAATGAGAAATATGGTGCTACTTATTTCCCTCTTCTTTTGATGATGGGTGGAGCTTTAATTGGAGTATTTGTATCTCTAGACTTATTCATGTTCTATATCTTCTGGGAGTTAACTCTAATCCCTATGTTCTTCCTAATTCTCAAATGGGGTGGAAAAGACCGAAAGTATGCTGCTCAGAAATTCTTCATTTACACGTTTACTGCTTCTGTAGTTATGTTACTCGGCCTAATTACTCTATACTTCTTACAAGAGCCGAATACTCTTGCTTCTGCAGGTTCTATGACAGGTCGAAGTTTCTCTATTCCAGAATTGATAGATTCTGCAAGAACAGCAAATGCTGGAGATAACTGGTTCCTTGGAAAGACAATGCAGAATATTTTGTTTGTTATGCTAATGATTGGATTTTTAGTAAAACTTCCAGCAGTACCATTCCACACTTGGTTGCCCGACGCTCACGTTCAAGCACCTACAGGCGGTTCTATGCTTTTAGCAGGTGTAATGCTGAAGATGGGTGCTTATGGAATGTTTAGACTTCCTCTAAGTTTATTCCCTCACGCTCTCTATCACTTCCAGTTAGCATTAATGATCATCGGAATAGTATCTTTGGTCTGGGGAGCAATTGTCTGTTTAGGTCAAACCAATTTGAAGAAGATGGTTGCTTATTCATCGGTTTCACACATGGGTGTTATTTTGATTGGTATTGCTACAATGCAACCTATGGGATGGGCTGCTGCATTGTTCATGATGTTTGCACACGGAATTATTAGCCCAATGTTATTCGCCGTATGTGGTGCTTTCAAGCATCATTATCACAGTATGGAAATTGGTGCAATGCGGGGAATGGCTAAGCATTCTCCATGGCTTGCAACATCTATGATGTTTGCTTGGATGGCTTCTTTGGGACTTCCACTTCTTGCAGGATTTGTAGCAGAAATAATGATGTTAATCGCACTTTGGCATTTAATTTCATTAGATGGATGGAGTATCTGGTGGATGGTTGGTCCTGCACTTGTATTAGCATTGACTGCAGCATACTATCTATGGTCCATGCAAAGAACAATTTTCGAAGGAGGGGCTGATACACAACCTCCAGAATCGATGCGTGGAAAAGCGATTCCGGATATTTCTAATCCAGAGAAATTTGCTATGATTTTACTTGCCTTCTTTACAATCCTATTTGGAATAATGCCTTGGATTGCCTTAGATATGATGGACGATTGGACAAAACAAATTTTCAATGGCTTAATTATATTTGTTGGAAAGGGAGGTGCCTGATATGTCTACATTGAAGACAGTAGAACCATTTGGTGAAGGTTTCATTTCCGCTTTATGTCCTGAACTAATTCTATTTGCAGGTTTGATTCTATTGATTATTGTTCCAAATCTTGGAACTGGTAAATTTAGGGTTCCAGGAACTCAGACCAGAGTTTATTGGTTATTTGGTGGTAATAGATTCAAACTTACCAGTGACCCAAGATTACCTTCTTGGATCGCAGTAATAACTCTCGGTACAGCTTTCCTAATGTCCATACTTTCATTCCAAGATGGAGTTGAAAGAACCGCAATAGTTAGTGAAGGAGGAACTGAAATACTGATGGTAAATGCCTTTAGCAGAGTATTTGAATTGGTATTTTTCGGTGCTTTGACTTTAGCAGCATTTGCATCTATGAATAGAATGGATGTCAAAGGCATTGGAGCAAAATTATCCTCTGAAGATTTATACAATAACCGCAGACAAGGTGACTTCTATATTTTGATGGTAACATGTGCTATAGGTATGTCTATTGTTGCATTAGCACAGGATTTATTCGTTCTTTTCATTGGACTTGAACTTGCATCATTCTCAACTTATGTGCTTGTCAGTTTCTTTAAGGAAACCAAGGCTGGAACAGAGGCAGGGATGAAGTATTTCATTGTCGGTTCAGTTGCTTCTGGTGTAGGGTTGTATGGTTTGTCGATGCTCTATCTATGGGCTGGTTCTCTACAATTAGATGTTCTAGCAACAACATTTGCTAGTTCCGGCAGCGAAGCACTTCCAATGATTGCGATTGGATTCGTATTAGTTGGCTTTGGCTTCAAAGTTAGTGCTGCTCCTTTCCACTTTGCAGCCCCTGATGCTTACTCAGGTGCTAGTAGCCCTGTTGCTGGGGTTCTTGCTACAGCAAGTAAAGCGATGGGAATTGTCGGTTTGCTCAGAGTATTACTGATTATAGCAGCTCCAGAATCAAGTGAAGATGGAACAGTTTGGCTTGTACTTCTAGGATTATTATCTGTGATTACAATGACCTGGGGTAATCTAGCAGCTCTAGGAAGTACCAACCCGAAGAGAATGTTGGCTTACTCATCAGTTGCTCACGCCGGATATATGCTTGCAGCTATTACTGCAATAGGGGCTTGGAATTGGGATGAGAATTTATCAGGAGATCCTGGAGAAGCGGCTGTTGTTGTTCTTGCCGCCATTATCTTCCATCTTATTGTTCTAGTAGCATTCAAGCTAGGTGCATTCTTAGTTCTTTCAGTACTTGAAACAGAAGGAGGAGGATCAAGATTATCCTCATTAGGCGGCTTAGCAAAGAGAGAGCCTTTCCTAGCAGTTTCTATGTTTATTTTTATGATCTCTCTAGCAGGTGTTCCACCTCTAGCAGGTTTCATGTCTAAATTACTTGTAATTATGGGAATAGTTAAGGTCGCCTTAGGAGATATGAGCGATGCTATTGCCACAGGTAGCGAACTTGGTTTATCAGATGTTCATTGGGTTTGGTGGCTAGCATTTGCCATGATTATCAACTCTGCAATTTCCGTATATTATTATCTTAGAATTGGTGTTGTAATGTTCTTTGAAGAAGCAGAGCCAGGTAGAGATGGACCTCTACCAAATGGTTGGCAAGTTAGATTTGCTATTCTAGCCTGTTTATTAGCCACTTTATTCATTGGAGTTGCTAGTGATAAGTTGATTGAGATTTGTACGATTGCTGCTGAAAGTTTCAATTATAATTGGTCTTAAATTAACTCTTAAACGGGTGATGGCTTCAATAAGGGTAGACTATCAGCCATGTACAGTGAGGCATCGTGGGTAGACGACGTGAAGAAAAGGTAGACGTGGAAGAACTAGCCCGTCTAGAGAATCCAGAAGATGGTTTTTCTGGAAAGATTCGTGTCAAGATGCCAAATCGAAAAATAAACGAAATGTTTGCACTAGCAGAACAAATTCTAGGCGGACGTAGAGTTACAGTTCTTTGCGAAGACGGAGAGACTAGATTGGCTAGAATTCCAGGTAAAATGCGAAGAAGACAATGGGTCCGTGAAGGTGACTTAATTATCGTTTGGCCATGGGACTTCCAAGATTCCAAAGCAGATGTAAAACATCGGTATACTAAGACACAATCAATGTATTTGTCTAGAAAAGGCGTATTACCGGATGATGTTGATGTGTTTGGAATGAATGTATCTCATGATGATGATGATGAACATGACGATTTGTTTGGAACAATGGATCAAGAAGATTCAGATTTATTTGAAGATTCAGAAGAAGAATCTGATGATGACGTTGATGATTTATTTGGAGATTCTGATGATGATGATGAAGACGATGATTTATTTGCATCTGATGATGATTCAGAAGATGATACAGCAGAAGAATTAGCCAATAGTGAAGAAACTAAGGCGGAAGAAGAGACTGAATTTATTCCAGTAGAAGAGTATCCAGAATCTGAAGAGGCCGAAGAAGAAGATGATGATGACGATATTGATATTGATTCATTATTTGGATGAAATTTATTGGCCTTATGGGTGGTCAAATGGTAATTAAAGACGATGAATGGGATGAACTTGCCATCAATAAGAATCGTCGTCGCAGTAAAAAAAAGAAATTCAAAAATTTAGAACATCAAAAAGATGCGGAATTTTCACATTTTGAAGAAAAGAGATTCATTGAAACCTTAGAAAATTCTTCAGGAAAATATTCTTGGATGAAAGAGAAGCGATATAAATCGATGTTTAGAGATATTGAAGGTAAGATTCAAGGCGCTATTGGAAAAGGTAGTTTTGAGTGGGTAGATAGACGAGTTTTCGACCAAGTTTTTGATAGATTAACTTTGATGTCTTTGTATAAACTTATGAAAAATGGAGTTATTGACACCTTGGATTTCCCCGTAGCAAGAGGTAAGGAAGCCCATGTATTCCATGGCACTGATATAGATGGAAATCCTGTTGCTGTGAAAATTTTTCATACATCAAATGCTGTATTCAAGAATTTGATGCAGTACATAGAAGGTGATCCGAGATTCACAGGTCTACGAAGAAGACATCGAGATCTTGTCGATATTTGGGTGCGAAAGGAACAAAGAAATCTTACCAGATTGGCAAAATGGGGTCTTCCAGTCCCCAAACCTCTAGGTTTGCATAAGAATGTCTTGGTAATGCAATATTTAGGAAATGAAACCTCACCATACCCTAAACTTCGGGAAGTTAAAGTTGAAAATCCAAAACCGGTTTATGATGAACTTTTGGAGTTTTTAGCAGTTTCTTGGCAAAAGGCTAGCCTTGTTCATGGTGATTTTTCTCCATTCAATATTTTATGGAATGAAGACGATAAGCCAGTTGTGATAGATGTCGGTCAAGGGGTGGTACAATCTCATCCTAAAGCACAAGATTTCCTTGTCAGAGATGTCACTAGATTGGTTGAGTGGGGTCAAAAGAATAATCTTGAAGTCGACCTTGCAGAAGCGATGTATGATGTATTAAACATGGATTTAAGCCACGTTAAAGAAGTACCAATCGACTGATTATTCTTCTTCCCAGTTGATAGTCTCATCTTCAGAAAGTTGCATCATTGCTTCAACAGCCTCTTCATCTTCAGGATTTACTTGGGATGCTTTCATCCTTCTAGAGCGTCTATCGCTAATATCGGATAGTCCAGGGACTAAATGCTCAAAGCCTGTGCTCTGCGTATCGTCGGATTTCAATTCGATACTTTCGAGAGAACGATTAGACAGTTTTGATCTTCTTCTATCTTTTTCTAAATAACTTAGCACAGAACCATGTTCAGAACCACCTGCAAGCATTTCTATTGCTTGTCGGGCGGCGAAAAGGCCGTCTTCTTCTCCAATAATTACTACAGTTGACTTGTAAATAGTAATTTCAGTATCAGTTAGATTTTCAATTAATTTTCTAATTTTACCTTGGCTTCCAATAATTCTTGACCTGATTCTTCGTTGTTGATTGGAACGTTTACCAACATAATCTCTCAAATCCACCATTTCGAAAAAGTTTTGATCTTCAAATAATCTTAAGGCAGCTTTAGGAGCCATTCCTCTGCCGATTGCTTTGATTACATTAGGTAATTTCATTGCTTTAACAGGGTCATAGGACCCAACTTCACCCCAAACAACCTCAACATCGCCAGATACCGAATCAATGTTCAATTCTTTACAACCAGCAGAATTTCTAAGAGATTTTGCTGTCGAACCACTAGCTCCAATCAAGACAGCAATCCTGTCTTTGGGAACTCTAGGCAATGCTTGGCGCATGTCCTTCCCTGCAGCCCTTCTCTTTTCAATCTCTTGTTCTATTAGAGATGTAAGAAATAAACAAAGATGTAATGATAAGCATCAAAATTGATGGTGCAAAAGAAGGAGCGTCAATTATACTACTAATCGTTGCACCAGTCACTACCATGTGGTTCTTATTATTGGATTCATCATACTCGTCAATTACATTATTTGGGTCAATTACCAATCGAAGGTCAAATTGTCCTGAACTAGGAACGGTATAATTCCAAATTAGTAATTCACTAGAATCTGAAAGAGTACCTGAACCTAGAGTTCTAGATTCTAGGACAGTCCAAGATACGGCTGAAGTTCTATCTGCAGGGGCAGATTCTAACTGGACAGTTACTCCACCACCGTAACTTTCACTGGATTCTAGTAAACTAGTAATTGTCACATTCCCACTATTTTCACCTGGTTTGACAATCAATCTATCTAAATTGGTTTCACTGATATTCCAAGAGAAGTCAAGGCTTGGAAGAATTTGGTAAGAGGCAGGTGAAGTGGTTATAGAATTGCCAGCAAGATCAAACACATGTGCTCTCAACATCAAATATTGTCTTGATTTAGTAATCCAACTCGACTGGGCAACAACTCCTGAAAGTCCAGTTGAAGAAATTTGTTGCCAACTTCCTGAAAGGTCTGGTGTCTGACCTACGCCATTTGAATCAAATCCATATTCGATATAAGAGGCACTAGTATCAATTCCGGAAGTAGAATCGATAGCTGAAAATTCTACAGGCACAGGACCTATCCTATCTGTAGTTATTTGTTCGACATTCCATCCAATTTCTTCGGGATTTTCGGTATCGATTTGGATATTTAATTGAGATATAGGGCCGACATTACCAACTCTGTCAGTCGCTCGTACAGAAACAGAATTAATTCCTTCATTCAAAGTTAGAACATACGTATCGCTGGTTGTAGAAGTCCAAGTCGTTCCATCTGTACTTATTTCACTAAAATCAATTCCACTACCCTGTCCATCATCAGCACTTATTATCAGTCCAGAAAGTGTAATTGTTGAGGTATCATGCCAATTGGAGTTGTCTTGAACTGTAACCGAACTAAGACTAGGTCCTGTTCTGTCTATTCCGATAAAGATTGTTTCAGATGCTGACAAGCCTGAATCATCATAAACAGTGATTCTAGGATTCCAAGTTCCTTCCTGCATATTACCTGATGACCAATCCCATCCATATGCGATTGTACCTGGTCCATCATTTGCTGGTGTACTTGGGCCTGGAACGTTAACTAAACTAGCCCTTAACAAATCATCATCTATTGCGCCCCATCTAAATTCAAGAGTTCCAGTTGATTCAATATCGAACCAAGCTCTATCATTAGCTGAATTTCCAGTTCCTATCATTGGGTTAAGAACAGTAAAAATTGTAATTTCTGGAACTTGATTATCAATTGTGAATGAGTTAGAAGTTTGAACAACACTTTCTTCAGCTGTAGAATCATAGGCAGTGGCTCTTAATGTGTAAGTTCCGTTGTCATAACTAGTAGAATCAAGGTGCGTCAGCCAAGGTGAAGAGGTCAAATTTGTTACAGTTGTCCAAGTAACGCCATCAGAGATTTCGACCAACAGAGAAGAAACAGTTCCAGTTCCCCCAAGAGAGAATGAAACCGTGAATAATCCAGTTACACTCTGTCCGTTACTAGGCCCATTTGAATAAGTAATGGTAACATCCGAATTAGAGAATAGTGAGACATTATCAACTAGTTCAGATGAAGGATTTGAATCATTTTCTATTTGACAAAGCACCGAAGAAAGTAGAATAATTCCAAGAATTATAGCAACCCCACCTCTTCGCATGTCAATAAGAGATTAGTGGTTATCCTTCAATGCTCCCCTTGTAAAAGCATATTTTGGATAAATTATACAAAAATATTCTAATGCGGAGAACGAAAATTAATGCTTATGTAGCCAAATTAATGCTATGTTTAGAGATGGGTTCAAGTGCTTTGCAATATGTCGATGTTGTATATGGCAGGAAAGTGGCAGGCAATCATTGGCTTGATGATACTATGTGTTGCGACGCTTCCAATTAATGCTACTGCTTATGATAGTAATGGGATAGAAGCCTCAGAAGCCCAAGTTACTCTAAGCCCATCAACAGGTTTGACACAAGGTGATTCTGTAACAGTATACCTAACTTTGACAAATACTTTACAATCTGACGCATTTGATGTTGAATTTGCTTTTTTCAAGAATGATTATACTTCGAGTCAACAATTGTTGAGAAGTGTTGTAGATATTTATGCTCAGGAAAGTGAGACTGTATCTGTAACATGGGATAATTTACAGGAAAGTGATAGTCGTGTTTGGATTGTTTTTGAGTATGGGGGTTCTGAGCAATCGTTTTACATGGACTTTGATGTAGCCGGACTACCGAATTTACGAATTATTCAATCGGATTTATCACCCGCCTCAGGTATTAATTCAGGAGATACAGTTCAACTTTCTACTCTAGTAAAAAACACAGGTTCTGAAGCAGCACAGTCCAGTACCCTTCATATCGATTTTCCAGCACCATTAGTTGATCAAGAAATTACTACTTCAGCCCTAAATACTGGCCAAGAAGAGTGGATTAATACAACTTTCATAGCACCTCAAAGCAACTCTTATTCAATTTATATTACGCCAGATTTCCATGATGATGTTATTGAAGCATCAGAAAATAATAAGGTAGAAACAGTCACTCTAAATGTTGAGCCTAGAATGGATGTTTACCATCAAGAAAATATTACAATTACTGCAGTTGAGGGTGCTCTAGAAGGCCCTTGGACAATATCGGGTAAGTTAGCAAGAACCGGCGGTAGTGGAACAACGGTAGTTCCTATGTGGATAGAAATCGCTACAGGGCAAGGAGGAATAATCACCGCTCAACCTTTTGATGTAACTCTTCAAGGAGCAGGGTACGCAGAACAACCATGGTCTTTCACTCTTAATTCTAGTATAGTTACATCTCTTTCTGCTGGAGGATATACTTTATCTGCTCAAATTGATCCATTTGATGATCCAAATTTCCTTCAAGAGACTACTACGAATGACCGTTCCAGTGCATTATTAACTATACTTGAAGTTCCAGATGTATTTGTAGACCCCAAAGCAAGACCATCCTCTCCACAAGTTAATTCAGGCGAGAAAGTGACGTGGCAAGTTACTGTTACCAATACTGGTGGATTACAAGTCAGTGGAAAAATTGAGTATACCTTTGAAGGAGTTACCGACTTATCAAGTCTAATTACACTCAATCCTAGTGAATCTTATACTTGGAGTAAAGAACTTTCAACGGGAGTTGGAGCACATATTGCTCCATTCGAAGCAAATTGGATTGCAACACAGGGTAGCTGGGATAATAATTTGATGAATAATCAGGCAGTTAGCAATATTTCAGTTGAAGCAAATCTTAGACTAAATTGGGCAACCTCTTCTCTTCGTTTAACCGACGCTTCGGGCAGTGATGTAAATTTCCCAATAGAAGAGGGAGAGACATATGTATTTTCAATAAATCTTACAAGTCAGGAATTAGGTGATTTATCATTTGACTGTAGAAATGGTGAAAATCAAATTCTATCCACTACTGAAGTAAATGTCTCTAGTACTGGACAAAAAGTATCATTACAATGTGAATTTACTGCTATTGCGCCTCTTTCTACTATTCAGTTAATACCTTCGGATACTTCAGTTACTACTACTTTCACCAGACAATTTTCAACTTCTTTCACCTCTGATGATGACTCATCAGCACAATCAAAGTCTGGGACTATGACTTTAATTGGAATAGTCGTTGTAGCCTTAATTGCAATTCTAGCACTTGCAGTTTGGTTTACTAGAGAAACAGAAGAAGAAGTGGAAAGAGACATTTTCGAATACTGCCCAGCCTGTGATGGAGAACTTGAAGGCGATGAGTCACGTTGCCCTCACTGTTCATTTAATCTAAACAAGGCTAGAAAGCAATTCCACCAATGCCATGAATGTGGTGAATCTGTTCCAGACTTGATGGATAATTGTCCGTACTGTGGTGCTAAGCAAGATGTTTCTTCATTCTTTGAGAGAAGGGAAAGAAAAGTTAGAACTGCCCCGAAGGTTGAAATTGCCCTTCCTGAGGATGATGACGATGAAATAGTTTCAGGAACTGAAAACTTTGCTGAAACCGTCAAAGAATTTGGCTATGATGAAGATCAACTAGAAGAGGAGTGGGATCAGAAGTTTGCTAAAGCAGAGGCTGAAATTGCCGAATTAGAGCAATTATATGAAGAGGAAGATATTTCTACAGAAGGTATGACTCCAGAAGAGATTGAAGAACTAGAATCTCAGGTTACAACTAAATTACGAACACTCAAGCAATTAGGTGAAGATTCTAGTAGTATAGAGGAGATGTTAGCTGCTAAAGGTGATTTGATTTCTCATAAAGACGATGGTGGTGAATTATCGGCTAGTGATGCAGATATTAGAGGAAGATTGTATGAGATTACTGGTGAAGCGGGAATTATGCCTGGCGATGAAGTTCATGTTGGAATGACTCTTTCTGATGCCGCTTTGGCTGGTAATGAAATCGAAGAAGCACAGAGTGATTTTACCTTTGAAGATAATGAACCAGTTGCAAAATTAGAAACTAAAGATGAACTAACCCCTCAAAGACAAAAACCCAAGCGGCGTGAAAAGAAAACCGCAGAATGTGGTGCTTGTGGTGCACAAATCCCAATTATGGCAAAAGAATGCCCTGTTTGCGGTGCAGAATTTGAGTGATGTCCGTCGGCTTTCATAGGGTTCGTCATTGCCTAGGCTCGGCCACCATGTGCGTCATTCGGACAGGCTGCGATAGGTCTTTGCCTTTCAAATAAACGCTCATTTTTGGATTCAATTCATAGCCGATGATATTTTCGCAGTACTAATGAGAGTCAAGATTTTACCTATTTTAGTAACTCTGACTTTTGTTACTGTCAGCCTATCAGGTTGTCTAGGTCTAATACAAGCGAGAGAATCATTAGAAAGCCTAAGAGGCGAGCCTGAAGATGTTGAATACACAGAAAAAACATCGGTACTCTATACTTTTGATACGATAGACTCAAAGCAATTTAATGAATCATTTACCGTCAATGAAAAGGTACAAAGAATCGAAATTTACATCAAAGTTAAATTTAATTTTGATGAATTTATTCCTTGTTTTGATGGTTCACCAAGGTATGTCCGAGCAGAAATAATCAAGCCATCTGGAGAACCCTTGTGGTCTATGGATGTCTGTGAAGATTATTCGCCTCCCAATTTCAATTTTAACAGCTCATCTACTACTTTTGAATCTGGAACATGGGATCTAAATGTAGATGCTCAAGCTGGCGGTGAGACTGCACTTGGAGGTCTAGTTAAAGATGAATTCATCATTATTGTAAACGTTTACCACAAATGCAGACAATATCCTCAGGATACTCCATGTAATGAATGAAATTATGCAAGAGATTCATCACATGCATAACGGCGAGAACAATTTTGACATTTGCCTTTTCTTTGATGATTCCTTTTCGCTCCACCTTCAATCATTAATCTTTGAATCTCTTGAATCGATTTGTTCAAAAGTTGTTTTGCTTCTTCATCCCATTTTATCTGATGAATATCTTCATTGCCATATCTAAGAATTCCATAAGGAGTATTTCGCTTTGTATTTATTTCTACAAGCTGAAGATATGCTAATAATTGCATCTTATGTGAAGTATGAGGTCTTTTAGGAACACGCCCAGTTTTTTGCTCTACGGGTATGAATTCTCCATCAATAACTACGATTTGATCTGGCCTGCCCCTAAGTCCAGAGTTTTCATCAATGAGAAGACCGGAACTCTCCTCATCATCCGAATATGCTATCTCAGTATCTTTTTCTAAACCAGTATGTTTCCTTGCTAGTTCAGCAGAATTTTCAGTAAGAAGTACTCTTTGAAGTTGCCATGATGCAGCTAGAGTCCATAACATTGCTAAAGTAAATAGAATAAATCCTGCTTGAGTTCTATTTTCAGCACCAACTAAAGCAATTGAATGGATTCCAAGTAGAATAATACTGAATAGTAATCCGGTTTCAAATTTACCTGCTTCAAACCATCCTCCTTTGAAATCTAGAGATTCCCATTCAGACTCTAGAATTTGACTTTCTCTTCTCAGTCGGTTCTTTTTTTCTCTAATTGTTTCTTCAAACCCGAGCCAGTTACGCCATGGAACTGAAATTGCTATTATAGCAAAAATTAGCAAACTGACACTCCACATAGCAAGATATCTTGCTAAATCTACCGGTGAGAAAACAATATCATCAATAATAATGAATGCTATAGAATCTATTGAAAGTGCAATAATTACCGTAAACCACCATGTCCAGATTACTAGATGACGCTTAAATTCTGATTGTTTTTCTTGAAATTGAATAACTTGCTCATGAATTTCAGCATGTTTCTGTTTTCCGAGTTTTATCGCCTCTCCTTGGCCAGAATTACCTTCTCTGGCTAGTGACCAAGACATTGGACAATAACTATGCCTTTCTATATCGCTGGCGCTAATTCTAAGCGGGTTGTTATTTGAATCTCTCCAAAACCCATCTTTGCATAATTTTGCGTCAAAAAGGGTGTTTGAGCG
The DNA here is from genome assembly GCA_964001175.1 of uncultured euryarchaeote. GTDB lineage: Archaea > Thermoplasmatota > Poseidoniia > Poseidoniales > Poseidoniaceae > MGIIa-L1. Next base: position 47,109 of record CAXFAS010000006.1, read on the forward strand.
GGACATCTGATTACTTCCAGTCTCCGCCATAACTGTCCTTAATCGTCTTCGACCTTGTAATCTTCGTTAATTTGAATCAAGGAAATATTACAAAATTAAGACTTTCAAACTTTTATTATGCTGCGAAGCGGTTTAATATGGGGGCTAAGTGGAGCGAACGCTGAGGTTATTAGATGTCTGAAGAAGCGAGCCTTTTATTGCCATATGAATCCTATGAGGAAAACGCTGTAAATATTGGTACTCAACAAAAGAGTGCAGATATGGCTAGATTTATCGAAAAGGTCAGAGAAGATGGATTATATTTGCTAGATGTAAATATGACCGACTCCAGAATCAGGACAACAGCATCGTTCTTGAACAAGTATGATGCTTCTAGAATCATGGTTGTCTCTGCTCGCCAGTATGGCCAGAGGCCAGCAAGAATGTTTGCAGAAGCTATTGGTGCAAAGGAAAGAGTTGGAAGATTTATTCCAGGTTCTCTTACTAACCCATCTCTTCGTTCTTATGTCGAACCTGACGTCTTGTTTGTTACAGACCCTGCTTCAGATCAGCAAGCTCTCAGAGAAGCGGTAAATTCTGGACTTCCAGTAATTGGAATTGTCGACGCTAATAATAATCTACGTAATGTAGACATTGCAGTTCCTGCTAATAACAAAGGGCGTCGTTCTTTGGCTCTTATCTACTGGTTGCTTGCTCGTGAAGTTCTAAAAGTACGCGGGGAAACCACTGATGAAGATTGGGCTGCTGCTAATGATGTTGAAGAGTGGCAATCTACTTTCTGACCGATGTCAAAATCTAATAAGTGACTTTTAGTGCCCTGCTTATGGGAACTGGAGACGATAGTTACATCGACTATGGTAAGTATCAAGCCTCCCTTGAAGATTTGAGTTTTAGAAATAGAAGTATCCTACTTTGGTTTAGTTTTGGGATAATTTGGTTATTTTTAAATATCTACGTATTCAATATTCTTTGGTTTTGGGAAGAATTCTATTTTGCAATTTCAGAGGCAGGATGGCAAGTTGTCACTGAGAATTCCGACGGCACTCAGTGTGTAGTTACTGAATATGAATCATGTGAACGTCTTGTAGGTGCAGGCGGGGTGTGGTGGTCATTACTAGGTAGTTTGACGACCGGAATTGCGGTTGGGCCATTAGTCTTCTCTGCTTTGATATTATCATACCGAAATAAGGATGTAACGAAAAAGTGGAAAGAAGAAACATGGGGATTATTATTTCTAATCAATCCTTCAATTATTTGGGCTTTATTATTCCTAATATGTTTGCCATATGCATGGACATTATTACCATGGGGTGAATGGTCTACAAATTGGTGGAAAATTTTTCCCTTTGGATTCGGATTGATTTGGTTGGGCGGACTTCCACCGATTTTGGTTATTAGTAATTTTTTCAAGAAACTTTTCAACCGAGAATATAACTCAGACATAACAGTGGAAGCGGGGATTATGCCTGGTGAAGATAGTGAAGAAGGTCAAATGCCAACACAACCAACAGCTTCAGAGGTTGCTAATTCAGTAGATGCGAGGTCGTCATATATTGAGGCTGGAATACCCCCAGAACCATCGTTAGGAGGCAGTGCAATATTTGTCGCAATTTTGGCTGCACTCATGATAATTCCTGGAATAGTATTGCTAATAATTGGTGGCGTAATGGCAGAAGAGTCCATTGAAGGGGAAGGGAGTTCTAGTTATACTCTAGAGATCATTGATGAAGACAGTTCAGGTGACCTAGGATTCATCATATTCATTCAAGCAACGCCTGGTGATTTCAACGGAAATGGAATGCATGATTATTGTGAAAATATAATCGTTAATGCTAATCATTCGGGAGCCTGGATGAGTGACCCATGGACAGGATGGTCCTCATATAATGAGCCGGATGAAACAAGGCAAGTATTCGAACTTGAAATTTCTCATAGGGGTAGTGGTTGCGATACACAACACTGGCCGAAAGAAAAGTGGGTAAACGATATTCAATTGGTAAAAATTGGAAGAGCATGTTATGGTTGTATGGCAGGGAACACAACAATCACTGCAGAATATACACCTGAAACTGAACCAAAACCAGTCGGGATGTGGATACAAGATGGCGAAAAAATCAAAGAATCTACTACTTTGACAATTATTGGAGCTGTTCTGACTGGAATTGGTGGATTGTCACTCACGATAATAATTATAGTAATAATTTCTAAATCCAAAGCAGCAGCGATGCAAGACTCTGAAGGTCAAAAAGAGCCAATTGAGATTATTGAATCGAAACCAGGTCAACCGGTACGCTTCAGAATCAATGACCCTCCGAATGGGAGGGATGCATGGGTAGGCATCTATCCTCCTAGCGCTGGTGATCAAGACCACGGTGATAGATGGAGTTGGCTCAGAGATATTGATGTGAATAACGCCACATTACCGGGACAACCTGCCGGCGAGTGGAGCATTCGGGTCTTCAAGGACGGCGGATACAAACTCCAGCATCGCGTGGATTTCGAGATTTCTAGTAGCCCCCAACACCCCGCTAGACCAACCTCATCTGAAGGCATAGTCGGAGGAAATGCAACAATCACAACCTCCAAATCCACATACACGATTGATGAGGGTATCGATTTCTCTTTCGCCGCACCCAAACTACCCAATGACGCTTGGATAGGAATCGTACCCGTAGCGATACCTCATGGCGATGAAGCAGTTAACGATAGCCACGATACCAGTTATGAGTATCTTGGAGGCAGGACCAAGGGGGACATCATCCTGCCTAACCCTGGATTGGGAACGTGGACTCTAAGGCTTCATAATACGGACAACAATGGTCGAGAGCTTACACACGTCGTCTTTGAGGTTGTTTCATCTCCTGCTAGACAGCAAGAATCCATTGAAATTTTACAAGCAGTAGTCGGCAAACCAGTGCGTTTCAAAATCAACAATCGTCCTAGCGGTAACGAAGCTTGGTTTGGTTTGTATCCTGTGCAAGCGACTGACCACGAGCATGGAGAACAACACCAAAACTGGATGTATTTCCGAGACGTAGGTCAAAATGAACTCTCTCTTCCAGCCAAATCTGCAGGCAGATGGAGCATTAGAGTCTTTTCAGATGGTGGATTTAACATGATTAAGCGATTAGATTTTGATATTACCGGGACTCATGGCAATGTCGCTCAATTACACCCCTCCGATGGGCGCTACGAATTAGCGCCAGATGAGTTGTCTTGGAATGAGCACAATGACCGTGCTCTAGCGATGGGAGGCCACCTTGTTTCGATTACCACCGCAGAGGAAAACGAACTGGTCGCACGAATCGCTGGTAAAAGAACCGTATGGATTGGTGGAATGAGGAAAGGCTCGGGCAATGGCCCTGGTGCTGACCACTGGTATTGGTGTGACGGGCAACCTTGGATATATGCGAACTGGGCTCCAGGCGAGCCGAACAACTACGGAGGTAACGAGAACAGAATACACCTATTCGGACATAACAAATTGTGGAACGATGTCGGTGAGGATTGGAGAGGCCCCGCAGTATATCAATTGCCAAAGGAAAAATCAATACAGTCGGCCAAGAAAATACAGTCAGCATTAAAACAGTCTACTAGAGAAAAGAAAGATAACTTTTGGGATTCAGCATGATTTTAGATCCATCCAAGACCCTTAGATGCTTCATAAATATACATGAATCCACTTACAATTATTGCTGCCAATATTCCAGTTCTTATCCAAGAATCTTTCCAAGATAAGAGCCACTTTTTACCAAGTTGTACTCCCATTATTGCTGCAAAAACTAATGCGATAATCAAAATATATTCATCCAAAATTCCTCGGCCTTCAAAGAATATGTAAATTGGAATTCTAGTTAAATCAACTACCAATGCTAGAACACTTGCAGTGGCAGCATAGGCCATCTTATCAGGTAGTCTTTTTTGTAAAAACAATGCCCTTAAAGCACCTTGATGGCCCGTAAGTCCACCGAAAAACCCTGAACCAAAACCACCAATTCTATCTTCAGTTTCACCAAGCCTAAGTTTAGTCCATTTTTCGGTTACCGATAAAAGAGGCAGAATAATCAATGCGATTCCAACAACCAAAAGTAGGGGATTGGATGGTATTCTCGATTGTAATAATGAACCAATGATTGCTCCTAAAATTAGCGCCCAACCATATCTTTTTACTGCATCAATATTGATACTAGAACGTAAAACTTTCAATTTCCACGCATTGTGTGCACCGTGGATAATTGCTACAACAGCAATTGCTTCATGAGGCGGTAGCCATAGTAAAACTACAGGTGTTAGCATTGTTGCAAGGCCAAAACCAGCAGGCACAGTTAATGCTGCAGCAATCAATGTAATGACCATGCTAAAAATGATCAACATCACATCCATGATAATGCTAGTAATCATTTAGCAATAAGGATGTCTAAATAGGGTTATGTCAATTTACAGTTTATTTTAGTGGCATGGCGAACTCCAATAGCTATGATGAGATGGTTTATTTCGTCTTATTTCCAGAAAAGAAGGCAACTACGAACTCGTAGAGATTTGAGTTATGATAGTACAGTACCAACTAAAAATTCACTAATTGATTGAGCAAAATCTTCTGGAGTTGGTTGTAAATGCATTAGGCTTCGAACTTTTTTAGCCCCTGGTAACCCTTTACTAAATGCGACAGCGTGTCTTTGCATCCATTTACCTTGAATACCAGAAGTTTGTTTTGATAATTCAATATATTTGTCCCAGCACCATTTCCTAGTTGCAAAGGCTTGTCCAATATCATCTAGTTCATACCAGTGTTCTTTGTTTGCCTTAACCCAAGGTAAGTCATCTTCTTCAATCCATCCGAGTCCAACTTTCATTTCTCCAAACATGGATGGTCTACCTATTGCCCCTCTACCGATCATCAAGCCTGCAGCATGTGTAGTTTTCAGGCACTCAGTGGCACTTTTCGCATCGATTACATCACCATTTGCGACTACAGGGATATCAACTGAATCTACAACTTTTTTGATATAATTCCAATCTGCTTCACCTGAATATCTCTGCCTAAGAGTTCTTCCATGAACGCACAATCTTTGTGCTCCAACTTTTTCTAATCTCTTACAGATTTCAACTGCATTGTGTTCGCTATTTCCAGTGCCTAGCCTCATTTTGGCTGTTACAGGAATATCTACTCTTTCAACAATTCCTTCAACCATTGAAACAAGATTATCAGGTTCACCCATTAGAGCAGCACCTGCACAAATCTTTGTTACTTTAGGGGCTGGACATCCAAAATTAAGATCGATGATATCAGCATTAGGCGATAACATTTCTGCTGCAGTAGCCATATCATTTGCGTTTCCACCAAAAATCTGGGGGATAAATGGAATTTCGGTTTCATGAGACTCCATCTTTTTCCAAGATACCGCTGCCTCTCTGCTGAGAGCAGTACTATTGGTGAACTCTGTAATAGTTACATCCGCTCCACACTGTTTTGCAAGTAGCCTAAATGGTAAGTCGGTTACTCCAGACATCGGAGCAAGATATAGTGGACGAGGCTCACCTTCCCACTTATTCGGTTTATCACCAATGAACTCGCTCACATATAGTGGTCATACAACTTGTTTTTCAAGCATTGGACATTATTACTCATTAAGATTTGATTCTAACATCTCTGCAACTCTACGCATTCTTCTGAGAACTCTATCCAATTGGTCTTTTACTCTACGAATATTTTGACTTGAATCTTCACCATGTAATCTATGGCCTAAAGGAAGTCTTCCCCCAAGAAGATTCAATAGCAGCATTTGCTGTTTTGGTTCAATTCCTTTCATCTCTGATTCAACTTCTTCGATAGTTAATTTTCCTTTTTTCAATTTCATTAAGATAGATGACTGTTTCTTGGAATTTAAGATTCTTTGAAATCCACCTTTTTTCAGCATCCAATCTTCTCCTCTGCGTTGATGTTGTGTTGTCATTGCAGTCCAAAGTGCGATAGCCAATCTATCAGTTCTTGGAATTCTTTCTACCATAGAACTAGCTCGAAATCGTTCCATTATTCTACCAATTCTAGGTTTTTGTTCACCTATTAGTTCTGCAGCCTCATCCAAAGATAGCGGTGCATCACGGGACAATAATAGTTCGAATAATCGAGCAGAAGCCGAATCAGCATTAATTTCTTTACCGGGTCTTTCTCCAAGTAGTCCAAAATCCCCCATCCATTGTGAAAGTATACTAGAGGGGCTATCGTTGATTAGTGGACGGTGATCAACAATTCCCAAAGAGAGAAGCGGTGTATCATTTTCTGGTAATTCTAGTATGAGTCTAGGATTTTCTCTTTTCCACATTTTTTCAATTAAGTCCAGTCTCTGAGCAACTATTGTTTTACATTGTAGAGAAAATAATTCTATCGCCTTAGTAATGGTGCCACCTCGAAGATAGTATCTTCGCCATCCTTTGCCTTCATTTGTATATCCGATAATCCCTGCTTGTACTAATCTAGTAAGATGGTGATTCAGCGAGGCAGGAGTTAACGCTAATTCATCAGCTAGCATCTGCGCATCCCATCCAATTTCTGGTTGAGCAAAAATATAATCTCTGAGAAGACGATGGACAGGGTTTGCTTTACCTCCATCGGCCATTTCTTCACCGCGCTTTCTAACAAGACACAATGAATCAGTAAACCATGAAACTAGACTATCTAAATCTCTATCACTGGTAGGTAAGGCTACCTCTTGAATTCGAACACTGAACATCTTGCTCAAATGGGAAAAAATGGCGAAGGTCTTTGAATACTGTGCATTAATTGGCTCTCAAGAGGCGTAAATTATAGTTAAATTTCACCTTCGCTCGTCTTCCCAATCATAATCTACGCCATGTGTTCCATGCCATTGAATGTCCATATCGATATGAGGCATTAATTCTATTCTATCTTCTCTTAATATGCCTCTTCGCCTAAGTACTTTGATGGCAGAGTGAACGGTAGCTCTACTCCTACCAATTCTTCTAGCAAGGTCTGATTGAGAACGAGGTATTCCTTCTTTGACAATATCTTCAATTATTAATCTTTGAACTAATGAAAGTCCAATTGGAAGAGATCTAGCAGCCCTTTGCTCATTAACAGAAATACCTTTTAGAACTTCTATTTGACTTGGTGCACCTGCAAAATAACATGTTCTTCCGTTGACATGCATTACTGTAACGCTTCTTCTAGATTGCAATACATCTAGGTGGTGCCTTAGAGTTCCATTAGCAGCATTTAGTGTTGATTGCAATTCACGATAACAAAGGCCAGGATGTTTTTCCAGTGTTGTCAAAACTCGCCTTCTTAGAGGGTGGTCGTTATTTCTTGATTTTGAGGACACTCCTTGCCATGCGAGAGCACCTACAGCACTTGCAGCAGCGGCCATCGTTCCTGCAACTCCAGCAATTCCTCCAGCAGCACCAGCAATTCCAGCAGCTAGCCAAGGTCTCTGACGTACCCATTGTGCTAACAATGCCATAGGCTCGGGTTTACCTTCTCCTTTGTTAAAGCATCCCGTATTTGATCAAGCAAATTTTGATATCTATTTTCCAACTTGTACCGAGCCAGTGTAAATTTTGAGATGAGCAACTAATGGAGAAAGCAATCTTCCACATGTCTTACCATGTTCACTAAGGGCATAATTGACTCTAATTGGTGGGCCATCGTCTACATGTCGAATTATCAAACCCTCTTCGGCTAAAAGTCTCAATTTATCGGATAGAGTTCTAGAAGAGATTCCTTCGAGTAGGTTTTTCATCTCATTAAATCTTCTAGGTCCTGCAATATATAGTGTAGAAAGTATCTCTATAGTCCATCTTGAACCAAAAACATGTAGTGCTTCAACTGCGGCTTGTACTTCCCAATTTGTATTATATGGGGATTTATTTGAGTAAGGTGCTAATGTCTCTCTAATCGAGGTGCCTATCGCTATTGTAGATTCAATATTATCTTGTAAAAAAGAGTATGACTCATGTGAAATTCTTTGAATTGGTTCTGGCATTATATCAATTTCCTACGGTTTTGATGCGACCGAAAAGCACTTCCTTTTTTACACTTGGTATTTCTCTTGTAATAATTCAGTGCCGAGTTTAAATGAATTTCTTTGGCAATTTTGGTTTACAATGTTAATGCGATATTTATAGCCACAGTAGGTGTAATGTTTAACACCTAGATGGTTTGACGAGGAACGATGAGTATGTTAAATAACAGCAAGATGATGCTTGGTGCCGCTTTGGCACTATTAGTTTTGAGTGCCCCTTTGTCGATGCTTTCGACAGGTGCGGTTGAAGGCGCAGTGGAAGAAAATTTTGAAACATTCCCTGCAGATAATGCCTGTGCAAATGATGATTGTACAGAAGCAGAAGAAGATTGGGCAACAAGCACTGGTGAAAGAAGTTACTACGCTTGGAATCTAACCAATCCAGGCGCTGCAGAACCAGTGTATGAACAGGTAGGTCCTTTTGATTATGATATCACTTACACACGTGAAATCATTGATTTCAATGAGTCTGCTGGAACCCTAACTTACAGTGAATCTAAGGTTTACACATGTGCTGAAGACACAAGAACCGCCTGTGATACTGAGGTTACTACAACCAATATTCCATTCCAACCACAAGTTGTTGGAGCAACAGGACTAGCAATTTCTGGAATCATGGATCTTACTAAGGCCGGATTCGCTGCAGGAGCAATCAACAATGAGATGACTTCATTCAGTGCTGGTAAAGCAACTGCTGACGGTCTTGCAACCACTTACGGTGGTATCCAAGCTGGAGCAATGACCGGTGGAGCAGCAGTCGATGCAGGAACAGCTTCAACGATGATTGGTGTTGGTTATTATGACGCTTTTGACGCATTCTTTGCCGCATCCAACATGTCCGGAATGGGCGCCGTAACATACACACAAGCAATCCAAGGACAACAAGCAGCTTCCGGTGGAGTAACCTTCGCAGGTAACTCATCAATTACCAATATGTCTTACGCATTCGACTCCGCAATGATGCCAACAGGTGAAGATGTTTCACTAACTGGAATGGTCGGTGTTATGGTCCTTTCTGGACACTGTAATGCATTCCCAACAGCAACCTATGATGAAGTAATGGCTGACGCAGCAAATGGCTTTGAAAACGTTGGAACTATGCAAAGAGCCAGTATCTGGGGATTCACAGTAATGGCAAGTGAATCCATGCCTGATGTTAACGCTACTATTGCCAACGACTGGGCTCTGTGCTTCGGCGTTGGCGGCACATTCGCTAACACTCATGGTGGCGGTGATGACGGATGGTTTACTGACCAAACTGGTACTGCTATCAATGCATCAACTCGTATGATGAATTATCTTGGAGTAGATATTGACAATGCAGTAGCAATGAATCTATTGTTTGGAGGTCAAGGCGATGCAGTTCCAACTGGTCTGTTAGCAACCGACGCAGTTGGTAGTGATTCAGCAACAGCATTCGGTGTTGCAACATTCATTGGAATGGACGCTGCAACCGCAATGACCACTTACAGTTTAGATATGGCACAATATGGTGCAATCGCCACATGGGTTGGCGGATGGCTTACCAGTCAATCCGCACTACCAATGGTTCTTCTAGGCGGTTCAGGAACAATAACTGCTGAGGAATTCGTTAACGTCACTCTTGGTGGACAAGACCCAATTAATGGGGGCTATCTAACTTACAGCCTAAACCTAGGTGGAGCATGGGGTACAGCATTAATGCCTACATCACCTCAAGGTACTCCGGTATCTGTTGATGCAGCAACTGCTGGAAACTTGCTATACGGACCACTTGGAATTACCACATCAACTGGAGCTGGTTTATTCCTATACGGTGAACTATTTGGTGAAACTCCTCCTATTGACCTACAAACAATGTCACCTGGAGCGCCGATGACTTGGGATGAAACTACAGTTTCAGCAATCTACGGAATTGACGCAAATGCTGCCGCAGCACTAAGAATTATGCTAAGAGATGTAGTATACGATGACTTTGTACCAGGTTTCCTAGTAGGATTAGGTAGTGATGGTCAATACAAGACACAAACTGTAAACGAGTGGCTATATGGTTGGAGAGATCCAGTAAGCGCTTTCGTTGCTGGTGATATAACCAATATGTCTCTAGGTTGGACTAAACTAGAAACTAACCAAACCTACTACGGTTCTGGCGGTGTTTCAACTGGACCTGCAACAACTTACACAATTTGTACCGGACACAACTCAGACTGTGACAAAGGAGAGACACTTCTTGAAGATGGCTCCAACGAACTATCTTGGCACAGCACACAAATGATGATGGCTACATTCGGCTTAGTTGGCGTTGAAACTTTGAATGAAACCACTGGTGGATTCCTAACTGGTGATGGTGACAAGGTTGATGCTGGTGGCTATGCGATAACAGCAGTAACCTGTTCAGGAACTAGTGAAGTCAAGAATATTCCAGTTGATGATTGTTCTGCATCTGTTGACCCAACAACACGACCAATTACTGCTAAACTAATCAAGTCATTTACTTTAGTAGATGCAATTGTCCCTGCTTTACCTGTTTACTTCGGTACTGAAATTAACATGCAAGCAGAGCAACTATCTGGATTGATTATCGCTGGTGATTCAACTTCTACTTTCTACCTAGATATGAGAGGCCCATATGATAGAGCAACTGCGCCACAAATGAGCGACTTGCAACCAGTATTCCAAATCGTACAATCCTCTGAGATTGCTGATGATGATGCAGAGGATATGGAAAGTTCCATTGTAACCAATCAAAATGGTTTGAGTTACTGGACTAACTTCGATGTTCCTACTGACTACATTGCACTACTATTGTACCTTGGTGCAGTTGCATGTCTAGTTCTTGCTGTTATGGCAATGAACAAAGAAGAAGAGTGAATAACTGTTCAAAGCGACTCATCTTTCAATAGGTGAGAGCCCTTGGTCTAGCCATGGCCAAGCGAGTAATGCTAGTTAGAGGAGGTGTCCTTGGCCGTAATTCAGGCTTAGGTTCTGCTCATCATAATTTAGCAGATTTACTAGGTTCAGGCAGTATTCCAGGGTGGGAAACTGATTCTGTATGTGAGTATGAATTATCCTCAAGAGCATCTCCAATTCTGCGCCTATGGAAACGTTGGTTTTCTCACCCTAGAGCAGTTAAAAAAGCTATATCTAAGTCTATTTCCAAGGGTTCTTGTGATTTGATTCATATCACCGATCAAGAACAGGCACATCTGATTCCTAAAAATTCTAAGTTACCAGTTGTAGTTACAGTCCACGATTTATTTCATTTATTTCCTACAAAAATGACATTGGGTGAACAAGAAATTGATATTGGTGAACAGAATCCTCCTAGTTATCGTCGTCGTGATATTAAGAAATTGAAAAGAGGTCTTGCACGTGCAGATTTACTCATTTGTGATTCTAACGCAACTTTGCGAGATTGCCAAAAGCATTTTCCAAATGTTAAATCGATATGTGTCCCTTTAGGAATTGATGTTTCATCTTATTCACCAAATAATCGAACTATTCAGGTAGAACCAATCAATGATAGATGCAATCTTTTGATTGTAGGTAGTAATGACCCAAGAAAGAGAATGGAATTTATCTGTAAAATATTAGGTTCAATAGAATCATCAATACTTAATGAATTACAAATTCATCATGTGGGGCTAGGAGAAAGTAATTTTGGACAACCTGCAATTATTGATTTGGCTCTACAAAATAAAGTCAATAATTGGACAGGACATGGACCTTCAGTTAGCGAGTCTAAACTTATGCAGTTAAGAGACATCAGTGAATGTCTATTATTTCCTTCAGCGAGCGAAGGCTTTGGTTATCCTCCATTAGAGGCATTGGCAAGTGGTTTACCTGTTATGTGTGCTGATTTACCTTCACATAATGAATTGATGCCAGAGGATTACTACTTACCTGCCGATGATATGTCTTCTTGGAAAGATTCTATCATTGAAGTATACCAAACTTGGAAGAGTCGTGGCGGTAAGCCTCGACAATTTTCAATCGAGTTAGTTGAGCATGCTAAAAAGTTTGATAATACTGTATTCTCCTCAAGGATGGCTGATGCATATAATTCCCTAGGCTGAGGTATAACTCATTTTCTTTCGATAAAGTGGTAGACTAATCTACCAAGGGAATTTTACATTCCATAATATACCATCGAGGAATATACATTGTATACTCAGCATTACTGAACCTAGGAGCATGGTTCCTGCTCCTTCAACTCCATCTTGATATGCAGAGTAAGCAAGCAGTCCAAACATTATATTTCCAATTGAAGCAAGTGTGAGTATACCAATTACCAAAAACGGTGTCCAAGAATAGTCATTATTCATATGAAATAGTGTACTTTCAAGCCATAGCATTGATGGTATCATGAACACACAATAAGTTAGCAGTAATCGATTGGCTCCTTTACCATCCGATTCCCCCCAAGGCCAACGTAGATTATCGATCACAGAAGCATCAACGCTGTAGAGAATTGTCCACCAATACATTAGAAATCCAATGGCAGCAATAAACATCCATGGTACAATGAATTTAGTCCAACTAAGAGGTATTCCGCCCCAAAGTGCTGTAGCATCATCAGATTTAGAAACCCCATAAACATATGATAAAAGTACTAAAATTCCAACAATTATGACGAATGTTCTAATGAACTGTCGTGTTATTTCCATAAGCCTTCGTCTTTAATTTAATAGATAAAGCGTTGCTCGCTTCCGTGTGCAATTTTCCGCATTATTCATGTGCGGGCTTCAATTCGGCAGTTTATGCAACCGATTCAAAGTGTAGCGATTGTCGGCGCCGGAAATATGGGCTCAGGTATAGCTCAAAAATCTGCACAAGAAGAATTTGATGTCCAAATGGTAGATAGAGAGCAACAATGGGTTGAAAGAGGCCAAGGAATAATTTCAGATTTCTTGTCAGAGGCAGTCGAAAGAAGGATTTTTTCTCCACAACAAGTTGAAGATATTAAAGATCGAATTTCTGGAGTTATTGGAGTTGAAAATACTGCTTCTGATACAGACCTAGTTATTGAAGCAGTTTTCGAGGATTTTGATATCAAAACCGCAGTATTCAACACCTTAGACGAAGTTTGTGGACCAGAAACAATTCTTGCATCAAACACCTCGTCACTTTCTGTTAATGAATTGGCAGAAGCAACAGGAAGAGCTGACAGGTTTGTTGGGCTGCATTTCTTTTATCACCCAGCAAAAAATAGGTTGATTGAAGTAATTCCAGCAAAGTCAACAAGTCAAGAAACTGTTGACAAAGTAGTCCAATACTGTAAGATGTTAGGTAAAGTTGTGATTGTGTGTGCTGATAGACCTGGATTTGTTGTTAACAGATTCTTTGTACCATGGTTAAATGAAGCCTGTTTATTACTTCAAGAGGGTGTTGCTAGTGCTGCTCAAATAGATGCTGCTGCCTGTAAAGCATTCAAAATAGGCCTGGGTCCTTTTGGTTTGATGAATTTAACAGGACCTCCTATCGCTTTACATTCAACCGATTATTTAGCAGAGCAACTTGAGACTTCAAGATATACCGGTGCTAAGAATCTAAGAGACTTGATTGAATCAAATCAACAATGGGAAATTTCAGATGAAAAAGAATATTCAAGCGAACAATATGATATGATCTCAAAACGCCTTTATGGTGTAGTATTTGGAGTAGCTTCACAAATTGTTGATGAAGGAGTATGCTCTATGGAAGATGTAGACAGAGGGGCTAAAGTTGGTCTTAGATGGGCCAAAGGTCCTTTCGAATTGATGAATAGAATAGGTGTAGGCAATGCCTATCAAATGGCGGAATCATATGCTGAATTATGTAAACTTTCAGAAGGTAGTAGTTCGTGGGAAGTTCCAGAATTTTTCAAGCAACAAGCGTCTTCAAATCAGCCTTGGGATTTTACTTATGTAGATACAAACATCTCTAATGGAATTGCAACTTTAACAATAAATAGACCAGAAGCAATGAATGCTTTGAATGAAACAGTGGTTAACCAACTTACTAAAGCAATCGATAAGGTAAATTCTGATGACTCAGTTAATACAATAGTAATAGATGGTGCTGGGAAAGCATTTGTTGCTGGTGCTGATGTGAAATTCTTTGTTGACAAGATTAGAGCAGAATCAATCGATGATATCTATGAGTTTACTGCAAATGGTCATAAGATGTTGAATTCAATTGAAAACTCCTCTAAGACTACAGTTGCATTAACTACAGGATTAGCATTAGGCGGAGGTCTTGAATTGGCTTTAAGTTGCGATTATAGAATTGGAACTAGAAGAACTCAATTTAGATTCCCTGAAACATCGATAGGAATTTATCCAGGTCTGGGTGGTTCACAAAGACCTGCAAAGATTTGTGGTATTCCTGCAGCGAGATGGGCTGTTTTAGCAGGAAATTTCATGACTGCTGATATTGCTTTTGACTTAGGATTACTGACTCATCTTGTAGAAATTTCAGCCGTAGAGTCGTGTGTATCTAGTTGTTCAAAACTTGGAAAACCAGACAATAAATATCCAGGCAAGCCTGCAAAACAAGATAGTAAGATTGCAAATTTTGCTGCACAATTTTACAGTGACAAGAATATGGAATCATTACTTCAAGGAAAATGCCCTGAAGGCTTTGATAGTGAAGATAAATTAATTTCCAGACAATTAAAGAATCTCAAATTCACTGCACCAATTGCTCTTTCTATGGCTAGTGATTTGATCGATGCCACTGCAAGTAATTCACTTGCTGATGGGTTGGATATGGAATTGTCAAAATTACATGACATATTTGCAACAAATGATGCACTAGAAGGCTTATCTGCTCTGATAGAAGGACGTCGACCTACGTACAATAATTCTTGATTAAGCCCACTTTCTCTGCATTGAAACTATACTTTGTACTAATTCTTCAAGGTTTAACTGTTCTTGATTTTCTTGAGCTAATTTAATTCCATTTCTTACAGCTTCAACTAATTCACGATTTGGTCTTTCATGAATCATATCTGTGATTACCTGTTCGATTGTTTGTCCTTTACCATTTAGAATAGCCAGTCTTGCCTTCGCTAATTCTTCTTCATCTTTTGGTTCCCTTACTCCAGTCATACGATCTTCTCCATCAAAGTATTTTTTTCTAATGAGATATACCACTGTTTCCAGTTAACAATTTCCTCATCAGTCCACTGATTTAGTGGTCCAGATTGTGAAATTCTTTCACTATCTTCTTCAAATGTACAAAATGTTGAGTTCCTAGTTCTTTTGATTCCTGGAGCTCCAAGTACTAGTGCTGTTTCAATAATCATTGAACCCAGTGCTAAGCTATTAGTGTCTGTCGAACTCCAATATGCCATGAAACCAGGGTGGGTGTGAACCCATAGTTTGAATGGCGCCATGAAACCATGAGGGGCTTTGAGAATCACTCTTCCAGGATCTCCCCAATCTATTGAAACATTATCCTCACTATCGATTAGAACTGAGGTTTCAAGGCCAGCAAGTAGTGATAATGAGTATACAATATCCCATCTGCCTAATGAAGATGCATTTCTTTGAACCTCAAGCAGTACCGGACTTTCTACATCTCTCCTCTTTGCCAATTCACAAACATCAAACCACTGATTCTGTGTTATTCCTAATTGTTCTAAATTTGGTATCTCTATCATTGTATCACCTTCTGTTTTTTGTTTATTTTTGGAAAACTCAATTGTCCAAAATTCATCGATCCCATACTTTGAATAGGTGCAGGGCAATTTCTAAGTTGTTGTAATGCCCATTGTGCTCCATATGAAGCAGCGATAGCAAATCCAAACTCTAGATTTCCAATTTCCAGCGCACCATCATGTTGACAACTTTTTGGTTCATGGTCAGGAGTCATCTGTGCAACTAGTTCTTTTTCTGATTCTGAAGACATGACTAGATACCCATCACCACCACACCTCAAATCAATCCAAGGAATCTCTAATGAGTGAACTAGTCTTCTTGGTTCAGGTCTGTCGACACAAATAATCACTAAATCCGCCTCCTTCAATTGATTGAGTTGACGAAAGTTTTCTGCTACACCTCTAACAATTACACCATCATCTTTGGAAGAGGAATATTTTGCTTCTAAACACTTTACTTTCGAACTTCCGATATCTGATTCAGTATATTTTTGATGTCCTAAATTAGTACTTTCAACAATATCTCCATCCATTATTATAATCTCACACCTCTGATTGATTCTCTTGAGTGCTGGAATTAGGAGGTCAACGGTTTGACTTCCAATTCCTCCTGCACCAATAATGGTTAGAATAGGATGATTATTATCACTAGACATGCAAGCATATCAATTCTACAGCATTTAAACAATTAACACCGGGAATCTTCGCCGACATTTGAAAAGGTGAATGCCTACGCAGGTTCATGTCCGGCAAGGTGGCGATGATTACCGGTGTAACTGGCCAAGATGGTTCCTATCTTGCAGAATTATTACTTTCAAAGGGATATACTGTTTATGGTTTAGTTAGGCGAGTATCCCAACCTGCTCTAGGTAGAAGTTTAATCAATCACTTGATTGATAATGATAATTTTCATTTGATGAATGGCGATTTAGCAGATCAAAATTCGATAGATAATGCTGTATCAACCACTCAGCCTGAAGAATTTTACAACTTAGGTGCAATGTCCTTTGTTCCTGAATCTTGGAGGTCCCCAATGATGACTGCGGACATTACAGGACTAGGTGCTCTAAGATGTCTTGAGGCAATTCGTAAGCATGCTCCTGCGTGTAAATTTTATCAAGCGGGCTCTTCAGAACAATATGGAAAGGTAAGAGATGTGCCTCAAACAGAGAAGACACCTTTCCACCCTAGGTCTCCATATGGGTGTGCGAAAGTTTTCGCTTTTGAGATTACTAGGAATTACCGTGAATCATATGATATGTTTGCTTGTACTGGGATTCTATTTAATCATGAGAGTCCAAGGAGAGGACTTGAGTTTGTCACTCGAAAGGTGACAATGACCGCTGCAAGAATTGCTCATGGATTTGATGAATGCTTATGGATTGGAAATGTAGAAGCGAAGAGAGATTGGGGATTTGCTGGAGACTACGTTGAAATGCAGTGGAGAATGCTTCAACAAGACAAACCTGGAGACTATGTAGTTGCAACTGGAAGAACACATAGTGTCAGAGACATGATATCACTCGCCTTTTCTCATGTTGGTATGAATTTGACATGGTCAGGAGAGGGAGTTGATACTATCGCTACTGATCAACAAGGCGAAGTTAGAGTTAGAACTAATCCCAAATTTTTCCGTCCTGCTGAGGTTGATTTATTGATTGGTGATGCATCATTATCTCAGAAAGAATTGGGGTGGGTCCCCGAAACATCATTTGAAGAATTAGTTGCTATGATGGTTGATTCGGATATGAAAATAGTCCAAGAAGCAGTAGATGGAGGATATGCCCCTCCGACACCTCCAGAATGATGGAGAAATGGAAATGTCCAAAGATTCAATTTTGTACAGTTTTCGAAGATGTCCTTACGCAATGAGAGCAAGGATGTCAATAGTTAGAGTCGATTATCGGGTTGAACATCGTGAAGTTATTCTTCGCGATAGACCTCAACACATGATGGAAATCTCACCGAAAGGAACAGTTCCAGTGCTCCAGTTATCTGATGGTAGCGTTATTGAAGAAAGTCTTGAAATTATGCAGCATGTACTTGACTGGGACCTCAGTGATATTGAAAGCGAGTGGGTGTCAAGAAATGATGATGAATTCAAATATCACCTTGATAGATACAAATATCCTAATCGATATGATAATGTTGACGGCCTTCATCATCGTCAAGAAGCATCGAGTTATCTCAAAGATTTAGATGATTTTCTTAGAAATACTGGAATGACCACAGCTCTAAGCGATGCTCTTTTCCCATTTGTTCGTCAATTTGCTAATCATGATAGAGATTGGTTTGATTCACAAGACTGGAATAATGTACATCAATGGCTTTCCAGTAATTTGCAGAGTTTAGAATTTGGAATTTGTATGAAGAAGTATAAGCAATGGAATCATGGAGATGAGCCAGTTTTTTTTCCAATTATTGAATGATTGGAAGATGCTTCACTGATGGCGCAATTCCTAGGTCATCCGGGAAAAACATAGTTGGTTCAGGGATTGGAATCGGTGTTATCTCATGACCTACAAGAGCGACCCGACTAGGCTTTGAATCGGATAGAATTTTTCTTCCAGTAAGCGGAGCAATCTTCGCCGAGAAATCCATTATATCATCATGACTTGGCATATTTTCGGCACTTAGATTTTCTCTACTATGTCCAACAAAAACATATCCTTTGTTCTCAATAAAATCTGGTTCTGCTCTATTATCTAAAGCAGCGAACTGTTCAATGTGTTTATCACTCATATTGATACCTTTCATCAATGTATGTCGGCAAACAATTCGAGTATCTAATGATGGTAGTAAATCGATAGTTTTCTCGAATTGCTCCCATGCTCTAGAATTCCACTTTGGCTTACATACCTCATCGAAGACCTTCTTATTTGGTGCATCGACAGAAACATAGAGTTGAGTTGGTAAGGTATCTAGATTTTCTAATACCTTGGGGAAGGTACCATTTGTTACAAGCATTGTAGTCATGCCATGTTTGTGACACAAGTCCATGTACTCAGCCAGTCGAGTGTACAGTGTAGGTTCACCATTCAAAGAAATAGCAACATGTTTAGGATTCTGAGCATCGAGCCATTTTTCTCTAGGGACTTTTGGGTTGCCACCAAATCCAGAGAGTAATCTACGTTGTGCTCTAACAGATTCATACAATAGTTCCATTGGGTCTTGGTCAGTCAACTCAAGAGTGTCCATATGCGGCTCTCTCCAACAATATGTGCAGGCGAGGTTACATTGATCAACGACTGGAGAAGTCTGCATACAATTATGACTTTGAACGCCGTAGAATTTTCCTTTGTAACATTGCCTGTCTCTAAGTAGAGATTCTTTGGTCCAATGACAGGTTTTTACTCCACCATGTTCCCCAACAATGTGGTATCTCTGCTTCTGCAATTTTGCTTTTAATGCTAAGTCCATACCCATTTGGCACACTCTCCTTAGCCGTCTTCCTCTGTCCCACAAGTGGTGTCGGGTTAGGCTCGGATAAACTACCCTACGGTAATCTTTTTATCAATGGCGCGCATAATTTAATTGATAGAAAATACGAATTATATCCAACTAAAGTAACGACTGTTTGATTAGTAAATGGCCTTTGTAGCAAGGTTGTTTTTACTACACTTGCTTTATTTTTTACACCTATGTGTTGGCTTTGTTACCGCTTATTAATATAGTGCGGGTTCCTAATTTACACTGAAGAAACAAAAACAACTGAGGCGGATAATATGGATAAAGAATTAGATAATTATGTTGAAGAAATAATGGAAAAACAGATTTACAGAAATGGTATTTTTACCAGCTGGATTGACAGAGTTGTACAGGCTATGTCCGATTTTCGTGCTGTTCCTAGTAGCCGTGGGATGTATGGAATTAGAGGTGGAAACTGATGGACGAATACTTAGATCAATATATTGAAAACGTTCTTGAATCGCAACAATTTCGTAGTGGCATTAGATTTGCACCTTCCTGGTTTACAAGATTTTTTAGTCGTAAGAATTGATTCTGATAATACTAACCTCCTTAACTGACCGGTCTATCGTGTGACATGGTCAGGTGGACGTACCATCTTCTTGGATTACTTACGCCATTAGTTACCATACTAGGTATCTATCTTGGCGGATGGTGGATGGGTTCGACTATTTACCTAGCTCTTGGATTGTATCCAATTCTAGATTATATCTCAGGAACTAGCTCCGAAGTTCCTTCAGTAGATAGTCGTCGTCCGTTTGATATTATTGTACATATTCATGGCTTTTTAGTTCCAATCGTAATAATTGTATTGTTTTGGAAAATTTTGACCTTCCCTCAAGAACCGTTGTTGTGGTTAGGGGTGATATCTGTAGGGTTTAGTTCAGGTGCATCAGGTATTATTACTGCTCATGAATTAGGTCATAGGAAACCTAAATCCTTCAGTTGGTGGCTTGCTAGACTTGATTTATTGTGTGTAAATTATTTGCATTTCACTGTAGAACATAATCATACACATCACAAACATTGGGCGCGCCCAATAGACCCAACCTCTGCACCAATTGGCAGAAATGTATACTTTCATTTTTTGCGTACAATCCCACTTCAAATAAAGGGTGCTTACAAAGCTAGGCCAAAAGATGTAAGAATCTCATTTTTGGTTGAAGCAGTATTGCTAATCTCGTTATTTTTGTTTTCAGAGGTTATCTTCTTGGCATTTATTGGACAGGCAATTGTTGCGATTTTCTTATTAGAATTTGTCAATTATTTACAACATTATGGTCTGTCACGTGGAATGGATGAAAGAGCGAATGCATCTCATGCTTGGGAAAGTAGACATCGATGGTCTAGATGGACTTTAATGGAATTGCCTTTACATCCTTCGCATCACCTAAGATCTAGTACACCTTATCATGACTTATCTGTGCACGACGAGTCCCCTCAACTGCCAAATGGATACTACATAATGTTCTGGACAGCACTCATTCCACCATTGTTTCATAGAAGAATGAAAAGAGCCCTTAGATGACATCTTGAAACATTCATATATATATGAAAACCTAATGATGCTGCTTATTAGTGGATATCATGCTGGAAATCGAACAACTTACCAAAACATTTGGCATGGGGTCAAATAAACTCCAAGTTCTAAAAGGAATAGATATGAAAATGAAGACTGGCGAACTTGTCGCCTTGATGGGACCATCAGGTTGCGGTAAGTCTACACTTCTCAACATAATCGGTGGCTTATTGCCTGGCGATGGCGGAAAAATCACTCTGAAATCCAGAGATTATGGCCTAAAAGGTCCTTCAAATGTTGTCGATATCCGTCGAGAATTAGTTGGTTGGATTTTCCAAGATTTCCATTTATTGAATCATCTTTCCGCATTGGATAATGTAGCGATGGCTCTAGAGTTATCGGGAACAGAATCTAAAGAAGCAGAGGTTAGAGCAGCGGAAGCATTGGAAAGAGTTGGCTTAGGAGATAGAATGCATCATATTCCTGAGCAATTATCTGGAGGTCAGCAGCAAAGAGTCGCAATCGCTAGGGCTATTGCCGGAAATCGTCCATTACTTCTTGCTGATGAACCAACCGGTAACCTAGATATAGCCAGTGGAAAAGAGGTATTGCAATTATTCAAAGATTTATGCCATGATGAAGAAAATCCGATATCTATTCTTATGGTAACCCACGACCCAGAGCTTGCTTCAAATGCAGACAGAATGCTACTATTGACCGATGGAAAAACAAAAGCATCTGACATAAGAAGTGCTTGGGGCATTGATGAAACAGAAGGTGAAGAAGAGTGAGTTCTAAATCTACAGAGGAAACTTTTGATGCATTCACTGTTGAAGAAGTTCCTAAAATAAATTTCATCGAAAGGTGGCGTAGAAGAGTTCGTGATGCTCCAGAAAATATCAGACTTGCCTCACAGAGTGCTTGGCGAGGAAGAGAAAGAGGACTAGCCGTTGTTGCAGGAGTTTTCCTTGCTTCTTTAGTAATCACAACTGTACTTTCATATGGAGTTGGACTTTCTCAGATTTTCTTCGATGAATCACTTAGCGGCGAGCCAATAGATGCTAAGATTGAATATGCACGCGAACCGGTTGAAGGGGCTTCTGGCTGGTCAAATAATACTACCACAATGCAGAATGTTTGTTCAGAATTAATGGAAACGTATTCTGAGGAGTTGAGTGATTGTGCTCTAATTTTTGGACGACAAGGAATCCATAGTGGTGGATTTTTCAATGAAGATTTCGTCTTTGCTCAACCGCTTGAAATGAGGGCTATAACCGATGATCAAAATCCATATTGGCTCAATGTGACTTTCCAATATGTTGAGCTCGATGACGGTGGACCACCGATTTCTGACATGCGTTCAATTCGATTAATGGGTCCAGAGGCTTTCGATGGAGAATTAGCCAGCAGATATGGAGAAAGAATCATTCAAGGGCAAGGAGAATGGCCAACGCCTGAAAACATGTCTTCACAAAGAGGTGTAATTTTACCATCTAATATTGCTTCGCAAGCGAAGGCTGAAGTCGGAGATGTGTTAGAAACTGTAGAATTTGTTTACGTAGTCGATAGCGAATTCTTCGATTCTGGTGGAGTAGAATTAGTTGAATCATGTTCTGGTGTGGCTTCAGCATCTCCAAATGGGAAAATATACTGTCGTCAATCGATTATTATGACAAATATGACTGTTGTAGGAATCTATCAACCATGGGATTTAGGAAATCCTACTCTCGCGCCAAATCCAATATTTACTACTTGGACCGCTCTTGATGAAAGCCAGAGAGCGACTTTGATGGATTATGACCACATGTATCTTGGAGTTACAATCGATAGAAGTCAGTTGCCAACCTCATCAACTGCAGATGCCCAAGATTGGCTTAATGTGTTGAAGAGCGATATTATGGATGACAACTATACTTCAGAAGGAGTAGAATTATTTTATACTGATATCGTTGGAGGAACCATTACTTTCCTCAATATTTTCCTTGGTTTGATTCAAACTTTTGATTATATAATCATGGTGCCAATTGTTGTAATGTCCTTGGCAGTCCTTGTTTATGGGTTGATACTCTCACTTGAGCAACGTCGTAAAGAGATTAGTATTCATCGAGTTATTGGTGCTGACAGCGCTGGGCTTCAAGGGATGGTTCTGTTAGAATTAGCTGTATTTTCCTCAGTTGCTTGGATTGCAGGTTATCTTTTAGCAATGTTTTCTGTACCTATTGTTCTTTCAGCAGTTGGATTCATGGAATTTAGGACTGGAGAATATGATATTGATCCTGCACTAAGTTTAGGTTCTACAATATTTACTGCACTTTCTACGCTTGGTCTTGCGATTCTTTTCGGGAGGAAGCGTTCACAGAAATTCATTGAATTAGAAATCGAAGAGGGAGTAAAAAGTACAATGCAAGCCGCTGAACCAAAGAGATGGCTTCATTGGTTATGTTTCATTTTTGGATTGATTTCAGTCATAGATACTTGGCTAGAAATGAATGGTAGTGAAGATGGAATAGTCTCGAATTTCTTCTTTGAAGGTCTTCTTGGTATTTTTGGACCATTCCTACTTTGGATTGGAGGGGCATTACTGCTAGGACGAATTGGAGCAAAAGGACCTCAAATAATGCAATTATTATTCGGACGTTCACCACTTTTGAAAGATGTTAAGAGAGGTTTGAAAGGTTCAGGTTCAACTGAATCAGTCAATCGATTAGCAGTAATTATGTTATTGACACTTTCAATTGTAACTTTGGCCGCAGTACAAGGATATACTGGAACTCTTGTCGATGAAAGAACTGTAGATGCCACTGTTGGTTCAGATGTTCAAGTTACTTTTGAAAATCCTCAAAACCAGTCACAAGCACTTTCTATCTTTAATGAGATATACGATGGTAGTGCCACTGCGGTCGCTACGACAGTCCCAAGTATTTTGTTAAAACCATCAGATGGTGGTGATACTCTACGTACTTGGGTTATACTTGACGATAGTGATGAAGTTTTGAAGTGGAACGAACAATCTATCCCGGGAACGGATGTTTCAGATGCTTTAGATGCATATTCTAACCTTGGTTTTACTGCAGGTCAAGACTCGGCTTATACTTTGAAAATTGCAGGTTCAGATAGCGGTAAAGATGGCAATTTAGATGACGTTCTCTTGGAAGATGGCGATGATCAATTTGAGAGATTAGAATTTACTTGGGATGAGATTTCATTCAGGTTTATTGATAGTACAGATGATCTCGATCCATTTGAACTATTCATAGAATACTCAGAATTGATGAATCTAGACCTAAGTGGTGTTGACTTTTCAGGACAAGATTTGAGTTATAGAAATCTCAGCCGTCTAGACTTCAGTGGTGCAAATTTATCTGGAACAAATCTTCAAGGTTCAAACCTCAGTGAGTCGATATTAGTAGATACTAATTTAGATAATGCTAATCTTCAAGATACTAATTTAGTAAACACAATTATTGTTGAACTTTCAGAAGGGTCCATGGTTCAAGCAAATCTTAGTGGTGCAAATATGGCTGGATTATTCGGTGAAGTAGACTTCTCACAAGCAATTCTTGGTAATGCAACCTGTCCAGATGAAAGTATGGCTAATGATACTGGATGTGCTTCAGGAGGTTCGTTTATTCCTACTCCATTAGCAGCACCAATTTTTGCTGCAGGAGTACAAGTTGAATTCATAGTAACACCTCATAATATCACACTAGAATATATGGGTCTTCACAACTATATTCCGGGAATTCCTGATACAACGATAGATAGTGAGTTGATAATTGGTGAATCTTCATGGAGAAGTTTAGTTGGTGAGAATAGAACATCAAGCCATAATTCTACTATATGGATATTCAAGGTTCAAGGAGTTGAAGGTGAAGACTTAGAAACTCTCGGATCTAATATCGAAGCAGACTCTAGAGTTGCTGGAGTAGTTGATTGGGCGAGCCAACATAAAACAGTGGAACGAAATGGAGGATTGATTTTTGGAACACCAGGACTTCTATCATTACAATTCGTAGTTGCTAGTATAGCCGCAGTTGCTTCTAGTTTCGTATTCTTATCATTGGTACTCAACCAAAGGAAGAAAGAATTAGCAGTTCTTCAAGCAATTGGAGCCAGTCCAAACCAAATTTTACGATTAGTACTGTTTGAGATTTTATCTATTGTTATGGTCTCCATGGTTCTAGGTTTGATTCTTGGAATTGGTCTAGCATTTTCTTTCAATGGATTCTTTGATGTGTTTGGATTTATCTTTGGAATATTTGGTGGTACATCTACAAGTATACGGAGAGAGTTAGTTTATCCTTGGCTGCAACTTGGTTTTGTTTCACTTTCTGTTTTTGCTGCCGTGGTAATGGCGCTACTTGTCACCACACGTAGAGCGTTAAAGTCAGACCTAGCAATGGTCTTGAAGGGGGAGTAATAATGGTTGATAGTATTCTAAAAGCACAAGCATTGTATCATGTCTATGAATCTAAGGCCGAAGATGGAAACGTTGTTGCTCTTCGAGGTCTTCACATCGATGTGAAACAAGGTGAGGCAATTGCTGTTGTAGGGCCATCTGGCTCAGGAAAATCAACTCTCATGAAGTGCCTTGGCGGATTGATGAAGGCGAGCGCAGGGTCAGTTTTCCTTGCTGGAAAAAACATGACTCGATTAAGCGGCCCAGAACTGGTTCATCTCAGACAGAAGACAGTTTCATTTATTTTCCAAGAAGGAAATTTACTTCCGAATATGAATGCAAGAGATAATGTCGCTCAACCACTAAGACATCAAGGAGTCTCATCAAGAAAAGCATTGAAATTAGCTGATGAGATGTTAGATAAACTCGGTATTTTACATCGTGCAAAGGCTTTGCCGATGAAATTAAGCGGTGGAGAGCAGCAAAGAGTAGCTATTGCTAGGGCATTGATTACAAATCCTAGATTAATTCTAGCAGACGAACCAACAGGGGCTTTAGATCCTGTAACTAGTCGAGAGGTTCTTGCTCTGTTCAAGGACTTGCATGAAAATGATGGTGTCTCATTCCTAATAGTTACTCACTCAAAAGAAGTTGCAGCATTTGCTAATCGCTCTCTTGAACTTAGAGATGGAAGATTTGTTGCTGAACATGGAGAAGGAGTTGATGTTGAAGACTTATCAGAAGGAAGAGAACTTATTATCGATGATACAGGTACAGTTACTTTGCCTCCAGATGTTCTACTTAGAATAGGTGGAGCAGGGAAGTATATGATTGGAAATATCGATAGCGGATACCTCTCATTACAAGGAGAAGGTGTAGAAAGTATGGGCAAGTTAGAACTTGCTTCAACGTGTCCTGCATGTAAGCATGATTATGGTGATAGCGATGACCAGTTATGTCCTGTATGCGGGGCAAGTAGACCTATGGTTGAAGTAAAATAATCAAAGATAAAATGTTATTTTTCTTTTAGCTACCGCCAAATTATGTTGAAAAAACTCTGTTTTAGGGCTTTTTGACCGAAAGTTTTTTTACGGTAGCCACATTATGGTAGCCTGTACCGGAAAGGTGAGTAATATGAGGGCAACAAGATTCGACATGACAATTTCGTTGATTCGGGCCCTCCGTCATCGCAGATGATGTGATCGGTACGTTTTGCATTGTAAACAATGCATCTTTGATTTTCATAGATGTTTTGTTTCTTTGCATATTGAAGTATGAAGGTATGGTGTAGCGGATAGCATCAAGGATTTCGAATCCTTGGACCTCGGTTCGAATCCGAGTACCTTCGTCTTCAGAAATAGGGGCGTGGTGTAATGGACAGCATAGTAGAATGCGACTCTGCAGATCCGGGTTCGACTCCCGGCGCCCCTGCCAAATTAGGAGGAATAATAATGAAAGAAGAAAAAGAAAATAAAAAAATAAAAAATAATGAAGAAATAAATCTACAATGGTTTGAAAATAATGGATACAAATCGCCTGAAGATTTGATAAATTATGACACTGATTTAGATAAGCCTGAAGAATTCTTTGGAATTTTCGCTGCCTATAATCAACATAATATCGCTGAGAAAAAACCATGGGATAACTGGCCAGAATGGGAATTTTGTTTGACATCTATGAAAGATTCGCTACATTTTGAGGATTTAGAAAGCGATAAGCCACAAGTAATTGCAGAAAGAGAACACTGGCTAGCGCTTGCACAAATGATTTATGAAAATGAAGATATTTCCATAGATGATTACACAATTTCAATAAATGGTAGAAATGGTAATAAATTTGCATTTGATTTTTGTTTAGAAAATAATTGCTGGGGTACTCCAGGTACATTTGCCGAACATAAGTCAAGGATGGAATCTAGTAAAGTAAAGCTTAATCCGAATGTTAGAAAAAGAGAATTATATGCATTTGAACACCAAATCGGCCATTCCCTAGGTCCTTGGTGGACTTGTCCAGAGTATATCCCTAATCATGGAGGAAAGAGGACAATTCATACTCCAGATAGTAGTTTTTGCGTAACTGGAATAGGGGATACTTTCCCATCAACTATGCTTTCAGCAATCCATTTGTGTATTGATGATTTTCAAATATGGATTATTCAATATGAAGAAGCAGAATCTACAGCGGAATATATTCAGAGAATAGAAAGAGAATATCCTTCGGGAAGGCCTGAGGATTATTATTACATGTGAGGTGAAAAAATGAAAAAAAGAGAACAAGATAAGAAAAACAAGAAAGAGGAAAAAAGAATGAATGAAATGTATGAAATGATAAAGCAATTTGTAGAAACACAAATCGAAGTGAATAAATTTAGAATTAAACATTTTCAAGAAATCGAAGAGTGTTTAGATTGTAAAGATGATGAAGAAATAGTTTCAGCAGTTGAACAAGCCATTTTTTCTAAGAAATTTGAGGAGGAATGGTCATGATTATGAATTGGAAACCAGATTCAAACGCTCCAATTTGGGGTGGCCAGAATAGTGATAATGAAAATTTCTTCAAGAATTTGAAACTAAACCATATTCAGCAAATGGGTCCTTCATGTGTTGCTACAACTTTGACAATGATTGCAAGAAGTACAGGTGCAGATGTGACAGTGGATTATTTCAAGAAAAGAACAAATTCTCAGTCACCCCAAACATGGTCCGATGCACTGAAACCATTTGGTATGCAACTTGCTTATTGTAATGTTGATTTGAGGAGAATTGGATACTACATAGATGAATTAATTTCTCATGATGATTTATTCCTTTTATCATTCTATTCTTCAAATCCACCAAGTGACCCTGATGAAAATGGAAAACTCTGCACAGCACATATCGTAACCATGTACAGAGATCAAATCTATGATACAGCCAAATCGAAAAACTTTGGAGGATTGGTAAAAGCACAGAATTATTCTAGGCTAGAAAGACAAACTAAGAGAATATTTAGAGTAGTCCCCTTAGGTCATCCGAGGTGTTTATGATGTCGGCTAGCATTAGAAAAAGCGATACCTATTTTGGCTTTGGAAATTGCGTTAACTATGGTACTGAGATCGGCATAGGGTTGCCGATTAATGTTGATTTAAACAGGCCATTGGTATTCTGTCATCCGGCTGCAGGTAGATACTATCATTCTAGTATGAGTTTATTTGAAGATACTAATCATCCATTTATGCAAATATTAGTTGATTATGGAGATTGTTATCCGAGTTCATACCCATTTGCAGTTGATGTTGCTAACTTTTCAAAATATCATAGACTGCCAGATTCTTCAAATGGAGATGCAATCTTTAGAAAATCATCATTGTCAAACCCACATTGGCAAATGCACGTTATTGGAGAGGCATATGAATATCTTAGTAATTCTCCCCCTATTGATATACTATATGTCGATTGGTTTTCTTGGTTAGAGAGGTTTATAGAAAAAGGTGACAATTCTTTTTGTGAAATGATTTCCAATTATATCCACAAGATTAGGGATGGTGGATTAATTATAGTCGATAATAAACATGAACATATTGAACATTGGTTTAATTTTCCTAAGCAAAGAACAAGAATCACTGAAAATTCAGAGATTGAATTTAATTGTCAGATTGAGTGGCTAGGTTATGACTTGAACGATGAAGTCAAGACTTTTAGTGCAAATGTAATCAAAGTTTTTCATGATTCCAAAGGAGAATTGGGTGATAAAAATTGGTTTGAAGAAATAAAGCAGTGGTTTTGGAATTCAATTCCTGAAATGGCATTGACCCACTCTCAAATTAATACAATGATTGAGAACGAGCAACAAGAATCAATACATCACTTAGCAGTAACTTGGGATGATTGGCATAAGACGTGGAGAGATGTTTACATGGATTTAGATGAGCCATACTTACATCCTATTCCTCCAATTAAGGCATGGCCTAGAGATTCTTATTTGGATTATCTAAAATGGCTTGAAAAAAATCCAGATTTGCTGTTCCAAGATATCAAAAAAAGGAGTTATTTGATGAAACAGAATAAGTTCAAATTAACACTTATTCATGGAGATATAATTGAATTAGCACCAAGTCTTTACAGTGAAGATGCAGCAATTGCTGTTAGAAATAATCTTCAACAAAGAATAATTTCTAGATGTCCATGGTGGAAAAATCAGGCAACGGTTGTTCAATCAGGAAAGCTCTGGAATTATACTGAAATAAAAGGGCTAATTTGGTCAGGCAATAATTCTACTCCGGATTTAACTAAACTCCTAATTGAACAATCAATTAAACAACCTTACATGGAATTATTTCCTAAAATGAAACCATTCAAATGTAGAAAAATTATCACAATATCACATGGGAAAGCTTGTCTAGAACAACTTATGATTTCCTGTCAAAACTTCTTTAATCAAAATGGAAATTCGATTTTTCCGACAAATGATCTTATTGAATTAATTATTATTCACAAGGATGAAAACGATTATCAAGATATTGAATTAACTAATTTTTGGGAAAAGTTACAATCAAATTAAGTCTTATTTAATTTTAATTCGGCTTAACAATAATATTTTTCATTGTCTTAATAATTAGTATTAATGCAAAAATCGAAGCAGAAACTAATGCAATCATTGAACCACTGCCTGTGTCATATTCTGCAGAAAAGTATAGTCCAATAATTACAGTAATCACTCCTATAATTTGGGAAAGAATGACGCACGAACGGAAACTTTTCCCGATTAATTGTGCAGTAGCAGCAGGTGCAACAATTAACGCAGTAACCAGTAGTACACCAACAATTTGTACCATACTTACTACAATTGCTGCAGTAATTATACTAAAATATAGTCTTATGGCTCGAACTGGTAAACCTTGTACCTTTGCAGCAATGGGGTCGATAGATATTGAGAGTAAACTATGGTATAGAAACAGCATTGATAAGTATCCTATGACACATATTGTTACAATGATGTCGAAACTTTTTGGATCAACCAACAATAAGTCGCCGTATAAATATCCATCAACAATTCCTGATGCAGTACCTCCCCAGATACGCATTATTACCAAACCTAAACCAAGCATACCTGTCATGAAAATAGCAATTGCCGCATCACCTTCTAATATTCCACGTGCCTGTAATTCATCGATTAAAACGGCTGCTACTGTACAAAAAACCAAGGCATACAATAGAGGTCCTATACCACCAAAAATCAGTCCTATGGCTATTGCTCCAAATGATACATGCGCTAATCCATCTCCGATTAAAGCGAGATTCCTAATCAACAAGAAAGTACCAAGAAAACCTGCTACTATGGCAACAATTATTGAAGCGATTAAAGGTCGGTGAAAGTACTCATAAAGGAAATAAGATGGAAAGAATTCTCCTGGTAAAAACCCTGGATAAGCCTCGCCAAATTCTTTCAAAATCGGACTAAGCCATTCGAAAAGTTCTTGCCCAAGACCCATTATTCTTCACCATCCTTTCCAGGAACGAGGATTATAGTATCTTTATTTTCAGAATCTTTAGTTTCCCAAAAATCAGTTTCTTGATGAGTTGGTTCAATGCCTCTCAATTTGGCAAGTTTTGAAAGTCCTGGGAAATCTATAGTGGAGCCATCAAATCTTATTTTCTCTTCAAGGTAAATCATTCGATGTACCGTTTGCTTTATACTGGTTAAATCATGAGATATCATCACTATTGTCTTGTTCTGTTCATGGCATAAACCATCTAATAATTTCATTATTGAATTTCTAGATTCACGGTCTACGCCTACCATAGGTTCATCCATTAAAATCAAATCAGCATTAGAAGCCAAAGCCTTGCCTATAGCAGCACGTTGTCTTTGTCCTCCTGATAAATGGGTAATTCTAGTATTTGTATACTCTTCAAGCCCAACTATTTCAATTATTTTTTTAACTTTTAATCTTTCTTTTTTCAAAGGGAGGAAAAAAGATTTTGCATTAAGCGTTCCTAAAGTGATGAATTCTTTGACTGTAATGTGTACATTTGTTGGTAATTTGGAGGCGGTTTGAGGGACCCATCCAACCTTTCCAGTAACTCCTTTTGAAAGTGGTAACTGATTGTATATTCTTACAGTTCCTGATTTAGGTTTTAGGATTCCAAGAATCGTTAGAATCAAGGTACTTTTCCCACCACCATTAGGTCCAACGATTCCTACAAATTCTCCGCAAGCGATTGACAAATTTATTTCATCAATTACTTTGCTTCCTGAACGGAATACAGACAAATTAGAGACGTTGAGAATTTCTTCTCCACAATTTCCAATTGACACTGACTGCACTGTATCCATAATACCAACCTCATTTAGGTTGACATAAATGTCTTGTGATATTTATTATCTCAAGCAGTACATCCCATACCAGTTTTCAGATTTTCAAGATTCTTATTCATCATTGTTAGATAACTGTCACTTTCATCAGTAGGAGACATCTCCATTGTGTACAAGTAAAGAACTTCAACTCCAGTGGAAGCGACAATACTGTCTACTGCACTTCTCAAGGTGTATTCTTCAATATATAGAACAGCTATTTCGTCTTCATTGATCTTTTCGATTACTTCAGTGATATCAGCAACTGAAGGTTCTCCTTCAGGGTCTAATCCATGTACAGTTACGAATTCAATTCCATATCTTACAGTTAGGTATGAGTAAGCATTGTGGTTAGCAGCAACAGTGTTTGTAGTACAGGTGCCAGATTCTCCAAAGGCATTACTGTAGCCTAAGTGTATTCTATCTAATTCAAGCATGAATTCTTGTGCATTTGCGGTAAATGTTTCATTTCCTTCAGGGAACTGCTCGATTAGTGCATTAAGCACTAGGTTTGCCTGAGACTTGAATGCAACAGGGTCTAACCAGCTGTGCGGGTCATATTCGAATTCTTCTTCATCCTCGTCTGCTACGATTTCAGATTCCTCATCTCCATGGTCATCATGGTCGTCATGTCCAGCGTGGTCGTCGTGACCTCCTTCACCCATTAGGATGTGCGCTGTAATGTAGGATGGTAGTGCGAAACCATAGTCTCCCTCATTCTCAACATGAATTGTTAGGAAACCAAGTGTACCATCATTTGGTGCACCTTCCATCCATAAGTTTCCAGCAGTTTCACAATCAGATTGATTGGTACCTTCCATATTTTCATGGGATTCTGCATTGTGACAAATAGGATATTCAACATGGTCGTCATGGCCTTCATCTCCATGGTCATCATGATCATCGTGGTCGTCATGACCTTCATCTCCATGGTCATCAAGGTCATCACCGTGGTCACCGTGTCCGTGATGATCATGATGAGCGTGTCCTCCAAGCATTGGAAGAGCAGCGACTTCAAAGTTAGTGATATCGGTTGAATTGGTCTCAAATTCTACTATGTGTACACCTTCTTCAAGATGGAATACAGCTATTACTGTATCTGATGGGCATCCTGCAGGGTTTTCAATTACCTTTTCTGGTTCGGCATGCGCCTGCTCGTCGTGAGCTCCATGGTCGTCATGGTCGTCATGTCCAGTGTGGTCATCGTGTTCGTCATGGTCATCTTCTGCGACTGGTATTAGCGAAACATCGGAAGTAGATGGTGCAAAAGCAATGTGCTCTACTTCTTCAATCATTACACTATCAATTCCCATGTTGCTCATGTCCCAAGTTTCACCAGTTTCGTTCCATACGTAAAGTGTCCAATACCATGAGCCATCGGATGGGGCTTCAAATCCACTAATTCCGGTGACATAATTTCCATATTGAGAGTCAAAGGTACTGGTGTAACTAATACTGTTGGTATCCATCACCATTGTTGTTAGGTTCCATCCAGATGAATTTTCTGGTAGGTCATCATGGTCCATTTCAAAGGTCATAGTAGTGTTATCAGGGAATAATATTGCTAGTCCATGGTGCTCTTCATCGTGTTCATCATGGTCATCGTGCTCGTCATGGTCATCGTGATCATGACCTTGAAGATATGCAGCATCAGCACCAGGGAAAGTTAAACTTTGAACACCCTTTTCCAAGTGAATCTCTAGTTGAGATGCTAGGTTCTCATATGCAATGAGGGTATTAGATTCTCTATCTCCTTCAGCGAGTTGTTCACATAGGTCACTTACCAACAGAGATTGGTAATCAGGAGTAACTTCTCCGGTTGGCATGGTGTGTGTTGCATATGCAGGTGGAGCATCACTTCCTAATGTGGATAGTGTACCCTCAACCCATGGCTCAAGATTCAAGCCGTGGTAGAAAAAGACGTCACTGTTAGCAAGTCTAACAGTATCTTGGATAGAAGGTTTATAGTCGTGAGCAGGAATATTAGATGTACTCATCATTTCAACTGTAGCGGTGGGTCCAACTATAGCAGAAACAAGTTGTGCAACGTGGTATGTAGAAGTCATTATTGTTCCATAATCAGGAATAACTGTAACATTACCAGTTGTATTATTTGTAGTATCGGAAATTATTTCCGAATCATTATCATCAGATGATTCTTCTACGATTGAATCTGCTTCAAGACAACCTGCTAAACCTGAAAAAATCATCAATAAACTTGCTAAAAGGGCCCTATGCCAATTACTCTTCATGGGCTGGCCAATTCTATTAACTATTTAATCAATGTTAATAATTAACTAAATGAAAATTATTATTACAAGTTTGATAGTGGGAGCACTATGAGCCGAATTATATCTTTGAGTGTAGATTCTGAATTCGCCAATGATTTGGATAATTTAATCGAAAAATCCGGGTATAAAAATAGAAGTAGGTTTCTCCGAGATGCAGCATTATTTTTTGCTGAAATACAACAAAAAGGTGAATTGATGAATATGGCCGATAACCTAACTGTAGAAGGCCATTTAGTAGTTTATTATCAGCATGGAGTCGAACAAAAACTGATGGTAAGTCGTACAGGAAAAATCGAAGTTGCTGCTTATCATCATAGTAGCAGATTAGGACATTCTTGTCATTCAAGTGTAGACGTTGTTCACGTAAAAGGAACCGCAGAACATGTTCGTAACGAGTACATGCGACTTCAAGATACTCATAATGTTGACAAAGTATCTTTCATTAGTGCTCCAATGCGTGATGAAGATTGTTGTTAATCAATTATCGATTATTAGAATCTCGAGTTCGATTTCTTCTAGAACGGTTATTATTTGAGCGTGACTTTTGATTATTATTTCTTTTAGGGCGACTATCAGATCTATTTGATTTTGTTTTAGAATCACTTTTATTATTCTTATTAGTTTTGTTTTTATTTTTATTTCTGTTGTTTGGTTTCCTGCTTGAAGATTTCTTCTGTTTGATTTTACCAGGCTTTTGATCCGGCTTAGGTATAGCGCCTGAGAAATGAAACTCATGACCTATATCTGTATCAATTTCATGCCCGATCAATTGCTGTATTCCGACTAAATAACCAGATTCAGACTCATCACAAAAACCGTACGCAATTCCTGAACGACCTGCTCTAGCGGTTCGTCCAATTCTATGTACGTAGCTCTCGGGTTCATTGGGTAAATCATAATTGAAAACATGAGTTATCCCATCGACATCAATACCACGACTAGCAATATCGGTAGCCACTAAAATTGCAATACTCCCATTCTTGAACCCTGCTAAGGCTTTTGTTCTTGCCCCTTGGCTCTTATTTCCATGTATTGCTGCAGCATTAATTCTACTTTGATCAAGTTGTTTTACCAGCCTATTTGCACCATGCTTAGTTCGTGTGAATACAATTCCACATCTCACTTTTTCTTCTTTGATTAGATTTACCAGCAACCTTCGTTTGTCAGCCTTACGGACAAACATAATTTTCTGTTTGATTCTATCTACTGTTATTTCTTTTGGACTGACGTCAATCATAATTGCATTGTGAAGAAAAGAGCCTGCTAAATCAGCAATAGATTTAGGCATAGTTGCGCTGAATAAAAGATTTTGACGTCGCCTAGGAAGCAATTTTAGAACTTTTTTAATATCTCTAATAAATCCCATATCTAGCATTCTATCAGCCTCATCTAATACGAAAAACTCGACTCTTGTTATATCGATATGACCTTGATTGATCAAATCAAGTAATCTTCCAGGCGTTGCAACTAAAACATCTATTCCTTTTTGCAACGCTCTTACTTGTGGATTTTGATTTACTCCACCGAATATGACCTTATGTCTGATGTCTAAGTTTTCCCCATACACAGAAAAGCGTTCACCAATTTGTGCTGCCAACTCTCGGGTTGGAGAGAGAATTAATGCTTTAATATGCCTTTTTCCTTGTGTTTTAGTTCGACTCATAATCTGTAATACAGGTAATGCAAATGCTGCAGTTTTACCAGTACCTGTTTGTGCAACGCCTAATACATCCCTTCCTGCTAGCAGGGGAGGAATAGATTGTTCTTGGACTGGCGTTGGAGTTGTATATCCTTCCGACTCAATTGCTTCTAGAAGTTTTTTGGACAAGCCCAGGGCTTCAAAATTATTCATCTTTATGTTCTCCGATTGGTATTGGAAAATTAATGATAATTCCCTTCCCTAACATAAGACCGTTCTCCTTCTTACCTTAAACAAGATTGGTGTGTTCAACTACAACCAGTGCTATATTGGTTCAATACTCAATTACGGGGCGATAAGGTGTCATCGTTCCTATTTGCTAAACATTAACTAAATCTAAGATTATTTTTTATTTGATGAAAAAAAGGTTTGAACTTTATCGTAAACTTTCTCTTCGATGGAAGATATTTTTTTAATTATTTTATTGTCAGTTGGCTTATTTTCCTTCAGTATTGGGACCATTGAAGACCAAACCCCTTCCCCTTTGAGCCGTGAATATATTGCGGCCGCAATATGAACTATGATCAACATATAACTGAGATCGGCTATAAATCCATGCAAATCTAAAACAACATCCATTATGGTTTGCTCTTCATCTGGTGTTGCGTTTACAGTATATCCTTGAGTATACAAACCAGCAATCATCAGCCCTGTTAAAGGAAGAAGAATGAAACAAGCATACATCGCTTTGTGGACGGAACGAGCAAAATAGTAATGAACGACATGAACTGGCTCTTTCGCACCTAAGAAAGTCTTGAAACGTCTCATGTAAGAATAGCGTGAGATTACTATAATTAGAAAAAGGCTAGCAAAAATAATTTCAAAAATTAGAAGACCTCTATCTTCAAGCTCTTCTAACTCATTTACTTGTTTGAATATACCATATACATAAAGAACAATAAAAGACCAATGAAATATCTTTGCTGTTCTTGTATGGGATTGCTCCATCTTTTGCTCCATCGGTCAATATGTTATTATCAATCCGTATACTTGTTTAGATTTTGCTTTTTGAATTTTTAAAATTAATATTATTTATCTAAAAAAATATTAGTTTACCTTAAATAACTACTTATTTAGGACATGTTGAGGAAGTTGTGATGAGTAAATTGAAGTCGCGAAGAAAAATCCCAGTAACTGTATTAACAGGTTTTCTTCAATCTCGATTTAATCGCTCATGCAACTTTAACACCTTCAGGCCA